>CAVEQO010000009.1:0-64508 GCA_963617965.1 Anaerovoracaceae bacterium
ATCCGTAAGATCAACACTTTTCGCCGTTGTCTCAAGCTTTTTTTCTTTCCGCACGGACTTTTTTCCCGGCAGTCTCCCCGCCGGTTTTACGACATCCCGTAATCTTGGGATTCCGCAATGCCTGCCGCACAGGTTCTCCGCCATCCCTCCGGAAAACCGGTACCGGTGTCAGAACTTGTAGTTGATGCCTATTTTGGCGTCCAGCATACCCTCAAAGATGTGGCATCTGAACAGATTCCTGCTGAAGAGCTGTGCCGTGGGTTCAACAAACAGCTCCATGGCGGGAGAAAGCACATAGGCCATCTGTGTGCCGACCTCCAGTCCGAGCCCTTTCCCCGGACGACACGAAGGCTTTGTCACGACACCGGCATTGGCTCCAACAAAACTGCGGAACTGCACCTTGTCGTCCCGGGTGTTTCTGCCTGTCAGCAACGTGATCATGTTCACCATATAGTCGAAGTGCGCCTGCCACAGGGTTCTGTGCCTGTCGTTGTTGCCGTTGCAGGACAGTGCGAGCCTTACTCCCGACAAGCCGTTGAACCAATATCCGTAGGAAAGCATAGTGCCGGGTTTCAGCCTGTATGTCGCACTGATGTCCTGTTTTGCGGAATTGATTCCCATGCCCATCGCCACCGATACGAATCTGCGCTTGTCGGGCAACGCAAGGTCGCGTTTCACATCGTGGCCGCCGAACTGACAGGTTATGCCGGCCAAACCCTGCAATGACGTTTTCAGCAGACTGCGGCCAAAACGGTCAGAGAACGAATAGAGGAACTGGGGCTCGGCAAACAGCTCCATACTGCCGGAGAGCCGGATCGCCAGTTGGGTGCCAAAATGTATCTGGGGCACAAGGCGGACATTGTCGCGTTGGCAATCCATCCCCATATCAGCTCCCATGACGATGCGTGTAGACACAAAACGGTCGGGATTGTAGCCGCAGGTAAAGGCACTGGCGTCAACGATGTAATCCAGACTTGCGTTGACTATGCCGTAACGGCCCCCGTTGACCCTGTTGACATATCCCCAACCGCTGACTCTCCATGCCGAAACGGGGCTGTACCACTTTCCGTACGAAAGTTTCATTGTAGGCCCGTAACTGCGGGCGTGCTTCATCAGACGGACCGGAGTTGTCAAGCCTGCGCCGACAGAAAAGAAAGACCGTCCTTCCTCTTTCGCAAAACTGCCGTAATAGCCCGGCTTGTATCCTTTCATGCTGACCTGCACACCTGCCATAAGATTGAGCATGACAGAGTTTCTCGGGAAACAGTCTGAATACTTCAACGCGTTTTTGTCGTAGAAGCGCACCTGAGGCTCTATGAACAAGCCGTACAGGCTGTTTATCCTGTACAGCCCCTGTGCGGAAACCTGAGCACCGAGATAAGTGTTGGAGTTTTCCTTGAGCGACATGACGTTCAGTCCCACCCCGGCGTTCAGGCAGAATTTGCGGTCGTTCCTGTAGCCGTGGAACGCGTTCGTCAAGTTCCACATATAGTCAATGCCGTAGGTCGCAAAACGGGTACTTTTGTTCACGTCCTGCCAAACGGAACCCATGTCTACCCACGCTCTTGCACCGCTCGTGGCAGAGAACCATTTCCCGAAAGCGATATATCCTTGCGGCCTGACGGATTTCCTGTAGTTGTGACCGGCCCTGAAGCTGAACGGCATACCGATCCCCAAGCCCACCTGCGCAAACATATCGTCATACCATGACTCCTGGCTGTAGTCACCGTTCCTTTCAAGCTGTTCTGCCGTGTTGGACCCCTGCCGGAAACTGAAGCCAAACAGCATGGACATGACCACGTCACGCTTGGGCATGGAGTATACTGCGGGGACGAACTTGTCGCTGTAGAGGTCTATACGGGGTTCTGCCACAAACTCCGTCCCTTTCGCCAGACGCAGTCTTGCCTGCAGGGCTCCTCCCAACCCCCATGAGTAGTTCTGGGCTTTTGTCGTGGTGCCGTGCATATTGACATTGTAGCTTATTCCGGCAAGGGCATTGACGGTAAAGGGCCTCGTCGGGTTATAGCCGCCGAACGTGTTGTGCATGTTCCACACCGCCTCGGCCCCAAGACCGTAAGTCTTGGCGTGCCAGTCAAGGTTGCGCACCCTGTTGATCCCGCCGTTCAGCGACACCTGCGCACCGACCGAAGGGCTGAACATCTTGCCCACGGCAAGCTTGAACTTCGCCCCGCTGTAGTCTTTCCACGTGGAGGGACGGAAGTTGGCGATCACCGACGGTCCGCCCAGCACCGTGACGTAGGTGCCATTCAGCCAGTGGCCGTCGTCATCATACTCATGCACAGGCCAGCCGTCCAATGCCGAGACGGCGGGATTGCCGGCGTACATTCTGCTTTTCGGGGATATTCTCGGACAGCTGAACCCCAGACCTGCCGACAACGACAGAGTGGGACGTATCTTGTACCACATATTGCCGTGAAGCATATTGTAGGCGAGAGTCGCCTTGGACTCCGCAAAGACATAGGTATAGCTTGACAGATGATACAGTCCCTTCAACCCAAGGTTTGCCCCCCACCCTGTTTGTGTCTCACCGTTATGACGGGAACCGAAAACGTTAAGGCCGGCCACGCCAATGACCTCGAACCTGTTGTAGTCAGGATATTCCCATTCAGACAGAGCTGTGAGATTCATCAGATAGTCAAGTTCAAACGACAGGAACTTGGCACGGGGGCTGGCCGGATGGTTGAAATACCCTATGCTTCCGGTCGCGCGCCAACCGTGCTCGGGGGTGAGCCAGTCTCCTACAGACCCGAACACGGAGGGGGAAACCTTTGTCAGATAGCCGTCGACATGATAGCCCATCATCGTGTTTGCACCCACTCCGCCTTCAACGAAAGCGTGGTCAAACAGTTTCTTGCTGCCAAAACGCTTTGAGATGCGCGGAGACTGAAGAGTGTATTCCTGTATCGCACTCTTGCCGCCATACGAACTGACCGGTCTCGGTTCTCCGAATACAATGTCGTCTTTCCCGTCCAGTGTGTCTGCAACGGCACTTTCCACAGTTCCCCTCGCAGAAATCACTGCCGACAGGAAGAACAGCAGCATTGCACCGCGTATTCCTTTTTGGATTATATCTCTTTTCATGTCAAGTTTCCGTTTTACTTGTTTTCAACAGGCTGGGCATCTTTGGCTTCCAATGCTTTCCTCTCTTTTCGTATCGTGGTCAAGGCCTTCTGCAAGTCGGCTTCTCCGCCACAGGTGTCCTCCATCTTCGGGTCCAGGGCGAAAGCCTTTTTCAGCCAACCTACGACGGCCCCGTTGTCCTTTCCATCCACACGGCTCGCACAGATGGCCTTCAGCACGCAGTCCAAAGCGAGCGAGTCGCCCAACTGTTCGCACAGCTCAAAGGCTTTCCTGTCATCGTCGGTGGCATTCTCCGAATCACCGTTGCGGGCCAGAAGAAATACGATTTCGTTCCGCAGACCTGTCTCCCTGACAATTTCATAGTTGTCCCCACTGAAATTGCCCTGCTTAAGGTCCAGATAGGCACGGGCCATGACATACTGCCTGTTCCTTTGGGGGTCACAGTCCGTGCGCGCCATTATCATCTGGTCAAGGGTATCTGCCGAAACGGTGTTGTTCGTAAGTATGCGGGCGCACATCTGGTTGATATGAACCGTTACTGGCACCCTGACATTGCGCCCCATGTGCTTCACCCTCTCGCCGTCAAACCCGTTGAGCACCCGCGGATCCGGTTTGCCCGCCGAAACCAACATTGCGGAATAGTCGTTGGCAAACACCAGATAGTTGGGATATTTCTCATAGGCTTGCCTGCACAGTTCCAGACGCTTGACCGAATCCCGCTCGTTTCTGTAAAGTTCGAAACTTTCATACGGGCTGGGTTGGAATTTCGGATTGGCCTTTATTCTCTGCACGATTTCCTCATAGGACAGTTTACGGTCTATGGAATATCCGAGCTTGTATTCCACCTTGCGGAGCCTGGGCAGGTATTTGTCGTCTATCAGACTGTAGAACGGCAGGCGGCGTATCTGCTGCCCCCTTGCGTTTTCGCTCGAATATCCGGCAATGACCGCTTCCACCTCTTCGGCTTCCTTGACGAGGCTGTCCTTGCGCAGCAGTTCCGCCACCTCGCTCCATGCTGCGACGCGCCCCTCCTTTTTCGGGTACATATATGCGCGTCGGGACTCAGGTATCCTTTCCCTCACCCATTCAAGCAACGTGCCCATGCGGGCATCTGCCAGTTTCTTGTTGTAGTTGTAGACACCCTCCGGCGAGGCGGTACCGGTTATGGTCACGTCCCTGAACTGGGCATCCTCATCCGAAAGGATTGCGTCAATGCTTGCCTTGAGCTTTTCCAGTTCCGCATTTGTCAGGCTGTCATTCATGTCCATGCCGGACTGGGCCCTGGCAAATCTGATATATATCCGGTCTGACTTCTCCTGTTTGGCAATGTTGGGCACCGGATACCAGACGGCCGTGTCTTCCTTCAGTTCAGTGCCTTTCAGCCGGTATTCAAAGAAACGCATCGGATTGCGCAGGCCTATGGAAAAGAGGTCGCCCTTGGTCAGATACAGCAGTTTCGTATAGTCTTCGAACGACACCTCAGCCCCGGCACACCAGAAATGCCGCTCCACGACCTTCGGATTTGCCACAAGTGCCATGGGTATTTCTGCAAGAACGCCCCATTTGCTTTTGGGCACTTCACGCTCCCTGTACACCGTGGAATCATTGTACTGCCTGTCTTTCACACGAAACGAACGGGTTTTTGTCCTGCCCACGAAATGCAGGCTGTCGTTCTTCAACACAATGTTGTTGTACAGAGGGTCATAAAGGGGATTCGGAGCAGTCTGGATTTTTTCCGGCAGCACCCCGTTGAATCCGTTGCCGGTCTTGTAGTCGTACATCCTGATCTGCGTGGCATGATATTCCTCGCCGTCCAGCACAAACGGTTCCGTGTAGTATTTCCTGTGGACGGTACTGTCAAGAAAGAACGGCTGGACAATCACCCTGACATCCTTGCGCAACAGCGTGTCGATGGGGAACTGGCAGACTGTCATTATGGTATCACCCTTTACTTTGGTTATGCTCGGACGCGGCTGCAGCCTCTTGCGCGCCTCCAGTTTGCCGGAGATTTTGACCTCTCCTATCTCTATGTCCTTCGAAAGCTCCAACTGGACTTTGAAAACAGTGACAGCACCATCAAGGGTTATCAGCTTCTTTCTGTATTTGCCGGAATAATCTTCCAACAGGAACTCGGTCTTTTTCCCAACCGACACTTCAACGACCAGCTCTCCGTTGTTGTCTGTCTGCCCTATTACATTGCGGGATGGCAGCTCCTGAACATTGATACTTGCCAGCAATGCGCGTTTGTCATTTGACACCACAATTTTCACACGCTCCACCTCGGCATACACGGAGTGGCACAGACACACGAAAAGTGCGACAAGTGCCACTCTAAACAATTTGTTCATGATAACCATTTGCCTGTTGTTTTAAAACGTATAGACGGCACTGATGCCCAATTTCAGGGGAAGCAGAGCTTTCTTCCTGTAAATCGTCTCGCCTTTCTCCGATTCGTTGTATTTCTTCTCCTCATAGTTCAGCACACCGGCACCGACTGTCCCCTCCAGGCTGAAACGCCTGCCCAGAACAAGGCTGTAGCCATAGGTCACTCCCAAACCCAGGCCCCATCCCTGATGACGGGTTTTGTCAAGCTTCACGTCGTAGGCAGTGCCGAGCGGCATCAGACCCACGAAATGGTGGGCTTGCATCCTGCCGCTGAACCAATAGCGCAGTTCAGGCCTGAAAGTAAAGTGGCGCAATCTCTTGTCGCTGAACTTGGCCACGCTGCCCGAAGCCTCCAAATTCAGGCTGAAATGTTTGGACAGGCGGGTTTCCAATCCGGCGTTCGGAGACAGGCATAACCACTCCAGCGCATTTGTCTTCAACGCAATTTTCTGGGCTTTTATACTCGGTGCAGCCATTGCCAATAATCCTGCGGAAACGGCAAGCAACAGCTTTCGTACTGACTTTTCCATGGTCTTACGGTTACAGGTTTCTTATTTCCATCGCAAAATTACACTTTCTTTTTTACCCCCCCCTAAAGAAAGGCACAAAAACTTCCATGCTTCCCAAAAAGCTTGTTAGCATTTCTTTTCAGCAAAAGCCCGCAGCAGCATGGAGGTGACGGCATACTTTTTCAAAAGTGCGAGAGGAAACGGACGCTACACGTCAATGACCAGACCGTCATAGGCAAAGCGCACATTGTCGGGCAAGAGCGCGGAAGAGTCTGAATGCAGTCCGGCAGAATGGGCAAGATGGGTCAAGAAAGCCCGTCCCGGCTTCAGACTGTCTATTAGCACGAGGGCCTCGCCGATGCTTTGGTGGGTTGGATGAGGAGTCTTACGCAATGCGTTGACCACCAGCACATCAAGTCCCCCGAGCCGCGCGAATGTATCGGACGGCATCCGGCTCATGTCAGTAATGTATGCGAAATTCCCTATGCGAAAGCCTATTATGGGCAACTTGCCGTGCATCACCCTGAGCGGTTCCACACAAATGCCGCAAATGTGCAAAGGTACGTAAGGACTCACAGTGTGGAGCCGCAGTGCAGGAGCCGAGGGGTATTTGCCAGGCCCGAAGCAATATGGCATACGCTCCCCAAGATGCCTTATCACCGCAGGCTCACCGAAGATATCAATGTCATTGAACACGCAGAAAGGTCTGAGATCGTCAAGCCCCCCTACATGATCATAGTGTTCATGGGTAACAAGGACTGCATGAACAGGCCCGTAGGGAACACCCAGCATCTGCTGCCTGAAATCAGGACCGCAGTCAATCAGTATGCGCACCATACCTGTTTCGGGAAACACCGGCAGAGAGTCTTCATCGGGCCGATAGCACGAAAGAGCACTTTTCCCGTTGCCGGGGATGTCTCCACCGTCAAATTCCAGCAGGACACTCGAGCGCAGTCTCTTGTCGCGGGGGTCAGATGACCTGCACACCCCGCATCCGCACCCTATCACGGGCACTCCGTTGGATGTGCCGGTGCCAAGAAAAGTCAGTTTCATTTGCCCTTCTCAGATCCAGATAACCTCGGGGACAAGCGAAATGCCGAACTTGTCCATGACATCGGCGCACACCGCATCCGCGAGACGGACTATGTCCTGCGGAGTCGCTCCGCCCGTGTTTACCAGCACAAGAGCCTGTTTGCTGTATACCGCCGCACGCCCGACACTCCTGCCTTTCCAGCCGCATTTCTCTATGAGCCATCCGGCAGGTATCTTCACGCCCTCGGGCATGGAATAGTGCGGAACAGTGGGGTAATCCTCGCGCAGCCTTTCGTATGTCGCCCTGTCAACAACGGGATTCATGAAGAAACTGCCCGCATTGCCCAGCACCCCGGGATCGGGAAGCTTGCTTGCACGCAACTGCATTATCATGCCGCGCAGATCCGTGGCATTGATTTTTCCGGTCGCATGGTCTGCCAGAGTGTGGTATGTAAGGTTGGGCTTGAAATCAAGCGACAGCCGCAGGGTGACATGGGTCACGGCATACCGGCCCTTCCACTCTCCTTTGAAATTGCTCGTGCGGTAACCAAAGCCGCAGTCTTCGGCTGTAAATTCGTGTATCCCGCCATCGGCAAGCGACACAGCCTCCACGCTCTCCACGAAATCCTTGACTTCCGCCCCATAGGCACCTATGTTCTGCACTACGGCGGCACCCACCTCCGAGGGGATGCCAGAAAGGTTTTCCAAGCCGAAATATCCCCTCCGCAGAGTGCTTTCAACGACACGATCCCATGTCATCACCGCCCCCAGACGCAGATGCACGTCATGACCGTCCACACCAGTCACTTCAAATCCCTTTATTGCACTGTGCAATACTGTGCCGTCATAGTCTTTGGTAAAAAGCACGTTGTTGCCTCCACCTATGTGGAACAGAGGCTCGTTCTTGTCATGGGTGTACAGATAGTGCTGAAGTTCATGCACATTTCCGTATTCCACGAATTTCCCGGCTTTCACGTCAAGTCCGAATGAATTGTGGTGCAGCAGCGAATAGTCTGTCCTGATTTTCATGGCTATTTGTTTTTAACGGTTATATTGCTGTTGTCTAAAGGTTTTCCACTTTGCACAATTGCCACTTGCCGGAGGCTTTGTGGAAGTGCAGACGGCTGGCAAAGCCCGACGAGGGAGACTCCACGGACACCACACGGTTGTCTCCGCTCAAGTCCTGTCCGAAATCCAGATTGGAGAACTGCGTGCCGGGCAGCTCCGGTATCAGGGTCTCGTCCCACTGCGAGAGGCTGATTTTCTTGCCTTTCACTGTCTTCATCTCAAACTCGTCCTCGTAGTCGGGGTCTATCCCGTCGTAGATGACGGTCTCGGCAATATGATTCATCTGGTATTCCTTGTCGGAAACGAACTTGGAATAGAAGCCTATGAACCCGTTGTCCGCTTCCCCGTCAATGGGATTCTCCTCTATGGACGTGAGCATCCACTTGTCGTCTGTCTTTTCAAAAAGGTAGTTGCTGACAAGATCCAGACTGACATCATACCACTGCACGTTCACCTTGTCCACTGTCTTGTCGGTTTCAAGCCTCAAAGACCTGGTGTCGGGAAAAAACACCGTGTATATGTCGGAATTGTAGTACAGCCGCGAGAAATGCCACTCCTCGGCTGTCACTGTCTGCCGCTGGCCGTTGACCGTACATGGCAGGGGGAATCTAATCCTTGACTTCTGGTATGCGCTGTTCTGGCAAAACGACGATATGAAGTCATAGAACAGCCCGTCGGCCGCCTTCGGCACTTTTGTCTGGGCCGCGATGGGGTCTTCCTCGTCTACGGGGGTCGGAACAACCGTGTCGGCAACGCTGTCGAGCGTGTCCGCACCGTTGCTGACACCGGCTTTGCCCCCTCCGCACGAAGAGAGCAACGCAAGCAGAAAACATGGAACCAACAGTTTTTTCATGGCATGACGGTATTCAGGAACGCCCGGATTCAAACTCTTCTATTTTCCGCCTGTTTTCAAGCAGGAAATCAATGTCGTCCAAAGCGTGCATCAGACAATATTTCTTGTAGCCGTTTATGCAGAACCGTTCCGAACGTCCCGTAGCGATGTTTGTCACTGTCTGCGAAGGCAAGTCTACCTTGACTTGCGCAAGAGGATCGGAACATACTGTCCCAAACAGTTCCTTTTGGAATTTTTCCGTAACAACCACCGGCAACACAAAGCAATTCAAGAGGTTATTGCGATGGATATCCGCAAACGAAGAACTGATTACCACCCTCACTCCATACCCTGCGATTGCCCATGCAGCATGCTCGCGGCTTGACCCCGATCCCCAGTTCTTGCCGGCAATGATGATTTCGTGAACGCCGTTGTGCGGCAGTTCGCTGAAACCGGGTTTGTTGAGAACGAACCCGCTGACAGGCTTGCCTTCGCTGTCATAGCGCAGGTCATGCATGAAAGCATCGCCGAAGAATTTCGGGTCGCGTGTCGTTGAAGCCAGATAGCGTGCGGGGATAATCAGGTCAGTGTTGCAGTTGTCAATGGCTATCGGGATACAAGTACTATGTATCGTGTTGAATTTCTGTTTGTCCATGTCCTTACATTATCTTACGGGGATCTGTGATTTTTCCTGTCACCGCAGCGGCGGCAACCACAAGCGGCGATGCGAGTATGGTGCGGGCACCGGGGCCCTGCCGTCCCACGAAATTGCGGTTGCTGGTACTTATGGAGAGTTTGCCGGAAGGCACTTTGTCGGGATTCATGGCCAAGCAAGCCGAACACGACGGCAGACGCAGTTCAAAACCCGCATCTTCAAGTATCTTGCCGATGCCTTCTTCCACTATCTGCTGCCTGACGCTCCAGCTGCCAGGCACCAGCCACGCCACCACGCTGTCGGCTTTCCTGCGGCCTTTCACAACGGATGCGAAAGCGCGGAAATCCTCTATGCGGCCGTTGGTGCATGCCCCGAGGAAACAATAGTCCACGGGCTTGCCCTCAAGCCGTTCGCCGGGCTTGAACTGCATATAGTCCAGCTGCGACAGGAATCCGGCCCTGTCCGCTTCGGCTATGCTTTCCAACGCAGGGACAGTCTCGTCGATGGCGATGCCGGCTCCGGGATTTGTTCCGTAGGTAATGCGAGGCTTGATGTCAGCCGCGTCAAAAGTCACTTCCTTGTCAAACACCGCGCCGTCGTCGCTGCGCAGTGCCTTCCACCTTTCCACTGCATCGTCCCAGTCCTTACCCTTGGGGGCATATTCCCTGCCCTTGAGATATTCAAAGGTGATTTCATCGGGAGCTATGATGCCGGCGCGGCTGCCCATCTCTATTGACAGGTTGGACAGTGTCAGCCTGCCCTCCATAGACATAGTCCTTATGGTGCTTCCAGCATATTCCACGGCATAGCCGGTGGCACCGCCGGTGGTAAGCCTGGACATGATATACAATGCCACGTCCTTGGCGGTGACCCCCGCCTGCAATTCACCCTCTATATTTATGCGCATGGATTTGGGCTTCTGCTGCAATATGCACTGCGAGGCAAGCACCTGGGCAACTTCCGAGGTGCCTATGCCCATTGCCAACGCACCCACTGCCCCGTGGGTGCTTGTGTGGGAATCGCCGCAGACAATCGTCATGCCCGGCAGAGAGAGACCTTTCTCCGGCCCCACCACATGGATGATGCCGTTGTCCTTGCTGCCCATGTCAAAGTGCGTGATGCCGAATTCGCCGCAGTTCTTCTTGAGAGTCTCCACCTGCTTGCGCCCCACGGGATCGTCAATGTGCTCCTGCTGGTCTGACGGGGTGTTGTGGTCAGGCATTGCGAAGACCATCTCCGGACGGAATACAGGAATGCCTTTGTCCCTCAGCGTGTCAAATGCCTGCGGACTCGTCACCTCGTGTACAAACAGCCGGTCAATATACAGTTGCGTGGGACCGTCTGGCACGTTCTGCACAACGTGGGAGTCCCATATCTTGTCGAATAGAGTCTTCATCCCTTGAATTTGTTTATGCAGTCAATATACGCTTCCACCGAAGCCGTCACGATGTCCGTGTTAGCACCGAAACCGTAGTACACGCGACCGTTGTGTTCAACCTGCATGTGAACCTTGCCCATGTCGTCGGACCCCTTGCTTATGGCCTGGATGGTGAATTCCTTGAGAGTCATTTCGCGTTTTATGATATTCTTGAGAGCCTTGATTGCCGCATCAACAGGCCCGTTGCCGGTAGCGGCCGCCTCGAACTTCTCGTTGGCTATCGTCAGGCCGATGCTTGCGACAGACCTTACCCCCATGCCGGTGGTAACCTGCAGATAGTCAAGCCTGACGTTGTGGGTTGCAGTCCTGTCGGCTCCAGCCAGCACAAGCACGTCGTCATCGGTGACCTCCTTCTTGCGGTCTGCAAGTTTCAGGAAATCCTCATATACCTTGTCGAGTTTGGCATCGTCGATGTCCACCCCGTTGATATGGAGACGATATTTCAGGGCGGCGCGCCCACTGCGGGCGGTAAGCACAATGGCATTGTCGTCGATACCCACCGTCCTGGGGTCCATGATCTCGTAGGTGGCGGCGTTTTTGAGCACCCCGTCCTGGTGAATGCCGCTCGAGTGGGCAAAGGCGTTTCTGCCCACAACGGCCTTGTTCGGCTGGACAGGCATATTCATCAGCGAGCTTACCATCCTGCTGGTGGGGTATATCTTTGTGGTGTTGATGTTAGTCTCGATGCCAAGGTCGGGGTGGGTCTTGAATATCATGGCTATTTCCTCAAGCGAGGTGTTGCCGGCCCTCTCGCCGATACCGTTGACCGTAACCTCCACCTGTCGCGCGCCGGCAAGCACGCCGGCAACGGTGTTTGCCGTGGCCATGCCGAGGTCGTTGTGGCAGTGGGTGGACAGGATGCTCTTGCCGGCGGCAAATGCGTCCACGTGTTCGTAGAGATACTTTATCTTCTCGTTGTATTCGTTGGGGAGACGGAAACCCGTGGTGTCAGGAATGTTGCACACCGTCGCCCCGGCTTTCGTGACCGCATCAATCACACGGGCGAGATACTCGTTGTCCGTGCGGCCCGCGTCTTCGGCATAGAACTCCACATCCTCCACGTAACGCTTGGCATACTTCACCGCAGCGACGGCACGCTCTATTATCTCCTCCGGGGTAGAGTTGAACTTGTATTTGATGTGGGAGGGCGACGTGCCTATACCCGTGTGGATACGCTTGCGCTTGGCGTACTTCAGCGCATCGGCGGCCACGTCGATGTCTTTCTCCACCGCACGTGTCAATGCGCATATCGTGGGCCATGTCACGGCCTTGCTGATTTCTATCACGCTGTTGAAGTCGCCGGGACTTGAAACGGGAAATCCCGCCTCAATGACATCCACCCCAAGCGCCTCAAGCTGCTTGGCCACCTGTATCTTCTCCACTGTGTTCAACTGACACCCGGGCACTTGTTCACCGTCTCTGAGGGTGGTGTCAAAAATGTAAAGTCTGTCGCTCATACTATTGTGTTTTATATTTTCCGTTGTAAAAAAAAACCCTTCGCACTCATCGTCAGAGTGAGAAAGGCTTCCATACATGCGCAACGGCAGCTAAGCACGCACACGGCTTCCGCCTCTCTCTTTGAGCAGCAGAAAATTACGAAGTCGTAGGTTTGCCTTTGACGTACACATGTTGTTGTTTGTTGTTAACCAATGCAAAATTACATATTTCCGAAACAAGACGGGAAAAAAATATCCGTTTTTTGACACCAGACAGATTATTTGCCCTCAGGTGCCGCTTTGCACCCCACACGGCCCCGGATTTGTCATTCGGGATTACATCCGGCGGATCCGGGCATCAAAACACCACCCGTTCACTTGCCCAGCTGCACAAGGCGGCTCACCATCTTGCCCAGCACGTCAAACTCTATGTTTACCACACTGCCTATCTTGAACGTGTGGAAATTGGTGTGCTCAAAAGTAAAGGGTATGATATTCACCTGAAAGGTGTCGTCGGTGGGATTGCAGACCGTCAGGCTGACACCGTTGACCGTCACGCTGCCCTTGTCTACACAGAAGTAGCCTTTTCCGGCCAGTTCCCTGTCAAACGCATACCTGAAAGTGAAGACATAGCTGCCCCGTGCATCCACAATACCCACGCACTCCGCCGTGGTGTCGACATGACCCTGCACAATGTGACCGTCCAGACGCCCGTTGACCGGCACCGGACGCTCCACGTTTACCTCGCTGCCGGGTTCAAGCAGCCCGATGTTGCTGCGCTCCAAGGTCTCACGCATGGCGGTAGTGGTGTACTCGCTGCCGTTGACCGCCGTGACGGTAAGGCACACCCCATTGTGGGCCAGACTCTGCGACACGGCCAGCTCATCGGCAAAAGGACACGTGAGGGTTATGTCCACGTTGTCCCTGTCGTGCCTTACGGATTTCACTACGGCTATTCCTTCTATTATTCCAGAAAACATTACTGTGTGTTGATATTATGTCGTTTGCGTTGCTAAATTAGGACTTTTCCGCAATATAGCACTGTGTCTTGCCGCACAAAAAACAGAAAACTCCCGCAAAACCTACAAAAGTCCTGCGGGAGTTTGTCCGTTGTCCAGCCGTCAGGCCGGACACGGGGTCGGATGCGAAGCCGTCAGCTTACTTGATTTTCTCGTAGATGTAGACTTCGTGTATTTCCTTTGTATAGCCTTCGTTGGTGAACGGGCCCTGGCTCATACCGAGGATAATCTGGGTACCGCGGTTGTTCAGCACGAGGAGGTCGTCGGTAGACGGGTCAATGCAAAGACCTTCGATTTCGCCTGCACGACGGAAGTCGGTCATTTCGCGGAAGAGTTCAACCTTGCCGCCCATTGCACCGCCGGCGATTTCGCCAGTGCGCTTTACGACTTTGCCTTCCTTGTCAGTCTTGACAGACCACGGGGTGTCCTTGATAGGCTCCGTGCCCTGCACGAGACCAGTGAAAGGAGCACCGGTGATGTCCATCTTGTAGATGTTGTCGGCAATGTGGTAGGTAGACTCGCCGTCATCGGCAGAAAGGAGCATGACACCGTCTGCGATGAAGATACCCTGACACCAGTACGGTTCGGGACGGCACTGTACCTTTGTATAATACTGCTTTGTCTCGAGGCTGTATGCGTAAACGTAACGGCTGTCAACCCAGTCAGAAAGCCACACGAGGTTGCGCTCGCGGTCTACTGCAACACCCGAAACCTCCACCTGGCCGGATTCCGGTCTCCAGGGGATACTCTCGATGTACTGAAGCGTCTTGGCATCGTAGATGTCAACAGAAATGTTCTCGCCGCGGCCGAGGTTGAAATACTCGTTGCCGGTATAGATCTTTCCGTCATAAACGTCGATATCTCCGAAGTGGTTCGCGCCGCCCTTAGCGGGGTCGGGGTTATTGAACAGCGGGTCAGTGAACTTGCCGGTCTTCGGATCCTTGGTCTGTACCCTCTTCTGGACGAGATTCCAGTTCTTGTCGTACTTGTAAAGACCGCGTGTGTCCGACACATAGAAGTAGTCCTTGTCAGCGGCGATGCCCTGACGGCCAGGAACTTCCACAACTTTCTTGAGGCGATACTCAGTACCGAGGTGCTGGGCATAAGCGGCTGTAGACACAACAGCCACAGCAAGCATAACAAAAAGTTTCTTCATAGCTGAAAAATTTATTAGTTAATTAAAAAGGAAATGTCTGCAGTAAAAAACAAATCTTTGAAAACCCAGATTTGCGGTATAAAGAGAGTGTGAACCCGCCCCAACTCAAAAAGAACGGGCTCACACTCGACGGGTCAGATAAAACCGATGTTTAACCTAAACCTTTCCCAAACAATCAGAACTTGAAGAGACCCATGATCTGGACCTGCTCAGACTTCTTGTAACCCGGGTTGTTGTCGCCGTACATGGTGTGGGCGGCGTTAACCTGGATCTTGGTGTTCTTGGTAAGCTGGTATGTGCAGCCCACAAGGATACGGTTGTAGTTGTTTGCGCTCGAATAGTCCGTGCGGTCCTGATACCAGTCCCAACGTGCAATCGGGAGGAACTTGCCTACGTGATAGCCTACAAGACCATAAGCACCCTGCTCCTTGACATTGTAACCGTTCATCATGCCATACTCGCCGCGGACATCAAAGCCCTCAGGGTCGTTGTACCATGCGCCGGCAACGAAACGGTTGAGCTCATGGTTGCCCGTTGCAGCAGGGTCGTTCAGACTTCCAGTCATTGAGCCGAAGCTGTAGGTAGCCTTGACGTTGAAATTCTTGAAAGGCTTGAAAGTACCGCTCACATAGATGTCCTTGGAGGTGTTGTTGTCGTCCTTGCACGGAATCTGACCGTTTGTCAGGGCAACGTCGTAGTGGAAGTAAGGAGTGATGTCACCGATGAACATGATACCGAGGTCACGACCGTAGTCCACGAGGTTGTAGGAATACGGGTTGCGGCAAGCCATACGGTAAACGATGTTGGAGAAATCCACGGTCTCCAGAGTGGCAGGAGAGATGTCATAGTTCTCGTAGCCGAGCGGAGTGTAGAACTGACCTGCACGGATTCTGAACTCAGGCATGATCTTCCATGTTGCGAAAGCGTCCATCACCTGAATGTTCTTCTGACCGTTGCCATTGGTAGAACCGGCAATGCCGTTGAAAGCCTCAATCTGGAGACGGAAATCAATCTTCTCTCCGCAGTTGCCGTCCAGGATCAAGCGGAGGCGCTTGGCCTGGAACGAAGACTTGGCACTGCCCTTTCTCGGATCGTTAGTATAGTTCCAGCCCGTCTGGAGATAGCCGGAAATCTTGGGAAGACCCACGCAGGGGGCCGGCTGTGCAGATGCCGTAGCGACCTCGATGTTTGAAGTCTCAGGAGCAACTTCGTTTTCATTGGCAGCAAAAACTGGGCTCATTGCCAAAGCTACCACCGGGAGTACAAATAAACGTTTCATACTTAAAATTTTTGGTGATTAATGATTAATAAATTAAACCAAACTGTTTGAGTTGTTTTGATTTTGTCGTTCAATTATCTGATATCTGAATTTCCTATGTGTCCCGAAGTGTCTTAACATTCTTCTCGCGACAAAGATAACTCTTTTTAATAATCTGCAAAGAATATTCGGCACTATTTTTATTTTTTTTCGGCTATTAGTGTTAATTATTCTTAATTTCACGCGCTTTCAGCAGCAATTTGCCAAACTCCTCTATGTTCAGTGCCGTAATGTCCGGCTGCGGCGTTGACTGCATGGCCGTGTCAAGCGTAGTCTCGCCCGAAAGCACCAGTACGCCTACCCCGCCCGCATTCTGGGCTGTACGCACGTCGGTGTATATCCTGTCGCCGCACATGGCAATCTCGTCGGGCTGCAGACCGAACTTTTCACGTATGCCGTCAAGCATGCCCGGGTTGGGCTTGCCTATGACGATGTCTGCCCTGCGCCCACAGGCTGACTCGATGCATTTCTGTATGGAGCCGCAGTCCACGAGGACGGTATCCTGATCCGTGGGACATACCCAATCCGGATTGGTGGCGATATACGGCACACCCTGCGACGCCCACCATGTGGCGCGGCACAGGCGCGAATATGTCAGCGTCGTGTCGAAGGCGACCACGAGGACATCGGGTCTCTCATCGGGACTGTCGGGTACGGATTCGAAGCCCGCATTCTCAAATTCCCTTGTCATGCTCGGAGTGCCGAGAATGAAAAGACGCCGTGCTGCCGGGTGGTGTGCCTTGATGTATTCTATCGTGGAAATTGCGGAAGTGTACATTTCGTCCGCTGTGGCATGAATGCCCAGAGCCTCCAGACGCCTCAGGTAGTCAGCCTGACTCTTGGTGGGGTTATTGGTCAGAAACGAATATCCTATACCGTTGTCCGCCAACAATTTCAAGAAAGGTTTCGTGTAGGGGAAAAGAGTGGAACCCATATAAATAGTGCCGTCCATATCCAGTGCCACATGTTTGATTCTGGCACAGGCTTCCATAAGTTCCCGGTCGCCCATCGGTGACATGTACTTATCAAAATCAGCCATAACACTTCACTTGTATTATTAAGGTTGCCATGCCTTCCCGTTGGGGTTTATCCCGTGGGAGACATGGCAAAATTAGATATTTATTTCAACTCGCAGACATTTTACCGGTTAAATTGTAGTTAAACTGCAATGAAGCTGAAAAAGTGTTTATTTCCCGTCGTTGTACTGTATTCTGGATGCGCGTTCATATCCGTCGCGTGGAGCCTGCCACATCGATATAAGTATGAACATTCCGACAAACGCCACAACTATTATGGTGGAGAACACACCAGTCCAGCCAAACCGGGAGTCGGCTATGTAGCCCACAAGCAGACCCGACAGTCCCGAACCGAGATAGCCCAATATGCCGGCTATGCCGTTGGCGCGGGCCGAAGCCTCCTTTGTCGCCTGGTTGCCCAGCTCAATGCCTATCAGAGCCTGCGGACCGTAGATAAAGAAGCCGGCACCCACAAGCACCGCTGCGGTAACGCCCAGGCCTGCCGTTTCAGGAAGGAAGCGGAATATAAGCATGAACAGACCGGCGCCGGCCATGCACACCACGCACATACGGTGTCCCTTGCCCTTGAAGAGTTTGTCGGTCATCCATCCGGCACACAGTGTGCCGACAATGCCGGCAATCTCAAACGCGGCCACAGTCCACGCAGCATCCTTGATGTCAAGCCCACGGCTTTCGGTAAGGAACTTGGGGCCCCAGTCAAGAATACCCATACGCACCACATAGACAAACAGGTTGGCTATACAGAACGTCCAGACCCAACGGTTTTTCCAGACCATTTCCATTTCAAACTTCTTCTTGGCCCGTTTGTCCCGTGTCTTGTCGAGATTGCCGAGACCAGTGTCGGGGAGGTCGGGAAGACCAACGTCCTTGGGCTCGTCGCGCAAGGCAATGAAGATATATACCGCTCCCGCCACCGCCATCATCGCGGGGACATAGAAACACCATTTCCAGGCACCGATATGGGCAGCGTAGGAAAGAGCCTGCTCCGCAGCCTTGGCATCACCGCCGAGGTTTGCCGTTATGCCGGCCACCACTTCGGCGTTGTTGCTCAAGTCCGTGCCGAGCGTACCCATCAGATAGCCGCACAGGACTACCGCCAGAGACGCGCCCACCGAGTGCGAGCAGTTCCATACCGACATCTTGGTAGCGAGTTCCGACGGATGAATCCAGTGTGGAAGGATTCGGGCACAGGGAGGATAACCCATGCCCTGAAAATACTGGTTCAGTATAATGGTCACGCCCATGACCAAAGTGAGCGTTTCCACCATCTTCGGCCCGTTTGTCTGTCCCGTGAGCCAGACGCTGAGGTCAGCACCGAAACCGAAAGCGAAATTGGCCAGGGCGCAGAGCAGCAGACCCACGGCCATCACTATACGACCCCTGACACGGTCAACCACATAGCCGTTGATAAAGCGGGAAAAACCGTACACAAGGGAGCCGGCGAAGAGAATCCAGCCGAAACTCTTGTTGGATATGCCATATTCCGCCGTAAGACCCGGCATGGCCAGAGAAAAGTTCTTGCGGACAAAGTAGAACAGTGCGTAGCCTATCATGGTTACCGCAATGGTGCCCATCTGCCACTTCAGGAATTTTTTCCTGTTTGCTCCAAGCGAAGCATAAACGTTTTTCATAACAATTGTTTTTAAGGGGGTTGTGTCTGATTACATTATATCGTGCGTGATTCCTTCTTCCCCACCGTCAGGAGCATGAAGGCTATCGACAGGGCACAGGCTGCCAACAGCATGGCGAATGTGGCGTTCCAGCTGACATTCTCCGCCACAAGTCCCACCACGTAGTTGGCGAGGATAGCCGTGCCGAAGAAATAGCCGAAGAAGCCCGTAAAGCCCGCAGCAGTGCCTGCCGCATTCTTCGGAGCGAGGTCAAGGGCCTGCACACCTATCAGCATCACCGGACCGTAGATGAAGAAGCCGATACCCGTCATGCAGGTAACGATAAGTCCGAGATTGGGAGTCTCCATATTGAAGGCATACCAGTACAGCCCTATGAAAACCGCCACAAGCAGCATGAAGATGACTGTCGGCATCGAACGCCTGCCGTGGAACAGCCTGTCGCTCACAATACCGCAGATGACGGTGCCGGGAATAGCAGCATACTCGTAGGCGAAATATGCCCAGCCCGCCTCCTTAAGATCAATGCCCTTGTCCTTCAGCATGGCGGGCGCCCAGTCAAGGCAACCGTAGCGCACCATGTACACAAAGGCGTTGGAGATGGCTATGAACCACAGAAACCTGTTGTTGAACACATATTTGAAGAAGATGTCCTTCACGGGAAGCACCTCCTCGTCTTTTTCGCTGTAGTTTTCCGGATAGTCGTTGCGCCACTCCTCTATGGAGGGGAGTCCGCAGGACTGCGGGGTGTCGCGTATCAGACAGTAGGCGACTATCGCCACCAGAATTGCCGTTGCCGCCGGAAAGATATATGTACCGGCAAGGAAATACAGCTGTTCGTTGCTGCCGTAGAGCATCGCGCCGAACCATGTCGCGCCATATGTGGCCATAGGGCCTACCAGACCTCCGCCCACGTTATGGGCACAGTTCCACACCGCCATCCAGGTGCCGCGCTCCTTCTGGCTGAACCAGTGGGTCATCACACGGCCGCACGGAGGCCATCCCATTCCGTTGAACCACCCCACCAGAAAATTGAGCACGCCCATCAGCACTATGGCCAGCGTCTTGCGCTCAGGATGGTTCACAAGGTCAAGCCCGGTTACCGGCACTACCATAAACGCCATCGCCAATGAAGCGAGAACCAGTCCCAAAGGCAGGAACTTCCGGGCATCGGAACGGTCGGACACCGACCCCATCAGGAACTTGGACAAGGCGTAGGCCACAGCGTTCATTCCAAGCACAAGACCAAGCTCGCCCTTGGCAATGCCGAACGGCTCGAGCATGGGGATTGCCATGCTGAAATTCTTGCGGACAACATAGAACGCCGCATAGCCGAGAAACACCCCGACGAATACCTGCCAGCGCAATGCCCTGTAGCGTACATCCGCCTCCGGCCCTTTCATTTCCGGCTTGAACGCCGGAGGAGCAAAAAACTTTCCCATAGTCCTCTTTGTCTTATTTGTTGTTAACGTTCAGTGCTTTCGTAGCCTCCGCGTCCAGAGCCTCGGCAATGACCGAAACGGGGTTCTGCACCGGGACTCCCGCCGACATCTCTATCTGCCACTTGCACGTCTCGCAGTCTGTCGCCACACAGTCCGCACCGGACTCTTTGATCTGTTTGAACAGTCCGGAACCGATCGCTTGCGAAATCCCGTAGTTTTCCTTCTTGAAACCATAGGTGCCGCCGATGCCGCAGCATTGCGAGTCAAGCATCACGAGATCAAGCCCCGGTATCATCTTCAGCAGGCCTGTACTGTAGACCGCCCACCCGAGTTTCTCCATGTGGCAGGCCGTGTGATAGGCAATGCGTTTCCTGTAGTCCGTGCGGAAAACGAGTTTCACCTCGCCTGACTCCACCAACCTGTAGATGAAACGGGTGGCAAGCCACAGGCTGTTCTTGGCGGCGTTGTTGTCTATGTGGAGCAGATGCCCGTACTCTTCACGCATAGTGAACGTACACGTGCTGCTCGTGGTGATTGTCTGCCTGCCCCGCGCCAGCGAGTTTCTGATGGCATTCATGTTGGTTTCGCCGTTTCCGGCCGCCTTTCTGGCCATTCCGTTGGCTATGTACGCCACACCGCAGCACTTCTCCTTGTCCAGCAGATACACGCCATACCCTATGGCATTCATTACTTTGACGAGATCTTTGCCCAGCTGCGGAAAATTGTAGTTCACATAGCAGCCGTGGAAATAGCTTACCTGTTTGGGGAAATACGGCTGAGCGGCTTTTGCCTCCTTTTTGTACCAGGTCTCGAAAGTCTGCGAGGCATACTTTGGGAAAGTGCGGTGTTTGTCCACACCGATGGTGGAATGCATCACGCTCTTTACGGGACCAAGACCGAGCGCATAGTTGACGATGGACGACATTTTAGTCGCCACGCCGCCCACAAGATCTGTGCTTGCCAGTGTGAAATCGCGCAGACCCGGTTTGTGGCGGGAATATTTTATACGCGCACTCTGAATGATGTCGCCCACCTTCACACCCTGGGGGCACGCCACCTCGCAGCGTTTGCAGTTGAGACACAGTTTCAATGCTTTCTCGTCAAAGAACTTGGGATCCTTCAGGCGGTAACGCTCTCCGTCGGGACCCGCGTGTTTCGGTCCCGGATAATCCGTAGTGACAGCCGAAACAGGACAATACACAGTGCAAATGGAACACTTGAGGCATTGCTCGAAATTGTTCGTGCTTAGACTTGATATCTGCATGTTGTCTGCCATAGTATAGTGTCAGTTTTGCTTTGTAATCATTCTTGACACGGCAAGTGCCGTAATCATGGAAACTCCCGTGGCATCGGCATTCTTTATGCCGTTGTGGCCGCTGAGCACCGACCCCACGGCATAAAGGTTCTCTATACGGACACCACCCTTCTGTACCCGGAACTGCCCGTCGGTCTTTACGCCGAACTCCATGTAAGGCTGCGCATCAAAGACGTTGTGACGAGTCCAGTCCGGGCGTTCCGTTCCCGCATCCACATCAAGGCCAAAGACCGGTTCATACACTTTTTCGTAATTTGCCACGATTCCGTGGCTCTGAAACGAACCTGTGGCAAGGACAAAGTCCCGTGCCTCAAGTCTTTCTTCCGGCAAATTGGATGTCGATATTTCAGTCAGACGACCACCGGCAATCTTTCCGCCCGTTACAGTGTTTCCGAGCATGAACACGCCCCCGAGCCGTCTGAACTCCCGGACAAGCAGGTTCTGCACACGCACCCCTGGCACAGACGGCGGCAGCGTGGCCACGACAAACAGCGGCTTGGCCGTCTTCATGCGGAGAGAACGGACGGTCTCACCGTCGTTCAGACCGAAGATCGCCGGAAGGAGCACAGCATCGGCATCGCTGACCGAAGTGCTTATCTTTTGGGCGACCAATTCCATAGCCTCCGGCGAGGCGAGAATCTTCGCGATATTTGAGGAACGCATCTCAGAAGGGCTCAACCTGCGCTCCTTCAATGCGGGAATATGCAGCGTCTTCACTGTCACCTTTGCCCCGAGACCTGCCAGACCGGCGGAAATGAAGTCCACGGGGAAATCAAGGAAACCGGCAACGTTGACAAGCAGCACGGTTTTATCTTGCAGGTCACAGGCCGTCTCCATAGTAAAATAGTCGTCAAGAGTGAGCCACGCCGGCTTCAGCACGCCCATCGGAGTGAGCCGCCAATGATTTTCCGCAGCATTCCCCTTGACCGCCACGCCAGACTCCTGAAGCAGACGCTCAGCTTCAGAGGCAAGCTGTTCAACCTTGTCCACTTTCGAATAAGGGTGAGCAGATCCCAAGTCCTTTATTTCATCAAGGGGATGCCGGACCTCGCTTCCGTCCCCGGCATAGCCCAACAGGTCAAATGAACCTGAGTGAAACGACAGGGTACTCTCTCCCGCCGCAACTATTGCCACACTCCTGCCCGCCTTGGCGAGCGATATACCCGAGACAAGACCGCTCAGGCCACCGCCCATTACTATTGTGTCAAATTTCATAGCTTGTATCTCTTTTTGCTGCAAACTTGTCAAGTCCGCACAGTCCCTGATAGACGTTCGCCGCAAGCTGGCATTCCGCAAGAGTGGCTCCCCACCCCACAGGATACATGCCTCTCCAGCGTTCGTTCATGAAATCAGCCACATCGGATCCAGTCTCACTTACGCTCCTACGGCAAGTCCCACACATAAGCCCGGCCACCCTGAGGGCGCACAGTTCGCCCTGACAGGTGCCCATGCCCATGCGTGTGCGGCGCCTGAGCTGCGTGAGAGTCTCCACGTGCTGTTCCTCCATCACGTGCCTTACCTCCGCCACAGTGACTTCCTCGCATTCGCAGACAAGGCTGTCGTCGATTTCATCCTTGGAGCAAATATCCGCCGCCATAGTGCCATAGCGACCCTCCCTGACGTTAAAGGCATAGATGTGCTTGCCGCGGCTTCCATCCCCGGTCTCCGCCATGGTCTTTTCAGACCCTGGCAACGGTACGGCGGCTGTCTCACACTTCCTGTCCACATTGAGTTTCCTACAGACCGTATCAGTAGCCTTTTCCGCCATCAGGCGGTATGTCATCAGTTTGCCGCCGGTTATGGTGACAAACCCTTTAAGTCCGTCGCGCGATTCGTGGTCAAGGCAGACTATACCGCGGCTGATGCTTCTGCCAGAGGGATCGTCATCGGAAGCCACCAGCGGACGCACGCCGGCATAGGCACGGAGTATGCGTGTGGTGGCAAGAGCCGGTGCCAGCTGAGCTCCCTCTCCCAGCAGTATATCCACCTCTTCGGGCGTGACCCTCATGTCGTCACATTCTTCTATGGACACACGGTCCGAAGTGGTGCCAATGACACATACCGTGTCGCCCGGCACGAGAATGTCAGCGTTGGCAGGCTTGCGGCAGCGGTTGATAACCATGTTGTTTACCCTGTGGCCGAAAATCAGCAGAGACCCTTTTGCCGGGAACATATTGACCGTGACTCCCGCCATCCCGGCGACCAACGTTCCCCAGATGCCTGCCGCATTCACCGTCACGTCGGCACGCACTTCCGTATTTTCTCCAGTAAGGTGGTTGTGGAGGCGGACGCCAAGTATCATTCCGTTGGCGGAAACCAGACCCGTCACTTCATGGTAGGTCAATATATCGGCTCCGTGACGGCGTGCGTCAATCACATTCGAAATGGTCAGTCTGAACGGGTCTACTGACCCGTCAGGCACTCTCACGGCCCCGGTCAGCAGAGGATTGACGGCCGGCTCCATGCGTCTGGCCTCTTCGGGCTCCACAATGTCGGCGCGGATGCCGGCATTGCGACAAGCCTCCACAAACTTGGCCTGATAGGACAAATCATCTTCGGGCAGGGTTATGAACAGCCCATCGTGCTCCTCCACGCAGTGGCGCGCAATTTTGCGCAGAGTCATATTCTCCTCTATGCATTCCCTCGCCGACTCCGCATCCGTAACGGCGTAGCGAGCGCCGCTGTGGAGCAGACCGTGGTTACGCCCAGTAGCTCCGTCGGTAAAGTCGTGACGTTCCACAAGCAAAGTGCTCAGCCCGCGCATGGCACAGTCGCGCGCCGTGCCCGCACCGGTGATGCCTCCGCCGATAACGATCACGTCATAGTGCTTGTTGTATACATTCTTGTTCATCTGCAATGTTGCTTTACAGGTTTATTGTCCATTCAATTCACACAAAGAACAGCCATATACATTTGCGCTTTCATGGCAGATGCCTCTCATGGCCTGCGACGGCAAATTTATATATTATTCTGCATCGGGAGCATGTTTTGCCGATTTTTTATACAAAACAAAAACGCTTTCGTTCATTCTTTCCGAAACGGCTGCCCATACGGCAAACGGTGTGCGTTACCTATTCGAAGTTGCGCGAGGCAAACGGCAGGCTTTCGTAAAGAGCCGCTTTCCAGAAGTGCCAGCTGTGTATGCCCTCCCTGACACGCAGACGGGCCTTGACACGCCTGGAGCGCATCAGCAGGTGAAGACGCTCCGTCTGGTCAAGCAGGAAATCGTCGTCGCCAACGTCAAAAAACCATTTCACGCCTCTCAGTTTCTCCAACATATCTTCGCCGGCCTGCGCCACTATGGCTGCGGCGGAATTTTCCCTCACGGCATCTATTACACAGCGCAACTTGTTGTCCGCCGTCTCCTGTATGTTTCCGGAATCGTCAAGCCAGGCACTCATGGCATAGCACGATGAAAACATTTCCGGATGTTTCAGACAGTACACCGTACTGCCGCCGCCGCCCATAGACAGACCGCTTATGGCTCTCAACCCCTTGGAAGTCCCGGCACAGTACTTTTCTTCCACCGCCGGGATCAGTTCGGTGAAGAAAAAGTCCTCGTAGTTCCAACCCGGCATATTGAAATATCCGTTCCATGTGTTGCGTGTGTCGGGTCCGCCGGCATTGGGCATGACAATAACCATTTCCCTGATTTTGCCCTGCGCCAACAGCCCGTCAGCCACTTCGCCCAGCTGAGCGTTGTTGTCCCACGATCCGTAGAAATCGCCCAGCCCATGCAGCAGGTAAAGCACTGGATAGCGTTTGCCACTCCGGCTGTCAAACCCATCGGGACAGTAAACGTTGTATTTCACCCAGGTGCCCAGGATTCCGCTCCTTACACTGTCTGTCTTCACCACGGCCCGCACACCGAGCCCCGTTGCAAGCAAAAGGAGCAACAAAAGTTTTCTTCTCATTTTCAATCAGTGTTTTTCAGGGCAAGATGCCCTATAACAAAATGTGCGGACGGTGTTTTGCACCGTCCGCACTGTACGTTGTCTAATATTTCAAAACTGTCACCTCGTTTTGCGCAAGGCTCTCCCTGACATCTATTATGCGCTGGTTCCCACTGCCGCGGAAGCACAATGATATGTCGCGTCTGGCAAGCACGAACGGCCCGTCCACAAGCACGTCTATGACCTCAAGCAGCGGTCTGTATTCCGGATTGTCCACAACTGTTTCCCACACAAAACCCGTATAGCACCAGATGTTCTTGTGCAGTTCGTCCTTTATGCGCCGGCACAGCTCCGCCGCCTCGTCCGCCACATAGAACGGGTCTCCGCCGGAGAGGGTAACGTTGAAGTCGTTCTTCCTCACGATGCCGAGCAGTTCGTCCACGCTCATGTCCTTTCCTGCACCGAAATCCCACGACTGCGGATTGTGGCAACCTTCACAGCGGTGACGGCATCCCGCAACATATATGGATGTCCTCAGCCCGGGCCCGTCTACGGTTGTTCCCTCTACTATGTCAAGTACACGCATATCGATAAAGTGTTATGGGGCTGTCTCACTTGTGTACCACACGGTCGCGGAGCTCCGCCAGCTTGCCAGAGTTCCACCTGTCGGTAGTACCGACGAGATAGCCGGTGATGCGCTGCAGCGTGTCGATGTGCGTACTACCACATTTGGGGCACACCTCCAGACCTTCGGTAGCATCTTCGTAGCCGCAGTCCATGCAGCGGTTGCGGTTGTGGTTGACAGAGCCGTAGCCGATGTTGTACTTGTCCATCAGATCCACTATGTCCATGATGGCCTGCGGGTTGTGAGTCGCATCGCCGTCAATCTCCACATAGAAGATATGACCGCCTCTCGTCAGCTCATGATACGGGGCCTCGACCTCTGCCTTGTGGCGTGGACTACAGTGGTAGTACACGGGCACATGATTGGAGTTGGTGTAGTATTCCTTGTCGGTCACGCCGGGAATGATGCCGTATTTCTTGCGGTCCACCTTGGTGAACTTGCCGGAGAGACCCTCGGCAGGAGTGGCCAGTACGCTGTAGTTGTGCTGGTATTTCTCACTGAACTGATTGGCGCGGTCACGCATATAGGAAACTATCTTCAAGCCCAGCTGCTGCGCCTCTTCGCTTTCGCCGTGGTGCTTGCCCACCAGTGCAATAAGGCACTCGGCAAGACCGATGAACCCGATGCCGAGAGTCCCCTGGTTGATGACGGACTCTATCGTGTCGTCGGGACCGAGATTTTCGGCACCGTTCCACAGGCGCGACATCACAAGCGGGAACTGCTTCGCCAGTGCCGTGCGCTGGAACTCATAGCGTTCGTTGAGCTGTGCGGCTGTCACCTCAAGCAGGTTGTCAAGCTTCGCGAAGAAAGCGTTGACACGGTCTTCCTTATCCTCTATGCCCATACACTGTATCGCAATACCCACAAGATTCATTGTGGAGAACGAGATGTTTCCACGTCCTATCGAGGTCTTGTCGCCGTAGCGGTTTTCGAACACGCGTGTGCGGCATCCCATGGTAGCCACTTCATACTTGTAACGATCCGGGTCATCGGCTCTCCACTTCTCGTGGTGGTTGAACGTGGCGTCAAGGTTCAGGAAATTGGGGAAGAAACGGCGTGCCGTCACTTGACAGGCATACTTGTAGAGGTCGTAGTTGGGGTCTTCCGGCAGATAGCTCACACCGCGTTTCTTCTTCCATATCTGTATCGGGAAGATGGCAGTGGAGCCATTGCCCACACCCTCGTAGGTCGACTTCAGTATCTCACGTATGATGCAGCGTCCCTCGGCAGATGTATCCGTACCGTAGTTTATGGAACTGAACACCACCTGGTTGCCTCCGCGGGAGTGAATGGTGTTCATGTTGTGGATAAATGCCTCCATGGCCTGATGCACGCGGCTCACGGTGCGGTTGACGGCATGATGCAGCACACGCTCCCTGCCAGTCATGCCAGTAAGTTCACAGGTCAGGTAGTCGGGGAACTTGGCATCATACAAATCGCTGTAATCCTTTCCGTCAAAGGCCTCTATGTACTTGATTTCCTCTATGAAAGAGCTTCTCACAAACGGAGCCAGATAAAAATCAAAGGCCGGAATAGCCTGACCACCGTGCATCTCGTTCTGCGCCGTCTCCAGCGATATGCAGGCTATCACACTCGCCGTCTCTATGCGCTTCGCCGGACGGCTCTCGCCGTGACCGGCAGAAAAGCCGTATTTCAGTATCTTGTCGAGAGGGTGCTGGACGCAAGTAAGGCTCTTGGTCGGATAGTAGTCCTTGTCGTGGACATGGAGAAGATTGTTCTTCACGGCATCATACGATGCCTCCGAAAGCAGATAGTCGTCTACGAAAGGTTTGGTGGACTCGCTTGAAAACTTCATCATCATGCCGGCGGGGGAATCCGCGTTCATATTGGCGTTTTCACGGGTCACATCGTTGTTTTTGGTGTTGATGATGTCAAAGAAATTGTCGTGCATCTTCGCCTGACGCGCTATCCTCCTCTTGTTACGATAGGCGATATACAGTTTTGCCACTTCCTTGCGGGTACTCTTCATCAGCTCCATTTCGACCAAGTCCTGAATGGACTCCACCTCCATCTGCTCGCGGCCAGTCATCCCAATACGGTCTGTTATTCTCTGAATCAGACCTTCGTCCTCCCCACGCTCGCTCTGAAGCATTGCCTTGCGTATGGCGGCCTTGATTTTCTCCTCGTTGTAGCCCACTATACGACCGTCTCTCTTAATAACTGTCTGTATCATTGTTCCTTATTTGTTTATGGTTAAATCCGCACTTATATGGACGCTGTTTTCCAGCACGACAAAAGTACACAACAATACCGAAACCGACAAGTGTTTCTTTAATTATTTTTTCAATAAAATTCCGTTAAGGTTTTCGTTTTGGAAAACTTTTTAGCTTTCGCTAAAACGCAACTCTTTGACCGTCAGATATTTGTTGTTGCCAATCGGAAAACTTTTCTTGTTTCAAAGAAATTTTGTTGTACCGGAACGGACAACAAAAATCTTTTCACACACTCCAAGCACAACATTTCCAGTTCTCCCGAAAAGCCCTGCAAAACCGATCGGCAGACACATTTACAGCAGCAACGTCAGAAGATCATGCGCCACAGGTGTTTCAGCCCGAAAAACAACGGCGGCACCAGCAGCGAAGGAAGAAAATTGAGAGTCTTCAAGTCCTTTATGTCAAGAAGCGAAAAACCTGTGGAAAGTATCAGCACTCCGCCGACAATGGATATTTCGTTGGTGACCTCCTGCGAAATCACACCCTGAGCCAGCAGGGCAAGGCAATAGAACATTCCCTGCCACAGAAACAGCACCGGGGCGGCAAGCAGCATCCCGATGCCATAGGTGGCGGCAAGCACACACGACGTGACAATGTCAAGTGTGGCATTTGTATAGAGAAACGTATTGTCGCCGTTCAGCGCGCTCAGCATCGGACCTACCATGGAGAATGTACCAATACAGTAGAGCATACAACCGGTGGTAAGCCCACGCGCGAGCTCTGTCCCGGCGTGTTTCTCAGCATATTTCTTCACCCGGTCGTCAATGCGGAGTGCTGTGCCCACAAGCCCACCGACAGCAATGGACAGAATGAACAGTACGGGGTAGTCGCTCCCGCCAAGCCGCGAAATGCAGGCATTGGCGCCCAACACAAGTGTACACAGACCGAGCCCCGTGAACAAGGCTTTCCGGTACGTTTCCTTGATTCCTTTCTTCAAAACAGCACCCACTATCGTCCCTACCACGATGGTTGCCGTGTTCACTATCGTTCCGATCATCTGTTTTGCAATTGCCAGTTATCACAGTGTGCATATTTACAAACGGAGTAGCCTGCCACACGCACATTTCAACTGCAAAAGTACCACTTTCCGAGTTAAAGTGAGTAACTTTGCCAGCCAAAACATGACAGAAAACGAAATGCAGAAAAAGAAAGTTCAATTCAGTCTTGTCTACAGAGACATGTTCCAGTCCTCCGGCAAATTCCAGCCGCGCAAGGACCAGCTTGAGCGCGTTGCGCCTGCGATAATCGACATGGGGTGCTTTGCGAGAGTAGAAACCAACGGCGGAGCCTTTGAACAGGTAAATCTGCTTTACGGAGAAAACCCCAACAAGGCCGTGCGGGCTTTCACCGCACCATTCAACAAGGCAGGCATCAAGACACACATGCTTGACCGCGGTCTCAATGCGCTGCGCATGTTTCCGGTGCCAGCCGATGTGCGCAAGCTGATGTACAAGGTGAAACACGCACAGGGCGTGGACATACCGCGCATCTTCTGCGGTCTCAATGACGTGCGCAACATCATACCATCAATACAGTACGCCAAAGACGGAGGCATGACCCCCCAGGCCACGCTCTGCATCACCAACTCGCCCATCCATACGGCAGAATACTATTTCGGCATCGCACAACAGCTCATTGAGGCAGGCGCACCCGAAATATGCCTGAAGGATATGGCAGGTATCGGGCAGCCTGCCATGCTGGGCAAGCTCACCGCAATGATCAAGCAGGAGTATCCGAATGTTATCATACAGTACCACGGCCACAGCGGTCCGGGTCTCTCCATGGCCTCCGTACTTGAAGTCTGCAAAGCCGGTGCCGACGTGATAGACACAGCCGTTGAACCGCTCGCATGGGGCAAGATACACCCCGATGTGATTTCGGTGCAGTCCATGCTCAAACATGCGGGTTTCGACGTCCCCGAAATCAATATGGACGCATACATGGAGGTGCGCAAGCTCACACAGGAATTCATTGACGACTTCCTCGGCTACTTCATGAGCCCAAGCAACAAGCTAATGTCGTCACTCCTGCTTGGCTGCGGTCTTCCCGGCGGCATGATGGGCAGCATGATGGCAGACCTCAAGGGTGTGGAGAGCGCCATCAACTCCAACCGCGCCAAGAAAGGGCTTGAACCCTACACCGAAGACCAGCTCCTCGTCAAACTGTTCAACGAAGTGGCCTACGTGTGGCCGCGCGTGGGCTATCCCCCACTCGTCACCCCGTTCAGCCAGTATGTCAAGAACATTGCCCTGATGAACCTCCTCGCCGATTCCATGGGCAAGCCGCGCTACTCAATGATGGACCAGTCCATCTGGGGCATGATTCTGGGCAAGAGCGGCAGACTGCCCGGCAAGGTGGCACCAGAAATAGTGGAACTGGCCAAGAAAAAAGGATACGAGTTCACCGACGCCAACCCGCAGGACAACTACCCCGATGACCTGCAGACCTACATCGACGAGATGGCAGCCAATGGCTGGGATCGCGGTCAGGACGACGAGGAGCTCTTCGAACTCGCCATGCACCCGTCGCAATACCGTGACTACAAAAGCGGCATAGCAAAGGAACGTTTTGAGACCGACCTCGCCAAGGCCAAGGCTGCCGCAAGCGACAATGCCACGGTGCAGGTCGCCGCAGGCATTTCCAAGCCAGCATCGGCAGCCACACCCAAGGGTGATACCAGCGATGAAATAGCGGCAGCCATCTCCATGGCACTGCAGCAAGCCACCGGCGGCGACCGGGAGAGCGGAGTCATCACCATCAGACCGTACGTCAGTCCCTGGGCAACCAGAAGATTTTAGGAAGTCCTACACATACAAAGGAAGCGGGTATGCACGTTGTTTTTGTGCATACCCGCTTCCGCTTTTCAATCCGCCAGAAACGGAGCTTATTGCAGCGGCCGACGGGAAATCACTTGCGCAGGTTGTTTTTTTGTTGTAATTTTGCAGGCCGAAAACCAAGGCGGCATTGCCCCGATACGGGCAAGACCGCACAATATTAATCTAACACCTATATTATGATTTTGCAGAACTTGCAAACCGGTTTCAAAGGTTCCAACTGGAAAAACGAAATCGATGTACGCGACTTTATCCAATCCAACTACGAACCCTATGACGGCAATGAGAGTTTCCTCTGCGGCCCTACAAAGCGGACAATGCACCTCTGGAACATGTTGTCAGAGATGTTCGAAGTGGAACGGCAGAAAGGCGTTTATGATGCCGAGACCCGTCTGCCGCAAAGCATAGACACCTACGGAGCCGGATACATTGACCGCGACAGCGAGGTCATTGTGGGACTGCAGACCGACGCCCCACTCAAGCGCGGCATCTTTCCCAAAGGCGGCATACGCATGGTGGAGAAAGCCCTACAGTCCTACGGTTACGAGCTTGACCCCGTTACCAAGACAATCTTCACCAAGTACCGCAAGACACACAACGAGGGCGTGTTTTCCGCATACAACGACGACATAAAGGCAGCCCGTCATGCCCATATCATAACCGGACTGCCCGATGCCTACGGCCGCGGCCGCATTATAGGCGACTACCGCCGTATCGCCCTCTACGGCACCTCCAACCTAATAGAGGAGAAGAAGCGCTATTTCAAGCGAATCGACATACAGGAATTCACGGAGGAGATTGTGCGCCACCGCGAGGAGGTTTCAGAGCAGATCAAAGCCCTCAAACAATTCGAGAAGATGTGTGCGGCCTATGGGTTCGACGTGACGCTCCCAGCCAAAAACGCGCGCGAAGCCGTGCAGTGGACATACTTCGGCTATCTCGGAGCTGTGAAAGACCAGGACGGTGCGGCGATGTCGCTGGGACGCGTGTGTGCATTCCTCGACATCTTCATACAGCACGACCTGAAAAACGGAGTCATCACCGAACAGGAGGCGCAGGAACTCATAGACCAGATGATCATGAAACTGCGCATCGTGCGCTTCCTCCGCACCCCCGAATACAACGACCTCTTCTCGGGCGACCCCATCTGGGCCACCGCCTCGCTCGGCGGCATGGGTATTGACGGTCGCCACATGGTCACAAAAACCGACTTCCGCTTCCTGCACACCTTGTATAATATGGGGCCTTCACCAGAACCCAACCTGACGGTACTGTGGAGCGAACATCTGCCCGAGGCGTGGAAGAGGTTCTGCGCCAAGGTCAGCATAGACACCAGTGCCATACAGTATGAAAATGACGACCTCATGCGCGCCGAGCTTGGCGACGACTACGGCATAGCATGTTGCGTATCACCCATGAAGATAGGCAAACAGATGCAGTTTTTCGGCGCACGGGCAAACCTCGCCAAGTGTATGCTTTATGCCATCAACGGCGGACGCGACGAGATACTCGACGAGCAGATAGCTCCGGCTTTCGCCCCCATCACCGGCGACTGGCTCACCTATGAGGAGTTCATGCCAAAATTCGAGCAGATGATGCGCTGGCTTGCCAAGACCTATGTCAACGCGCTGAAGATCATACACTACATGCACGACAAATACGACTACGAGGCTTTTGAAATGGCCCTGCACGACGGCGACGTGGAGCGCACCCGCGCCACGGGCATCGCCGGGCTGTCCATCGTGACCGACTCCATTGCCGCCATGAAGCACTGCCGCATACGCATCATACGCAACGAGACGGGACTTGCCGTTGGCTATAAGATAGAAGAGGGCGAATATGTCCCCTTCGGCAACAACTGCGACGAGACGGACTCCATTGCCGTAAGCCTGACAGAGAAATTCATGGAATACCTGCGCCAGCACCGCACCTACCGCGATGCCGTGCCCACACAGAGCCTGCTCACCATCACTTCTAACGTGGTCTACGGACGCAACACCGGCGCCACACCCGACGGCAGAGCCAAGGGTGTGCCGTTCGCACCGGGAGCAAACCCCATGAACTCGCGCGATGTGAAAGGAGCTGTGGCGGCACTGGCTTCGGTGGCAAAACTGCCGTTCCAGCACTCGCGCGACGGCATCTCATACACCTTTGCCATCGCTCCGGGTGCACTGGGCAAGACCAAGGATACGAGGGCGGACAATCTCGTGCATCTGCTTGACGGATACTTCACTCCCACGGGGGGACAGCACCTCAACGTCAACGTGTTTGACCGACAGCTCCTGCTTGACGCCATGGATCACCCCGAGAAATACCCACAACTTACTATACGCGTGAGCGGCTACGCCGTGAATTTCGTAAAACTCACGCGCGAACAGCAGCTCGATGTGCTGTCGCGCACCATCAACCAGGGAATGTAAGGACCTGTCGCCCCAACGCATGACGGGACACATACATTCCATCGAGTCGTTCGGCACCGTGGACGGTCCAGGCATACGCTTCGTGGCGTTCATGCAGGGCTGTCCGCTGCGGTGCGCGTTCTGCCACAACCCCGACACATGGGATCCGCACGCCAAATGCCGGTACGAGCTTACGCCCCAGGAACTTGCGGACGAGGCTCTGCGCTACCGCCCGTTCATCAAAAACGGCGGCGTGACGGTCTCCGGCGGCGAGCCCCTTATGCAGGCTCTTTTCGTGACCGAGTTTTTCCGGCTGTGCAAGGAGAACGGCATACACACCGCCCTTGACACAAGCGGGGCGTATACATCGGCAAATGCCCTTGGCGTCCTTGACCATACAGACCTCGTGCTGCTTGACATAAAGACTATGGACACACAGCTTTACGGACGTCTCACGAACTTTCCGCAAAAGCCATGCCTCGATTTTCTGAACCGATTGGAAGAACGCGGCATCGCCACTTGGATACGTCATGTGGTAGTGCCCGGCATCACTGACAATGACGAATGGCTTGACCGCCTCGGCAGACACGCGGCACGCTACAAGTGTGTGGAACGCATAGAGATACTGCCCTACCACACGTTGGGCGTGTTCAAATATCATCAGCTCGGGCTGGAATATCCGCTTGATGGTGTGAAACCGCTGTCGGCGGAACGCACGGAGAAGATAAGGAAACGTCTCTCCACCTACAAGCCATGCCTGTAGGCCGGGACGGTTGCAAAAAAAGAGGAAGATTGTCTCTTCCTCTCCGTCGGGGTACCAGGATTCGAACCTGGGACCCCCTGCTCCCAAAGCAGGTGCGCTAACCGGGCTGCGCTACACCCCGTTTTCATTTACGTGGTGCAAAGGTAACGCTTTTTTCCAAAACGCCAAGCCTCTTCTGCGGAAAAACAGAAACACCGCATCCATGGCTTAGTCACAGTTCCTTTGGTGTGTACAGAGCTTTCCACCAAGCGTCATCACCCTTGAGATACTTGTCAAACCAGGCGGTCATGGTATTGATCCATTTTTTCCGCTTGTGGAAATCCATGATGCCGTGGTTCTCGCCTTCCACCACGACAAAAGCCGTCGGCGTGCCGAGCAGTTTCAGTGCCGTGTACATCTGGATTGACTCCCCTATCGGCACATTGGTGTCTGCGGAGCCGTGGGTAAACAGCAGTGGAGTCCTTATCTTGTCGGCATTATACAGCGGCGAGCGGTCAACGAACAGATCCTTGCGCGTCCACGGATATGAATCCGCAGCACAGACCTGACTGTAGCTGTAGCCCCAGTATCCCTCGCCCCAATAGCTTGTATGGTCAGATATTCCGGCGTGGCTGATGCCGGCGGCAAACAGGTCTGTCTTTGCAAGCAGCAGCTGCGTCATGAAACCGCCATACGAGGCACTCACGCAACCAATTCGGTTCCCGTCCACCCATGCATTGCTGTCCCGGAAGCCCTGCACTGTCTCAATAATGTCCTCCGCGATGCCCTCACCCATAGTGTTGACATGACGCGACGCCCATTCCTGACCGAACCCGGAGGCTCCGCCCGGATTGCACACAAGCACCACATAACCCATCGAATTCCAGTAGTGTGCAGGATAATGACCGCCACCGCCAAAACGTCTGGTGGTCGGACTACAGCCGCCATAGTAGTGCACGATGACCGGATATTTTTCCGCCGGGTTGAAATCCGCAGGCAGATAGTAATGCCCCGTCAGCCTGTACCCTCGCCGGCTATCCACACTGAACGGCAGACAGGTGCCAATGCTCACATCCGCCATCCGTTCTGCGTTGGCGTCATCAAAGAGCGAGCACTTGAAGTTCTTCGTGTTTATCTCATAAAGCCGGTCAGGTACACAGGCACTGCATACGCTGCACAGCGCCACACTGCCGTCGGCCGAAACAGAAATGTCCAACACATTGTCGGCAGGAACGGGCACATTGTCTATCCGCCCGGTCTTGGCATCAAGCCGATAGAGGCACACGGAGTCTGCGTTGTTGGCGGTAAAGAAGATTTTGCCGCCCGTGCGCAGAACGGCCACGTCCGCCACAGACGGGCCGAAACCTCGAGTTACTGGAGCAACATCTCTGGTGTTCAGGTCATACAGGAACATCTGATAATCATACATGTTCGGGACAACGCTGTCAGGCAGAGTGCAGCCAATCCTGCCAAAAGCCTCCGCGCTTCCCACAACCACGAGTTTTCCTGTCCCAGGCACATAAGCGATACTGTTGACAAATCCCTCGCGGGAAATCAGCGTGTCGCATTCCATAGTCCGGAGATTCAACCGGCAATACGTGGAAAGACCAGTAGGACGCTTCGTGAGACGCTGTTCGGAAAAGGAGAAAACCAGACTCTGCCCGTCCGGTGAAATATCACACAGGTATACAGGTTTGTTTCCGTAAGTCAGTGTCTGCGTGACGCCCGTAGCCAGATCCATTTTCTGCAACGAGCAACGGTTGCGCCACCCCGGTTGCCGGTCATCGGGAGAAAGGATCTCGTATACCTGGTCTTCACGCTGCGGACCCTTGACCAGTTTGCGGAAGACCAGAAAGTCTTCCGTGGGAGACATCACGAAATCAGTTTCAGGCAACCGGCTGCAAATCACCTCTTCAGACAAATCCGCAGGATTTATGCTCACCAGCGAACTGAAGCCGTCGGCACGGCGCACTTTCAGCAAGCGGTCTGTCTTCGGCATCCATCTCATGCCGCCTTCCGTGGAAAGAACCTTTTTCGTGGCGATTTCAACAACCCTGCTGTCGCTCTGCCATTTACCTTCAGAGTCGTACCGCGAGGTGGTATACATGGCATATTTTCCGGACGGCGACACGGAGATTCCACCGTAACGTTTCATGCACAACACATCAGTCATGTCAAACGGCCGCACAGTTTTCGCACCGGCACGCACCGGCACAAGAGCCACCGGCTTCTTCCCATCGGTCTCAACCGACACGTGCGGCGGCACTGTGTCGGCCATTATTTTCACCACAACGTCATACTGACCGCGCTGCAGCCCCTCCTGCCCGTTGTGTTCACGGCCGTCTATGTAGACCTTATACGAGCGAGGGCCGCTGACACTGACCTTCACCTTTGCGAATGTCTCCAGCCTGAAAGGGAACGAAAACACCACCAGCCGCTTCTCACAGGCAGGACAGCAGAACTCCGAGCTGTCGGCGGACAGGCTCACGGTTCTGCCCTCCTGCAACCTGTCCGTAGACACAGGAGTCTTGAGAAAATCAAACGAAGCGAACTTTTCCTGAGAGGTGTCGGTGCTGTCAATCACGAGAGGCGACTGCAGCACAAACGGTCCGGTCATGCGTACCGTATCCACATCAATGCCGTAAGCCTTTGACAGAGACAGGCACAGCATGAGCAACGCACACTTGATATGATTTTTCATATTTCCGCAGATTCTACACCTCATTGTTTCTTTGCCAGAATGTCACGAATCTCCGTGAGGAGTTTTTCCTCCTTTGACGGTTCGGGCTCCACTGCCGTTGCGGGAGCTTCCGCTTTCTTTCTTGTCAGCTTCACCAGAGTCCTCACCATTACGAACACGCACAAGGCTATTATAAGAAAATCCACCACGTCCTGAATCAGCTGCCCATAGTTGAGCGTGACGGCTTCCGCCCCGTCCTGCGCTTCCTTGACGATCAGTTTCAAGTCTGTAAAATCCACTCCACCGGTGAGCACTCCGATAGGCGGCATGATGACGTTGTTGACAAGCGAACTGACGATTTTGCCGAACGCTCCGCCTATTATCACACCGACAGCCATGTCAATGGCATTGCCCTTGACAGCAAACTCTTTAAAATCCTTAATAAAACCCATAATCGTTTCTTTTTTGTTGTTTGTTATGATGCAAAAGTAGATTTTTTTTAGTAATTTTGCACCCGATTATCAAAAGAATAGCACAAAGGAACGCACACTATTTCCTTAACGCTCACGACCAGACAAAAATTTTCTTTATAAATCTTTTTTAAACAACACAGAATTATGGCAACAAAAGTAGCAATTAACGGTTTCGGCCGCATTGGTCGTCTCGCTTTCCGCCAGATGTTTGAGGCAGACGGTTATGAAGTTGTAGCTATCAACGACCTGACCTCTCCCAAGATGCTCGCTCATCTTCTCAAGTATGACACCGCACAGGGCGGTTTCGCCGGCAAATACGGCGAGGGAAAGCACACTGTAGAAGCTACAGACAACTCTATTATCGTTGACGGCAAGGAGATCACCATCTATGCCAAGCCCAACGCAGCAGAACTTCCCTGGGGAGAACTTGATGTAGACGTAGTGCTTGAGTGCACCGGCTTCTACACATCGAAAGCCAAGGCAGAGGCTCACCTTCAGGCTGGTGCCAAGAAGGTTGTCATCTCCGCTCCCGCAGGCAACGACCTCCCCACCATTGTTTACAACGTCAACCACAAGACCCTGACAGCCGCCGACAAGATCATCTCCGCTGCTTCATGCACCACGAACTGTCTGGCTCCCATGGCTGCCGCACTCAACGCATACGCTCCTATCCAGTCGGGCATCATGTCCACTATCCACGCCTACACCGGCGACCAGATGATTCTTGACGGTCCGCAGCGCAAGGGCGACCTCCGCCGCTCGCGTGCCGGAGCACAGAACATCGTACCCAACTCTACCGGAGCAGCCAAGGCCATCGGTCTCGTAATCCCTGAACTCAACGGCAAGCTCATCGGTTCTGCACAGCGCGTTCCGACTCCTACGGGTTCCACCACCATACTTATCGCCGTTGTCAAGGGCAAGGACGTTACCGTGGAAGGCATCAACGCCGCCATGAAGGCTGCCGCCACAGAGTCCTACGGCTACAACGAAGACCAGATCGTTTCTTCCGATATCATCGGCATGAAGTACGGTTCGCTCTTTGACGCCACCCAGACCATGGTTTCAAAGGTGGATGACGACACCTATCAGGTACAGGTTGTTTCGTGGTATGACAACGAGAACTCCTATACCTCCCAGATGGTACGTACCATAAAGTACTTCTCTGAGATTTAACCGTTTCGGATGAACTAACCGGACACATCAGGAGGCAAGCCCTGTCCACCGCAGGTGCTTGTCTCCTGTTTTTGTCATACAGGCGAAACGATGCACGCAGCAGACCTTGCCCACATGATTACCATAATCGGTCCAACAGCCAGCGGCAAGACGGCTCTGGCCGTTGCTCTGGCAGACGCTATCGGTACGGAGATCATCAGCGGTGACAGCCGGCAGGTATATTGCGGCATGGACATAGGTACAGGCAAAGACCTCAACGAATATACCGTCAACGGCAGGTCTGTAGCATACCACCTGATAGACATTGTGTCGGCGGGCAGCAAATACACCGTATATAATTTCCAGCACGATTTCCTCAAAGTCTACAACGACATGATCCGGCGCGGAAAGACTCCCGTCTTCTGTGGCGGTTCGGGGCTTTACATGGAGTCGGTGCTGAGGAGCTATCGCCTTTTTGAAGTTCCCGAGAACGTCCCGCTAAGAGATTCGCTGAAGAACAAGAGTCTTGATGAACTCACCTCCATCCTCTCTTCGTTCAAGACTCTTCACAACACCACCGATGTCGACACGTCACAGAGGGCCATCCGCGCAATTGAGATAGAGACCTTCCATCAGAACATTCCTGCCGGGCAACGGTCTTTCCCCAAAATCCATTCCGTGACTTTCGGCATAGACATTCCACGCGACATACGCCGCCAACGCATCACCCGGAGACTCCATTCACGGCTTGGGGAAGGCCTGGTGGACGAGGTAAGAGAACTGCTCGACAGCGGCATATCACCCGAAAGTCTCATCTACTACGGACTGGAATACAAATACATCACACTCTATCTCACAGGACAAACGGGCTACGACAAGATGGTTCATGACCTTGAGATTGCCATTCACCAGTTTGCCAAGCGACAAATGACCTGGTTCCGGGGAATGGAACGCAGGGGAATAAAGATTCATTGGATTGACGGGACCCTGCCTGTAAAACAAAAGCTTGACATCATACTGCAAACAACGAAAGAAGACCTCAAACAACAAAAGCCATGAACAAATCCATCTTTGCCGCACTGTCGCTCGCAGCGGCTCTTTTCCCACCATCGGCATCTGCCCAAGTCGCCAAAATCGGCAGCACAGAATACACTACCATTGAAGCAGCCTTCACCAACGCGGCAGACGGCGAAACCATCACCGTGACAGGCGATGCAAGCATCACCAACGCTATAACCGTTGGCAAAAACATCACGCTTGACCTGCAGGAGTTCACAATAAGCAACGGCAGCACAGAAACAGATTTGATAAAAGTAAGTTCCAATGCAACACTTACAATAAAAGGGAACGGACTCATCGTAAATTCCGGAACAAACGCCTGCAATATCATAAAAGTTCTGGGAACGCTTAATCTGGAAAGCGGAACTCTGCGTTCATGTGTATCAAGCTATGGAGTCATACAAATTTATAACGGGACTTTCAACATGACAGGAGGCTGCGTGGAAAACACCTGTTCCGGCACTAGCAGTAAAGAATATTATGAACAGAAATGTACGGCCATACATACACAATACACGAAAGACAACACAAATGAAACAATCCTGACGGGCGGAAAGATTTCCTCAAAGAAAGCCGCAATATACAATGCGAGCAACAGCGACAAAGCTAAAGTGGATATCAGCGACGATGTTGAAATAAGCGGACTGCTGTATGCCAACAAGCCGCAATTTTATACCACCGTCCCATCGTACTGCCAAATATATACCACAGAAACAACTGTAGGTACTCTTGACAACGTCATATATAACACAACCGGCAACTCTACCTGTACAAAACTCGTCCTCTCCGACAGCCACCAGTTCATGTCACCGAAAGAATTTACCGCAACAGCCTCATCCTACACGAGAGACATGACAAACGCATGGGGTACGCTCTGTGTTCCGTTTTCCATTGACATTGACGGCAGCAATGTGGAGTTCTACCAAATTACCGGCGTGAGCGACAATGAACTGACTCTGTCACAAAACACATCAGACATAGAAGCCGGAACACCTGTCGTGATAAAGAAGAAAGACACGTCCTCAAATCAGATAAGCATTGTTGGAGTGGCAAACTGCACCGTGTGTACCGAAGCCGCAGACCCAACGACTTCCGATGCAAACATGTACGGCACTTTTACGGGAACAACCATCAAGAACACCGACGAACTGAGTTACTATTTCATAGCCGACAACATGTTCTATCAGGCGGGCAGGGACACGACTGTCCCTCCTTTCCGCTCGTATTTCACCCTCAGCAACTACAATCCCAACTCAAACACCTGGAGTCCGTCTCCGTCTTTCTGTATCAACATTTCCGGAAACGAAATTACCGGTATGCAATCCGCTACCGACACAACAGGATTTCTTGACGGAATTGTAGCCGTCTACAACACCTGCGGCATACGGCAGACCGGCATACAACCGGGTGTCAACATCGTTAAGTACAGCAACGGGGCAACAAGAAAGATAATTATAAAATAGCTTTTCCAGAAGCAAACCGCGAAACAATCATTACACAATCACATGAAAAAGAAATACAGCACTCCACAAGTACACGTAGTTGCAGTAAGTCCCGTCCATGTCATTGCCGCCAGTGCCACACCATCCTCACTTAAATACGGCAGTTCCAATGAGACTGAGGGCCCCACTGTCGCAGAATCATTCGGATTTGCAGGCGGATTGACAGAAGAGGAGAACACAGACGACTCCCCTTTTTGAACGGGGTCAACTCCGGACAGGGGCTCAGCAGAAATTTAGTGGGGATAAGCCAAAGTCTTGCTTATCCCCACTTTTTGTAAGGTCTATTTCCCGGCATCCTTCCGGGCAAGATAATCACTGTAGATGTTCAGCCTTACAAAATAGGTGTCGCCTTTGCCCCTGTACAGACCGAGCGAAAAAACATTTTCGTGACCGTCGTCCGTGTAGGCATAAAGCCGGAGGCAATTCCCGGACTTGCTCATGGACTGCACGTCGGAATAGCTTTCCTTGATTTTTGACAGAGCCATGTCAAAACCGTTGTTAGCCTCCTTTTTCGATGCATATTTGTTGTAGCCGAAGACATTGTAGAACAAGCCCTCTGAAGTGAATTTCATGCCTACTGTGGCAAAGTCAACGCCAAAGACGCTGCGGTTTTGCAAAAACACCCCGTCGTCAGTGACAATCGGATCGAGTCTCTGCTCCTGCAGACTGTTGACAACACTCTCGCAGGCATCTCCTATCACGCAATTCCAGTAAGAGGTCTCTATTTTTTGCGCTTTGGTGCTCACGCACAGCACGAACAGCAATGAAAGGAAGAAAACGTTTCTTTTCATGGCATCAGAAATCAGAAGCGGTAGCCCAGAGTCAAGGCTATCTGCGATTTGTTGAGTTTCACATGTCGGGAAGGACAGACATTCATGCTGTTGGGTACAGCATAGAAAGAGCCGTCTCTTGATGCCGAGAAAGTATAGAGTGTGCCGTTCTGGCACTGATACAGCCAACTTGCATCTGCGTAGAAAGCCCCGAACTTCACACCGATGCCGGCCGTGTAGCGTTTTACAGACGAAACGTTGAGATAGTCCGTAGAAGTTGAGGCATCGATTGATGCACTGTTTATGTACTGGTTACGGAACGCCTTGCTGTCAACAGCCGAAGTAACATAATTGTATCCGGCACGCAGATAGAAATTGCGCACCGGGGTCAACTCCGCACCGACCTTTAGAGTGTGCGTCCCTTTAAGGTACTTGTGCGCCTGACGGTTCAACTCACGGTCTTTTGCGTCGCCCCAGTCATCGAAACTGTCGCCATACGACACCGATGCAGAAGAGTAGTCGGCGAACTCATATTCCGCTCCGACGGCCAACTTGCCAAAGAACGTATTGCCGACAGAGAGACCCAGTTTCCACGGGGAGCGCACTTTGTAGTCATAATCCAGCCAACCAGCCTTGCCAAAATCGCCCCACTGGGTACCGTAGGTGTCCAACAATGCCGTATTGCGGTATGTCAACTCATAGAACGTGGGTATCGCCAAAGTGAGACCGACCTTAAAATTGCTGTTGCTGACAGGCCTGACAATCACGCCGAACTTGGCATCGTATCCCATGCCTTTCAGACTGTTGGTGTTTGTCAGCGTATAGAACCCGTCGGCAGTCCGGGTCTCCACATCAAGAAGGTCTTCCGTGTAGGCCATGGAACTTTTCCGAACCACATTGTACGCCGATGCCGTGACACCGAAATACCACTTGTCGTTTACGTTGAACGACAAGTTGCAGTCAAAGGCCTGATTACTTCCCCACCGCGCCTTGTTGTAGAAATGCGAAGATGCGCCATAGGCACTGTAGTTGCTCCCCTCGCTGCCAAGGAGATAAGCATCATACGCCATTGCTGTCAACGGTGTGGCCACATCGGGACCACCCCAATAATTGCACAGGTCAGCAAGTTGCCATGTCTGCGATGCATAGCCAACGCCGCTAAGATCCAAGGCTGACGATGCAACAAGTTGGTTGAAATCGTACTGCTTGTGGTAGTTGATACCGAAATTTATGAATTTCAACTGACCGTCCATTATCGGGAAACTGTATACAAATCCAAGCTGGTCAAACGATACATGATTGTTGTGATTGCCGTCAAACTCGTAACCTCCCGGTTGGGTAACCAGACTGGCAGTCACCGCCACATCACTGTGCCTATACAGTCCAATTGCCGCCGGCGATGATGACATCGTGGACAAATCGCCACCGAGGGCACCCATGGCACCACCCATACCGACATACCGGGAAGTCCCGTTAAGGTCGACAGTACCCAGTTCCGCTATCTGATAAATATCTTGCGGAAAAACGCTTGAAGACACCAACACAAGTGCCGCAGCAACAAATATTTTCTTTATAGTTATCATGAGCGTTATAATTTTGTTTCAGACAAACGCTGCTATATGGAGAACTCTCCTTTTTCCAAAGAACCGCACAGCCGGGGATATGCGGATGCCTACCTGCGTCCGCCGCGGATGACTCCGCCACCACCACGGCCACCACCTCCGGCAGATCTGCCGACAGATGGTCCGGACTGACGGGAACCCGAGCCGAACGACGGCAAGGAACCACCGCGTGAAGCCCCACCCGAACGCTGTGGCTGTACGGCAGAACCACGGCTATACCCTTGGTTGTCGCCGCGACCGTAAGCTCTGTTGCTGCCGGGACTGTAGGTTCTGTTGTTGTCTGTCCGACTGGCGCGGCTGTAGTCCGTCCCACGGCTGTTATCACCCCTTCCCGGTGCACGGACTATGCGCGAGCCGCCATTGTCACTACGGCCGAAAACATTGCCGTTGTCACGCCGACCGCCTGCAAAGCCACTGGTGCGACCGACATACCTGTGGCCGAAATCGCGTGGAATGAAATTGCGCCGACCGCCATTGTGGCCAAAAGGAAAATCGTCATGGCCGTAGTCCCGGTGTGCCCACATGGGCCGTCCCTGATGGCGGGGATTGAATGCCGGTCTGCTCCAAGCCCAATAGGCAGGACGCCCCCAGCCCCAATATGAATAGCTCCACCACGGATCATGCCACCCCCATGTGAAATCCCAACAAGTGCGGTAGTGCCAACGGCTGTAATACCAGGGATCATAGGCGCAAGACCACCACGTGTAACTCGGACAGGACAACGCCCAACTGTCATAATACGCATCCCACACGTCATCATAACAAACTGTCCAGTAATAAGGACTGCTTACAATAACACCTGGGCGCGGACAGTAAAAGCGCATCACCATTTTGGTATACGGATACGAAACACCGTCTTCGCTGTCGTCAAAACTCGACTCCACCTCCCTGACACTACCGCTGTCGGATGTATCAGGCAAGACCACACGGCGATTGTATTCATCAACGTCACGTGCCTCACGGTAATTGAGAGCCTTATCGGAGACCCTGTTGTCTGCGACCGTGCCGTTGTCGTAGCTGGCCTGGCTGTCGGCAGGCTTGACAGTTCTCACTTCCTTTGAGGGGATAAAATAAACGTCATCTTGCGCTCTCACGACACCAGACACCGCAAAAGCCACAGCACAGAACAAAGAAACCCGTTTCATAGCATTAACCGTTTAGGCGTGTTCTGAAATCACGCACGTTATTCCATATCCATCTATATTCTGTGCGAAAATAATTATTTCCACACAAAAACGCCAGCGGCAAACGGACAGATCGTCGGTTTTTATGTTTTTTTAACCCAAAAAGGAAGCTGCAAATCAGATGTCTTCAATCAGAGCAACGGCATAGGCGGAAATTCCCTCTTGCCGGCCGGTGAACCCGAGTCTTTCCGTCGTGGTGGCTTTCACCGACACACAATTGTCTGCCACACCCATCAATTCCGCCATGCAATGCTGCATCTGCGGCACATACGGATTGATCTTGGGGCGTTCACAGCAGACCGTGGTGTCAACGTTGCCGACGCGATAGCCCTCAGCACGCAAGAGCTCCACGACCTTTGCCAAGAGGACCTTGCTGTCAATCCCCTTGTAGGCAGGATTTGAGTCCGGGAAATGGAAACCGATGTCACGCAGGCAAGCAGCACCGAGCAAGGCATCACAGACGGCATGTATCAGCACATCGGCATCGCTGTGACCGAGCAGACCGAAATCAGCCTCAACCGGCACACCGCCAAGCCACAGGCTACGGCCTGCGGCTATCTTGTGGACATCATACCCGAAACCTATGCGCATATATCATCAGACCTATAATTCCCAAAAGCATTTGTGCGTGTTCCATTCCAAACACGGGCAAAATCAATACCTGCGCCGACCGCGGCTCAGTATGTCCTTTATTCCGTCAAGGTCAAAGCCAAGTGTCACGCGCAGGGTCTGGTCCAACGGATTGTTTGCCGCCGTGGAGATGACATAGCCCGCATCCAACGAGAACACGTTCATCTTGAAGCCTGCACCAACGGTGAAATACTTGCGGTTTCCCTTGGATTCGGCTTCGTGATGGTAGCCTCCGCGAAGAGTGAACTTGTCATTGTAGGTATACTCCAGACCCAAAGACCACTGGATTTCCTCAAGTTCTTCCGAAAAACCATTCGGCGCATCGCCGAAACTCTTGAAGATACCGGATATGGCGGAAATGTTATAGTAGTTTTCCTCGCGGTATTTCTGGTACTCGGCGGTATGGTCTTCTCCATCATTGGTAGTGTAGCCTAATTTCTTGGCACACTGGGCATCTGTAGGATATGTCGGCACCAGAAGTTTGTTGGCATCGGCACAAACAGAGATTCTGTTGTATTCGTCAATGGGTATGGTGTAGTTGAACCCCAACCGCAAAGTGGTCGGAAGAAAATATGAATAGTCGTCACCGTAGTTGATCTTGCTTCCCAAGTTGAAAACGCCGAATCCCACACTCAGCTGACACTCGCGGCTTCCAGAGTTCACGTAGGTGTTATAGTATCCCGCTATATCTGTGGCAAAAGCCGATCCGGGCTTTGACCCGTCATCATAATTACCAGAAAGGTCTGAATATATATAGCGCAGGGTGACAGCGGCAGAGAACTTTTCGCTCAACATACGGCTATATGCGGCATCAACGGCAAATTCATAAGGACGGATTGTCATATCCACATCATCGCCCCCCGCTTTCGTTGACACGTCTCCAAGAGAAAAATATCTCAACGAACCGCTCACTGCCTGATAGTCGCCCAAACGGTAATAGCCCGCCATGTAGGCCAGATCAATGTCGTTGACAATCTGCCGCAGCCAAGGGGTATAGTTGACCGCTATACCTCCCTTTGAAATGGCAAAAGGATACTTGGCGGCATTCCATGCCTGCGAGTTGACATCGGGCTCGGTTGCCGCGCCTATGTCACCCATACCGCCGGCCCTGGCATCGGGAGCAATGCTCTGCGACACCACCGCCGTCTGTACAGGATTGAACTTCTCCTTTATGTCCTCTCCGTTGGTGCCAACCACTCCAACAAACAGCATCACTGTCAGTATGTATGTTTGTTTCATATCAAATTTCTTGTCAAACTGTTTTCTTATCCCTTAATAAACTCCGCAAATCCTTTTTTATTGCCTTGATATGATCATTTTCTGTCTTTTCACAGCCCCTGCACCGCCATTGCAGGATATTGTCACTTCATACAGATACACACCCGAAGCCAGAGCCACTCCGTTGTTGGAAGACAAGTCCCAACTGATGGTGTGGTAGCCGTCCGTAACGGTTGTCTCCGTATGAGTCCAGCATTTCTGCCCATAACAGTTGTAGACATTGACAGTAAACTTCGTCTCTTCTTCCGGACGGTCATAGCTTATCATGAACACCGTTGACGAAGAAGCGGGATTACGACTCAGTACGACAGAACTGATCTGCGGCTGCAAACCGGATTTCACCACAAAATCCAGCGATGCGGAAGAAGAGTTGTTCTTTATGTCCCAAGCCCGGAACACCAGCCTGTGCTCACCATCCGGCAATTGCGGAATCTTGTATGAAACAAAGCCTGAAGTATAGCTGCCGAAGTCATTCTGATAGTATGTGTTCAGGTTGTATGAGGTGCTTTCCTTGCCGTCAATTATCAGTTCAAGGTCATGCCCCACCCCGTTTCCGGTTATGTTAATGCCGTCGGCATCTTTCAGACGAGCATAGAAATATGGTGTTTCATTGACCACCTGCCCGTTCTTGAAATCAGGACCGTTCAGATACACAAACAGTTCAGGGCCTATGGAGTCCGATTGGATGTCGTCATGCGTACCGCTTACGGTGAAGCGCGTGTCCGTGCCATTGGCCTCCATGCTGTTGTCTGCACTAACGGCATACATGTTGACCATGCCGCAACCGCCGCTGTATTTTATATCAAGCGGAACGGGTATCTCTAACGCAAACCTGCCAAGTCTGACAGAGTCATTGCTCTCAAACAGCATACGGTTGTAGGAACTGTAGACCAGTGGGTCAACGTCTTCGTTGGTGTTGTTCTTGCAAGTGACAGTGTCTTTGCTGTCATACAGCGTGACAGTGACCCGTCCGTTGAAGCCGGAAAGGGGACTCCCATCAGTGTCTTCAATATGGCCGGAGAACCTCGCCCTGCTCCCCGCCGACAGATTGATCGGCAAACCTGCATCCAGAGCTATGCCGTTTATGCTGTCAAGCACAACTGTCCGGGTGGGCATTCCTATTGCCAATGCCGGGTCACCCAGCAAAGCGTACTTCAGCTTGTTGTCGCCATAATCGCGGTTGTTCATGATTTCGCCGTCAACCGTGGAAACGAGGTTTACCTTCGCCAGACGGTTGGCGTCGCCCAAAGTGTACCGTTTCCCGCTTTTCGACTTGCCAAGTACGTAATACATGAAATAGTTGTTTATATAGCTGTTCTGAGTGGAGTAGACCGCTCTTGTAGAACTGTAGAACGCTATCGCGCTGCCGTTCGGATTGAGCATACTCTCCACGCCGATGTTTTCTTCTTCGCGGTCAAAGGGCGATATCTCACACGAAGCCACAACCCACAGGGGCACCCTGTTGTTGGCAAACTCCTTGAAATCGGCCAACTTCAGTACGTTTTCCTTTGATATGCAGTAAGGGGCTCCGTGTCCCATATAATTCATTACCAGTGCGCCTTTCTGCATGGCGGTCTTTATGTCCGAGGTAACCTGCGGGTAGGTAAAACCGGTGGCCGTGCTCACCCTCGTGTAGGCATCCCAATAGATGCGTCCAACCTTGAGGTTGGGGTAATTGTCCTCGACCATCTTCGCCACTCCTTCAGCTGCATCCATATGCTTGTTTTTCTCCCCGTCATCAGCAAGAAACCACACGGCGTTTTTCCAGTTCCCGGGATTCTTGTTCTCTGCATAGGCAATAATCTTGTCTACCACGATTTTCGCCTTTGCCGCATCGGTCACCGGAATACGCCCTATTCCAAGGTCGACCTTGTCATACCTCAGGTTTGCACCCTCGCCGTCATCAAGCATCCCAAAATAGTCTTCGTTGACATAACAGCTCACCTCGCTGACGGACGGCTCGCTTTCATAGCACAGCAGATAGTCTTTAAGATCCAGCTTGGCACAGGTCGGTGTCACGCCGCGGTTGTCCCACACGCATCCTCCAAAAAGCAGCAGGTATTTCGGCAGGCTCTCGCCCGAATTTCTGTCATACAGCATCTTCAGATACCTGCGGTATGCGCCCGCATCGGGAGTTCCCGAAGAAAATTCGTTGTAGAGCATATCGGCACTCACCACCTTCACGACGAGGGAGTCGCGGTCTTCGTGGAACGAGGCAAGTCTCTGCGCCTGCTCCCGCAGTTTCCCGCTTTCGGGTATGATGACAACCATATCCGCCACCGAATCGGCATGAAGGTCCTGATTGGCTATACTGCCCACATTTTCCGGACTTGGATAATTTGCGTCCAAATTTACGGCCACATAGCGCAGAGTGGGATTTTCAACGCCGAATGTCATAGTCGTGCCGCTCAGCGTTGCCGGCACTCTGGCCACAGGATTGCCGGGATAGCCGATTCTCCATACCTCCGTATTTGCAGACCCCACCTCAAGAGTCATTGTCGATGGCGATGACAGATAGTGGCTGAACACGAGGAAGTCGCCGTTCATCTTCAGCTGGCGGCGGTAACACACCCTGATAAAGTCCAGACGTGCAGAGTTGCCTTTCGTCGTGGAGATGTTGAGCGTGTTTGTATTGCCTGACAATAGCGTGACAAACGAGCGGTCTGAAACCGTTGCCTTGTCATAGTCCGTTGCCAGCGCGGCCATTGTCATTGTGCCGAGCCGCTCTGTGCCGATATTGACTTGAGCGGTCGTGACACTTGTCGACTTGGCCGAAAACGAGATGTCCACCTGTACCGCACAGTCCGGATCGATATCTGGAGTCTCTATCGTGTAGTTCTTCGAATTGCCGCTGGCGTAATCATAGTTGTCATAAAATGTCCTGCCGCCGGAAAACCAGCTGTAGGCATCATTGTCTATCAGAAAATGCTCCGGATATGTGGAGACCGTCTGAGACGTTGTCTGCGGCGACTCAAGTTCGCCCATCTGCAACGGGCTGTCACCCTCTGTCACGAAATAATACGAATACTTTGAATACGTGTTGTTGGTATGGGTGGCGTAGCACTCTCCGTTGGGAGAGAGCTTTGAAGCCAAAGTCCAGTTTGACCATCTCACACACCCCTCCGCAAAAAACAGCAAGTTGTCATTGCGCCTGTACAATGGAATCTCCTCAAGGTCGTCATAGTCGTTGTTCACGTAGGTGCCGTAGCTGATTACATGGTTCTGCACCCGACCGCCATACCCGAACACTTTCACGCGGTTGATGTCGCGAAACCCCATCCCCGCCAAAAAGGATCTGGACAGTTGGTATATGCCTTCTTTTTCCACCCTTATCTTTACCCATTTCCCCTCGCTGAGCACGGAATGGGCCTTGTATCTGGAAGAAACAGAACCAGACTTCGCGGCAAAAGACGATGACCTCGCTGCCTGGTTGGCCACACTGTCTATCTGCAGCTTGAAACTGACCAGCCTGAGCAGCTTGCCGTCGCGCTTGACAACAGGGACTACGAGTACATCCAGATAACCCTCTTTCCGGCTGACCCCGAGCCTTGTTTCAACCTTCACTTCGCTGCCAAGTTCCGTTTTCAGCGAACCAAGCATATTCGCCTCACGTCTGGACATTTCGGCAAATTCAGGATACAGCACTCTGGCGGCATAGGAATACCCGTCATAGTGCCGTCCAAGCTTCACTGTGTTGCAATATTCCGGAATCCGGCCTGAGAAATCAACGCTGTTCCAGTCCAGATGCACAAAACCGCCCCTTCCGGAACTCTCTGTAACGCATAAGAACAACACAAGCACAGCACACAACACGAGTCTTGGTATCCTATATTTCATTGCTTTCATCGTTTCCTATTTTATGTTAAAGTCCAACAGCTTCCGCCCGTTAAGGAAAGCATCCAGATGGTCATTTATTTTCACGATCGGTCTCCGTTTCGGACTCCCCACAAGCAAGAAGTCGCCTTGTCTTACCGTAAACACCCTGCTGACGTCTTCAATCACGCGACCCGCAAACGAGCATATGTCATCACAGACATTTACGGACTGTTCCGCGCCGTTTATCTCAAGTCTTGCAGACACCGGCCCGTTCTCGTCTCCCGGCTTCAGCTCCACAAAACCGCCCATCGCAACAGACGAATCAAAGCTCTTTGCCATATCCCACGGTTCGCCTCTTTTGCGCAACTGCCTCAACACGTCCTCTGCGGTGAAATCCACGGCCACAGACCATGCATCATAATATCTGCGGGCAAAGCGGGCTGCTATACTCTTGCCCATCCTGCAAATTCTCAATGCCACATATACTGAAGCCGAACACTCTCTTGTGAAATCAGGAACAAAAAAAGGGTTATTGTTCTTGAGCAACGCCGAATCCGCTTTCAGCCACAAGCGCGGACAATGCTCCAACACATCATAAAACGTTTCAGCATCGGGTTTATTGTACTCTCCAGCACTTTCTACAACAATAATTTTCATGCGCGGTTTCTGTTTGCCGACAAAATTACTAAACTTGAAACAATTTGGCAACAGACTCCCGTGACAAATGGCATTGCGCAGCAGGACACCTCGCATACCAAGCCACGGCAACCAATAGACAATATCTTGCACAAAAAAGCGTACCGAATAGAATGTCAATGTATTACATCGACAGACACAACGCTGCACACAGGCATGAACTGTTGAAAAAGATCTGCCTGCACAAGGTCTCATACAGCCATTGTCCTGTCAGAAAAATATTTTCATGTTTTTATCTCCCTATCAACGAAACACTTAAATGAGAGTCTTCCTTTCCGTACAAAAAAATGCCCTGAATTAGTTTTGTGAATACGTGAATATGGACTATCTTTGCCAGAGATTCGAAATTTGCAAGAGATTCGAAAAAAGAGTTATGATACGGATAGAGTCCCACATAGAAAAGCTGCTGCTCAGCCACGATTGCGTAATCGTACCGGGTATTGGCGGCTTCATAACGAGGAATGAAAGCTCGTTCATAGAGGGATCGGAAATCTATCCGCCGTACCGCTCCATCAGTTTCAACTCACAGCTGAAAGACAATGACGGCCTTCTGGTCCAGTCCTATATGGCAGCTTACGACACAAGCTATCCGAGAGCCCAGTCGCTGGTAGAGGAGAACGTCAAGGAAATCAACCACACACTGCACGAAAAAGGCGAGTACGAATTCAGACATATAGGAAAGCTCCAACTGACGCAGAATCAGGCTCTGGTATTCTCTCCCTTTGACAGCATGGGAGTGTCTTCAATGGATCACTATGGCTTGATGCCCTGTGCGATAGGGGCTTCCGCATCTTCTGTCGCAGTCGTTCAGGAGGAGACGGCAGAAAGCATAGACCACAGGCTTGATGCCGCCAACCGCCTGAACAGCATATCCGAAGAAAGCGCAGGGGATTGTCTTGCAGAAAGTCCGGAGAGCAGCCATTATGTCGTACGCATAAGCAAAAGATCAGTACGCTATGCCGTTGCGTCCATGGCAGCAGCACTGTTGTATTTCGTGTTTACGATTGCGCCATCGGCAAATCCCGTATGCACAAACGTACAGGAGGCTGCCATCGTAAGCACGACCCGCACAAGCGCAACGTGCGGCAAAGCAACGCCTGCGGCGAGCGGTCACAGACCCGCCATACAAAAAGAAATGCCGAAGCAAAAAACGGATTCCGTCCACAGGGATGAAGCCGTAATTTCTGGCCATGCGGATAGTTTCACGATTGTCGTGGCCAGTGCCATAAGCCGGAAAGGCGGCGAAAAACTTGTGGAAAACCTCAAGAAAGAGAATCTTGACTGCGCGCAATTCGTTCATGACGGAAAAATGAGCAGGGTCATATACGCCTCCTTCCCGAGCAGAAAGGATGCCTGCGAGGCACTCGGCAAATTACGTGCGTCAAACGACAGGTTCTCTTCCGCCTGGGTGATGAAACGGTGACACGACAGATGCCCTGCCATCGGTCATCCTGCGCACCAACTGTACCGAGAACTTTATCCTATCTTACAGCATGAAGAGAGTAGCGTGTCCGAAATGCGGTCGATACCTTACGTTTGACGACAAAGCCTATCCGCCAGACAGGACGCTTGTCTTTGTATGCCCCTTATGCCAAAAGCAGTTCAAAATAAGACTGGGAAGCAAAGGCAAGCCGCAAAAGCCTGTCCTGGGAAGAATCACGGTGCTTGAGAACTCTTTTCATGAACGGCAGGAACTGCCCCTGTTCCTTGGAGAAAACATTATCGGCAGATATGTGAAGGGAACATCCGCCAACACGCCCATCATGACAAGCGATCCGAGCATTGACACAACCCATTGCATTGTCACGGTAAGCCTCAACAAGCGACAGGAACTTCAATTTGTCCTGCGCGATGCCCCGAGTCTGACCGGCACTTTCTATCAGGGAAACATACTGCGTGACCAAGACCGGATTCTCATTGAAGACGAAGCGGTGATAAACATTGGCGGAACAACACTCATTGCAAGAACAAAAGCCCCCTAAAATCAGGACAACCCACAAAAACCGATGACCTTGATGAAGCAGAACACAATCATATCCCTCTACAAGGAACTGCGCGAGCTCCAGCCCAATGCCTTCAAGGACAATGCCTACCACAGCATCAGGACAATCATACGCGACCGTGCGGAAAAGACGGACACCATTGTAGGCCACACGACAAAGGCTCTCGAAACCGCAATAATCGCAAGCAGGGAAATCGGGATAAATGCAGAGGGGGTACAGGCCTGTCTGCTGTCCACCGTCATTACCGACAGCGAACAGCTCAACAGCATCAAAGACAATCTTGACATAGATGTATGCACGATACTGGAGGGAATCATCAACATTCAGCAACTCTACAAGAAAAACGCCAGCATTGAGAGCGAAAATTTCCGTAACCTGCTCATATCCTTCGCCAAAGACATGAGGGTCATCCTCATCATGATTGCAGACTGCACAAACATCATGCGCAAGATGGGCAAGTTCTGCTCTGACAACAATCATGCGGAAGAGTCTGAAAACAAGGCAGGATATACCAAACAGTTCATGGTGCGCATGGCAGGCGAAGCATCCTTTCTCTATGCGCCGTTGGCCCACAAACTGGGGCTGTACAGAATCAAGAGCGAACTTGAAGACATCTCCCTCAAAATCCTCAACCACGACGCGTACTACCATATAAAGGAAAAACTGAACGCCACCAAACAGGCGCGCGACACTTATATCAAGAACTTCATCGGCCCTATAGAAAAACAGCTTCTGAGCCAAAACCTCAAGTTCCACATAAAGGGCCGTACCAAAAGCATACACTCCATCTGGCAGAAGATGAAGAAACAACACTGCGAGTTTGAGGGGGTCTACGACTTGTTTGCAATAAGAATCATACTGGACTCGCCGCCACAGAAAGAGAAACTGCACTGCTGGCAGACGTACAGCATCATCACTGATATGTACCAGCCCAACCCCAAGCGGCTGCGCGACTGGCTGTCCATTCCCAAAAGCAACGGCTATGAAAGCCTGCACATCACCGTGCTCGGGCCGGAGAACAAATGGGTTGAGGTGCAGATCCGTACAGAGCGGATGGACGATGTGGCGGAGCATGGACTTGCCGCCCACTGGAGATACAAAGGCATAAAGACGGGGGAAAAAGGCATCGAAGCGTGGCTGGCCAACATACGGGCTGCCCTTGAGGTGGAGGGCGATTCCATGAAGATGATGGATCAATTCAAGACCGATCTGCAGACCGACGAGGTCTATGTCTTCACTCCCAAGGGCGACCTCCACAAGCTTATAAAGGGTGCCACCGTGCTTGATTTTGCATACAGCATACACACCAATATAGGCGACCGTTGCATTGGTGCCATCATCAACAACCACAACGCCTCCATGAGGCAGGAACTCCATAGCGGAGACCAGGTAACCATTCTCACTTCAGCCAATCAGACACCGAAACACGCATGGCTTGATTATGTTGCCACGGGACGCGCAAAGAGCAAGATCCGCCAGTCTCTCAATGAAATAGAGGCAAAAGAGGCCTGCATCGCAAAGGAGAAAATAGAGAGGAGGTTCAAGAACCGCAAGATAGAATTCAACGGGAATTATTTCAATACCGTTATCAAAAGAATGGGCTATAAAGATGTCAATGAGTTCTACCGGAAGGTGTCGGAAGACCAAATTGACTTCAATGAGATAACGGAACAGTACCAACAGGTCTGGAAACGCGAAAACGGGGAAGCGGAAAGCACCGCCCCACTGCACAAGGCCGAAGAATTCAAACTGGACCTTGACAGCAACCATCACAGTGCAAATGATGACGAACTGGTCATTGACCACAACCTGAAAGGCCTGGACTACACTCTGGCAAAATGCTGTTCCCCCGTTTACGGAGACGACATATTCGGCTTTGTAACCGTAAACAACGGCGTGCGTATTCACCGCAAGAACTGTCCCAATGCAACGGCTTTGCGTGAAAAATGCGGATATCGCATTGTCAAGGCGCGCTGGGCGGGAGAAAAGGGCAGTAGCACCTACCCTATCGTCCTGCATATCGTCGGCAACGATGATCTGGGCGTTGTCAACAATATCTCTTCCGTCATAAGCAAGGACGCAAAGATAAATATACGGTCTTTCAGCATTGACAGCCACGACGGACTGTTCGAGGGTGTTCTGACCATCATGATCAGCGACACGAACCAACTCAACTCCATCATCAGAAAACTGAAGGAAATAAAGGGAGTGAAAAGTGTCGGCAGATAGTTCCGTCCGCCGTTCGCCTTGTATGGGAGCAACCATAGCCTGTGCAAGACAGGACTGGCGGCTGCCACGGCTCTCATACAGCGTCAACCATCAGACTTATGGACAAAGCCGGAACGCCAAGCGACCGCAACAGTTCACGATCGTATTCTGCCAGATAGAAGGTCTTTCCGGAATTTTCCCTACACGATTTCCTGTAATACTCCACGGCTTTTGCGTTGTCACCCAGCGCAAAATACACATGTCCTGTATTCAGGAAATCATAACTGTCAGCTTTTTCATCCGAACTTATCTTCATGCAATAAGGCAGTGCCTGCTTGAGTTTGCCCTGCTTCAACAGGCATTTCAACAGTAGTCTCTCAATGCGGACTTGACCGGGTCTCAAAAAATCCTCCTTAAACAACACATCCTGTGCCTCGTCAAGATTTCCTAGTCGCATAAGCAACTCGGAATAGTCATATACGGGAAACGAGGGGATTTCCTCTTCGTACAGCCCGGAATATATTTTCAGGGCGTGTTCAAGGTTGCCGTTGTCCGTATGGACTCTTGAATTGACAAGACACGAGGAATACAAAATCTTCAGTTCCGGTGAAAACGCTTCACCCTCATCCTCAACCGATTTGAAACAATCCACAGCCGCCTCATAATCCTTGAGCATCGCATGACAGAAAGCCACTACAAGCCGTTCCTTCACCTTGAGAGCGCGCTTGTGCTTCAGCAGGTTGAATAGTATGACAGCATCACCGTATAGCCGCTGGTTGTATGCCTCGGTCGCAACAATTGCCAAGTCGTTCTGGTCAATGTGGGGATACACCAATTCATTGTCAACGACAATCAGTGAGCTGTCATCGGCTGCACTGCGGTTGCCGCAAAACATTCTGAACGGATTGCCCTCCCGTGCATTGGACTGTTTTATGGTATAGAAACGGTACAAGTCCTGCAGATAAGACTGGGCATAAACCAGACACCAGTCAGGCCTTGTGGAGAAGCCGAACGAAGACACCGCTTCGTCAAACCTTTTATGCAGCTTCATGTCGAGCTCGTCGGCAGGCACCACGTCTCCGGAAATCACATCAAGCATTTCTTTTATCGTTTGCGGGACTGACGAGAGCATATAGGCAAGGGAATATCTGTCCGAGTCGCACAGCATGTCGTTTTCCACAACGGCACAGAACTTGTTCATTATGTGGTCTTCCCCGAAAGAATTGAGCGAAAAGGGTTTGAGCCAATTTCTGGCTTCCTGAAAGAAAATGCCGTTTTTCATCTTGCTGAAAGTGGAATAATACACGTCCAGCCCCTTGCCGGCTTTGTCTGCCATGGACAGCATATTCGCGCGGATTTTTCTGACCGTGTCAGCATCTATGCCCGGAGGCAAGTCCGCCTCGTCGTCTTCAAGGAGATTCTGTAACTGTTCCGGGGTGACACTCTGCTGGATATTCTTGATAAGAGGCATGAAGTTTTGCTCCATCTGCTTGCGTATATGCCTCGTGTTGCTTATGGTCAGGCAGAAAATCTGGAGCATGGACCATGTTGCCGACACAAACAGCATGTCCCGCAACAAGTTATGAGGACACGTTACTTTCAACAAATCACGGTGCTGCATTACTGCCAGAGCCAAACCGACAACCGCCCTGCATGCCACAGCCGTGTTCTCGTGATAAGAAAGGTCAACCAGAAATTTCAGTTTCTTTTCGTCATAAAAAAACAGGGCAGACATCGTCAACGCACTCGCCAGCCATTGCCTTTCACCGTCCGTGATGAACTGTTCGGCGAAGAACATGCTGTCAAGCTCTTCGTATTCTTCCTTGGAGAAAACCGCTGCCACCCAAATGTAGTCAAACAGTTCTCCGACAATTCTCTCTCTTGCACTGTCATCTGCGCCTTGCGTTCCGGTAATGTCCAGAAACAAGCTCTGACTGTGTATTGCCCGTAGCTTCTTGGTGTAGTATGGCAGGGTGCGGGACTGTCGGGCCACAAGCCTGAGTTTGGAATAATACAAGTCCTGAGACTCCTTTTTCCCTCTCTGCCGCTTTATTTTCTGCGACAACACCAGCATTCGCCTCCTCAGCTGCCCGTATACTTCATCCCGCTTCCCGTCTTCAACCCCCTCCGAGAAATACTTGAGCATCAAAAGATAGGACTCTTCTATCTTCAGACACTCATCCATCATGTCCCAGTTGTCCAGAAGTAAAATCTGTTTCTTTTGCTCCTCCAGCACTTTCTTCAGATGCCAGCCGTACGAGATACAGCTGACAGCTTCTTCGTAGTCATCCAGATATGTTGATTGTATCATATGCCAGAAACAGAATCTCTCATTCAACAACAACCGTATCCCCCCTAAAATCTCCCCCTATTGCATCACGGCCTCTTAGCCATTCTGTCGCTTTGCCAGCAAAAATGCGCGAGGCTTTCTTTGTCGGCATAAAGTCCTCCTTGGTGTTTATGCTTTCCAGCGTCTTGGCGTCAAGAAACAGCGCAGCCGCTGTCGTCTCACCGACATCCTGCAAATTCCGCATCCTGCAAATTCTGTTGACGGCAATGTCGTATGCCGTTCGGAATTTGTGCATTTGCTTGCTTTTCAGTCTTGACGCACAGGAATTGACGTTGAACGCAAACCCCGCAAAGCCGTCCGGAACACCCGCTTTTACTTTAAGGGCTTCGTATTTCTGCCGGGCAACCTTATAAACCTGCTGCTGCCCCAGGACTGCGGCATCCAGCTGGCCGGACTCCAGCATCTTGGCACGGAGTTCCACGCTGTTTATCTGCGGTCGCAGAATTTGTCCTTTTTTCCCGTGAACCATACTGTCGACCTTGTCACAGAAATAATCGTCCTGCGAAAACCTTGATATCGCTATCATGCGGTCATCCAACCGGCGCACATCGGCAATGCGCAAAGCCTTGTTTGTCACGATTCCTATGTTGCGCCTTGTGACAAATGCGAATTTCACCGGCTTCCTTTGCCATTGCCACCACACGACTCTGAACATGTCAGACATGGCCATGTCGGCACGGTTGTCGGCAAGAGCCTTCTCCGCATCAAGCTGCGAACGGTAGACATGGATCTTTACCGCCACTCCAAGCGAGTCAAAAATTCCCCAGTCGTTTCCGAGCATCAGCGGCAATGCGTCAAGCGACGGATATACCGCGACATTGACAGCAAGGCTGTCATCCGCCTTGCCGGCATCGTCACTACTGCGTCCGTCCTTGCTGCACGAGACCGGCAGCAACACCACCAAAATGGCCAGAACCGTTCTTGTTATATATGACTCTCGCATCACGCTACAGAAAATGATGAGGTAAAAAAGTGGTTTTGCGCCCGCTTTTTCACCTCATCAACCAGAAATTGGCACTACTCGCCCTTGATGGCGGCCACGCCGGGCAACACCTTGCCCTCTATGGCTTCAAGCAACGCGCCGCCGCCCGTAGAGATATAGGAAACCTTGTCCGCCAAACCAAATTTGTTGACACAGGCAACCGAGTCACCGCCGCCTACCAAAGAGAATGCGCCTTCTGCCGTAGCTTCGGCAACAGCTTCGCCCACAGCACGTGAGCCAGCACAGAAGTTGTCGAATTCAAACACGCCTGCGGGGCCGTTCCACAGAATGGTCTTCGCACCCTTGATGGCGTTGGCAAATATCTTGCGGGTTTCCGGTCCGGCATCCATTCCTTCCCAACCGTCGGGTATGTCGGTTGAGGAGCAAATCTTCTGGTTCGCGTCGTTGCTGAAGGAATCTCCGCAGACAGAGTCAACGCCAAGCACAAGTTCCACTCCGTTCTTCTTGGCAAGTTCCTCCACGCCCAATGCCACGTCAAGTTTGTCAAGTTCCACTATGGACTCGCCTATCTTGCCGCCGTGCGCCTTGGCGAATGTGTATGTCATGCCGCCGCAGAGAATGAGTTTGTCTACCTTGCCGAGCAGATTCTCTATGATGCCGATCTTGGAAGATACCTTGGAACCGCCCATGATGGCTACAAACGGACGTTTGATGTTGCCGAGCACATTGTCGACAGCCTGTACCTCTTTTTCCATCAGCAGGCCGAGCATCTTGTCGTCTGCACCAAAGAAATCAGCGATAACCGCTGTTGAGGCATGCTTGCGGTGAGCTGTGCCAAAAGCATCCATCACATAACAGTCGGCATACGAGGCCAGTGTCCTTGCAAACTCCTTTTGGCTCGCCTTCATGGCTTTTTTTGCCTCTTCGTATTCGGGGGTACCCTTTTCCACACCGACAGGCTTGCCCTCCTCTTCAGGATAGAAGCGCAGGTTTTCAAGCAGCAGGACTTCACCCGGCTTCAAGGCGGCTGCGGCATCCTGTGCCTTGGCGCAGTCCGGCGCGAACTTCACCTCTGCCACTCCGAGAGCCTTCGCCACAGCGTCCTTGATTTGTCCGAGGGAGAGTTTCGGGTTAGCTTTCCCCTTTGGCTTGCCCATGTGGCTCATCACAATAAGAGCGCCACCCTTGTCAAGGATCAGCTTCAATGTAGGCACCGCACCACGGATACGGGTATCGTCCGTGATATTGCCGTTTTCGTCGAGAGGCACGTTGAAGTCAACGCGCACGATTGCCTTTTTGCCGGCAAAGTTGTAATCGTTAATAGTCATAGTGATACGTATTAAAAATCCGATGTTTTTCCTTTGTTCTGTTTTCCGTTGAATCTACAGATGCCACACAGACCGCAGTTGCCGCATCTTGGCTTCCGTGCGGTACACGTGTACCGTCCGAGATACAGCAGCCAGAAATGCGCCCGTGCCACCTTCTGTTCTTCAATATGTTTCTTCAGTTCTTCTTCCACAGCCAAGGGCGTAGTGCATCTTGCAGGGACCAGTCCAAGCCTGTGGCTTACCCTGAACACATGAGTGTCGACAGCCAGCGCAGCCTGCCTGTATACTGTTGCGAGAACAACGTTTGCGGTCTTCCTGCCCACTCCCGGCAATTTGACCAGCTGCTCCATTGTTGCGGGAACCTCACCCCCGTACATCTCTGTCAACTGCACGGAAAGCCCCCTCAGGTATCTCGCCTTGCTGTTCGGATACGATACCGATCCGATATGGCGCAGAATCTCGTCCTCCGTAGCTTTCGACATTTCCACCGCATCAGGATATGCCGCAAACAGGCCCTTTGTCACTGTATTGACACGCTTGTCCGTACACTGGGCGGAGAGCACCACAGCCACCAGCAACTGGAAAGGAGAGTCATACTCCAGTTCCGTGTCTGTCGGTGGCAGGTTGGACTCAAGGTAGTCCATCACCTTGGCATACAGCTCCGATTTCCTCATTTCCTGCGTTTTTGCCGGACTGCCATCCTGTCTTTGCGCCAGACAGCCTTGACAGACCGCGCGCCTCCTACCTTAGCGGTATTTTTTCCACCCTACGGAGATGCCGTCCGCCCTCAAAGCCGGTCGAGAAGAATGCGTCCATTATCCCGCGCGCCTCCTCCTTGTCGATATACCGTCCGGGCATGACAAGCACATTGGCGTCGTTGTGCAGACGCGTCATGCGGGCGATTTCAGGCATCCACACCAAAGCCGCCCTTACGCCACTGTGCTTGTTCAGCGTCATGCTTATGCCCTCACCGCTGCCGCAGACGGCTACGCCCAAATCCATGCGGCCGCTGTCTATGGCTTCACCCAGTTTGTGGGCATAGTCGGGATAGTCGCAACTTTGCTCGTCAAAGCACCCGAAATCTTCGTAGGCATATCCCTTTTCGTCAAGATACTCTCTGACAAACGACTTGAGCTCAAAGCCGGCGTGATCAGACGCCAGCCCTATTTTATGTCCGGCTGTCATTCCGCAAGATATTTCTTTATCTGGTTATACACGTTCTCGGCATTGAAGCCAAACTTCTCGTCCAGCACCTTGTAGTGTGCGGAATACCCGAAACTTTCCAGACCGTAGACTTTGCCGTGGCTTCCTACAAGCCCCTGAAGGTTTACAGGAAGACCGGCCGTCAGCCCGAACTTCTTGATGCCGGCAGGCAGCACCGAGTGCTGGTATTCCACAGGTTGCGTGCGGAACAGTCCCTCCGAGGGGATGCTGACTATCCTGTATTTCACGCCGTCGTTCCCAAGAAGCTTGGCCGCGTCCACCAGAGTGGAGACCTCGGAGCCCGTCGCCACAAGAACGATGTCGGGATTGTCTTCCCTGACAACGGTATATCCGCCCCTGACAGCCCCTTTGTAATCCGTTTCCGCAGGCAGGTCTGCCACGTTCTGGCGACTCAGTATCAGTGCCGATGGGGTCTCCTTGTTCTCCATCGCCATCTTCCAGCAGACTACAGTCTCGTTGACATCTGCAGGGCGCATCACAAGAAGAGAATTTTTCCCGTGGTGGTTTTTCATCTTTTCGAGCAAGCGTATCTGGGCCTCCTGCTCCACCGGCTCATGGGTCGGCCCGTCTTCGCCCACGCGGAACGAATCGTGGCTCCACACGAATTTCACGGGCAGCTCCATCAAAGCCGCCATTCTGACGGCGGGCTTCATATAGTCGCTGAACACGAAGAAAGTGCCCATTGCCGTTACAACGCCGCCGTGAAGCATCATTCCCATGCAGCAGCAAGCCATTGTCAGTTCGCTGACGCCGGCCTGGAAGAAATTGCCCGTAAAGTCACCGGGCACGATGTTGTGCGTATGTTTGAGGAAACCGTCGGTCTTGTCCGAGTTGCACAAATCGGCCGACGACACTATCATGTTTTCCACCTTGCCGGAAAGTTCGGCAAGCACGGCCGACGAAGCGTTGCGTGTCGGGGCATCGGCCTTGACGGCAATGCCGTCCCAGTCGATCGCCGGCAGCCGGTTGGCAAACCAGTCTTCCTGTTTCCTCGCCGCCTCCGGATTGCGGGCGGCCCACTCCCGTTCATCGTTCCGGCGTGCAGTCACGATAGCGGAAAGTTCCTCCGCCCTGGTGTCATACATACGCTGCACGTCATCATAAATGACAAAGGCGTTGTCAGGGTCGCCGCCGAGGTTTCTCACCGTGTTGGCAAACGCTTCCGCCCCAAGCGGAGCCCCATGGGTCTTGGTGCTGTGCTCCAGACAGTTGTCCTGAGCGTCGCGGCAGCCTTTTCCCATGATGCATTTGCCGATAATCAGCGTCGGTCTCTCCTTTTCCGCAACGGCATTGTCAAGAGCCTTCCTTATCTGGTTCACGTCATTGCCGTCTATAGTTATCACGTTCCAGTTCCATGCGCGGTACTTCATCGCCGTGTTCTCGTCAGACACTGCCCCGCACTCCGTTGAAAGCTGTATGTCATTGGAGTCATAGAACATGACCAGGTTGTCAAGCTTCAGGAAACCGGCCACGCGGCCCGCACCCTGCGAGATTTCCTCCTGAATGCCTCCGTCGCTGATATAGGTATATATTTTTTCCTTGTTGAACGAGTCGTTTCCAAGATGTGCTCCCAGAAATTTGGCCGCAATCGCAGCACCAACCGCATAGCAATGCCCCTGACCGAGAGGGCCTGACGAGTTTTCTATGCCGCGCCCCACGCAGAGTTCAGGATGTCCGGGGGTCACAGACCCCCAGCTGCGGAAAGCCTTCAGTTCGTCCAGCGAAAATTTTCCCGTCAGCGCAAGCTGTGAATACAGCATCGGCGACATGTGGCCGGGGTCCAGATAGAAACGGTCACGCGCTGCCCAATACGGGTCGCAGGGATCGTAGACCATATATTCAGAGAAGAGAACATTGATAAAGTCCGCCCCTCCCATTGCACCTCCGGGATGCCCGGAGTGGGCGTTTTCTACCATCGCCGCCGACAAAATCCTTATGTTGTCAGCAGCCCTGTTCATCAGTTCTACGGAGTTCTTCATCTTGATGGAAATAAATGCTATTGAGTGTCAGAAAACCAAGTTGTTCATTTTTCGGTACAAAGGTACTAAAAATACCAGTTTCGGCAAAGCGACACCCAAGGAATATGAACGCTCCCCCTCCACGGCTCTTTCATTAAAAAAGGCTTGGCTCTTTCAAAAAGGATAATTTTTAGAACTCACCAATGTTCTATTCTTTATCCAACAACCCTCTAACCTCCTGGTCGAAGTCAGAGTCTATGCGCTGCGTGCGGTTGAAGATGTCATACTCTGCTTCTGCTTTCTCCTTTGCCTGCGCCGCAGATATTTTGCCTTTGTCGGGCAGAATCTGGTAGCGGCGGAAAGTGAGGAACTCGTTGACGCTTGCCGAGAACTGCGACATACTGAAGGTGTTCTCACGCTCTATGAGGTCTTCGATGTAGTCGAAGAACCCCGTGACGGCACGCTCCAACTGTCGGATTTCCTTCTCTGGCAGATAGTTCTTTGCAATGCTTACATCCGATTTCAGCACCCGACCGTCGGGAGCGTTTTTCCAAGTGGTCAGTCCCATGTGATCTTTAGTATGGTCAGCCTTGGAGTAGATGATTTCCGCTGCCGTCTGTCCTGTGATGGCATAGTGGAAGCGGTTTTGTATCATCGCATAGAAGTCGCGCGTGGTCGGAGAGTTGCAGTCATAGTCGGTGCTACACTCTGCGTAGATGTCGGTAATCTGTTGCCATATGCGCCGCTCACTTGCACGAATAGAGCGCACACGCTCGAGCAACTCACGGAAGTAGTCTTTGCCGAATACGGCCGTGCCTTGCTTCAACCGTTCGTCGTCCATGGCAAACCCCTTCTTGATATACTCGCTCAAAATCTTCGTTGCCCATTGGCGGAATTTCGTTGCCTTGGCAGAGTTTACGCGATAACCCACGGCGATGATTGCATCAAGGTGATAGAAATCCACATTATGCGTTTGCAATTTTTCGGCCATTGCACCATGTCGCGTGGTTATTTCCATTTTGGAAACAACCACTCCTTTGTCGAGTTCTCCTTCTTCAAAAATATTCTTCAAATGCTTGCTTATGGCAGGAACACCAACCCCGAAGAGTTGCGCCATAGCCTTTTGCGTACACCAAAGCGTTTCGTCTTTGACCACGACCTGCACCTTGCCCTCATCATCGGGCATGGTGTATAGAAGAAATTGTATCTCGTTGCTCATACTGTAACTGTTCCTTTTCTACATTCTCGTTGAACTTGATGCTGCGCAGCTGCTTCAATATCTCCCGTTCCAGACGGCGGAACTCCTCGGTAATGTCCACATAATCAATCTTGATGCCGAAACTCTGACCGGCAGAGAGACTGCAACCTTTCTCCTTGATTTCGTCGTAGGTGACAGCGACGGATAAGTCATCTACCGACTCCTTGTTTTGAAAAGTGTTGACAACCTTGTCCACCTCAAAGTCGCACAGATGCCGCTTCTGATGCAAAAATACAGAATACAGGTGAGAAGAGCGAAAGGTTTGTCTCTTAAAT
>CAVEQO010000010.1:0-63853 GCA_963617965.1 Anaerovoracaceae bacterium
CCATGAAGGATTCGGGCATACCTTGGATTGGAATGATTCCCGAGCATTGGGAGGTGAAACGATTGAAAAACCATATGAATCTTGTAACAACTGCAAGTAAGAAAACAACGAAAATAGGCTTAGAGAATATTGAAAGTTTTACAGGACGCTATATTGAATCTGAAAGTAAATATGATGGTAATGGCATAGATGTATGTGTCGGAGACCTCGTGTATGGGAAGTTACGTCCTTATTTATGCAAAGCTTGGATAGCTTCTTTTGAGTGTAATGCTGTTGGTGATTTTTATGTTTTTCGAAATAAGGACATAAATATAATATCAACGGATTATATGCATAAATTATTTCTTTCGCCACAATTTACGGCTATATGCAATGCTTCTACTTATGGAGCAAGGATGCCTCGTGTCTCTTCTTCGTTTTTGATGACTCTTCCTTTTCCCATCCCCCCACTCTCAGAGCAACGCGCCATAGTATCCTACCTCGACGCCAAGCTCTCAAAGATAGACCGTTGCCTTGCCGACCTACAATCAGAGATAGACTATTTGAAGGAGTTCAAACAACGACTGATAAGCGATGCCGTGACGGGGCAGATATGCGTGGCTGCGCCACAGAAAGGAGATCCGCAATGACAAGAAGCGAACAACAAGACAGAGCCGTGTTCTTGTCGTTCTGCATAGAGCAGTATGCAAGGGCTAAAGGCATGGCTACGGACGATGTGGTGAACCTCTTGGAGCAATACGGCATAACGGAGCATTTCTGCGAGTTTTATGATGTTCTTCACACCCAAGGAGGACAGTGGCTCGTGGAGGAGATTGACGAAATGATTGACAGAAGAAAAAGATGAGCAAGATATATCATGGTAGCCTTGAGGTTGTCCGTAACCCCGAGATACGTCAGTCCAACCGCTCTCCCGACTATGGCATGGGGTTCTACGCCACCACCTCGCATGAACAAGCGGAAAGATTGGTTAAGCGAAGAATGGACGACAGCAAAGTGTCGGCTGGCCATGTGAGCATATATGAGTTGGACGACGACGCAATCAAACGCTTAGACACGCTCATATTTGAGAAGCCCGACGAAGAATGGGTGAATTTCGTGATGAAGAACCGCACCGAAAGAGGTTTTACACACAACCACGACATCGTTTACAGCCCGGTGGCGGACGACAGCGTATATACGCAATTCATGCTCTATGAGGGAGGCATCATCAGTATGCCGACACTCATTCAGGAGTTGAAGACCTTCAAACTGGTCGACCAATACCTTTTCCACACGGAGAGGGCGTTGGAAACCATACGTTTTGTTGAAGCTATAAAAATTGAACTATGAATGCAAAAATAACGCAGGACAATCTTTATATGCTATTGCCCTGCAAAATAGGTTGGCTTGCACCGTGGCTTTCAGAAGACATGGGCATAAGCTTGACTGAAGCAATGAGCCGCATCTATCATTCACAACTCTACAAGAAACTGTCGACCGAAAGCACAAAATATTGGCACTTGGGCCCGGTGGACCTGTACAACGAACTGAAGACCGAGTTAAAATAAAACGCTTATGCCAACAGACATATCAGAGAAAGGACTTGAGACGATACTCGTGGACTACCTGCGCGACAAGCAAGGCTACGAGCAAGGCACTTCGCACGACTACGACAAGGATTTCGGCTTGGACACGGAGCGAGTGAAGCGGTTTGTCCTCTCCACACAAAAGGAGAAGGCTGAGAGCACGGCGTGCTTCGCATCGCAAGCCGAAGAGCGAAAGTTCTTTGCGCGTCTGTCGGCAGAGCTGACAAGCCGGGGCGTGTCGGAAATACTGCGCAAAGGGTTCCGCTACATCAGCGAAGTGTTCGACCTGTACTATCCGCTGCCATCCGAACTCAACCCCACGGCACAGGAGTTTTACAAGAAGAACATATTCTGCGTCACCCGACAGCTTTTCTACAGCAAGCAGAACACCGACAGCATCGACGTGATGTTGTCGCTCAATGGACTGCCCATAATAACCATGGAGCTGAAGAACCATTACACGGGGCAAACCATCGACAACGCCATCAGGCAATACCAAAACGACCGCAATCCGAAGGACGACCCGTCGGCACTGCTGCTCCTGAAGAAACGTTGTGCCGTGCATTTCGCCGTGGACGACGACGAGATAATGATGTGCACGGAACTCTGCGGGAAGTCATCGTGGTTTCTGCCATTCAACCGAGGAGTGAACGGCGGCGCAGGCAACCCCGTCAATCCCGATGGCGTGCGCACGTCATACCTGTGGGAGGACATTCTGGGCAAGCGGTCGCTGTCGGACATATTGGAGAACTACGCCCAAGTGGTGAAAAAGAAGAAACGGGCAAAAGACAAAAAGACAGGCAAGAAAAAGGTGGTAGAGGAAGAGCAAGTGGTGTGGCCCCGCTATCACCAGCTTGACGCCGTGCGCAGCATGCTCAGTGCCACTCGCACAGGCGGCGTGGGACAACGTTTCCTCATCCAGCACTCGGCGGGTTCGGGCAAAAGCAACTCCATCACATGGCTTGCCTATCAGCTCGTGGGACTGCTCGACGGCACGACGCCGCTACTGGACAGCGTCATAGTAGTGACTGACCGCGTGAACCTCGACAACCAGATACGTGACAACATCAACGCCTTCGGGCGGCTGAAGAACATCGTGGAATGGGCCGACTCGTCAAAGAGCCTGAAGGACGCCTTGGAGGCAGGAAAGAAGATTGTAATCACCATCGTACACAAGTTTCCCTACATACTCGAAGCCATTGGCGGCGAGTTGAAGAACAAGCACTTCGGCATTATCATCGACGAAGCCCACAGCAGCCAAAACGGTTCGCTCTCAGCCAAGATGAACATGGCTCTCTCTGGCTCCGTAGGCGATGGCGACGACTTGGAAGACAAGCTCAACGCCGTGATAGAAGGGCGCAAGATGGTGAAGAACGCCAACTATTACGCCTTCACCGCCACGCCAAAGAACAAGACGCTCGAAATGTTTGGCGTGCCGTTTGACAAGGGCGACGGAGAAACCGGCTACAAGCCTTTCCACGAATACACCATGAAGCAGGCCATAGAAGAAGGCTTCATCATGGACGTGCTGAAGAACTACACCACATACGCCAGTTTCTACAAAATAATCAAGACCGTGGCCGACGACCCCGAGTTCGACCGCAAGCAGGCACAGAAGAAGCTCCGCGCATGGGTGGAGCGTCAGCCTGAAACCATACACCAGAAAGCAGCCATCATCGTAAACCACTTTCACACGATGGTCATTGACAAGGGGAAGATGGGCGGACAGGCAAGAGCCATGGTAGTGACAAACGGCATTGTGAGGGCCATTGACTTCTACTATGAGATAAACCGGCTGCTCGAAGAGCGCAAAAGCCCCTACCGGGCCATCGTGGCATTCTCCGGCACAAAGGAATATGGCGGCAAGCAGGTTTGCGAGGCCGACATCAACGGATTCCCCTCAAAGGACATCGAGGACAACATGGAGGAAGACCCTTACCGCATACTCGTGGTGGCCGACAAATTCCAGACCGGCTATGACCAGCCGCTGCTTCACTCCATGTATGTGGACAAGATACTTACCGATGTGAAAGCCGTGCAGACCCTTTCACGACTGAACCGTTGCCATCCGAGGAAGATTGACACCTTCGTGCTTGACTTTGCCAACGACGAGGACACTATAAAGACCGCGTTCCAACGCTACTACAAGGCAACCATCCTCTCCAAGGAAAGCGACCCCAACAAACTCAATGACTACATACAAGCCATAGAACAAGCCAACATCTACACCGAAGCCGAAGTGACAGAGGTGAACACCCGCTATTGGAATGGAGAGGACAGACAGAAACTCGACCCTATCATCAATACAGCCGTTGAGCGTTTCAAGGCTTTGGAAGAGACGGAGCAGATAAAGTGCAAGGGAAACATCAAGGGTTTCGTCCGCACCTATCCGTTCATTGCCGCTGTCACGACATACAAGAGCGTGGAGTGGGAAAAACTGAACACATACTTTCTCCTGCTTGTGCGCAAACTGCCGAAGCTGAAGGACGAGGACTTTACCGAAGGCCTTACCGAAGCCATTGACCTCGACCAAGTGCGGGTCACAAAAATAGGCGATGCAAAGATTGCCTTGGAGAATACAGACACGGTAATCGACCCTGTGCCAATGGGAACTGGCGGAGGAGGCAAAACAGAGCCAGAATTTACGAAGCTCAGTGACATCCTTGAACAGTTTAACGGCATCAACTGGCGAAACATAGAGTTGGCAAAGAAGCAGCTCGAAGAACTGCCGGAACGCATGAAGGAGGACAAAGCCTTTGTCAATGCCGCGAAAAACAGCAACAAGGCAACAGCCCAAGAGCAGTTCAACAACAGCATGCTCACGGTCGTGGCAAAGATGCTGGACGAGAACACGGAGTTCTGCCGCCAATACTTGGACAACCCGGACTTTATGAACTTCATCAACGAAAGGGTGTTTTCAGATGTCTACAATCAAGTTTGCCGGACGAACAACAGTGTGACCAGACATTGTTCCGCCCAATGAAATGGCACCATCGTTGTTGCCACCTCGCACGGACGACAGTCCCGAAAGTCTTGTGTTGCATCTTGTCAAGAAGCCGGACAACGGATCAAAGTTGCAAGATGGCCCAAAGAGAAACCGCACACCATAAAAGTCCTTGACAGCTTTGTTTTTTTGATTTCTTATCACCGTAACAACAAATAATATAACAGATTATGAGCTACATTTTACCTGTCCTAAAAAAGATGTGCTGTAAGAGAACATTGCCTATTTGTATTCATATCGCTTGTTTGCAACAGCATATTGGGACAGCGATGTATTTTTGTATCAAAAACAGAACTAAAGTTGTCTGTCATTCAAAATGGTGACACCATCTTCCAATGTCCAATAGCCGTTGGAAAAAACTACGGAAACAAGGAGAAAACCGGTGACATGAAAACTCCAGAGGGGGATTTTACTATCTGTTCTATCGAAAATTCTTGCCAATGGAAGCATGATTTCAAAGACGGGAAAGGTGTAAGAAAAGGAGCTTACGGACCTTTTTTCTTCAGACTGAAGTTCCCAAATTCAAAAGTATCGGCATTCATGGCACATGCAAGCCCGAAACCATAGGTACACGTGACAGTGAAGGATGTGTCAGACTCCATAATGAGGATTTGCAAAGATTACGAGATATGATACATTTAGGAATGTCTGTTACAATAAGCAAAGACAAGACCACTTGAAGAAGCCAAGAGTTCCCGGCCATGATATTTTCGTCAGCCGATGCTGTAATAGTCCTTTGAAATTTTGCCATCTGAGGTTTTCGTACTTTTGCACGCAAATCAAACTGCCTCGCGATGTTCAAGATTTGCCAAGTTTGCAACCGGGTTGCAAGTACAAAGCCGTAACTTTGCATCACGAAAAAAAACACGCCGGACATGGAAGTTCTGTCTAATTTCTTTTTCAGTTTTGTCGCCACCCTGTGCGAGATGGCGCCGTTTCTCCTTATCGGTTTCGGGTTTGCGGGTCTGCTCTACGCTTTTCTCCCCAAGAACATGATACAACGCTATTTCGGCGGCAACCCACTCAGTTCGGCCATCCATGCCGCACTGCTTGGAGTGCCGCTGCCGTTGTGTTCGTGCGGAATAATACCCACCAGCATGGCTTTCTACAAGAACGGCGCCTCAAAAGGAGGGACGGTGTCGCTCCTGATTGCCACGCCTCAGACAGGGGTGGACTCCATTCTCGCCACATACAGCATTCTGGGGCTGCCCTTTGCCGTCATGCGCACACTCACAGCCTTTCTGACGGGCATTGCCGGCGGCTGGGCGGAAGGCATCAGAGAACAGAAGGAGACCCGCAGCATATCCGGCAGTGCTGTTACGGGAAGAGGGCACGGGGACTTTTCCGGCGAAAGCGGCAAGACGAAAGGCAGCATAGGCCGCCGGCTCATCATTGCGCTGAAATACGGTTTCTGCGACTTTCTGGGCGACATAGCCAAATGGCTGCTGATAGGCCTGACGCTGGCTGCCGCAGTGGCGGCGGTTGTTCCCGATAATTTCATTCACGATCTCAACCTGCCGCCCATAGTGCAGATGCTCATGGTGCTTGCCGTGGCCGTGCCGCTGTATGTATGCGCGACCGGGAGCATTCCGCTGGCCGCATCGCTCATTGCCGTGGGGCTTGATCCGGGAGCCGCCTTTGTCTTTCTGATGGCGGGTCCGGCCACAAGTATCGCCACTATTACCGTACTCAACAGATTTTTGGGCAGGAAAACCCTCATGACATACCTCACCTCAATCATTTGCGGTGCGATGGCGGGCGGTCTGCTTATAACATACGCACTTCCCCACGAATGGTTCGTCCACTACTCCAAGGCCCTCTGCGGACACTGCACGGATGCAGAGACAAGTCCCATTTCCGCTGTCTGCGGCGCAGTGCTTGTCGCCCTGATTGCCGCCGCATTCGTCAGAAAGAAGATACAGGAGAGGAGCGAACGTGCAAAAACGGAAGCCATCCGGCAGACAATGCAGACCGCAACATTCAAGGTGGACAACATGACCTGCAGCCACTGCAAGGCAAATGTGGAGCGTGCCGCCTTGAACACGCACGGCGTGGAGACCGCAACGGCCGACCTGCAGTCTGCGACGGTCACCGTGTGCGGCACTTCGTTCAATCCGCAGGAAGTGAAGAATGCGATAGAGTCCGCAGGCTATACCGCCAGCCAAACACGATAAACCGACAAACACCCTCCTCCATGACAAGAGACGCACTGGCCGTCGGCAGCGAATACACAACAAAAGCAAACAAACCATGAACATCGCAGTCCTTGCGTCCGGCGGAGTCGACAGTGCCGTCGCCACACACATCATGTGTGAACAGGGCCACAAACCGACCCTGTTCTACATCATAATCGGAGCCAAAGAAGAGAGCGAATTCTCCTGCACGATGGAGGAAGACCTTGAAATGGTGAATATGCTGGCACGCCAATACGGGCTCCGGGTAGAAACGGTAGACCTCCACAGAGACTACTGGGACAACGTGGTGGAATACCTCATCGACCGGGTGCGCAAAGGACTGACCCCCAACCCCGACGTGATGTGCAACAGCCTTGTCAAGTTCGGTTGCTTCTATGACAAGGTGGGACGCGGCTTTGACATGACAGTGACGGGGCATTACGCCACCACCGTGACCAAAAACGGCATCAAATATCTGGCCACCGCTCCCGACCCCGTCAAAGACCAGACCGATTTCCTCTGCCAGATAACGCCGGAACAACTCAGCGTGCTGCATTTTCCTGTAGGCAATATGCAGAAAAACGAAGTGCGTGCCATCGCCGAACGCCACAATCTGGCACCGGCGCACCGCAAGGACAGCCAGGGCATCTGTTTCCTCGGCAACACTACATACGATGCGCTCATTCAGCACTATCTCGGCATCTGTGCGGGCGACATCGTGGAATGGGAAACAGGCAAGGTGCTCGGACAGCACCGCGGGTACTGGTTCTTCACCCCCGGCCAGCGCAAAGGCCTCGGGCTTGGAGGCGGACCGTGGTTTGTGGTGAGCAAAGACATTGACAACAACGTTGTTTTCGTTACCCGCCACATTGAAAACCCTTCACAACTGTGCAACGCAGACAAGTTCACCCTGAGCGACTTCCACACCATAGCGACCCCAACTCTCGGCTTTGTTCCGGACTGTACCCCGATTTTCTTCAAGATACGCCACTCACCGGAATTTGAAACCGGCACACTGAGCTATTCCTCCGTTCTCGGAAAATACGTGATAAAAAGCGATCGCAGCATACAAGGCGTTGCCCCCGGGCAGTTTGCCGTAGTGTACCTCCCCTACGACAGCGGACGCAAAATATGTCTGGGAAGTGGGGAAATAGCGTCCAAACTGTAAGCCGCGGTTCCATTGCGCGCGCAATTGCTCCCAACCGCAGACCGTTGTCTGTACGAAAGAATATTTTTGCCATAGTTTTTCATGGGAACAGCTTCTTTCCCGGTTTCCCAAATCCAAGCCAGCCGTTGCCATAAAGTGTAAAGATTGACACCTTTGCTTTAAATTACCCCCCCCAGACCGTTTCTTTGTAAAGCAAATTATCGCAAAGCAGACCGTCTTGCAAGTGTTTTCGTGTCTTTTCCATGAATAATTACCCGTATTTATGCAACTCCACGAAATTTTATTACTAACTTTGCATCACCGAATGAACACACAACAAAAGGTACTATGGCTATAAAACGAACCAGATTGGAAATGTTGCGCAACCTCTTGCAGTCAAACAGGTTTGAAAGTCAGGAGGAAGTACTCAAGGCTCTAAGGGAGCAGGGCTTCAGGCTGGCCCAGCCGACACTGTCGCGCGATTTGAAGACTCTCAAAGTATCCAAGGTCTGCACCGAAGACGGGGGCTATGCCTATGTCTTGCCGGAGACAACTGAAACAGAGTCCAAACGCCAGTTCGTGCCTTATGGTTTCAAAAGCGTTGATTTCGAGGGGCATTTCGCGATTGTCAAGACTGTCACTGCCTACGCCAACAGCCTTGCGCTTGAAATAGACAATCTCGACATCAAGGAGATAGTCGGCACGGTAGCGGGCGACGACACCATTTTCGTCATGCTGCGCGAGGGGACAAGCAAGAATGTTGTCATAGACGCACTGAAACAAATTCTGCCCAACTATGACGAATAGCGAATCCATAGACCTTACGGAGCAAGCGCCGCCGGAGGCCTGCCCCGAACCCGATGACGGGATAAGGGTGGTCGTAGCCGATGTCTCGCATGAAAAATATGTGGACACCATACTGCAGACCATCACCGAGTCGGCCAAGGTCCGCGGCTCTGGCATAGCGTCGCGTACCCACGAGTATCTGGCAAAAAAAATGGAGGAGCGCAAAGCCATCATCGCCCTTGACCGGGATGATGAATTTGCGGGATTCTGCTACATCGAGAGTTGGGAGAACAAGCACTATGTTGCCAATTCCGGATTGATTGTGCTGCCTAAATACCGCGGACACCACTTGGCCACAAGAATCAAAAAGGTGGCGTTTTCGCTCAGCCGGCTGAGATGGCCCAACGCCAAGCTGTTCGGTCTGACAAGCCAGATTGCGGTCATGCGCATCAACACCATGCTGGGCTATGTGCCCGTCACGTTCGCCCAACTGACACAGGACGATGAATACTGGGCCGGCTGCGGAACTCCGGAACAGCCGCGGTGCGTAAACTGCGACATTCTTGCACGAACGGGACGCAAATACTGCGTCTGTACGGCCATGCTCTATGATCCAGCCAAGCATGTGGGCGAGCCGCTACCCGTCCAGTTGCCTGATGACATAGTGAAGGTGGCGCAGGAAGCTGCCCGTAAAAATCTCAGGTAAGCCAGTCTGCGGCAAAGGACTTGGGGAACAGGAACGGGGAAGCCTTGTCCGTTCCACCTTTTCCCTTGTATCGCATTACAAAAACAAAACAAAAACGATAGTCTTATGGCAAAGAAAGTTGTAGTTGCCTTCAGTGGCGGCCTTGACACCAGCTACACGGTAATGTACCTCGCAAAGGAGAAGAATTACGAAGTTTACGCCGCCTGTGCCAACACTGGCGGTTTCAGTGCGGAACAGCTAAGAGCAAACGAGGAAAACGCCTACAAGCTCGGAGCAAAAAAATACGTCACGCTTGACGTGACCCAAGAATATTACGAGAAGTCCTTGAAATACATGGTGTTCGGAAATGTGCTGCGCAACAACTGCTACCCCATTTCCGTCAGTTCAGAGCGCATCTTCCAGGCCCTGGCCATCGCCCGCTACGCCAACGAGATAGGTGCGGACGCAATAGCCCACGGCAGCACAGGGGCAGGCAACGACCAGATCCGTTTTGACATGACATTTCTTGTGATGGCCCCCAATGTCGAAATCATCACACTCACCCGCGACAACAACCTCAGCAGGCAGGAGGAAGTGGACTATCTCAACAGCCATGGCTATCATGCGGATTTCACCAAACTGAAATACTCGTACAACGTAGGCATCTGGGGAACAAGCATCTGCGGAGGCGAGATCCTCGACAGCAACCAGGGTTTGCCGGAAAGTGCGTATCTCAAGCACCCCACCAAGCAAGGCACAGAACTGCTCCGTCTGGGTTTTGAAAAGGGCGAGTTGTGCTCCGTGAACGGAGTCCGCCATGACGACAAAATCAAGGCGATCCAGACTGTTGAGAACATCGGGGCCGCCTATGCCATCGGCCGCGACTGTCATGTTGGCGACACTATCATAGGCATAAAAGGGCGCGTTGGGTTTGAAGCCGCTGCGCCAATGCTCATCATCGGTGCGCACCGCTTTCTGGAGAAATTCACCCTCTCAAAGTGGCAGCAGTACTGGAAAGACCAAGTCAGCAACTGGTACGGCATGTTCCTGCACGAAAGCCAGTATCTGGAGCCGGTCATGCCAGACATTGAAGCAATGCTGCGGTCATCACAACGCAACGTTACAGGCGAAGTGACCCTCATGCTGCGGCCGCTGTCGTTTGAAACGGTGGGTGTGGATTCTCCAAATGACCTTGTGAAAAACAAACTGGGGGAATACGGCGAGACTGCCAAGGCCTGGACTTCGGACGATGCGAAAGGCTTCATAAAAGTGACCTCCACCGCCCTGCGCGCATATTATCTGGCTCACCCCGACGAGAAGAGGTGACAGCAGCGGACACAACGCAAGGCGAAGGAGACCGGACAAGAGGGCTGTCATGTCCAAAAAGTTCCGGCGTTGAAACATTGTTTTTCCAAAAAAATCCAAAAATGATCAGAGTTGGAATTCTGGGTGCCGCAGGATATACCGGCGGCGAACTTATAAGACTGTTGCTCAACCACCCCGAGGCGGAGATTGTGTTCGCCCACAGCGAGAGCAACGCGGGTAATCCCGTTGCGGACATACATGGGGGACTCGTTGGCGAAACCGGTCTGAAATTCTGTTCCGACATGCCTTTCGGCGATGTCGATGTCGTGTTCTTCTGCTTCGGTCACGGCAAAAGTGCGGAATTTCTGAAAGGGCATGCCATTCCCGATCATGTGAAGATCATTGACATGGCACAGGATTTCCGTATTGCCGGCGACCACGACTATGTATACGGCCTTCCGGAAACACACGCCCAGAACATACGTTCCGCCAAACACGTGGCAAACCCGGGATGCTTTGCCACATGCATACAGCTGGCTCTGCTACCTGCGCTCAATGCGGGCATACTGAGCGGCGACATCCACATCACCGGCATCACCGGCAGTACGGGTGCGGGGCAGAAACCCGGTGCAACAACCCACTTTTCGTGGCGCAACGACAACATTTCGACTTACAAGACCTTTACCCACCAGCACCTGCTTGAGATCAACCAGACTGTTCAGGAACTTTGTCCGGGCTATGGCGGAAGACTGCTGTTCATACCTATGCGCGGTTGCTTTGCACGGGGCATATTCGTAACGGCCTACGCCACATGCGACAAACCCGTTGAAGAAGCAAGGCAGATTTACGGCGACTACTACAAAGACGCAACGTTTACGCACCTTGTTTCCAAAAGCCCCGACATGAAGCAGGTGGTCAATACCAACAAGGCGGTGGTGTACGTAGACAAGCACGAAGACCAGCTGCTCATGGTTTCATGCATAGACAATCTTCTCAAAGGAGCTGTAGGCCAAGCTGTCCAGAACATGAACCTAATGTTCGGAATAGACGAAAGCACAGGGTTGAAACTCAAGGCCTCGGCATTTTAACAACAATCACAACAACCAGACAACCATGACATTATTTGACGTTTTCCCTCTGTTTGACGTTACAATAGACCACGGCAAAGGCTGCCGCGTGTGGGATACTGAAGGCAACGAATACCTTGACCTCTATGGCGGTCATGCCGTCATCAGCATAGGCCACTGCCATCCGCACTACATAGAGGCAATGACCAGACAACTGAACAAGTTGGGATTCTACAGCAATTCCGTCATCAATCCACTTCAGAAAGAGTTTGCCGCCCGTCTCGGCAAAGTATGCGGATACGACGACTATCAGCTCTTTCTCGTGAACTCCGGGGCCGAGGCTAACGAAAACGCCCTCAAACTTGCCTCCTTCTACAACGGGCGCACACGGATCCTCTCTTTGGAGAAGGCTTTTCACGGACGCACTTCGCTTGCCGTTGAAGCTACGGCAAACCCCAAATACATCGCTCCGGTCAATGCCAACCACCATGTGACGTATCTGCCCCTGAACGACCTTGAAGCATGGAAAGCGGAGATTGAGAAAGACGATGTCTGTGCTGTCATCATAGAGTGTATTCAGGGTGTCGGCGGCATACGTCTGGCTTCTGCCGGATTCATGCAGGGATTGCGCGAGCTTTGCGACAAGCACAACACCGTTCTTGTCTGCGATGAAATCCAATGCGGCTATGGGCGAAGCGGCAAGTTCTTTGCCCACCAGTGGCTTGACGTCAAGCCTGACCTGATCACCGTGGCCAAAGGCATAGCCAACGGATTCCCGATGTCGGGCGTGCTTATTTCCCCCAAGTTCAAGCCAGTGTACGGTCAGCTCGGCACAACTTTCGGTGGCAACCATCTGGCCTGTGCCGGAGCGTTGGCGGTGCTTGATGTCATGGAAGACGAGCACCTCATCGACAACGCCAGAAAAGTCGGAGAATACCTCATGGGCAAACTCGAGGAGAGCGGTCTGCCTCATGTGACGGAGATCCGCGGCCGAGGGCTCATGATAGGTATTGAACTTGACATTCCGTACAAGGAAATACGCACGCGACTGGTAAAGGAACAGCATGTGTTCACCGGCTGTTCCGGAACCAACACCCTGCGGCTGCTTCCACCGCTGACATTCACAAAAGACGAGGCAGACGAATTTGTGGACAAGTTCAAAGCCGTGCTGTACAGCACCGCTGCATTATAGAGCGCATATATTCCCTTCTAAGGAAAAATGCAAAAAGGCGTGAAAATCAGCATTTTCACGCCTTTTATAATAGCCATAAAAGTTTTGCGACTATCTGCCACAGAGCAAGGCAAAAGCGCAAGTACGGCACGGACTGTTCGTATCCGCCGTCAAGGGAACCTGCTCAAATTCCGTCTCCCCCAGTATCTGTTCCACAAGTTTTGCCAAGCTGTTCCTGAATTCTTCCCGGTAGTCCCTGAAATCCCTGACAGGTTGATTTCCAAGCGTGATGTCAGGATCAAAATCCAAGAGCCTTTTTTGTGTAAACAGCAATTGCGGTTTGACCGGCAGGTCTTTGTATTCGCCGAAAAGCTGTTCGTCTTCCATACACGCAAGACAGTAAATCATGGTCTGTAGCACATAGCCCTTGTCCGAACCCGGTGCGAAGAGATCTTCCATGGTGTTGGCTTTCATCTTCTTCTCATCATAATGTCCCGTCTTGTAGTCCACTATACGTATTGTCCGTCTTCCGTTTTCTTCCACCGTGTCAAGCCTGTCGATACTTCCCCCTACCGATATGTCGCCAAAAGCCGGAATGCTGATCCCGGCATATTTCTTCAGTTCGTTTCCCACGATTCTGAATCCCGTCAGCCTACAGTCATTGGAAAGCACATTATGCAGGTACTCTTTCGCCACCGTTGTCTCTATAGGATGGTCTCCAAGGGAATAAAAGTCTTGTGTCACAACCGGTTCAGAGCCTGTCTTGGCATTACGTTCACAATAATCCCTGTTCATTGCCCCATATGCCATTTTTACGGCCTGTTCTATTTTTGCCTTGTCTTTCAGGAACGCCTCAATAGCCTGAGCCTCCACACGGCCCTTTCCACTGCCACCGGTGATGATGCTGTAGGCTGCACGTATAGACTCGTGGACAAGTGTCCCCAGTTCATTCATCTGCATCAGGCTGCCCCTGTTGACAGGTTCTTTCAAGCCAAGCATATACTTCATGAAGAAACTCCTCTTACACCGCAGATAGGTATTTATGGCCGACGGGGAAAGCCGGAGGTCTTTACCAGGATGGCATCGTCTGCCGGCAGCAAGCTTTTCCCCGTAATTACGGAAAGAGACAAGTTCCCTTGTCTTGTCTGCAGTCCCCGTCTCACCCCCCTTGCCATGAGACTCCAGTCCATCACTCCCTGCCGGGCTGACGAGTTTGAACCGCTTCACCAGACTTCGCAACGTGTCGGAAGCGAGAATCTGCATCACGAAACGCGACATGGATTTCTGCCCGTCGGAAGTAAAAGCATCACTGTAAAGCAGCGTCACACTGTGTGACCTGCGCAATATCCTGAAGAAATTATAAGAGTAGACTTGTGTCTGGTCGTCAAGTGTGGTGAGTCTGTAGTACTTGCGCAGATAATACGGAATAAACGAGGTGTCGTGACCAGACTTTGGAATCACGCCTTCTTCAACATTGAGGAGCAACACATTGTCAAAATCAAGAGTTCTGGTCTCAAGTGCGCCCATAATCTGGATATCCGTTACCGGCTCTCCATGGAAAGGAATACTCACTGTGCCAAGATGTGCTGTAAGCAGATTACGGACAGTATAGAATTCCACCTTGTCCAACACGCCCTCTTCAACTAAACAGGCAAAACGCGACACCACGCAACGCGCCTGATAGACAGACTCTCTGTTAAGCATTTCGTACCACTCCTGACCTGAAGAGACAGAGACTTCGCGAGTGTCCGGCAACATGCGATCCCATTCTTCGTCAATGAACACCATCAGACTGCGCAGAGTGTCGACCATACCGACAGTTCCGTCAGAAACATTGGCCGGATCTCTGAGCCAAGAACAGATCCGGGCATATATCCCCGTGTGTTTCATCGGGAAGCCCTTTGTGACATTCACGTTTTCCGAGAATTTCTCCGGAACGGAGAACACTACGGGGTGAAGCATTGTCTCGTCACACAGGACTATGGCCGACGATTGCCCGGCACGGTGATTTTCCGACAGCCAGTCGTAGACATAGCGCGCCTGGGCATTGTCTGAGGTTGCAGAGACGATGTTGATTGTTTCCACATTGGCCCTTGAGGTATCATACATTCCACCAAACTCCCCAATGTTACGTTTTACGTTGCGGTAGGCAGGAATGAAAATCTCCGACTCGTCAAACTCTTTATCGTAGTCCCAATAGAACAGGGCTTTTCCCTTGCTGTCAACCAGATGCATGAGCCTGCGCTCTGTGCCATGCAGAATGTTGAAACCCACGAAAGCAAACGTTGTGTCGCTGATGTCTTGCCACACTGTTTCAAAGTTGCGAACCACCCACTTGTTGCGTGCCCCATCAAGGGCACAGCCCTCTTTCCTGAGACGTTCCGAAAACTCACTGTATATGCCCGGTATTTCCTTCCAGATCTGTTCAAAGAACTTTCTGAAAGGTTCGCCGTCGCCGTTCCAGACAACTCCGCCAGCCGATCCGCGAACAAGGCTTTTGATGCGTTCCTTCACCTCTTTGTCAAGATTGTCCTTGTCAAATTCATGGGCTTCCGCCGAGCTTCTGAAGATATCCTCCCCACGAGAATCCATGTGATTCTTGTCTACATTGTCAAAATCGGCAATCAACTGGCGGCCCCAGCTATAGAAGCAGTCCAGTGTCAGAGTACGGTTGGCAGTGCAGACCTGTTCCGTTTGCCGCTTGTATATATCATAGAGCATACACACAGCCTTTATCTCATCAACGGGTTTCAGTACACACAAAGAGTCAAACAAGTCTGTTATGGTCGTACATGACGGCGCACAGGCAGGCTTGTCACTCACCAGTTCTGCAAAATACTTTTTCACGAACAGACCGGCTCTACGGGTAGGCAATACAACAGTTACATTTTCAAGATGTCCGTTAAACCGCTTGTATAAATCGCCGACAACAAATTTCAAAAATTCCATTTTCCTATCGTAATCAATTTATGTCTCCATGCTAACGGAGCGCAACCGTCCGCACGGGGTCAACAAACCTTGACAAGCTCATTGTCAAAACCATACCACAGCCAGCCCTCCACATCGGCATACCCCATACGACGCAACGCCTGCACATATCTCTCCACCTGACAGGAATACTCGTGGTTATGCTTTCCGAACTTAAAATCCAACACAACCGCCTTTCCGTTTTTTATCATAACCCGGTCAGGGCGCATCTCTGTCTTGACATCTTCTCCGTTGTCCGAAGGACATATCAGAGTCACCTCACGCAACACTTTCCAATTCCCGCTGAACCAGTCCGCCATTTCCGCCCATTTCTTCCAAGCGCCGTCAAGTTCTTTCTTTATTTCAAGAGCGTCCTCTTTTGTTTCTATTATGCCTTTAGCATAGAATCTGTCAACGACATTTCCAGCCTCTGACACGGTCTTGATTTGCGCCAGAATATTATGTCGCAATATGCCCGCATCAATGCGGGAATTACGGCGGTCGCATGCATCGCCGGGACTGTAAAGCATTGACTCCTGTGACTGCCGGAACGAGATGTTGCCACGTGTGGAATAACAGTGGAGTCCAAGTTTCTCTTTGTCCGAATACCTGTATTCAAATGGAGAAAGCCCGTCTTTCCCGTCTGGCTCAGTTTGAGGGCGTATATAAGGAGCATTGCCTACACAGTACTGGGCGTATGCGGGAACATCCTCTTTGCAGCCGTTCCATTCTCTTTCCACTTTCCCGCGCAAAGTCACTCCCGGCTCGACCTCTTTGTCTGACAGGCACTCAAAGACCAGGTCTCCTACCGTATCGAATGTATCTTTTGCCATGGACTTGTAATTTACAGGACTGTATACGAAAAGGTTGTCGGCAGCACGGGTCAATGCCACATACAGAAGGTTCAGATTGTCTACCAGCTGAGCCTTTTTCTCCACATGATAATCTTCCGCATAAGCAGTCTCCTCCAGAACCGACTTGAATGTCACGGGTATTTTGTCGGGAATGCTGCCGTTTTCTCCCGCACCGACATTTCCCTGTGGAGTTACCCACAGCTTTGTTCCGTGGTTGCCGGATTCCGTGCTCAGTTTCCATGAACAGAACGGAACAAACAGATGTCTGGCTTCAAGACCCTTGGCGGAGTGTATGGTCATCACGCGTATACCCTCGCTGTTTGCTGCGGGGACAGGAGTCATGCACAGTTCGTCGTCCCAATAAGCAATAAAGCTCTGAACATCAGAGCCGTATCTGTCAACATAGGAGCGCAGCTTGTCAAGGAAGCAATTTATAAAATCCGCATCGTCAACGCACACCATATTCTCCGCATTGCAAAAAAGGACATTGACAACATATTCTACCATCTCGTACAGCGGCATCCGCCTGTCGCACTTCAGCAGCCTGACCACATCCTTGCCATGCGCATACAAGAACTCCCTTGATATGGCATCCGAATTGCAGATAACCTTCAGTGCGGCGACAACCAACAGCACCGGCACCGACTTGTCCAACAGGAAGCTATCGTTTGAACTCAGCTTTATTCCCTTGCCCGACAGTGCGGAATTGGCATACGCTTCAACTATCGTGTCTATCTCCGAACTGTTGCGTATCAGAATGAGAACATCGGAAGACGCGGCGCCCTTGTCCAACAGCAAACCTATATCTTCAAACATCTGCACGGCAACCTGTTGGGCCACCACCTTTCGTTTTCTTGTTTTTTGGGCTTCGCTAAAATCAGCCCCTGCCCTTCCAGAGAAGTAAGGATACGCCCGATACTGCACATATCCGTCATGGACGGTTCCGCAGTTGTGGAAATCATCCAGATGCTCCGGCGAGTAACCGTTGCATCCCTCCCTGTAGAGACTGTCAAACTCCCTGAGTTTTTCGTCCAAAGAGGTCAATTTGGCAAACAGCGACAGGTTGAATTTCACCACATTGGCCTGGCTGCGGTAGTTTCGGGTCAAGGGTTTTTCGTCATAGTAAGCCGAAAACGGTTCTGAGCTGCCCAGCTTTTCCATGATGGTATAGTCGCCATTACGCCAACGGTATATACTCTGCTTGACATCGCCAACAATAAAGGTTGTGCCACCAGATCCCAGAACCTCATTCACCAAATGCCTGAAGACCTGCCACTGCAAGACCGAAGTGTCCTGAAACTCGTCAATCATTATATGTTTGAACCGTATGCCGGCCTTTTCCATAATGAAGTCCGCATCGCCGGGCGCAAGGCTCTTCGACAGCAAACAGGCCGTGCGGGCAAGCAGAATACTGTTGGACTCTCTCAGATTGACATCCATGCGGTCTTTCACAGATGTCATCATCATGAGATCATTGAGATGTTCGTTGGTAATCCTATACAGGAAGTACTCCTTTCTCAGCTCCCTGCACAACCGGCACATTTCCGTCAGGGCGGCACGCACCTCAAGTGCCCTGCTACGGTTCTGCGGACTGAACTTGTCCAGGAATTTCTCTGACTGCAGACGGCCGCTGTCGGTTTCCGAGAGTCCACGGAAGACATCGGCAGCAGAAGCCTTGTTGTCAAGAGATTTCCTCACACGCTCTATCATGCTGTAGTAACGCTTTCCATCGGCAATCTCCCCATCGCGTTCACAGTTGCACACTTTGTCATAGACATTGCGCATACTTGCCATTTCCTTGCGGAAGACCGCTGTCAGTTTTCTCTGATAACTGCGGAGAGTCTTGACATCAAATATCTGTTTTTCATTTTTGTCCTGCACCGCTTCCTTGAGAATCTCCTTTGCCATGGAGAGGATCTTTGATCTCACGTCCCATCCCTTTTCGTCAGCAAGCTGTGCTTTCACATATTCCGTCAACAGCTTTTCGGTGTCAGGATTGTCATTTATATGAGCTGTCATGATTTCATCGATGGCAGTGGAAATGGTATGGTTGATGTCAAGTACCACATTGAACGACATACCGATGCCCACAGCCTGCGCCATACCCGTCACAAGGGTCTGCAGGAACGAGTCTATCGTCATGACTTTCATGTTGTCGTAATCTCCAATAATGTTATGGAACACTTGTCGCGCCTTCCGGCGTAATCCGTCAGACTGTGTCACATCCGGGACTCTACCGCCGCTTTCGCGTATGTATTCAAGTACTTTTCCAACAAAATCCTTGCGCCTGTCATTGTTCCCGTCGCCCTCCGCCATGAGATACAGATACGACAATATGCGCTGCTTCATCTCCGCTGTCGCCTTGTTGGTAAAGGTGACGGCAAGGATGTTGCGGAACAGGAAATCGGACTCGTCGCCCATCAACAACGCGATATACCGCGCGGCCAGTGTGTAGGTTTTGCCGGTGCCGGCCGAGGCCCGGCATACTGTCAGTGTTTTCATTCCGTCTGCCATAAACCGATGTTTGCCGGACAGTCCGTATCCCTTGCAGGCAACAGGGGTGTCCGTAGCATACCGTGATGCACTCACAAATTTACATTTCTTTTTACTCACAACAAAGCAACAGGCGAAATTTGTATGACAACACAAGTTAGCCATGGCAACACTCCACAACGTCAATTTGACGGGCAAAGGCGTGTAACCACAACAGTATAGGGAAAGGCACGGGCGACCGCAATCGATTGCGGTCGCCCGTGCCCATATATGTCATCCTCTATATGCTGAAGAGGGAAGTCACCATTTGTCTTCCTCAACCGTACCGGCGTAGACAGACTTCGGACACAGTTCGATGTAGTCCAGGAACAGCTGTGTCGAGGTGTTTTCAAGTACGGACTTCAAGCGGATGTAGTACGTTTCTTTGGGATCCATCGTTCCTGTGTATATGATGCCTCTCATCACACGCTCGTTGTTGCGGAAATTGGATGTGACCGCAGCAGAGCTTGCCGTGCCGAAATACTTGGGTGATTTCATGTAGCCTTTCAGGCGCATACGCTTCTCTATTTCGGTATTGATGTCCTCATCGCCGTCGGGATCGTCCTCTTCAAAGCCGGTAAGATCATGATTGGTGTAGATACGCATGTCAAGGGGCAACCCCGCAGCCTCAAGGTTGTTCTTGTTGGTACCAAAATAGACCTGACACATTCCGCGCGTGTTAAGGTTCTGAAGACCGAGACGGAACTCATAGGTGCCGTAGTAGGGCACGGGGGGCAGCTTGATGGTCACGTCATACTGCCCTACAATATTGTATTCGTCGCCCTGATAGTTCTGCCATACGTAACTGTAGCCGCAAAGGTAAACCACACGGCTCTCGTCGGTGAATGTCATGTTTTCAAAATATCCGGTCGGGATGTTCATACCCTTGAGGCGATCGCCCTCAGTGATTCTGCGGAAGCCTGAAGACATCTGCTCTGGCAGCAAGTCACAGATATCGTAACGCATACGTTCGTTGAGCACCTTGTTGGGGACATCGTCATCATAGACAAGAATGTCGTCAATGGTATAGAAATATCCGTTTAGAGCGGCATTTTCACCATAGTTGCTCAGCAAGATGCCCGGACGCGGCACCGTAATCTCGTTGTAATTTCTTGGATCGCGTTCCGACACATACCGGTTGATACGTTTGCCGTCAATCTGCTTGCCCTCCATGATTTTCATGATGCGGTTCTGCGAGAGCGTGGGGTAATAGCACCAAGTGTCAATGGAAAGGTTTTCGGGATATTTGTATCCGAAGCCCTGCTCATTGTAGTGTACGTTGATGTTGTTGTATGAAATAGCACGATCTATGATGTGGTATCCCACAAACTGGTGTACAGCGTTTTCGTCACTCCTGTAGTCATCGCTCGCAGCGTCGGGGTAATACTCCCTGCACTTGCGCTCTATTACGGAGAATATCTCGTCCCAGTTGGCTATCCGGCCATTGTCGCTTTTCTGCACCGTAAAGCCAAATTTCTTCTCGAACAGGCTATCAACTTCCACAAACACGGTATATCCAAAATCACGGTGGTCCGGGCAAGGTACAGGCTTGTCGCCGGTCTCGGTAGGAGTGCCAAGTCCAGTTTCAGGATGGTTTTTCTCGTAATCCATGTCACGGTACGGCGAGGCCAGCACTTCATCATAGCCCGTGACCTTGAGCAGATTGGAGAATACCTGCAGATAGGAGGTGGCCTCTATCAGTGATCCGAGTCCAGAGGTGGTGGGTGCCACGACCCTGTCTACCACATGGAGGATTCCGTTTTCCACTTCTATGTCGCGGCTGATGATGCGCGAGTACTTGTCCACATAGGTTCCACCGTCCAGAGTGTCAAAGTTAATCGTCACGAAACGGCCGGCAAACGACTGGGTCTCAAGCGTGCCCTCCCGGAAAGATGTGGAGAGGAGCGCATCGCTATTGTCATGGTCTATCAGACAGTTGTTGACAATGTATTCCGCCGTGGAGTCGGGCGTTTGGGTAATGTCGTAGCCTGTCGTATTATAGAGGGAGTCCAGAAAAGCCTGCACCGCCTCATCGGTCGGTACGAAGCATGTGAAATTACCGCGTGCCGACAGGAGATTGTATACCGTTGACCCAGACCTGTCGCTCAGCCGCACGCGCTTCGTCAGATAGCTGAATTTAGACAGATTTTCGTCCTCGTCAATATAGTCCGCCATCAGTTTCCCAGTAAAGGTGTAGATGTCGGACTCATCGACTTTGTCCGTGCAGCCAACAAACCCAACCGCCCCCACCAGAAGGGCGAATGCAATCAAGACTTTTCTTTTCTTCATATCTTCATAGTATTTGTTTCTTTGTTGTATTCCACTGTTTTTCGGTTTTGGAACGCAATTTACATTTTTTTTTTGGCACACAGGGTTTTTAACACAATTTTTCATTCAAGAAAACGCCAAAAAAAGCATTCTCCGAGGCTGTCAGCGAATTTCATGCCGAGAATTGATTTTGCCGGGGCTTTCTTAAAAGCACGCGAAGCCGGAATGTGTTCCGACTTCGCGTACGAAAATGCCATAGGACAAATGGCTGGAAAAACGCGCCAAACGTCATTTCTTGGCTGCACCAAGTTTCTTCAGCATCTTTTTGAGTTCTTTTTCAGCGGCATCCGCCCCCTTTGTCTTGAGAGTCTGCGTATAAGCCTCCGCTATCGCTGCCGACTGCTTCTCCTGCTCGGGCGTGGCATAGGCGTGTTTGAAGCCCTTCTGCCTGTCCCAGTTGCCGCGAGTGAAGTCGGGGAAAGCCACAGATGCGCAGTTGTGGTCCATTGACAACGCCCCGAGTTCGCCCAAGCAGCACCATTCCGCAAGATCATAGACATCCATGTCAAGGGGCAGTCCGTTCTGCATACAGTATACAAGGCGGCTGTCCATTATGAAATCCATTCCCCCGTGACCACCCACTTCCTTGGCCATCGCACCGTACTTGGCCAAAATAGGGTGCATGTACTTGGCCTCAAGCTTGGCCTGCTGGTCTGCGGGCATGAAATCGTGGCTGTTGAGGTTGTCCACCGCCGGCACGCCCGCATCCTTGAGGGTTGAGGCGTCAAGAGCGAAACGCGGCTCGGGATATTTGGTGGCGTAGCCCTTTGTGCCTGTAAGTTTGTAAAGGCGGTTGTATGGCTGAGGGGTCATCACGTTGTGCTGTATCTCCACCACTTTGCCGTTTGCCGTACGCATGAGCGTAGTAGTGTGGTCACCGCTGCGGAAATCATTGCACGGGCGGCCTGTCTTCTTCTCCACATAGGCTTTGCCGTGGCTGCTTTTGGTGTCCATGGCTACAAGGGTTGTGAAACGGTCGCCGCGGTGTATGTCAAGAGCCTGCGCCACTGGGCCCAGACCGTGGGTGGCATACAGGTCGCCGCGGTATTCCTTGTTGTATTTCATGCGCCAACCGAGCTTGTCGGGGTCAGAGCCGTCAGGGTTTTTCCAGTAGTAGTCCCAGAACGAGTCAAGGTTGTGGATATAGGCACCCTCGGCGCGGAGCACCTCACCGAACACACCGTGCTGCGCCATATTGAGGGCGTTCATTTCATACCAGTCATAGCAGCAGTTCTCAAGAATCATGCAGTGGAGCTGTTTCTGCTCCGCAAGGTTTATGAGATCCCAACACTGTTGCAGGTTCAGGGCAGAGGGCACCTCAATGGCGGTGTTCTTGCCGTTTTCCAAGGCACACTTGGCAACAGGGAAATGGTGATCCCAGTCAGTGGCCACATAGACGAGATTGATGTCCGGACGCTTGCAGAGATCCTCATAGCCTTTGGCACCCGAATATGAGGCAGCTTCGGGAAGTCCGGCATTCTTCAGGATCTTCTGGCAGGCCTCCACGCGGTTCGGTTCGTAGTCACACAGCGCAACAATGCGCACACCGTTTATATGGGTGAAACGCTCCACTGCGCCAGGTCCTCTCATGCCGAGACCGACAAAGGCTACACGCACGACAGGCTCGGCCGGCAAGGCAAGATTAAGCACATCTTTCTGACCGGCAGGACGGGCGGGGGACTCCACCTCGATGGTTCCCTCGTTCCAATGCCACTTGGTCTGATACGACTGGGCCTCCGCACTCTGCGGCAGTGCCACAAACAGGCTTAACGCTAAGCCCGCTGCAAAAGTTGAAAGTTTCTTCATGGTTCCAATTTATATGATATCAGGATTTTCCTCGAGTGTTGGAACGCAAAGGTAGTATTTTTTCATGAAAACAGGCGTTTTACGGAACTAAAGAATTGCCGCCTGACTGTGGATGGAGTCAACTGTCACACATATTTATCAGATCCCTGAAAAGCGGCGATTGCTCCAGCAGCCGCCTGTTGCCTATGAGTATCACCTGTTCGCGCGCCCGTGTGAGTGCCACGTTGAGCTTGCGGTCCACGGGATAGTCTCCGTCGTAGAGTCCGTCACTCTCATTATAGACCGAAGACATAAGAAACCTCATCTGCGAGACGTGTCTCACCGTAAGCGAGTATATAATAATGTCACGCTGTGAGCCCTGATAACGTTCAACCGTGTCTATCGCAATGTCCGGCAGGACACCGGAGTCCTTTTGGCGCAAGCATGCCCTTATCATGGAAATCTGGTTGCGATACGGCACTATCACCCCCACGTCTTCAGCCTTGAGGATGCGGTTGTTGGCCTTGTAGAGTCCGTAAAGTGCCGCCACACAGTCGGCAACCGCCCGCGCCTCCGCCAGATTGACCTTGTCGTTGAGACCGTCGTCAACAGGGGGACAGTCCAGAAACACCACCCTATTACGAGCCAGACGGCGCACCAAATCGCCAGACCCCGAGTCAAAGGACGGCAATGTCGGATAGAGCTCTTTCACGTCACGTTTCTGGTGTTTCAGAGGCACACATTCCAGAGTGCCGCCATAGAACCGGCTGTTGACAAACCGGAACAAGTCCGGATGCATACGCCCTTGGGCCTTTATCTGGCAATAGAGGTCACTGCGCCCAGAAGACATGAAGCGGTGCAGCATACGGCAGAACAGCGATTCGGAGCAGTCGTGTATTCCAATCCTGTTGAGGGACTCGTCCGTCACGGCAGCCTCGGAACGGCTCTGAATCACCACGGCAGGCAACTGCTTCTGGTCGCCGACCAGCACGTAGCGTCTTATCCTGCCCCGGGTATATACCGGCAGGATATACGGCTCGATAATCTGTGACGCCTCATCTATGAACGCCACTTCAAAATCACAACTGTCCAACAAGACCGTCTGCTGCGACATGGTACTGACCGTTGCCACTACCACACGCATCCGGGCAAGGAGGTCACGCACATCCCGCGCCTTGCCGCATCCGTGCGCCACCCGGCTGTCCAGCATACGCCTGTGATACTCCGGCGAAGCACTGGTCTTACGTCCCAGACGCAGGTAGTCGCCAAGCAGCTCCGGCGTGTCGGCCACGATATTCTCAAGCATGGCACATATTTCGTCAACGGCCTTATTGGTGTAGGCAAGCATCATGACGCGCGTATGCGGCGAGACCCTCAACTCCTCTTCCGCCATATAGCGCAGGGCGCGCGATGTCTTGCCCGACCCCGGCGGGCCTATCACGAGAAACCACTCGCGCGAAGCCCGCTCAAGCGCAACAAGTTCGTCAAAACCTTGATAACTGCCACACAACGGCCCGGGCACCCCCCTCTCAGGCAGTCCGGCAAGCAGAAATTTGTCCTGCCGGACAGACGGCAGTTCCATGAAAGAAAACAGACTGCTACACAACACCGCATTGCCGGAATCAATATGATCGTGTTCTATGGCGAAATACCGGCCGGGGGCATTGTTGAACAGAGACAGACGATGTTGCGGGTTGGCGAGGACCACCTCTGCCTCCGCCGGCGTAAGTCTGGTCATCCTGCCCCTGAAAGTACACTGGCTTGACACGTCCGGCAAAACGCCACTGTAACAATAAATCTGCACGGCATCGCCAGGACGGAAATTCGACTGCCGGCAGTGTTCATCTTCCGGCAGTGCAAACACTATGGACTCTATTCTGTCGCCGACAGTCACGACATGCTGTATGGCAAGACCGGCAAGCATATCCCCGTTTGCCATTCTCTCCATTGCCGGAATGTTCCACAGATCGGCATATCCGTGGATTCCGGCTGTGGAGCAACCCGTTTTGGCATACCAATTTTCCTTCATCAGAAAGGCACAGAACCTCACCGCATAGGTGCAAGCAGTGCCATTGCAACCACCGGCAAACATTCCAAACACCCGATCAAGGCGCGGCTTTACATACGACCACAGCCTGTCGCTTATTTTGCCAATCCGGAAGTCATCTGTTGCAACTTCCGTCATGACATCACCGAGTTCCCCCTCGGCGATGCGTCCAATCATGCCCACAATCCTGTTGCGCATCTCGAGGGCGCAGTACAGCAGGGCTTTGTCCGGTTTTTTCCTTGTCAATCCGTCAGAATAGCGCGAATAAAGCAGATAGGCATGAATATCGTCTCCATCCAGTCCCATACAACGTTCTACCATCATCTGATAAAGCATGAGCTGCACAAGATGGGGCTTACGGCCAGTACCGGAAAACTCGTCGCGTTTGCCGCTTTTGTGCTCTATGAGCCTACTGCCGTCACTCTGCAGAAAATCCATACGCCCCGCCAGCCCCGCCTGCGGGCACACCAGCGATGGCTCAAGCAACGACTCTCCAAGACAGAAGCCGCTGCCTGCGTTGATCTTGTCGCTGAGAAGACGGCGTATGTTGTCGAACTGCCGCACCGCTTCACGGTGGAACATTCCGGCCTTGTCTGCATCGGCCATAAACAGCGAGAACTCTATTGGCATTTTCCTGAATACCCTCTGCATGGAGACAGAGTATGTCAACGTGTTGCCGCCGCCATTCTGCGCCTCTGCCAGAAGATCGTCCAAAAACACCCCCGAAGCTATGCCGAGCAACAGCGGAAGGGAAACCTCCGGCGGCGTGAACATCCTTATGAAATAGTTGTATGGCGAAGCCCCCTGTGGTTCAAAGACGGCCGCCACGTCAGACGGCGACACCAGATAGTCAGGTTCAAAGACAATCCACTGCGGGACACACTCTCCGCCATGCGTCACACTGACATCAAGCAGATTGAGTACGGAACCTTCATGAACCAGCCCGGCAATATACGTCAGGCAACCGCCAACACCTGCCTTGCCGCAGTCAATGCTTATGATGCCGGACACATTGTCGCTGTCAGCACGGGCAGTGACAATATGCCCGGAAACGCCCACAACCCTCACCCTGAGCAGACTGAATTCCCGTTGCCCACCATCAGGCAAACAAGACTCCCGCCTCTGTTCCGCAGCGGATTCTCGAATCCCGGACAAAAGCCCGCACAGTTCTTCCGGAACAGGTTTCCCGCAGACAAAGGCTATAAACTCTGCCAACAAGCGTGCATCAGCCATGAAATCCTCTTCCGTCACACGGTCGGGACTGTTTGACTTGCGGCGCAATGCCTGCAGCCCGTCAGCCATTGGTTTCGGAATGTGACAACTGTCGCACACAACTTCCAGCAAGGAAAAGAAATCCGGACATGCCATTCCCTCCGGACAAATCTCTTCGCAAACCAGACGCATAATACAACAAAGTTCCTTATGGCTCTCCCAATCGTAGGGTTGTCGGCGCAGCAATGCTGCCAGCCTGTCGCAGAAATCGTTCTTCACCGCCATTGCCTTTTCGGCAAAATTACTGTTTTTTCCCCTTTCACCATCCGTTTGGCCATTCTTTGGTTCTTTGGGGATCGGCATTCTTTTCATATTGACCGCAAAAACACTGTTCCCCGATAAAAAAACGGAAATTTCCTGAAAATATGTTTATATTTGCAGCTTGTAATTTCAACAGGAAAATTCCGACAAAATACTATGCACAACTATTTGGACAACACTAAACTGGCTACGGTTGCATGTTCCGAGGACATAACTCTATATAAACTTGACACCCCAAAACTTCTAAACAATTACTTCATCACCACCTACAAGGATTCACGAAGACTTCTCATGAGTCCTGAAGAGGTCGGATTCCAGACATACCTTGACACGATGCCGCCCACCGTAGAGGCTCTGAAATATTTCAGAAGCCAGGGACTGCACGACAGCGTGGACATACTCACGATACTGCGTGGCGGACTTAACTATTCTGTGGAAGAGAGCTGTTTCAGGGCGGGCATTCAAGTAGACAACATAAATTTCCTCTCATGCGAAAGGATCATCAAGAACAAGGAAATCAAGGGTCTGGACATAAAATACCAGAAATACAACATCGTGAACAACGGCACGATGGTCATCGGAGACATCATTGCAACGGGCGACACCCTCAAACTGTGCTTTGACTACATCCTTGACAAATACAAACGGCGTGGGGCAAAACTGCGCCGTGTGATATTCTTCACTGTCGGCGGCACGAGGGCATTTGATCTGATGGAGACATTCACGGAACAGATAAGGCAGTACTGGCCTGACTTCGAGGGTTTCACCTGCGTGTTCTACGAGGGGATTTTCAGCGTCTACCAGACACGTGGCGTGACGGGCGTGAACGTGCCAAACATAGATTTCTACTGGAACCGCTCGGTGTTGGCACCAGAATACCGCAGGGCTGTGCTGGAAAGCGAGAATGCCATTTTCGAGAAATGCATAATCTACGACGGCGGCGCACGGCGCTATGAAATACAGGAACACTGCGATGAAGTGCTGGAATACTGGCGCGACATACGCGCCGTGGCCGACAATGTCAACATGAAAGCTTTTACCGACGAGAAGATAGGGTATCCATCGCCTGCCTCCTACGAAGAATGGCTGGAAACCAACCACTACGCAGAGGGACTGACAGCCGACGGCGAGATGCTTAGAGCCTTGTTCCGCAGTGAAGAGAATTTCCGTAAGAAGAACCACAAGCGCAATCTGAAACACATAGCCGAAGTGCGATTGCAGGAGATAGCCCAAGCATTTGAAGAATACAAAAAATAACAACAATCCAACACAATGAGTACACCACACAAAGACATTGACTTCCAATCAACAGCGGTTAGCCCTGGCGCACGCAAGAGCAACATGAGCATATTCATGATCATGATGGGTTTCACTTTTTTCTCTGCCAGCATGTGGGTAGGGCAGGAAATGGCCAAGGGGCTTGACTTCACCAATTTCATAACAGCCATGATTCTTGGCGGCATCATCCTCGGAGCCTACACCGGAGCTTTGGGGTATATAGGAGCGAAAAGCGGTCTGAGCCTTGACCTTCTGGCCATAAAGGTTTTCGGGACGAAAGGAAGCTACCTGCCCAGTGCCATGATAAGTTTCACGCAGACCGGATGGTTTGGGGTAGGTCTTGCCATGTTTGCCATCCCGATAGCCAAGGTGGCATTCGGCGACAGCCCTCTGGCAATATACGCCATGGTGGCCGTTGCCGGCATTTGCATGACCTCGTCAGCCTATTTCGGAATCAAGGGACTTGCCATTGTCAGCTACATAGCGGTACCATGCGTTGCCATACTGGGTTCCGTTGCCATGGTGATGGCTGTCATGCAGGGACATCACGGACTGGTAGAGCAGTTCAACCTGGGCAGCAAGACCATGGGTATCATTGCCGGTGCCGGACTGGTGATAGGCAGTTTTATCAGCGGAGGAACAGCCACACCCAACTTCTCGCGTTTCTCCAAGACAGGCAAGGCAGGATGCATCATTACCATCATTGCCTTCTTCATAGGCAACAGCCTGATGTTCCTCTTCGGTGCCGTGAGCTACATCTACGTGGGCGGAAGCGACATCTTTGACGTGATGATAAACCTCAACCTTTTCTACGCCGCCATTCTCGTGCTGGGACTCAACATCTGGACAACCAACGACAACGCCCTCTACTCCACCGGTCTGGGACTGGCCAACATCTTCAAGACAGGAAAACGCCCGATGGTCCTTGTAAGCGGCATCATAGGCATTGTTTCGGCCGTGTGGCTTTACAACAATTTCTGCGAATACCTCAACATTCTCAACTGCACCCTCCCCCCCGTGGGCATAATACTCATCGTAGGCTATTTCGCCAACCGCAACAAAGCCGCGTGGAAGCAGGGCAAGACGGTAGATCCATGGGCAGTGACAGGAGTTGTAGCCGGTGCTGTCGTGGCCAATCTGGTAACATGGGGCATCCCGTCCATAAACGGTATGGCCATAGCTACGGTATGCTATCTCGCCGGGATGGCATTCAAAAGAAACTGAAACTGTGAAAAACTACGATTTCAACCAACACATAGACCGCATCGGCACTGACAGTCTGAAATGGGATGCTGTCATACAGCATACCGGCAACAAAAACGTCTGTCCTCTCTGGGTAGCCGATATGGATTTCGCGACCCCACCTTTTGTATACAGAGCCATTAACAAGCGGCTCGGCTATAAGGTGCTGGGCTACACCGTGCCTTTCAAACCATACTACGACAGCATCGCAGACTGGGTAGGTCGCCGATACGGCATCAGACTCAATGAAAGGCATATACATTTCATAGCCGGCATTGTACCGGGGTTGCACCATGCAATCTGCGCCCTTACCGACAAAGGAGACAAAATACTTATTCAGACACCTGTCTACCACCCTTTCCACCATATCATAGAAATCAACGGAAGAACCAAGGTGGAGAGTCCGCTCAAGATTGTGGACGGACGGTTTGAGATGGATTTTGGTGACCTCGAGGATAAGTTGCCCCACTGCAAGATGATGCTGTTGTGTAACCCCCACAATCCCGGAGGCACCGTATGGAAGCCCGAAGAACTTGCAAGGCTGGCCACCCTCTGCAAACGGTACAACGTGTTGGTCATAAGCGACGAGATACACGCCGACATGACGCATCCCGGACACAAGCACGTTCCTTTCTGCAAGATTTCAGACGATGCCGAAAGCAACAGCATCACATTCATGGCTCCGAGCAAGGCATTCAACATGCCGGGCATCGTGACATCTTACTGCTTCACGCACAACAGTGGGCTGAGCGAAAGATTCTACAGGTTTCTTGACCAGGCCGATGTGACTGTCGGCAACGCCTTTGCCTACGACTGTCTACAGGCGTGCTACACGGCGGAGGGCGAAGAGTGGCTGAACCAGATGCTGCACTATGTCAAGGGCAACATAACCGCCGTTGAACAGTTCCTCGCGGAAAACTGCCCCAAGATAAAGCCCATGAAGACAGAAGCTTCGTTCCTCGTCTTTCTGGACAACAGGGAGATGCCTTTCAACAACGAAGAGGAGCTCGTGGACTTTTATCTGAACGGTGCCAACATGTTTCTCAACGAAGGCAGCATGTTCGGGCACAACGGCGCAATGTTCATGAGGCTCAACGTCGCCCTGCCACGCCGTGAACTGCTTGAGGCTCTGCACGGGCTGAAACGAGCATACGACACTCTGGGACTACAACGACCAGACCGGCCGTAGCATTTTCCTCCCGGGAAAAATCCCGTTTACAGAATATTGTTGTAATTTCGCAAGGCAGACAAAAACACAACCGTATATGTTCAGCAAAGAAACCTACATTGACAGGCGCAGGGCTCTCAAGAAACTTGTGGGCAGCGGTCTCGTTGTCATGTTGGGCAACAACGACAGCCCGGCCAACTATCCCGCCAACTGCTACACTTTCCGCCAGGACAGCAGTTTCCTGTATTTCTTCGGAGCGGCACGCGACGGACTGGCCGGAATCATAGACATAGACAACGACAGGGAACTCCTCGTGGGCAACGACATTGACATTGACGACATCGTCTGGTACGGCAGCGTGGAGAGCATACGCGACATGGCTGACGCGGTGGGAGTAACCGAAACCGCCCCATTCGGCAAATTGGCAGAACTCGTTGCGGCAGCCGGGCTGAAAGGGCAGAAAATCCATTTCCTGCCACCCTATCGCCATGACCACATGATACTGCTTGAAGAACTGCTCGGCATAAAGCCCGCACTGCAGAAAGACGCAGCGTCGGGCGAACTGATAAAAGCCGTCGTGACACTGCGTTCCACAAAAAGCGAAGAGGAAATAAAAGAGATAGAGCGCGCCTGCTCCATAGGCTTCAAAATGCACACCACGGCCATGAAACTGGCACAGCCGGGAGTTACAGAGCATTTCATAGGCGGCACCATTGACGGCATCGCCAACGCATTGGGCAGCAAGGTGTCGTTTTCTTCTATAGTGACAATGCACGGCGAAATACTGCACGGAGCACCCAAGATGAGCTTCCTCGAGGCAGGCAGACTTCTCCTTGTGGATGCAGGAGCAGAGACCGCCAACAGCTACTGCTCCGACCACACGCGTACCATTCCTGTCAGCGGCAAGTTCACCCACCGCCAGCGCGACATATACACCATAGTGGAAAAGGCCCACGACCTTGCATTGGAAAAGGCAAAGCCGGGAGTGCTGTGGTATGATGTCCACATGGATGTCTGCCGTCTGATAACCGACGGGCTGAAAGACCTCGGGCTGATGAAAGGCGACACCGACGAAGCCGTGGCATCAGGGGCGCATGCGCTGTTCCTCCCCCACGGGCTTGGCCACATGATGGGCATGGATGTACACGACATGGAAAACCTCGGACAGACCAACGTGGGATACGACGAGGAAATCCAGCCGTCCACCCAATTCGGCACAGCCAGTCTGCGCATGGGACGGCGGCTGCAAAAGGGATTTGTTGTCACCGACGAACCGGGCATCTACTTTATCCCCGACCTAATAGACAGCTGGAAAGCCAACAATACCAACAGCAATTTCCTCAACTTCGATGCCATAGAGAAATACAAGGATTTCGGCGGTATACGCATTGAAGACGATGTACTGGTAACCGAAGCGGGAGCGCGTTTCCTGGGACGGGATATAATACCGTACCATGCCGATGATGTGGAAAAATACGTTCAGGAGTTCCATTTCTCCTGATGCCGCACCAGTGACAGCATCAGCAAGAAAAACGCATTAACAGTCATTAGAAACAACATTAACTAATTTGTAATCAAAATGAGAATAACAACGTCATTCGCACCGTTCCTTGCCGCTAGTATGCTGACCTTTGCTCTGTCAGCCAACGCCCAGGAGAAAAAAGACAAGGAAAAGGAAGAGCTCACTTTCACGGTAATCAAAGAGGCTCCGATCACTTCGGTGAAGAACCAGAGCCGTTCGGGCACCTGCTGGTGCTTCTCTTCGCTAAGCTATTTCGAGTCGGAAATCCTGCGCAAGACAGGCAAGACCTACGATCTCAGCGAGGCTTTTGTGGTGCATCACACGATGATGGACCGCGCCGAAGCCCATGTGCGTATGCACGGTGATGTAAGTTTTTCGCAGGGAGGAAGTTTCTATGATGTTGTCTACTGTGCGAAAAACTACGGACTGTGTCCGGAGAGCGCGACAGTGCCAGCCGGCAGTCTCTACGGCGACACCCTCTTCAACCACAACGAGCTCGACAAGGTAGCCACCGGCTACGTCAAAGGGCTGACGGGATCAAGCAAGCCCAAGACACTGAGCCCCTGCTGGAAAAAAGGCCTTGAAGCCATCTACGACACATATCTCGGCAAACTGCCCGAAGAATTCAAGTATGAAGGCAAGAAATATACTCCCAAGACCTTTGCTGCAAGCCTCGGGCTTGACTGGGACGACTATGTAAGCCTCACGTCATACACCCATCACCCTTTCTACTCCCAATTTGTCATTGAGGTACAGGACAACTGGCGTTGGGGGCTCAGCTACAACCTGCCTCTGGATGAGTTCATGGAAGTGATGGACTATGCCGTCAACAACGGCTACGCATTCGCATGGGGTGCCGATGTAAGCGAGGGTTATTTCAACCGTGACGGAAGTTGCGTAGCAAGCGTGCCGGTAGACGCAAAAAAGAACAGCCAGAGCAGCGAGGGCAGCGATCAGGAACGCTGGATCGGCAAGACCAGCGGCAACAACCCGTCAATCTCGGAAAGCGGGGAAATGGTCATTACCCAGAAACTCCGTCAGGAAGCCTACGACAATTGGGAAACAACCGATGATCACGGCATGGTCATCTACGGCATTGCAAAAGACCAGAACGGCAAGGAATACTACATGATGAAGAACTCGTGGGGATTGTATGGCAAATACAAGGGCTTCGCCTACATCTCAAAAGCCTATGCCGCCTACAAGACCATGAACATCCTCATCAACAAGAACGCAATCCCTGAGAAAATAGCCAAGAAACTCGGTTTGAAATAAACCCCATCAGGCATCTGGCTGTCTCTTCCCCCTTTTGGAACAAACGAGACAGCAGACCTGTTTTCCCGGAGTCCGGAAACCGCTTCAATCGGTTTCCGGGCTCTCTTGTTTTCAGGCAAAACCCTTTGGGCGACAAGATGTCAATTTTTAGAGTTTTTAATGTTTACAGTCGTCCCGTTACAAAAAAATGTCCTACCTTTACATACAATTTGCAGAGAGTGCAGACAGTGCCGTTGCCGACCATGCCAGTGGAGGCAATATTCCGCCATGCCAATAATAAAACAACATATAAATGACTTACAAATGGAAGTACCAACCTCTCACACAGCAGAATCAGGAAGCAGCTGACAGACTGGCTGCTGAAATTGGCATCAGTCCAATCGTAGGCACAATACTTTTCAAGAGGGGAATAAGAACCCCACGCCAGGCGAAAAGGTTTTTTTCGCCACGGCTCACCGACCTTCACGACCCGTTTGAGATGAAAGACATGGACAAGGCCGTCAACCGCATCAATCTGGCAATGGGCATGAAGGAAAAGATATTGGTCTATGGCGACTACGATGTCGACGGCTGCACGGCTGTGACATTGGTCTACAAATTCCTGCTGGAATTCTATTCCAACGTCGAATACTACATACCGGACCGCTACGAAGACGGTTACGGCATCAGTTTCAAGGCTATTGACCGTGCAGTAAGCCTCGGAGTGAGAGTCATCATCATCCTTGACTGCGGAATAAAGGCAAACGAAGAAATAGCCTACGCACAGGCACACGGCATAGACTTCATCGTGTGCGACCATCATGTACCCGACGACGAACTGCCACCGGCATATGCCGTCCTTGACCCCAAGCGAAAGGACGAGACCTACCCGTACCACGAATTGTCCGGCTGCGGCATAGGGTTCAAACTCATGCAGGCTTTCGCCCTTGACAACGGCATTGAATTCAACAGGCTTACGCCGTTGCTGGAACTGTGTGCGGTGAGCATTGCCGCCGACCTCGTTCCGGTATTGGGGGAAAACCGCATACTGGCATATCACGGACTCAAACAGCTCAACTCCAACCCGAGCGTCGGTCTACAGGCCATCATCAACGTGTGCGGCCTGCAGGACAGGGAAATCGGCATGCCCGACATAATATTCCGCATAGGTCCGCGCATCAATGCCTCCGGACGTATCCAGAACGGGGGAGAAACCATAGAACTGCTCGTGGAGAAAAACCTCACGCTGGCCGTGGAAAAGGCGAACCGCATCAACACCTACAACGAGGCACGCAAAGACATCGACCGGCACATGACGGAAGAGGCCAATGCCATTGTCGACAAGATAAAGAACCTTGACAACCGGCGCAGCATAGTTGTCTACAACAGGGAGTGGCACAAAGGTGTCGTTGGCATCGTAGCCTCGCGACTGACAGAACTGTACTACCGTCCCACCGTTGTGCTGGCACTCGACGAAAGCGGAAATCTCACTGGGTCTGCACGCTCGGTGGCGGGATTTGACATCTATTCCGGAATAGAAAGCTGCAAGGATCTCCTTGAGAACTTCGGAGGTCACACCTATGCTGTAGGGCTTACGCTCAAGGAAGAACACATCAAGGAATTCATACAGCGCTTTGAAGACTACGTGGAACTGCACATCGAAGACGAGCAGACAGCCGCATCGCTTGACGTGGAGGCAGAACTGGGCTTCTCGACAGTCACCACACAGTTTTTCAACGAACTGAAGAAACTCCGCCCTTTCGGGCCACAGAACCCGGAACCGCTGTTCAGCACACACAATGTCTACGACTACGGCACAAGCAAAGTTGTCGGGCGCGGACAGGAGCACATCAAGCTCGAACTCGTCGACAACAAGTCCAACAACATACTGTCGGGCATAGCATTCGGACAAAGCAGCCATGCCCGTTTCATAAAGACAAAAAGGGCTTTCAACATCTGTTACAACATAGCCGAAAACACATACAAGCACGGCGAAATACAACTGCAAATTGAGGATATCCAGCCTGCCAACCCCGAACAGAAATAGCTCCCTGCAAGACCGAAGTCTCGGCATCCTGCGCAAATACTGGGGCTACGACAGTTTCCGCGGCATACAGAGCGACATAATCCAAAGCGTATGCAGCGGAAAGGATACCGTTGGACTTATGCCCACGGGCGGAGGCAAGTCCATAACTTTCCAAGTCCCGTCGCTGATGATGGATGGAGTCTGCATCGTAATCACTCCTCTCATAGCACTGATGAAAGACCAGGTGGAGCATCTGCTCAATCTGGGCATCAAGGCCACCGCCGTACATTCGGGCATGACACGCAGCGACATACTGCGCTCGCTTGAAAATTGCATACTCGGCAACTACAAGTTTCTGTATATCTCACCCGAACGCATCTCGTCGGAGCTATTCCAGTCCAAACTGGCACACATGACCGTCAACTTCATCACCGTAGATGAAGCACACTGTATATCGCAGTGGGGCTACGACTTCCGCCCCCCATACCTTACAATAAGCGACCTGCGCAAACTGAAGCCCGACGCTCCTGTCCTCGCACTGACAGCCTCCGCCACTCCAACTGTGGTGAAAGACATACAGCGGCAACTGCATTTCAGACAGGAAAATGTTTTCCGCATGAGCTTTGAACGTCCCAACCTTTCCTATAGCGTTGTTGAGACAACCAACAAAGACACGGCCCTACTCAACATTCTCCGAAGCACCACAGGCTCTGCCATCGTCTACACACGCAACCGCGAAAAAACGGCAGAGGTCGCCAAATACCTGACCGCCAACAACATTTCCGCCCTCCACTACCACGCAGGACTGGAAAATGCCGACAAGGACAAACGCCAGCAGCTGTGGCAGGATGGCCTCATAAGGGTCATGGTGGCAACAAACGCTTTCGGTATGGGCATAGACAAGCCCGATGTACGTACCGTTATACACTTCGGCGTTCCAGACTGCCTTGAGAGCTACTATCAGGAAGCCGGGCGTGCCGGGCGCGACGGCAAGCCGGCAGAAGCCATCCTTCTGAAGAGCCCCTACGACATCTCCGGACTCAAACGCCACATAGACACTGCTTTCCCACCCATGGAATACATACGCAATGTCTACGAGAAGGTATGCTACCAATACGAAATGGCCGTTGGCGACGGCTACGGAGTATGCAAGGAATTCGACATCATGCAGTTCTGCAGGCAACACAAGTTGTTCCCCCTGCCCGTGCTGAGCGCGTTCCGCATTCTTGAGAACGCCGGTTACATGAAGTACACAGAACCCGAAGACTGCGTGTCGTGTGTCAAGGTCACAGTGACACGCGAGGAGCTATACCGCATAAACAACCTCTCAAAGGAGTGTGACTCTGTACTCCAGATACTGCTCCGCACCTACAACGGGCTCTTCGCAGACCTGATACCGATAGAGGAACTGCTGCTGGCACAACGTACCAAACTGCCGCCGGAAACAGTGTACAAAAGCCTGCGCATACTCGGCATGGCGGGAATAATCTGCTATATCCCATTCAAACGCGTTGCCCACATCACCTTTATGCAACGGCGCGAGGAGACGCAAGACCTCGTATTTCCGCCCGAAGCATACGAACAGCGCAAAGCCGAGCTTGAGCAGCGCGTCAACACCATGATAAACTTTCTCGGCAGTATCAACACCTGCCGCAGCCGGATGCTCTCGGAATATTTCGGCGACACGGGTGTGGACAACTGCGGTCACTGCGATGTCTGCATCGCCAACGGATACGGAAAAACCCTTTCCGGCACTGACGAGATTGAAAGTGCCGCCGAGACCATCGTGGCACTGCTCGGCGACGGAGCTGTCCATCCGTACACCGAACTGGCAAAATTGCCCATACCCATGGCTGTCCTCAAGCAAGCCGTAGAGCATCTTCTGCACCAAAACGAGATAAACTACAGTGATGGGCTGTTCTCGCTGAACTGACAACCGCCGCCATTCCGATTTTTGCCTGTTTTCCGCCGGACATCATGCGGTTTCGGCAGGCCAAAACAACGAAAGGGGCGACCACCCGTTCAAGCAGTCGCCCTTTCGAAGTGGTGCCACCAGGATTCGAACCGGGGACACACGGATTTTCAGTCCGATGCTCTACCTACTGAGCTATGGCACCATTCGCAATTGCGGCGCAAAGGTAGCGAGTATTTCCCGAACCGCCAAAGTTTTGAAAGACTTTTTTCAAAAGCCACCGTTTTTCACTATAACACGACAATCCTGCAGCGGCACGGCACAATAAAACGAATATGGTTGCGTTGACATTTAAGTGCAATGTCCGTTGGTCTTCCCGGACCGCAACGACAAGGCGAGCGCAATTCTCAACCCACACACTATGAAAAACATGAAACACTTTTCCGGCGACGATGACCGCAAATGGACTGTAGAGAAATCGGAATATCTCTTCAGGCGGCCGTGGCTGACCGTAAGGCACGACTCTGTGCGTCTGCCCAACGGCAATAGATGTCCCGAATACTACGTGCTGGAATATCCGGACTGGATCAACGTCATAGCCATAGACCACAACGGCAGGATGCTGATGGTACGGCAGTACCGTCACGGACTTGAAGTGACGCGCTACGAGCTCTGCGCCGGAGTGATAGACCCCGGTGACGCATCGCCCATGGATGCGGCACGGCGCGAACTGCTTGAGGAGACAGGCTACGGCAACGGCACGTGGGAGGAAATCTGCGTCACCGGGCAGAATCCCAGCTCGACAAACAATCTCACCCATTCATTTCTGGCACGCGATGTAGAACCCGTCGGGGCACCACACCTTGAAGATACCGAGGACATCACCTTCAAGTTCTTTGAACCTTACGAAGTGTTGGAAATGCTGCGTAGCGGATACATAGTGCAAGCTCTCCATGCCGCACCTCTGTGGAAATATTTCTACACTCTCCACGTGAAATAAGGAATGTATACCGACATCTTCCTTGACTTCGACGACACGCTGTACGACACACGCGGCAACGCCCATATTGCCTTGGGTGAACTGTACAAGCGATTTAGTCTGGAACGTCATTTTGACCGCCCGGAGGATTTCTATGTGCCGTACTGGCAGACAAACGACGAACTGTGGCGGCAATATGCCCTGGGGCAGATAACGCGCGACCACCTTATCGTGGAACGGTTTCGGAGACCACTGTCTCTGGGCAGGCACGAGGACGGAACGCCCCTGCACCCCACCCCGGACCAGTGCCGGCACATAAGCGACGTGTTTCTGGATTTATGCAGCAGCAAGCCTGGTCTCATTGACGGAGCACGCGAGCTCGTAGACTACCTGCGCGCCCGCCGCTACCGTCTGCACATGTGCAGCAACGGATTTCACGAGGTACAATACCGCAAGCTCGTAGCCTGCGGTCTCACCGGCTGTTTTGACACCGTCATTCTCTCAGAGGATGCCGGAGCGAACAAGCCGGCCCGACAGTTCTTCGACTATGCCGTGAGGACTGCCAACGCAGACCCCGGCAAAACCGTCATGATAGGCGACAATGCCGTCACTGACATCGGCGGAGCTGCCGGCTACGGTATAGACACGCTGTTTTTCAACCCCAAAGGAACTCCTGCCAACGCAAAGCCGACATTTGAAGTCCGAGCACTGAAAGACATAATGTCAATATTATGACCTTTAGTCTCAGGCTATCCCAATTCCACTACGGTTTGGGCACATACAACAGAAAACCGTCCATCAACCCACAATACCACTCCGAATAAGTGCCGTCGGCATTACGCAGACTGTGGGCTGTATGCAAAGGAATGCCGACCTGACTGCGCGACAGCACAAGCACGGTGCGCTTGGCGGGTTTGTGCGACACTGTGCGTATGTCATACCTACACTTGACCCACAGACCGTTTTTCACACATTCGCTGACAAACTGTCCATAAGCGTCTGTGGGCAAAACCACGGAAAACACACCGTTGCCGGCAAGCAAGTCCGCCACGCCCTCCACCAATTGCCCGAAAGTAAGGCCCGACGAATGGCGCGCACGACACCGGCTCTCGTCTGCGCACCCGGGCCCACTGTTGAAATACGGAGGATTGCACACTATGCTGTCAAACTTCACCATACCCACTCTTGCGGTACGGAAATCCTGAAACGCACCCTCGCTCAGCCTTATCCTGTCATGCCAGGGTGAAGCAGAGAAATTGGCTCTGGCATCCGCCGCAGCGTCCGCGTCAATCTCCACGGCCTCCACACGGGCATCAGCAAAACGCTGCGCCATCATCAGTGCCAACAAACCGGTGCCAGTGCCGATGTCAAGTATGCGCATCCCCCCCTCGGCCAAAGCCCCGAGCAGACAACCGTCCGTACCCACTTTCATGGCAGCACGATTCTGGCACACAGAGAATCTCTTGAATCTGAATGTGTTCATATTGCAAAAATACGAAGACCATACGACACGGCATTGCCCCCCGCAAGCTTTTTCCGAGTGACAGACACAGAAACTCCAACCACTTAAACAGCGGCAAAAACTACATTCTTCAAAAAACCAACACGGGAAAGTAATTTTTTCCGAAATTTGTTTGGGGAACAGGAAAAAGTATGTAGCTTTGCACTCTGTAAGCGCACGACAATAGTACGCTGACAAAAACGCATGACACATAATTTTGCAAATTTTTGGTGGTGGCAGAACTCAGAATTAAAAGATTGTGAGTAACGACGCCGTGCACCCGAAAACAACAACTGCATACAAGAAAAAGCCTGTCGCGAATCTCACGACAGGCTTTTTTTGATGACAACGAGACCAAACACATTGAAACATGGACAGCAAATTCCACATTGACAAGAACGGTTACTACGGAGAGTTCGGCGGAGCTTTCGTGCCCGAAGTTCTCCATCGCTGCACGGAGGAACTGCGCAACGCCTATACGGACATTCTGGAGAGCGACAACTTCCGCAAGGAATACCGCAGTCTGCTCAAGGACTACGTGGGACGCCCGTCTCCGCTGTATGAGGCCAAACGGCTGAGCGAGAAATACGGGGCGCGCATCCTGCTGAAGCGAGAAGACCTCAACCATACCGGAGCACACAAAATCAACAACGCCATCGGACAAGTCCTTCTAGCCCGTGCCATGGGCAAGAACCGCATCATAGCGGAAACTGGAGCCGGACAGCACGGTGTGGCCACCGCCACAGCCTGTGCCCTGTTCAACATGCCCTGCCGCGTGTATATGGGCAAGACCGACATCGAGCGACAGCAGCCCAACGTGGAACGCATGAAAATGCTCGGTGCCGAGGTGTGCCCTGTCACCAGCGGCAACATGACGCTCAAGGATGCTGTCAACGATGCCATACGCGACTGGTGCTGCCATCCCACCGACACGTTCTACGTGATAGGATCGGCAGTGGGACCTCATCCATACCCCGATATCGTAGCACGCCTACAGAGCGTGATCAGCGAGGAAATAAAGTGGCAGCTACAGGAAAAAACCGGACGCGACTATCCAGACTACCTCATGGCCTGCATAGGCGGAGGCAGCAATGCCATCGGCACATTCTACCACTACCTCGATGAACCGCGCACCCGCATCGTCATGGCTGAAGCCGGCGGAATGGGCTATCTGACCGGCAAGACCGCAGCAAGCCTCCACTCCGGGTCGGTGGGCATTCTGCACGGCAGCCGAATCATAGTGCTGCAGGACGAGGACGGTCAGATCGTGGAACCCTACTCCATCTCCGCCGGCCTTGACTACCCCGGAGTGGGACCCGTCCACTGCAACCTGTACAAGACCAGACGGGCAGAAGTCCTCTCCGTCAATGACGACGAGGCACTTGCCGCCGCCTTTGAGCTGACGAGGCTGGAGGGCATAATCCCCGCTCTGGAGTCGGCACACATTCTCGGAGCACTGCCCAAAATGGATTTCGGAAAAAACAGCACCGTGGTGCTCACCGTGAGCGGACGGGGCGACAAAGACATGCAAACCTACCTGAACCATTCCAAAAATGTATAACTTCACACTTCACGCCAAGACAGTCCTGTCTGACCGCTACACGCCAGTAAACGCCTATATCAAGGCGAGGAACATCAGCCCGAAGAGCTGTCTGATGGAGAGTTCCGACTACCACGGCGAGGAAAACAGCCACTCCATCATAGGTTTCAACCCAATTGCCTGCATAAGCATAAACCACGGCGAGGCCCACTTTGAATACCCCGACGGCGCATCCCTGCGCAAGAACATTTCCGACAGCTACACCGCCGAGGATGCCATAAGCGAGTTTATGGCACAGTATCACGTGTCGGGCGACAGCAACGGGTACTGCGGTCTGTACGGCTACACGGCCTTTGATGCGGTAAAATACTTTGAACACATTGACGTGCTTGACGAACCAGCCGAAAAGGATGACGCTCCCGACATCTGCCTCATACTGTACAAAAACCTCCTCGTGTTCAACCACTACAGCAACACGCTAGAAATAACCGAGCTATGCGCGAATGGCGAGGCCCCACGACTGCAAAGCGTGCAGAACATGCTCAATGCCGCCAACACCGACACTTTCGGATTCCATCCCACGGGAGAGTGCCGCAGTACCCTTACCGACGAACAGCACAAAGCCAATATACGCCGATGCATACAGCACTGTCTCCGGGGCGACGTGTTCCAGATTGTCATAAGCCGCCGCTTTGTACAGAAATATGAGGGCGATGACCTGAAACTCTACCGTGCGCTAAGGCGCATCAACCCCTCACCCTACCTGTTTTACTTTGATTTTGGGTCATTCCGCATATTCGGCTCTTCGCCGGAAACCCACTGCCGCATCTGTGGCGGCCGGGCATACATAGACCCCATTGCCGGCACTACCAGACGCACGGGCGACATCAGCAAAGACCGAAAAAACGCCGAATACTTGCGCAATGACCCCAAGGAAAACGCCGAACACGTGATGCTCGTCGACCTGGCGCGCAACGACCTCAGCCGCAACTGCCACGATGTGAAAGTGGACTCCTACAAGCAGATGCAGTTCTACAGCCATGTCATTCATCTGGTGAGCCGCGTGAGCGGACTGATGGACGATGATGCCAAACAGATAAAAACGTTCACAGACACCTTTCCCGCCGGCACCCTTTCGGGTGCTCCCAAGGTCAAGGCCATGCAACTTATCAGCCGCTACGAGCCACATAACCGCGGAGCCTACGGGGGCTGTATAGGGTTCATAGGATTCAACGGAGACCTCAATCAGGCCATCATCATACGCTCTTTCGTCAGCCGCAACAACGAACTGTGGTTTCAGGCCGGCGGAGGCATCGTGGCAAAAAGCAACGAAGACTACGAGCTACAGGAGGTCAACAACAAGCTTGGTGCCCTGCGGCAGGCCATCGCCATGGCAGAGAACATGTAATCACGACACTCTGCAAAAGAAATACAGCAAATGAACATCACCATTATCGACAACTACGATTCGTTCACCTACAATCTGGCACACCTTGTGAAGAGCCTTGGTGCGGAGGTGACTGTGTACAGAAACGACAGATTCCGTCTGCCACAATTGGAATCCGCCGACAAGATAATTCTGTCTCCAGGCCCGGGCATCCCGGAAGAGGCGGGGCTGCTCACAGAAGTGATCCGGGCATACGCCGGCATAAAACCAATTCTCGGTGTCTGTTTGGGGCATCAGGCTATAGGGGAAGTGTTCGGTGCAAGCCTAACCAACCTCAGCGAGGTATATCACGGCGTGCAGACTCCAATAGACATAGTCAGACCCGACTATGTTTTCGCTGGACTGCCACGCGAGATTGCCGTAGGACGCTACCACTCGTGGGTGGTGAGCGGCGACAAACTGCCGGATGTCCTTGAGACAACAGCAGTCAGCAAAGAAGGACAGATCATGGCACTGCGCCACACAAGCCTTGACGTAAGAGGCATCCAGTTTCACCCCGAATCCGTATTGACTCCCCAAGGGCGCACTATCATGAAAAACTGGCTCAAAGGCCCATCGGAATACGAAAACGGTGGCAGGACAACAAACATAAAGGAACAAATACAAGAACAGCCATGAAGGAATTACTCACACGACTCATTGCCGGCGAAACCCCTACGCGCAATGAAATCAAACAGGTGATGCTCGACATCACGGAACAGAAATATCCCAACGAACAGATTGCAGCCCTGCTCATGGCTCTGCAGATGAAAGGCATGACACCAGACATTCTGCTCGGCTTCCGCGACGGGCTGCTGCAGACCGGCACCGGCGTAGATCTGAAACCATACAAGGTGCTTGACATTGTAGGTACGGGAGGCGATGGCAAGAACACATTCAACATCTCGACCTGCGCCTGCTTCGTGGTGGCGGGAGCCGGCTACAAAGTGGCCAAACACGGCAACTATGCGGCGACCTCGATATCGGGAGCAAGTTCCGTGCTCGAAAACCACGGAGTGAAATTCCGGCGCGATCCTGCCGACCTGCGCAGAAGTCTCGAGAAATGCAACTTCACGTATCTGCACGCCCCGTTCTTTGCCCACGGCATGAAATGCGTGGCACCCATACGCAAGGCACTGGGCATACCGACCTGTTTCAACCTTATCGGTCCGCTTGTGAACCCTTGCCGACCCGACTATCAGTTGCTCGGAGTGGCCACCATAGGACAGGTGCGCCTCTACCACAACACCATGAGCCAGATTGACGTGAAATACGGCATAGTGAACAGCATTGACGGCTATGATGAAATCTCCGGCACCAGCGACTTCAAGGTGCAGACGTGCGACAGCGAAATAATAACCTCGCCAGAAGAACTTGGGTTCAAACTCATCAAGCCCGAAGAAATCTACGGCGGCAACACGCCACAGGAATCCATGAAGATTTTTGACAACGTGCTTGGCAACCGGGCAACGCAGAGTCAGGCCAACGTGGTGGTCATCAATGCGGCCTACGGCATCAGACTCATCACTGGGAAGCCGATAGAGGAGTGCATTGCCATGGCGCGCGAAAGCCTGCAGAGTAGCAAGGCTCTGGGCTGCTTCAGAAAATTCGTGGAACTAAACAGCTAAGGCGACATGGGAGACATTCTTGAAGAGATTTGCGCCTACAAGCGCACAGAACTCGAGACCACCAAGAAATTCAGACCCACCCGCGAACTCTACCGCAAGGTGGAGCGTCTGATGCGCAACGGCCGTCCAGCCATATCGCTAAGCAAGAGCCTCGCTGAATCGTCCGTGGGCATCATTGCCGAATTCAAACGCAAGTCGCCCTCCAAAGGGTGGATACACCGGAATGCAGACCCTGCGGAGACAGTTCCCGGCTATCAGAAAGCCGGGGCGGCAGCCTTGTCCATACTGACAGACAACCGGTATTTCGGCGGCAGCCTTGACGACATACGCACCGTGCGTCCGCTTGTCAGCATTCCCATCCTGAGGAAGGAGTTTATCGTTGACGAATACCAGATTTTCGAAGCCCGAGAAGCGGAAGCCGATGCCATCCTGCTGATAGCCGCCTGCCTGACAAAAGGACAGTGTCTCTCGTTTGCCCATACCGCCAGAGAACTCGGGCTTGAAACCCTGCTTGAGATACACGAAGAGGCGGAGCTTGACTACATTGACACCGATATCAATGTGGTAGGCGTAAACAACCGCAACCTCCACGTTTTCAAGACTGACACGCAGACCTCCGTGAACCTCGCATCCAAGATTCCGCCCGAGTTTACGAAGATAAGTGAGAGCGGACTGTCTGACCCGGCAGATATCATATCGCTCCGCCCGTACGGCTACCGGGGTTTCCTCATGGGCGAGCGGTTCATGAAAGCCGAGGATCCCGCAGGTGAACTGCAGGTCTTTATGGAGATATTGCAACAATCATGCAGGACAGACAGATCATGCGACAGCCACCAATAATAAAAGTGTGCGGAATGCGTCTGGCAGACAATATACTTGAGGTGGAAAGGCTTGGCGTGGACTGGATGGGATTCATCTTCTGTCCGTCATCGCCGCGCAACGTAGACCGTAAGCCCGCCTATCTGCCTACGAGAGCCAAGCGTGTGGGAGTTTTCGTTGATGCCGATATGGATTTCATCATGTCGCACATAAACGATTTCCAACTTGACATCATACAGTTGCACGGCAGTGAAACACCCACCGTATGCAGGACTTTGAAAGAGTTTTTCCCCAATGTCATGATTGTCAAGGCTTTTGGCATAGACAGCGAGCAACGTCTTCTCCACACCGCAGACTACAACGGCACGGCTGACTATTTCCTCTTTGACACAGCCACAAAACTCGGAGGAGGAAGCGGCAGGAGTTTTGACCACTCGCTGTTGGAAAACTACAACGTAACAACACCCTTTCTGCTGAGCGGAGGACTGTCGCTCGATAACCAGTCCCAAACTATGGCTCTCAGCCACCCCATGCTCGCAGGCTACGACCTCAACAGCTGTTTTGAGACACAACCTGCAGTCAAGGACATATTCATGCTAAAACAGTATATGGACAATCTTGCCCGGCTGTCCTCCGCACTTACTGACAAGAGACAGGACAACGGCAAACGATAAAATAAAATAAAACAAGCCTAATCATGAACCGAATAAATCAACTCTTTGAACGAAAGCCCAGCAATGTCATATCAATATATTTCTGTGCCGGGCATCCCAGCCTTGACAGTACCATGCCGGTATTGAGGGTCCTGCAGGACAACGGTGCCGACATGGCGGAAATAGGCATCCCATTCAGCGACCCCATGGCAGACGGGCCGGTGATACAACTGGCAGCTACCAAAGCGCTGCACAACGGAATGTCGCTGCGCCGCCTCTTCGACCAACTCGTAAACATGCGCAGAGAAATACGCATACCCGTACTGCTCATGGGCTATCTCAACGTAATTGTCAAATTCGGATTCGAGAAATTCTGCCAGGAGTGCAACAGCTGCGGTGTTGACGGAGCCATTATCCCAGACTTGCCATTTGATGTCTACACAAGGGACTACAAACCGATTGCCGACCGCTACGGCATCAGTATCGTCATGCTTATAACACCACACACCAGCGAAGAGCGCATTCGGCTGATTGACAGCAATACACAGGGATTTATCTACCAGGTGTCTACCGATGCCACCACAGGAGTGCAAAACGCGTTCGGTCCGGACACCATAAGCTATTTCAGGCGTATAAAGGCCATGGGGCTACACAACCCCACCCTCGTAGGATTCGGCATTTCAAACAAAGCCACCCTCACGGCTGCACAGCAGAATTCCCACGGCTGCATAATAGGCAGCAAGTTTGTATGCATGCTTGAAGAACACTCCACACCCGATGAGGCGGCAAAGGCTTTGTTCGATGCATTAGAGAAACAGTGACCAAAACGGTTGGGAAACTGCTTTTTACGGACAGACAACAGTTATGAAAGTTCCAGTCATAGACGACATTGTGGAATTTCTGCTGCCGCGCCACTGCTCGATATGCGGCAGACGGCTCCACACGCAGGAAAAAGGCATCTGCGCAGGCTGCCTGCTTGAACTCAACATTTCCGAGTTTGCCGACGGGCACCGAGGGAACACCCTTGAGCGCACCCTGTGGCTAAGGGTTCCCATAGAGAGAGCCGCAGCATTTCTGGTGTACGACCACGACAACAGCCAACGGCGGATTGTGCTTGACCTGAAATACCACAACCGCCACCGGCTCGGCCGCCACATGGCTCCGCTCATGGTACAAAGCCTTGACGACACTGGGTTTTTCGAAACCATAGACACCATCATACCCGTACCAATATCGAAACGCCGGCAGATGCACCGCGGCTATAACCAAAGCCTTGAGTTGGCAAAGGGCATCAGCCGCCTGACAGGCATTACCTTAGACACACGTTCGGTCAGCCGCCGCCACTACCGTACCAGCCAAACCAGACTCACGCCCTCGGAAAGAGCGGCCAACGTGGACAACACATTCGTGGTGCACCACAACAGTCTGCAAGGCAAACACGTGCTGATTGTTGACGATGTCATCACCTCTAACGCTACCATCATGGCCTGCGCCAAGGTACTCAACAACATTCCCGGTATCAGAATTTCAGTTCTTGCACTCGCCGTCTCGCGAAACCTCATGACCAATATCAAAGGCAATAACCCACAAGAAAACAAGACTATGGTATTTCCGCAAATGCCGTAACAGAGAAAAGCGGAAGCTTGCCCTCACCGTTACGTCCTGCCGGATGACATATTGGCAAGCATACCTTTCAGAGACAGCGTTACAGGGAATGCAAACGGGGAAAACGAACAAAACTGAAATTCTTTTTCCAAAATCTCTATGTTTCAGATTGTTTTGTCTTTGTCCAAAATTCGAAAACACGTACATTTGTACTGCAAAACATTGCCATGACGCTTATGAAACTTAAACCACTGCTTGCCTTTCCAGTATTCCTCTTGCTTGTATGCTCCACTACGGACGGTCAAGCGCAGAGTTACAAACTCGCGCCATCTACAGGCGGCAACGTGTTTGCCAGCGCCTCCACAGAGTTTGCCGAAGCTCCTGTCAACATCATCAACTGGGGAGCGGCAGATGTCAACAGTTTCAGCTACACCCTTTATTATATGGACACACAAACCAGCGATTCCGAACAGACCGTACAACTCAGCGAACCTCTTGCCTTCGGTGAAACGCGCCGTGTGATGATTCCCATCAAGTCGGGCAGCACGCTTGCAACCACTGATGTGGTTTTCAACATAACCCAAGTGGACGGACATGCCAACGAGGCAAGTGTGGGCTACACCTACATCACCCGCTGCACCGTCCGCAAAATTCCCACCAAGCGGGTGCTGCTGGAAGACTATTCCGCCTTGTGGTGCCAATGGTGTCCAAGAGGTATCGTAGCCCTTGAAAGCCTGTTGCGGGAGCATCCTGACAACGCGGTGGGAGTCCAGATACACAAGGGCGACAAACTCGCCTCGGCTACGGCCTACACCGAGGGCGGCATGATACTGAAATACGCCAACACCGTACCGAGTGTCTATCTCCAACGCCGCACCAAAATAGCTGATATCTACACAGCCTCCGCCTATGAAAACGAAATGGCCAACCTGACGCTCATGGACATAAACGTACAGGCTGAATGGGACGAAACCGACAACAGCATCAACGTGACGGCCGAGGTGGAACCGTGCGCGTCCCCGAACGATGGCTCCACATACGCCATAGGCTATGTGCTCACTGCCAGCGGACTCAAGAACAACGCCTGGCTACAGCAGTCCAACTGGAGTTCTTTCTCCAGTTCCGACTACGATGACGCACCCGAAGAGATGGCTTTTTTCCGCGATCCCTCCAACTATGTCGACAATTATTACTATGTAAAAGGAGTGACATTCAACCATATCGCCATCGCCAGCCAAGGGGTGGACAAGGGAGTTGCCGGTTCGCTCGACACCACACTTGAACCCAATAAGATATATACCCACAACACGACATTCGACAACATCAGCCAGTATCAACTCATACAAGACCGCAGCAAACTTGCAGTTGTGGCTATCTTGCTCAATGCACAAACCGGGGCTGTGGAGAACGTGGCGACATGCAGCATCTCCGCCAACGGTGAAACAGGCATACAGACTGCCACTACAGCCAAACAGCCTGACGCAGTCTACAACCTGCACGGACAACGCATGGAATCCGCAACCAGTCCAGGCGTATACATTGTCAACGGCAAGAAGATTTTCAAAAACAAATAACAACACACAATCCCTCATCCAGCCATGAAACGCATCCACTTCTTCCTTTCCCTCTTTCTGCCGCTTACCGTGCAGGCCAACCCCATTGACGCAGACCAGGCCTTTGAACTGGCGAGGAAGCACCTCAGCCGCCCCGTAAGAGCGGATGCGGTACAAGTGCTAGGGTCGCGGGCCTACAGCGGCAACGGCGGTACAAAGGCCGCCCTCCATCTGTTCAACAACGCCGACGGAGAGGGCTTTGCCATAGTTTCGTCAGATGACCGTGCGGGAACGGTGCTGGGCTACAGCCATACAGGCTCGCTCAATGATACAGACATGCCCCAAGGACTAAGAAACCTGCTCGCAGACTACGTCAGGGCAGTAGAAACCGTACAAGTGGACAGCGTGAGCATCGTGCCCTACTACACCTCGTTTCCGAAAGCTTATGTAAAGCCTATCGTGAAAGCCAAGTGGAGCCAGGAATATCCCTATAACTACTACACCCCCTACTCCAACGGCAAACGCACCTTTACGGGATGTGTCATTACTGCCGCAGCGCAGGTAATGTCGGCACACCGTTGGCCCAAAAACCGTCCTTCTGGGGGCATAAGGGGTGAGGGGGCACAAGCCTATGACTACTATGACTGGGACAATATGCTCTCCACCTACACCAACGGCTACACCGATGAACAGGCTCAGGCCGTCGGCGTACTGATGCGAGACATCGGCTATCTCAGTCACGCCAACTACGGCAACACCGACACCAAAGGCACGGAGTGCGACGAGGGCAAAGTGTGGATGTCCATCCACAACTATTATGACTACACCTCACGGTTCATAGAGAAAGATATTCTACCCGGAGGCGAGTTCCTGCAAACCGTCTATAACGAGCTCTCCATGGGATGCCCCGTGCTGATGTTCGGAGGAGATCACTCATTCCTCTACGACGGCTACGATGAAAACGGTCTGGTACACGTCAACTGGGGCTGGGCGGGACTCTACAACGGATACTACGACATCAACACGGCAGCCGTGACAGGCTCGGCAAGTACCGACGGACAGTATTACGAAAAGCAAGTGGCCATACTGATGCACCCAAACAACGGGCTGATAGAACCACTGGAGGAACAGCCGGTAATGCTTTCTGTCAACAACAACGAAGGACTGCAGTTCACCGTCACCCAAGGCACCATCCGGTCACACTTTCCGGCACGGCTGAAAGGCGTGGGGGCCCGCAATCTGGTACAGGGCGAAGACGGCACATACACCGGACGCATAGGCATAGGGCTCTTCACCGCCGACAGTGAGTGCCTTCACGTGTTTGAAGCTCCCTTTGCCACAGAAACATGGAGTTCTTTCTACAATACCAAGAACTATGAACCAGAGTACTGGACGCTCAACCTTGACGAGATGGACGACATTTCCGACGGGACTTACTGGCTACGCCCTCTTGGACACCGGCTGCTAAGCTCAGACCCGGAGGTTTGGGAAACCTGGCGCGAGATGGTAAACGCAAACAGCGTACCCATGGTGGTGAGCGACGGCAATGTCACGCTGCTGCCCACCGCTACCGCACCCGAACTGAAACTTGTGGGAGAACCGGAAATTCTGGCACCAGCCTATGAGGGAGGAAGCCTTCTGGCGGGCATTTCGCTCAATATTGCCAATACTACCCGTTGCCAGGCCCGGGGTTCCATAACCCTCACCCTCCATGGCACAGGGGCTCTTGAGGGCGAGACCTACAATGTGCCCAGCGCCTACCTTTCACACTTTGTGGCACAGCGCATGGACACCACGCAATGGATACTGAAATTTGTCACCTCCTACACAGGCACATACGGCACACAGGCACTGAGGGCAGGAAAATATACCCTCGAGGTGCAGTTCAACCACAACCGCGAAGTGACCACCGACAACACATACCCCATTGCCATGCCCTCAGACTTCACACTGACGGTATTGCCAAGCAGCTATGAGGGACGCGTCACCATCACCTCCGCCAAAATCCTCACAAACGGCAATGATTCGGAAACGACGTTCTTCTGTGCGGAAGACACACCATCCATCACTCTAGGCACTTCGGGCTATGCCGCATACCTCACCAGTAACAGTCTCAGCACCCAGTTGCGCTACAGGCTTGTCAATACAGCCACAAAAGCCACAGCATACACAAGCTCCGCTTACAGCGTGATCATTCCACGCAATTCCGACAGCAATCTCTCAGACCAGACACGCTGCACGGTTGACCTCACTGCATTGCCGCTCGGTGAATATGAGATTCACGTGGACGTGCTGCACAACGGCGAATGGGAAGACCACTGGAACGCCAACAGCGCACGACGGCGCTTCACGGTGTTGTCAGAGGACGAGATTACCGGCACGGACACCATACAATCCGTACCTACCGGCAACTCTGTCCCTGTTATCTACGACCTGAACGGACGCAGGGTACACAAGGCGGACATTCGCGGCATATATATCGAAAACGGACATAAAGTACTGAAATAGTTCTATACCCTATGTGAGTACAGTTATGCGCACAACGGAAATTACCGCTTCGTCTTGGGGACAACCAACGAACACACAATGCTCGCCACAAGTACAGCCACGATGAAGACCAGTGACTCCACTGCGCCAATCTCTACAAAATCATGCAGGAGCAGTTTTAAGCCAATGAAAAGCAGCAACACGCAGACACCTGTCTTCAGATAGCGGAAACGGTCTGCCACACCGGCAAGCAGGAAGAACATAGACCGCAGACCCAGCAAGGCGAAGATGTTGGAGAAAAACACCACGTACGGGTCTAATGAGACGGAAAACACGGCAGGAATGCTGTCGAATGCGAAAATGAGGTCGCTGAACTCAATGAAGACTACGGCGACCAACAGTGGCGTAATGTAGAGACGACCGCCTTGACCGCGCTTCACCACTTGCACCACGCCGGTGTCGTCCTTGCGCACGCGTACCACGAAATCGTCTCCATGAAACTTGGGATAGACACGGAATACGCGCGACAACAGACGCACGACCGGATGCCGTTCAACATCCACAGGTCTGTTGTCCTTGTGTCCAAAGAACATCTTCAGTCCGCTATAGACAAGAAAAGCACCGAACACAAGCAGTATCCACTTGAAACGTTCGATGATAGCAGCTCCGGCAAAGATAAATACGAAGCGCATTACGATAGCTCCGAGGATACCCCAGTTAAGCACGTGCTGATACTCCTTTTTGCTCACCCCGAACGAGGTAAAAATCATCATCATCACAAACAGGTTGTCCACGGAGAGAGTCTTCTCTATGAGATAGCCCGAAATATAGGAGATGGTCATATAGTGGCGGTACTGCGTGAGACTCGCTCCGAAATCATCAGGGTCAAGACGGATGTGTGCAGCATAACGCGAACTCACCTCCTGCAGGTCGGCAAACGTGCGTATACCGTGCACCATGTCGCCGTGAAACCACAGAAAAGCCGAAAAAGCAAGTGCCAAACCCACCCATACAGCCGTCCACGCTCCGGCCTCTTTCATCGATACCTCGTGCGCCTTGCGGTCAATGACGAGCATATCAAGCATAAGAACGGCAACGACAAAAGCTACGAAACACCCGAAAAACAACAGTTCTGTAGTATGCATGTCAACAATATTGAATTAGTTCATAAACCCTGAGAGAAACCGTCAGAAACGCTGTCAGGCTTTCAACCTGCAAAGTTAGACAGAACTTTTGAGAATTTGTCTCCAGACATACTTTCATTTCGGTTTTTGTCTTGCCGTACGGCAATGCCAATGTGCATTTTCTGTTTCATGCTACGGTGACAACAGCGACACAAACGTACGGTGGATATGGCATACAATACAACGGAATATCCGAAAAACAGAAAAAAACTATAACTTTGCCACAAGTATCAAGAGAAACCATGGATATAGAGACCCTTCGCGACTACTGCCTGTCACTGCCAAAAGCCGACGAATATTTCCCGTTTGACGAAACCATCCTCGCATTCAGGGTCATGGGCAAAATCTTTGCTATGATAGACCTTGAAGACACCGAGTGGTTCGTCCTTAAATGTGATCCAGACTATGCCGTTTCCCTGCGCGACACATATCCGGACATTTCCCCCGCTTTCCACATGAACAAACGCCATTGGAACCAGCTCAACATACATGGCTCGCTGCCCGACAATCTTGTCAGAAGCCTTGTCAGACACAGTTATGCCCTTGTGGTTCGCAAACTGCCCAAGCGGATACGCGAAATCATTCCAGAATACGAAACCGTCTGCGAAAATACGAAAATATCTCTTTCCACATATGATATCATTTCACTTTGACGGGACAAAGGTCTCATAAGTGCCGTCATCGTAGAAAACCCTTATTTCCTTGATTTTCGGTTTGACTATGTCAATTTTTTTCGCTTCGCTTTGACAATCCAAAACAGCCGAATTCTGGACGTTTGATCCAGGTATACAATGACGTGCAGAGTGTGCCGCACCACAGTAATTCGGCTTGTCCGAAACAGCTCTTTTGGATGGAACAAAAGTACCGGGGGACTCGGAACGGGCAGCAAACAAATCACCGGCAAATGACACCATTTCACTGTCGTTGTCAGGCTGATCGTCAGACGAAACAGGGTTATCATGTACAGCCGATTGCCCGGCATCAACATACATGTCGCCCTCGCCAAACATCAACCAATTTACATTGATATTGGGGAAAGCCTTGTGGATTCCATTGACATGGTTGCCCGTGGCATTCGTGCGCCCGGAGTAAATATTTGAAAGAGCACCGGGAGCTATACCTATGGCCTCAGCGAAATCCTTCTGCGACATGTTGAGAGCAAGTTGAATTTGCTTGATTCTGTCATTCATTTTTAATGAAGTTTAGCGCAACACCATGAGAGGGTGCTGTTTTTGACTGATTTTTACGGTTGCAAAGTTAAAACTGTCGTTTTAATTGACAAAGTCTTTTTCTGTTTTAATTTTACTTTTATTGTCTTTTAGATTTTAAACCTGTTGTTTTATTTCTTTCACCACTCACAGTGTTTTGTTTTAAAATCAAAACAGACATCTTCGATTCTTATGCGCATATGGAATTAAACCCGTTCTTTTCAAAAACAAATCAATAATTTAATTGTCAGTGTATTGTTACGCACAATCGGTTGCATCATAGCAACTGTTTGCGGCGCAGACATAAGCATCGTAGCACCACGGTTGAAGACAAAGCCTATCAAATATCAGCATGTTACTGAACTGTAGTTCTTTATTGCGTGTTGACGAGCTTTTAACACTCGTTGTTTTAGTATTATAGCATTGTCCGTTTTAAAATTACAACAAGTGAAATCCTTTTCACTCTGGTTTCGCACGCAGTTGTCGTCTTTTGTCCTTTGTTTTAGTTTTACATACTGAGGCTTGCTGTTTTAAAACAGAACTTTCATTATTTAACTGTTAAAAAACGCTAAGCCGGCTTGCCTGCGAAAAATCCACTCCATTTTAGGGGATTTTACCCCTCTTTCAGACCAGACACAATCAGCTGCAAAAGCAACGGAATCTCAAGCCTCGGAAAATGCCGTTTTTCCCCTTGCACAAAGGAGAAAAACGGCATTTTTTTTGTCAGTGTAGAACGGCAAAACAGAAGCGGAAACAGCCAAACGGAGCCTTCTCGCCCCCTCTCCTCGATGAAAAATCAGTGCAGAATGAAAAAAATGAGGTCTCTCAGCAAGTCACCTTCAGATATACTGATACCACCCATCCCCTTGCTCCGTTCATCGGCATCTCTAATGGCCATCAGAACTGACAAAATCTTGGAGGCCGAGTAATTTCTGAGAGCGGGAATAACACTCTTCTCCACTATATAGGGGTGCAGTCCCAGATACTCCGACAGACCCCTCTTGTCTTTGGCCGGAGCATAACAGGCGGTCATTAGTTGGGAGAACGTGCGGAAGAGCACCGGCAGTATTTTAGGCAGTGGGTACTGCTTCTGGTTTTCGTCAAAATATTTCGCAATTTGAAAAGCCTTGAAAGAATTTCTGGCGACAAGGGCATCAGTAAACTCAACCACGTTGAAGTCCTTGCTGATACCTATATACTGCTCCACAATGGCAGGAGTGACAGTACGGCAATCTGTACCGACGACATCCGCGAGTTTGTTCATTTCCGAATAGAGCTTGGCAATGTCAGTCCCTATCGAATCTGCAATCACGCTGACCGCCTTGGGTTCGATGGAAATTCCCCTGTCACGGAAAAACGACGAAATGATTGCCGGCAAGTGACTGTCGTATATTTTTGGCGTAGAATACACCACCCCTATTTTCCCAGACATGACCATGAATTTCTTGCGGCGGTCAAAAATGCCGCCCTTGTTCACCAGCAGCAGGATGGTGGTGGGTTGCGGATTGGCGAGATATACCGACAGTTCGTCCACGTCCCTGAGGTCTCCTGCATCCCTGAGCACCACAAGAAGCCGCTCGCCCATTGGAAAACTGCGCGCGGCGTTGATAACCTCGTTTGCAGTAGTCTCGCCGCCATAGAATATGCTGAGGCAAAAATCACGGTCTTCCGGCAAAAGAGCATTTTCAAGGATTGCTTTTTGGATCCGGTCTATATAATACGTCTCCTCCCCCATCAGCACATAGACGGGTTTGAATTTCTTTGCCTCTATATCACGTACAATCGCATCAAATGTAATTTCGTTTGGCATTTGTATTGTTTCTGTTGTTTTTGGACAGGGTTCACAGGCAAGCGGAATTTTCCGGACACAACTACAGGCAGCCAGCCAACAGTGCGGCGGCAAGTCCGACAGTGTGTTCCTGTTTGTTTTTGCCTGTAGTTATGGTTCGTATTTCATACCGTCTTGCATTGCGGCCCCGGCAGCGACCATTCTCAGAGCCTCCATGCCCACCCTAACGTGCACATGGGCATATTCGGCGGTCACCTTGCGGTCACTCTCCGTGGTCTTGACTCCCTCCGGCAGCATTGGACTGTCGCTGACAAGAAGCAGCGCACCCATGACCATGCGGTTGAAACTTGCGCACGAAAACAGCGTGGCACACTCCATTTCGACACCCATCACCCTTGTTCGGCGAAGATAGTCCTTGAATTTGTCATCGTGTTCCCACACACGGCGGTTGGTGGTATACACCACTCCCGCCCAGTAGGGCAGCCGGAATTCCTTGAGCGCACTCGAAACCACACGCTGCAGAATGAAGTGTGGAAGTGCAGGCACCTCCGCCGGGAAATAGTCGTTGCTCGTTCCCTCGCCCCTTACGGCGGCAACGGGAAGCAGGAAATCACCAAGCTGGGTGTTGGCATCCACCCCGCCGCATTTGCCAAGAAACAAACATGCCTCGGGGCTCACGGCAGAGAGCAGATCGGTCACCAGTGCTGCATTGGGACTGCCCATGCCGAAATTGACAATCGTGAAGTCACCGACCGTAGCCATTCTCATATTGGCACTGTAGTCCGGGGCAGGAATTCCCGCCTGCTCACAAAACAAGTCAACGTAATTGTTGAAATTAGTGAGCAGCACGAATTTGCCGAACTTGTCCAGTGGCATCTTTGTGTACCGCTGCAACCAGTTTCGGGTTATTTCCTGTTTGGTTTTCATCATTTTTCCGATGTTTTTCCTGTCTTCAGCTGTGCCGCCGCAGGAACGCAAAAGGCAAAAACCTGCCGTTTTTCTTCATCTTGTCTTTCGTTTGCGCTACCTTTGTCAGCACAAAGCCAAACTCCGCACCACCCGTATACTGCATAATAATATAATGTATGGCGTGCCGGAGTTCGGATTCTCTTGCAAAAATAATAAATGTTTCCGTTAAACCTGCCACCCATAAACGCAAAAATCAAACAGGACGAGGGGAAAGCCTTTGTCTTCGACCCGTTGCGCAAAAGGTTTGTCCGGCTCACTCCCGAAGAGTGGGTGCGGCAGCATTTCGTCTCGTTTCTTGTAAACCACAAAGGCTATCCCTCCACCCTCATAGCCAACGAGACAAGCATCTGCCTCAACGGAATGTCACGCCGTTGCGACTCAGTGGTGTACCGGTCCTCGCTTGATCCCCTTGTCATTGTGGAATACAAGTCGCCGCAAGTCTCCATCGGCAAGAAGACGTTCATGCAGGCCAACAGCTACAACCAGGTGCTGCGGGTGCCATATATCATCATAACCAACGGGCTGTCACACTATTGCTGCCGCATTGACTACTCGGCGATGACAGTGACATTCCTCGACGACATCCCGTACTACAAGGACTTGTAGCCGCAAAACGAAGACCGCACATGAAGATCTACGCCTCTCCTTTTCCTTTCTTCAGACAGGAATATTTCTACCGCGAGAAAATCTACATAGCTTTCGGTTACGACAGCGGCAGACTAAGAAAAACCTTCACCGAAAACACGGGCAACAGTATCACGTTCTGCATATGCCACAGCGGCCGTGCCGTCATCAGAGCCAACAACTACATGCGCGAGCTTACGGTCGGTCAGCAAATCGCCATATTTCCGCATACCACCATCACCACGCTCCGCGTCTCGTCCGGCTTCGACTGTTCCGTCATCTCCATAAACCCCGTCTTCCAGCACGGTATACGCTATACGAAAAGCATCCCTCTGGTCGATGCCCTTATGTTCTTCAGGGAACAGACCATACTCAACCTGCCGTCAGCCCAACAGGACTTCTTCGTCAAAATGAGAGACCTCATGGTGCTGACTATACGCACAGTCACCGATCCCTACCGCTACTCCCTGCTGAAAGAACTCACCCACTCGTTCCTGCTGTGGCAGCAAACCGTCATCATCTCGCTCCTCAAATCATCGTTTGCAGCCAACAGCAACAACGACATCCTGACTGCCAGATTCCTGTCGCTCGTCAACGACAACTACCGTACACAGCACCGTCTGGAATTCTACGCGAACCAGATGTGTCTCACCCCCAAATATCTCTCCGCTACCACAAAGCAGGTAACCGGACACACCGCCAGCCAGTGGATAAACATCTTCCTCATCGGAGAGGCGCAGAACCTCCTCACCAACTCTACCATGAGCGTGGCGGAAATCGCAGACACGCTGGGCTTCTCCAACCAGTCGTTTTTCGGAAAGTTCTTCAAGCGCCACACAGGGAAAAGCCCCCTCGCCTACCGGCTCAACAAGGAATAGCCGTAGCTGACCGCCGGTTTTTGCATCCGCACGTTTCTCCCCCTGTCACTTAACAGGTCAAACCCCACTCGGAGTGCCGTTTTTTTCTTACTTTTGCCACTCGGTAGAAAAAAGCGGGCTGCGCGCGTGCATCCCTGCCGACATCTACGGAAAAACGAAACAACAGGAAACATACAACTTGTCATGGACGTTATTGCCAAACTCATTGAACGCGCCAAGAAAGACACACAGCGCATCGTGCTCCCCGAAGGCACGGAAGAAAGGACTCTTGCGGCCGCCGACCGCGCCATTGCCGACAGCCTCGCCGACATAGTACTCCTCGGCGACGAAGAGGAAATCATGGACGAGGCCCGGACTATGGGGCTAAGCCACATCACACCAGACGTAATAGTCACCCCCCGTAAAGCTGCCGACATAGAGGAGTTCGCCCAGGTTCTGGCAGAACTGCGCAAGCGCAAAGGCCTCACCCTCGAGGAAGCTCGCGAGAAAGTCAAAGACCCGCTGTACTACGGCTGCATGATGATCAAGTTGGGCAAAGCCGACGGACAACTGGCCGGAGCCCGCAATGCCACGAGCAACGTGCTCCGCCCCGCCCTGCAGATAATCAAGACAGCACCCGGCATCACCTGCGTCAGCGGAGCCATGCTGCTCCTTACCAAAACCCCACAGTACGGAGAGGACGGAGTGCTCGTGATGGGCGACGTGGCGGTAACCCCCGTGCCCGATGCCAACCAGCTGGGGCAGATTGCCGTATGCACCGCACAGACAGCCAAAGCCGTGGCGGGATTCGCCGAACCGCGCGTGGCCATGCTGAGCTTTTCGTCATATGGCTCAGCCAAACACGAAGTGGTCGACAAAGTCATAGAAGCTACCGCCATAGCCAAGCAGATGAAACCGGATCTAAGCATCGACGGCGAACTGCAGGCCGACTGCGCCATCGTGCCGACCGTAGCCAAGCTCAAGGCCCCGGGCTCCCCGGTGGCGGGCAAGGCAAATGTGCTCATAGTGCCCAACCTTGAGGTCGGCAACATAGCCTACAAACTCGTTCAGCGACTGGGCAACGCCGAAGCCATCGGTCCAGTGCTGCAGGGCATAGCGCGCCCTGTCAATGACCTCTCACGCGGATGCAACGTCGACGACATTTACAAGATGATTGCCATCACCGCCAATCAGGCCATTGCCGCAAAACGCATCTGAGCCGTCCCACGTTACGCACATTGTATAATATATAACCCCTGAACACTCAAAACGCAATATCAATGAACATACTCGTATTGAACTGTGGAAGTTCGTCCATAAAGTACAAACTCTACAACATGGACGACAAAAGCGTCATGGCCGCCGGAGGCATCGAGAAGGTGGGCCTTGAGGACTCGTTCCTCAAAATCAAGAGTCCCGTCAAGGAAACCGTCACCACCGCAGTGCCGACACACGATGTCGGCGTGGAACTCATCTTCAACACCCTCACCGACCCGGTCAAGGGCTGCATCCACAGCCTTGGTGAAATCAACGCCGTAGGCCACCGCATCGCCCATGGGGGCAAGTTCACCAAGAGTCTCGAACTGACCCCCGAAGTACTCGCCGAGTGGAAAAAATACGAAAGTCTCGCGCCGCTCCACAATCCCGCCCATCTCAAGGGCATCAACGCCGTAACGGCCAAGCTTCCGGGAGTAAAGCAGGTAGGGGTGTTCGACACGTCGTTCCACCAGACCATGCCCGACTACGCCTGCACCTACGCACTGCCCTACAGGTACTGCGAGGACTACGGCATCCGCCGCTACGGCTTCCACGGCACCAGCCACCGCTATGTGCTCGCACGCGCCGCCGAAATCTATGGTTTTGACCCACGCGAGAAAAACGTCATCACCTGCCACATAGGCAACGGGGCGTCAATCGCTGCCATAAAAGGCGGCAAGTGCGTGGACACGTCCATGGGACTCACGCCGCTCGAGGGGCTGATCATGGGCACACGCACCGGCGACATGGATCCCTCTGCCATCCTTCTTCTCATGGACAAACTCGGGCTTGACACAAGGCAAGCCTCCGATCTGCTCAACAAGGAGTCGGGCATGCTGGGCATTACCGGCAGGTTCTCGGATATGCGCGAAATACTCTCTGCCGCCGCTGGCGGCGACCGTCGCTGCAAGCTCGCCATCGACATGTACAACTACCGCATACGCAAATATGTCTGCGCCTACGCCGGCATCATGGGCGGCGTCGACTATATCATCTTCACCGCCGGTGTGGGCGAAAACCAGTATGAGATACGCAAAGGCAGCATGGAGGGACTCGAACACTTGGGCATCGTCATCGACCCCACAGCCAACAAGGCTAACCGCAGCCAGGAAGGCACAATCTCCGCCGCCGGCGGCAAAGTGACCGTATGTGTCATACCTACCGATGAGGAACTCCTTGTGGCAAGCGACACCCTTGACATCGTAAACCAGGCATAACACACGCAATGACCATTGACAAAGAATTTCTGGGCCGTCTCCTCGAACAGGCCAAGACCAACACGCGCCGACGTCAGAACCATGATATGCGCACTTCGCCGTCCGACACCAGCCAACGTATGCTCAATGCCCTGCTGCCGGACACCGAAGTGCCAATCCACCGTCACGCCGGGACTTCCGAAACCGTAATATGTCTTGCGGGCAGACTCGACGAAGTCATCTACGAACAGACACAAGGCGGCGACAACCCGGTGTTCACAGAAGTGAAACGCGTCACCCTCTGTCCCTCCGACGGCACATACGGATGCCAGATACCCAAAGGGGTCTGGCACACCGTGGAAGTACATGAACCGTCAGTGATATTCGAAGCCAAGGACGGGGCATACACGGGATAGAAGACCGCAGCGCATGAACCGCACAACACGGCCGGCAAGGACAGGTACCAGTTTCCTTGCCGGTCGTTTTTTTGCATAGCGCCCAAAGAAAACGTGCGCCGACTGCGGCTTTGGCACGCCTTTTGTATATAGGCATACAGGTTTGAAACCCTAAACGACAAAGAATACAAACAAAAAAAATAAAATTATGGGAAAGATTATTGGAATTGACCTCGGAACAACGAATTCGTGTGTTGCCGTATACGAAGGCAACGAACCCGTTGTGATAGCGAACAGCGAAGGCAAGCGCACTACGCCTTCGGTAGTTGGATTTGCCAAGGACGGCGAGCGTAAGATAGGCGACCCCGCCAAACGCCAGGCTATCACAAACCCCAAAAACACCATCTACTCGATCAAGAGGTTCATGGGCGAAACCTACGAACAGTGTGCCAAGGAGGTTACCCGCATGCCGTTTTCGGTGGTAAACGAGGGGGGCTTCCCCCGCGTGGACATTGAGGGGCGCAAATACACACCGCAGGAAATCTCGGCGATGATACTTCAGAAGATGAAGAAAACCGCCGAAGACTACCTCGGACAGGAAGTGACCGAAGCCGTCATCACCGTGCCGGCATATTTCTCCGACTCGCAGCGTCAGGCTACCAAGGAGGCCGGTCAGATAGCGGGGCTCAACGTGCGCCGTATCGTCAACGAGCCTACGGCCGCAGCCCTCGCCTATGGTGTTGACAAGGCAAACAAGGACATGAAGATCGCCGTGTTCGACCTCGGCGGTGGAACTTTCGATATCTCGATACTTGAATTCGGCGGCGGCGTGTTTGAGGTGCTCTCCACCAACGGCGACACCCATCTGGGCGGCGATGATTTCGACCAGGTGATCATAGACTGGCTCGTTAGCGGCTTCAAGGCCGACGAGGGGCTTGACCTCTCCAAAGACCCCATGGCCATGCAGCGTCTGAAGGAAGCTGCCGAAAAAGCCAAGATAGAGCTTTCCAGCACCACTTCCACGGAAATCAACCTGCCGTACATATCGGCTGAGGGAGGAGTGCCCAAGCATCTGGTCAAGACGCTTACCCGCTCACAGTTCGAGCAGCTCGCCCACAACTTGATACAGGCCTGTCTGCAACCCTGCCAGAACGCCATACGCGATGCCAAGATACAGACATCCGACATTGACGAGGTAATCCTCGTGGGCGGATCGAGCCGTATACCGGCCGTGCAGACTCTGGTCAAGAACTATTTCGGCAAGGAGCCGTCGAAAGGGGTCAACCCCGATGAAGTGGTGGCCGTGGGAGCATCCATTCAGGGAGCGATCCTCAACAAGGAAGAGGGCGTAGGCGACATCGTGTTGCTTGACGTGACACCGCTGACCCTCGGCATCGAGACCATGGGCGGCGTGATGACCAAACTCATCGATGCCAACAGCACCATACCGTGCAAGAAGAGCGAGACATTCTCTACCGCCGCCGACAACCAGACGGCAGTGACCATACACGTGCTGCAGGGCGAACGCCCGATGGCCGCCCAGAACAAGTCCATCGGACAATTCAACCTTGAGGGCATCGCACCGGCACGCCGGGGAGTACCACAGATTGAAGTGACATTCGACATTGATGCCAACGGCATTCTCAATGTGTCCGCCAAAGACAAGGCAACGGGCAAGGAGCAGGCCATACGCATAGAGGCCTCTTCCGGACTCTCCAAAGAGGAAATCGACCGCATGAAAGCCGAAGCTCAGGCCAATGCGGAGGCCGACAAGAAGGAGCGCGAGGCCATCGACAAGAAGAACCAGGCGGACTCCATGATTTTCCAGACCGAGAACCAGCTCAAGGAGCTTGGCGACAAACTCCCGGCCGACAAGAAAGGCGCTATAGAAACTGCCCTCCAGCAGCTTAAAGACGCCCACAAGAGTGGAGATACCGCAGCCATCGACACCGCCATAGCCGGTCTCAACCAGGCATGGCAGGCAGCCTCTGCCGAGATGTACCAGCAGGCCGGAGCGCAGCCGGGTGCCGGAGCGCAGACAGGCGCGGGAACCAATGCCCAGGGCGGAGCGCAAGCCGGCGGCCAAAGTGACTCCAAGGACGACATTCAGGATGCCGACTTTGAGGAGGTGAAGTAAGTACAGACAACTACCGAAAGGTATAAATAATCAACTCCGCATAGCTCAATGAGTTATGCGGAGTTTCTTTTTGGTTAAACTCTGTATTTCTTTCGTTGTTTAGGCATAATTATCGTACTTTTGCACCATAAAGTAAACGCAAAAATAAGTAGACGTGATATAAAAATATAAGTTGAACTCTTTTAACCCAAATCGGTCATTAGGATTTCTCTGTGTCATACGGCAAAGAGAAATCCTAATGACCGATTTGGGATAAAGCTCGATGCCGACTTCATGAACTGATATTGATAATGAGCGTCACTTTCATAAAGAAGTTGGCGCTCATTGGATTATTGTCTTTTTGCAGCCAAAGCATCATTCCCCTTAAGCAGGAAATCATGCAAGCTAAGAAGGAGAATGCCATAATCGTCGTAATTGGAGTGTCCTCGGTCGCCCACAATTACTATCTTGCGGAAGCCGTCGGGAACATTAAGCAAGGAACTTTCCTCTTGTACCACCTTGTCATGATCAGGCAGCGAGAAGGCCGACTGGATATATAGCCTTTCATCTGCTCTGTTTACAACAAAGTCTATCTCAAGATTGCTGCGCGTGGTTTTCCCCTCTGCATCGTTCCGAAAAACCTCTACTTGCCCCACATCCACGCTGTAGCCCAAACGGCGCAGTTCGTTGTACACCACATTTTCCATTGCGTGCG
>CAVEQO010000011.1:0-61665 GCA_963617965.1 Anaerovoracaceae bacterium
GAATGTGTAAGCGAATAGGCCTCTTCAAGGTCAGGGTACGTCTCAAAGAGCACCTCTGCCCTTTGTTTCTGACTTTCCGTCCATTTGTCTGCGGATTTGAAAAGAAGATATCTGCTGCGGGCCAGCAACTGCCTGCGGGTATCCCCGTTTGCAAGCACAACAGGAGTGTATGCTTTGCCCAAGCATTTGGCTTCTTCTTTGGCGTCCGTTTCCGCTTGGATAGCATCCCACCTGTGGGCGATGCGCATTTCCTGCAAGGCGTCACAGGCAAGTTTCTGTATATGGAAACGGTCTATGGTGCGCATCGCATTCGGGAAACAGCGCCGGGCTATAAGTCGCATCGAGTTCGACATGTCCATTGTTATTTCCTTAACCATCCGCCTCTTGTCCTCGTCAATGCGCATAAGTGCGTCTGTGACAACATCAGCCGATACGCCCTTTACTATCGCAATGATGGTGCCTTTACCTCCATGTGAAGACCTGTTGCTTACTATCGTGTACAGCTCTCCGTTGCTTGGAGCTGTTTCGTCGATGCAGATGCTTTCACCCATGTTTTCCGAAAAGACGAGCCAGTCTTCCGCATGTGAGAGCTCTGACCATTCACGATAGCCGCTGAGTACTTCCTTGTATTGCTTTTCAAACGTATCTCCGTTTATGTGATAATGGCGGTCAAGCAAACGGGAGGTCGTAGGAACCGTCTCCATACACTCCTTTTAAAAAAGCCGCAAACTCCTTGGAGTAGCGGGTCCCCTCTGCCTTGAGGTCATAAGTGTCGGAGAAGTACCGGTTGTTCTGCTTGTCATACCACTTGCGCCTTCTGACAACCAAGTCGACACCTTTGTTGCGGATTGGGAAATCACGCACAGTTACGGCCTCGCAGAACCCTTTGGATTCAATTCCTGAATTCTCTTTATACTGTGCCCTAACCGATTCGTCAAGATAAATGCGGATAAGGGATGACTCTTCTTCTACACGTACTACTTCAAAATTTGAAAGTATCTCTGAAGGCAGAATTAACTGCGCTAATGCTAATAGTCCTTGATTGCTCATGATGCAAAGATACAAAATCCCTGTATTATCAAAGAATCCCCCCCCCTGATTTATCGGGTGAGCCCCTTTGTTGACGGAATTTACTCTCTTGCACATACGAAAAAGCGTGGAGTCTGTTCTGTCGCCCGTTCCACGTGTAGAGGCTCTGGCATTGCCCAATTTGTCGAAACGAGCAACGCCGAAAGCCCCACGCCAGTGTAAGAATATAAGAACTCCCTTGACAGCAACCAATGAAGCGGCTGAAGCCTAAGAGGGCTGTATATAATACACCTCATGAAACGTTCTGCATTGCTTTGTTTTTGACAAATTGTGTGCGAACTGCCAGATTCCTGCACGTCAAAACAAAAGCGTACAAAAACGCCTTTACCAATATGTACACCTGCCCATCCTCTGCCCGCTGGGGGCTTCCGGTACGGATGCAGACGTTACAAAGGTAAAAAAATCATTTGAAAAAAGAATCTTTCCCTTGTCTTTTTTTGGAAAAAACAATATTTCTACCACATTTGGGAAACACCATTTAGGGTTTCTTGCGTTGTGCATGAATAATGATGTTGCTTTTCCACTCCTCTTCTGTACATTCAAGGTTGTGTATATTCCAGACATGATACGGAAAACCGCAGTTAAAGCTTTCAACCTTGTATTTAGAGCCTTATAACTAACCACAACTTACTATGACAAACCAAACACAAAGCCTTGATTTTCAGCACTCTTTGATTTTTTAGCACTTTCCGAGTGCTTTTTGGCAGTTCCCGATTTTCCACATATTTTTGCAGCGTATTTCTACCGTGGAGAATTTGCGGAGCTTTTATTTTGTCATATCGCGAACGTAGTTGACAAGGGTTTACAAGTGGTTACGATGGAGGACAGATTTGAAGCTGATAGGCAAAAAGCGTTATATCGTGGATTGTGTTGACAAAGGTTGTCAATGGTTCACTTCCGTTTACTCCATCGGTGGAATACTCAAAAGATGTAGAACAAAGCAATATCAAAGAGTATGAGACCAGCAAGAAAATGTGAATTTTGTGACAAGACATTCGTGCCAAGGAGCGGTATGCAGAAATACTGTTCTGAGGAATGTCAGGCTGAGGCAAAACGTCTTAGGAAGAACAGGCAGCAGGACTTGATTAACGGTATTGAGCCAATCATGGATCTGCAACATCAAGAGTATCTTACCTTCTCCAAAGCAGCCATACTGATGGGGAGTCAAGTAAAAAGCAGTAACTATTTGGTATAGTCTTTTCCATTAATGCTCAATATTCTTGCATCACCTTGTCCTGAAAGTGGTTCATAGACTATAACCACAACTCTTTTCTTGTTGTTATCCACGCACTCATAGCAATAATTCATTCCTGCTACGACTTGACGAGAAACCTTGACAGGTTTCAATTGCAAGTCATTATGTGACAGAACAACAGCTTTGAAGAGAGAATCATCTTCAGCCGTTAGTTTTGTACTCTTGCCGAATGCACCTACCATTTGAGACTTTTTCGTGCTGGCGCATGATGCCATGCCAATGATGATAGCAATTAATGCCAATGTCTTTATTGTATTCATTTTCTTTATGATTTATATTTCTTGTTTGTTACTTACCTATGGTATATCTTACACCTACATTGAGATTAAAGTTCAGTGGTTTCTCCTTATATATAGTTTGTAGCGAAGAATGGTCGTCGAAATTATAGCTCACACCAGGCTCTGCATAAATGCCTACATTATCAAGCATGTCAAACTGTATGCCGAATGCCGCATTTACTGACATTTGCAAGGGCTTGCTGTCTATGCCGGCAGTCTCTCTCTTCTTTGTTGTGTTGTTGATGACATATTCTTTGGTGACCTTTCCCGATACGCATTTTTCAGCAAGTACACCTGCCGAGCCATATAGATTGAGTCTCTTGTATGACCATGCATTATATTTCATGATTACAGGTATTCCTACATAGTTCAGCCTTTGCTCGCCCGTAAAGTAGTTCTCTTTTGTTCCATCTTTCATGTCGGAAGAGAGATGAGTGTATGTAAGTCCGCTTTCGATGCTCCAATGCTCGTTAAGTGTGTGTGCCACTTTCACACCTATGCGTACAGGCAAGTGGTGCTTGTATTCTGTCTTCACTTCCTTTCCCTGATTGAATAAGTTGATGCCGAGCATAGGGTTATCCTCCCAGTCAGAATCATCTGGACCAGTTGCAGCGACTGGGGTGCCAATAGATGTTATGGTTCTTGATGACCACATCGCCCCCATAGCACTTGTGCTTATAGTCCAGCGTGAAGATGAGGACAAATAGGTATGGTGCCTCGCGTCAGAGTTATAAGCCAAAAGACTGCCAGAATTGTTGTTGTTATGATGATAATTGTTTAGTTCCTTGCTTTCATTCTCACGTTTCAGCAAATTCTCCTCATCGACAGTTGCACTTGCTTCTTTTGAGCTGTTGGCATCAGCCTCCTTATGGTTGTCAGACGCGGTTCCCAAGGATTTCTCATCATTAGCATAAGGTAATGATGTACCAATGTCACCAACGGATTTGCATACTGTATACGTAATGCGTGGCATGGGTGAGTTATAGGCAATAGAATTGTTGCCGTCGTCAGTAACGATATTGCCTTTAGAAGATGGCTTTGCCTGTGTATGGGATATTTGCATGTTAGCCATTTTTGATGGCGTTTGCCCATTGTTGGCGTATTCAGAATATATGGAATATCCTAACAACAAGACCACGCTTGCTGCGGCAGCAGTATAGGCTGTGCGCCGTAGCCAATAGGTCTTGAAAAACTTGTCACCACGCATATAGTCACCACCATTCTCATCGGCCATACCCTTGCGGATGTCCTCCCAAAGTCCTTTTGGCGCATCTTTCTCATATTTGCCCAAACGGTCGTGTATGTCTTTTTGCCAATTCTTTCTCATACTTTAAATGGAATTGATGGTTCTATAATGTTTTATCTTCTGTGCCAGCATCGACTTGGCCTTGTGCAGTTGCGAAGCTGAAGTATTCTCTTTAATGCCGAGCAATTGGCCTATCTCCTTGTGGCTCTTATCGTCAATGACATAGAGATTGAATACTGTTCGATATCCATCGGGCAACTCCCGTAGAAATTGATGAAGTACATCGGTAGGTATGTCATCAGTCTCCATACCGTCGCCATCTTCAATGTCCATACCTTTATCATCGATACTGTCAGTAGCCATACGGCTATTGTCGCGTACAAACTTCAGTGTCTCATTGAGCGTAATCTTTGCCATCCATGCTTTCAACGAGCCCTCGCCACGGTAATTGAAACGATTCAGAGAAGAAAAAATCTTGATGAACGATTCTTGCAGCACATCCTTAATATCTTCGTCTTCTGTGATGTAGCGTGAGCAGAGTGCAGATAGATATCGCACATGACTACGATATATCCACTCGATGGCAGTATTGTCGCCATCGAGGGCCTTTCGCAACCAGCGTTCCTCGTCTTTCTCTTTTCTGAATGTTATTCCGAACATGATACATATAGGTTGGACGCTATGGAAAAACAGGGAGCGCAAATGCCTCTGAGTTGCTTCATCGGCATTTGCACTACCCTCTATATGACAGTTTTCTACTTTGTCACACTTATTGCCACTGTCACAGTTCTCTTATCTTTGTCGGTAATAGTGATAGTGGTGCTTCCTGCTGCAACTCCCTTTATTGTCAGCTTGGAGTCTTTGATGGTTGCCGTGGCTATTTTATTGTCCTTGCTCGTGACTGTATAAGGAGTTGTGCCTCCGCTGACAGTAACTGTTGCTTCCTTTCCTACGGCAACGCTTGCCTCAGACTTGTCTGTGGTCAAGGCTGCAACCACTGTAGCATTCAGACTGCCAGAGACATTCTTGGAGTCAGTCACAAGCACCGTTGCTTTACCGGCCTTAACGCCTGTTACAAACACCGTGTCCTTAACAACAGACACCGTAGCTATTGTAGCATCGCTTGACTTGGCTGTGTAGGTGCCGTCACCGCCAGACATGAGAACCTTCTGCGTCTCGCCTATAACTACTGAGACGGTTGAAGGATTGAACTTGATGGCAGAAGTGTTGTCATCATCGTCCGAGCATGAAGCGAATGTCACCGCAAATACGGCACAAACGATTAATGTTGCAAACTTGAAGATCTTACTTGATTTCATTTTATTCTATGATTTTTTCGTTTAATTTATGCGCTATGGAATGAATCTGCGTCCATCTCCAGTCCAAAGCATTGTTGCTTTTTTTCGAGTACTCTCATTCCCTTAAATAATGGACTATATTAAATCTTGCCTGAGAAAACACCCTTTTTGCAGTTTTTATTCTATTTGTCGCAAAAACGATTTAGGACCAGCCATTAATACTGATGTACTAGAATGCATTTTGAGCGACAGTTCGACCGACTTATTTCCACAGAACGATAGCCAGTTGAGTTTTATCTTCACCTCCTTCGGCTGTTCTTTCCACAGCGAGTTGAGATCGAAGGCTATAAGTGCATCACCCATTTTCCCATTTGTGTCGCCCTGGGCATTGTGACGCAGGTCGAACTCATAAGCATTATCTTTATTCACACCACTCACAAGATTTATGATATGAGTAGCATTTCCTCCCCACCGAGTGCGAATGCGAAGAGTAACATATCCGTCTTCCGCAACGGATATCCAGTCACGTACAATTTCTATGGGATCGTTGCCATAGGCTTTTTCATCCTTGGCGGCGGTTCCAAGCGTTGTCATTGGCATCTTGGTGCGTATGCTGTCAATCCAGTTTACACACACATTGTATGACCCTTTCGCAGCTGTATTCTCTATTGTGTAATTTACCAACGCACGCACTTTTTTATGGCCAAACGGCGATGCCTTCAGGTTTGTCGGCACGAGCGATGTAGAATCATCAAGTTGCATGGTGAATCCATCAGATGTGGTAGGATACACTGTCACGAGTGCCGTAGAACGCTGTATAACTTCATTGTTTTCATCGTTGTCGCATGAATTAAGCGACAACGCACAGGCTATTAAGCCTATTGCCAGAATGGTTTTGTTTGTAATTCTCATATTTCTTATTTGTTTGTTTCTGCCTATTGAATTATAAGAGAACAAAAATCTTGCCTGTAAAAAGGTGTTTTTATGAGAAACAAACTTTCCTGATAGCATTTTGCAATACTTCAGCCAATTATCCTTGTTCCAACAAATTCTTATCCGTCAAGAAGTCCAAAAGCCCAACAGTCAATACTCCGAGTTCATCTTCCTTGCGATGAATGTCATCACCAACAATGACAATTTTTCGGAAATGGTCGTTGATAGACAACAAGGAGCGACGCTCTTGTGCCTCCTTTTCAGGTGAAGGCATGTGAAAAGCCGACTGGATATACACTCTGTATGGTGGACGATTCACAACAAAATCTACTTCCAATTGTCTTCTGACAAACTTGCCATTCCCATCCTTGCCTCCAAGTACTACCAAACCGACATCCACATCATAGCCACGACTACGAAGCTCGTTGTAGATGATATTCTCCATGATGTGCGTTTCTTCCTGTTGGCGGTAGTTGAGAATGACTGCACGAATACCGACGTCAGCAAAGTAATACTTAGTTTCTGTACCAATGTACTTTCTACCTTTTACATCATAACGCAGAGCCTCCTCAATGAGAAAAGAGTCCTTCAGATAATCAATATATCGCTTTATCCATTTTGTATCTAAAAAGAATCCATGATGCCACTTTTCTGCCGTTTAGAGTATATAATACTGATAATCAACTAATAATAGATACAGCGTTTGTTTGCGGTTATTCAAAGATACAGATGATCAGCGGTTTCCTTATTGTCAAAATTCAGGTTCTGCCATCCGACAGTTCGGACGGCAGAACCTTTTGTAAATTTGGGAAACAAGCCATTGCAACAAAAAGCTGTTGTCTGTTCAGGAGTGTTCAAAACAACGCTTTACGCTTCAAAGACATTGCCGGCAAAATATATTGCAGGACTATGAATGAAGCTTGATCATATCCACACCCATATAAGGTTGCAGAGCCGCAGGAATGCGAATGCCGTCTTCTGTCTGGTTGTTTTCAAGCAACGCAGCGACAATGCGCGGCAGAGCCAAAGCTGAACCATTGAGGGTATGGCACAATTCCGTATGCTTGTCGTCTTTGCGGTAACGGCATTTCAGCCTGTTGGCCTGATATGTGTCAAAGTTTGACACTGATGAAACTTCCAGCCACCGTTTCTGCGCTTCGGAATAGACCTCGAAATCATAACAGATGGCAGAAGTGAAACTCATGTCCCCTCCGCACAGCCGCAGTATTCTGTATGGCAGTTCCAGCTTGACCAAAAGGCTTTCCACGTGGTCAAGCATTTCCTGATGGCTTTCTCTTGAATGCTGGGGAGTGTCAATCCTCACCAGCTCTATTTTGGAAAACTCGTGCAGTCTGTTAAGCCCCCTCACATCCTTGCCGTAGCTGCCGGCTTCACGGCGAAAACACTGTGTGTAGGCGCAGTTTTTGACGGGCAAATCCTTTTCGTCAAGGATGACATTACGGTATATGTTTGTGACGGGAACCTCCGCCGTGGGAATCAGATACATGTCGTCCACTTCGCAATGGTACATCTGTCCCTCCTTGTCGGGCAGCTGCCCCGTACCGTATCCGCTGTCGGCGTTTACCACTGTTGGGGGAATTATCTCCACATAGCCGCTGTTTCTGGCTTCGTCAAGAAAGAAATTGATCAGTGCGCGCTGCAGGCGAGCCCCCATGCCGATGTATACGGGAAACCCCGCACCGGCAATCTTCACTCCCAGATCAAAGTCTATGAGACCGTATTTTTTTGCCAACTCCCAATGCGGGAGGGCATTTTCGGGCAAGGAAGTTGAACGTCCGCCCTCCTTCACCACTACATTGTCAGCTGCGGTGTCGCCTTCAGGCACTTCCGGATAGGGGACGTTGGGAATGGTATACAAAACACGCTGCAGCTCCGCTTCCAGATCATGTTTTCTTGCCTGCAATCCGGAGCTTTCGGACTTCAGTGCAGCGACCTGCGTCTTTGCCTCTTCGGCTTCTGCCGCCTTTTTATCGCGCATTAGTTGTCCGATGGACTTGGCTATCTTGTTCTGTTGCGAAAGGTTTTCATCCAGTTTGGTCTGCGCCGCCCTGCGGTCGTTGTTCAGTCTGATAACGCTTTCTATAATCTGTGCCGCGTTCTTGAAGTGTTTCTTCTCCAATCCTTTCACCACTTCTTCCGTGTTCCGGGTAATCTGATTTAACGTAAGCATCTTCTTGTAGTTAATTTAGGGCAAAGGTAACACTTTTCTTCGACAACACAGCGTTGCATAAATCCGTTTTCAGCAAGAGATGCCGCACCTGTCCTAAAGGGCGGCAAGAAAGGCTGGCGGAATTGGCGTGGAAAAACGGAATTCCTCACCGGTGACAGGATGGTGAAAATACAGGCGCAGCGCATGCAGATACATTCGTCCTGTCTCCACGGCTGTCGCATTCGCAAAAGCCTCCGTTCCGTATTTCCGGTCACCCACGACCGGATGGTGAAGGTCAGACAGGTGTACTCTTATCTGGTTTTTTCTGCCTGTTTCAAGCTTCAGTTCCACAAGGGTGTTTTTCTCTCCCCTTTTGATGACCTTGTAGTGGGTTATGGCAATCTTTCCGCCATTGTCAACAGGGCTGCTCATGGTAAAGAACTGCTTGTTGTCCTTTAGCCAGCTCGTAACAGTTCCCGTCTCCGAACCAAGCATCCCCTTTGCCACCGCCACATAACGGCGGTCAAACACGAGTCCTTTCCAATTTGCCTCAAACCGTTGCTGCGTGTCGCGGTCCTTGGCGAATATCATGAGGCCGGAAGTGTCGCGGTCAAGCCGATGCACGATGTGGGCACGGCAGTGCTGACGGGTGCGTTCAAAATAGTTGTCGAGTACTGTCTTGACACAAAAAGAGTGGTGAGATGTTGCCATGGACAAAATGCCTTCGCGCTTTTCAACCACTACGAGGTGGCGGTCTTCGTAAACAAGACACACATAGCGGCTGTTCAGCCCCGTACTCCTTACGGACTTTCTGCTGTCCAAGGCAACCTTGTCGCCAACAGATAGCGGAGTGTCGTACTGGCTGACGGCGACACCGTTGACTTGTATGCGCCCGTCGCGCAAAAACTGCCTGATGCGCGATCTGCTTATTTCGGGCATGCTTTCAAAAAGGAAAGACAACAACACGGTGTTTTTCTTGACTTCCGGCATAAATCAATGCGTTTGTTTTATAGTACCCAACTGTGGGCGAAATTACAAACAAAAACGTTCTGCCAACAAACAATCCTGTTATTTTCAGCAGGGCAGAGCGAACGCCAACAGCATAAACATCATAATGCTTGTTCCATCCATATACAAATGCAACAACCATCAGACAAACTCCCCCTATGCAGATTGTTCGAAAATCTTGCTGCCCAAGAGGAAAATCACCGCCAATTCAAAAAAACAGCCATGCGCGCCCTCACTTTTCAAGGCTATGCGAATAAAATGCCGTATCTTTGCAATTAGGCAACAGATTCCGTGCAATTTGTCTGCAAGTTTGCCGGAAAACACATGCGAAGACAATGAGAAAGAGAATCACACACATATTATGGATCTTGACTGCCGCCTTCATTGTAGGGGTCAGTTTGCTGTTTACTGCCATCTGGAACGGTTGGTTCGGCTATGTCCCGCCTGTCGAGGAACTCGAGAACCCTATCAGGAAATACGCTTCGCAAGTGTTCTCAAGCGACGGAGAACTGCTCGGCACATGGTCATACAATGAAAACCGCATGATTGCGAAACACCACGAGGTGGCCCCGTGTGTGTATCACGCCCTTATCGCCACAGAAGACAAGAGGTTCTATGAACACTCCGGCGTAGATCTCAGGTCGCTGGCCAGAGCGGTGGTGCTGCGCGGCATACTGCACCGGAAACAAGCTGGAGGTGGAAGCACGATTACACAACAGCTTGCCAAGCAACTATACACCTCCGTAACCAGAAACAGTACGGAGCGAATCATGCAAAAAGCCATTGAGTGGGTAATTGCCATAAAACTGGAACACTACTACTCAAAGGACGAAATACTTACACTCTACCTTAACTATTTTGACTTTCTGCATCATGCCGTAGGCATAAAGAGCGCAGCCAAGATTTATTTCAACAAACAGCCTTCGGAATTGACCGTTCCGGAAGCGGCAATGCTGGTGGGAATGTGCAAAAACCCCTCGTATTATAATCCCATACGCAATCCGGAACTCACACTTGAACGCCGCAACATGGTGCTGCGGCTCATGGAAGAAAATGGTTATATTTCAAATATCGAGGCCAACGCTTACATGGAGCAAGGCCTTGGCGTGAACTTCCAGCGCATAGCGCACAATGAAGGAATAGCGACTTACTTCAGGGAATATTTGCGACAGATCATGATGGCCGGAAGTCCCCAAAGGGAATCATATTATTCCGACCTTGAATACAATGACGCAAAATACGAGTGGGACAACAATCCTCTCTACGGATGGTGCAACAAGCACACCAAGGATGACGGCAGCCCGTACAACATCTATGTCGACGGATTGAAAATATACACCACCGTTGACTCGCGAATGCAGCGTTATGCAGAGACAGCAGTGAGGGAGCATCTGACATGGCTGCAGCATATGTTCAACAGGGAAAAAAGAGGAACGGCGAAATACCCTTATGCCGAATCCACGGGGGCAACTACACGGCGTAACCTTATAATGCAGGCTATACGGCAAAGCGACAGGTACAGGCAAATGAAAGCAAACGGGGCTTCGGAAGAAGAAATAATGCGGGCTTTCAACAAGAAAATCCCCTTGACCGTATTCACATATCATGGTGATGTGGACACGACAATGACACCCCTTGATTCGCTGCTCTACCACAAAGCGTTTCTGCAGGCGGGATTCATGTCCATGGATCCGTCCACAGGTTATGTAAAGGCCTATGTGGGAGGCATTGATTTCAACAACTTCAAGTATGACATGTGTTCGCAAGGACACCGGCAGGTGGGCTCCACGATAAAGCCCTACTTGTATTCCCTTGCCATGGAAAACGGCATGACTCCGTGTGATCTCGTACCCAACCAACAGCAAACCTACGGGAATTGGACTCCCCGCAATGGCAGCAATGCGCGTTACGGCGAAATGGTCCCCCTTAAGTGGGCTCTCGCTCAGTCAAACAACTGGATTTCAGCATATCTTATCAACAAATACGGTCCGGGGGCTCTTGTGCAGATAATGAAGAATTTTGGCATTCGCCACAACATCAAAGACCCCAATCTCACACTTTGCCTGGGAACGTGCGAAATATCCGTAAAGGAAATGGTCAGTGCCTATACCGCATTCGCAAACCATGGCATGAGGGCGACTCCGCTCATGGTCACCCGCATAGAGGACAGCAACGGCACGGTCATAGCGCGGTTCCACACTTGCACTAATGAGGCAATAAGCAGCGGTAGTTCATATAGGATGATAGACATGATGAAAGCCGTGATTGACCAGGGAACTGGCAGGAGACTGAGGGGGAAATACGCATTTGTGGGAGAAATCGCCGGCAAGACCGGAACCACACAGATGAACTCCGACGGCTGGTTTGTCGGAATTGTGCCAAGGCTGGTTTCGGGGTGTTGGGTCGGAGGAGAAAACCGGAACATACACTTCAACAGCACCGCTATGGGACAGGGTGCGTCTATGGCATTGCCGGTATGGGCTCTCTTCATGAAAAAAGTCTACAATGACCGCTCTCTCGGATATTCCCAAAGCGAAAGATTCCAAATTCCTCCAGAGTTCCGTTATTGCGGAGACTCCATCCAGTCGTCATTGGACTCTCTCGGAATTATAGACGAGGAATATTACCATGAAATAATAGAACTGTAAAACCACGATGGAATGAAATACCTTGCACTTATCCCTGCCAGATACGCCTCAACCAGATTTCCCGGGAAACCGTTGGCAAAGCTGGGGGGAAAATATATTGTACAGAGAGTATATGAAAGAGTCTCAGACCTTTTTGATGAGGTTTATGTGGCTACGGACGACGACAGGATAGCGGTAGCTGTCAAGGGCTTTGGCGGAAGCGTTGTCATGACACGTTCCGACCACAAAAGCGGCACTGACAGATGCTGGGAGGCCACAGGCAAGCTCGGTCCGGAGAAATATGATGTTGTAGTGAACATACAAGGTGACGAACCGTTTATACATCCTGCGCAGATAGAATGCATAAAGGACTGCTTCTCTGACTGTGCCACACAAATAGCCACTCTTGTAAAGCCTTTCAGCCACAACGAGTCACCCGAAATGTTGGAAAACCCCAACTCGCCGAAGGTCGTAATTGGTAAAGACATGAAAGCTCTCTATTTCAGCCGCTCCGTAATACCGTATGTGAGAGGTCTGGACAAAACTAAATGGACCGAAAACCATGTCTTCTACAAACACATAGGAATGTACGCCTACCGCACACCCGTACTCAGGGAAATAACTGCTCTGGAACAGACTGCACTGGAGAAAGCGGAATCGCTGGAGCAGCTGCGTTGGCTTGAAAACGGATATACGATCAAAGTAGGTATCACCGATATCGAAACTGTCGGTATCGACACACCGGAAGACCTCCTGAAAGCCGAGACGTTTTTGAAGAAAATCCAAACATTGTAGCCTGTCTACACAACAGCAAAACAACAAAATGCATACACACTACACTACACTGCGAACCTTGCTATATGTAGCGACTTTTCTTGTTTCCGCCGACTCCTTCTGTCAGAAAATCAGCATCGGGAGTTACACGTTCAAGGACGGCTCCGTATACAACGGACAACTCTATGGAAGAAAGCCCAACGGACACGGCAAAACCACATGGCCGTCCGGCGACACATACGAAGGCTACTATTTGAAAGGACACCGCGACGGCAAGGGAATCTACACGTTCGCCGACGGAGAGAAATATGACGGCGAATGGACAAACGACCACCAGAACGGGTTTGGCACATACTATTTCAACAACAACAACCGGTACGAAGGTTTGTGGCTGAAAGACTATCAGGAGGGAAACGGCACTATGTACTATTACAACGGTGACATCTATCGCGGAAACTGGAAACAGGACAAACGCGAAGGAACCGGGACGTACACCTATGCGAAAGGCGCAAAATATCACGGACAGTGGAAAGACGATGTCAAATGCGGCAAAGGAGTCTTCGTGTGGGCGGACGGATCAAAGTACGACGGTGAATGGAGCAACAATATGCGCAATGGCACGGGAGTTTTCACGTATGCAGACGGGGATGTCTACACCGGGCAGTGGAAAGACGACAACATGAACGGCAAAGGTCACTACAAGTTCAAAGACGGCAACGAATATGACGGGCAGTATGTTGACGGGAAACGCACAGGACACGGATATTACAAATTCGCAAATGGCAACAAGTACAACGGGATGTTCCTTAACGGCAACAAAAGCGGCATAGGGACTTTCACTTGGAAAGACGGGGCTGTCTATGTGGGGCACTGGAAGGAAGACCGCCGCAACGGAGAGGGCAAATACACATGGGCAAACGGTGACATATACGAGGGGCAGTGGAAGAATGACGAGATGAACGGCGAAGGTGTTCTGCGCCTTGCGGATGGTGCCAAATTCAAAGGGTCGTTCAAAAACGGCATAAAACACGGAAAATGCATAGAAGAGGACAAACAGGGAAACCGGTTTGAAGGAACATACCATAACGGGGTAAAACACGGCCCGTTTGTGGAGAAAGACAAAACCGGACGGATTACCGCAACCGGCAGTTATGAAAAAGGACAGAAAACCACCAACTGACACGCTGCTCAAACCGCATATACCTATACACCATTATGAAAATCATAGACAACGATTCCTGGCTGAAGCCATACGAGGATGCCATAGCGGGACGGCACTGGCATGCCGTTGACAAAGAAAAAGAACTGGCTGGCAAAAACAGTCTTGCCGCTTTCGCCTCCGGACACGATTATTTCGGTCTTCACAAGACCCCGACAGGTTGGGTCTTTCGCGAATGGGCTCCAAACGCTACGGGCATTCATTTGATTGGAGACTTCAACAATTGGCAAAAGACTGAAGAATACAGGCTCTCCCGCAAAGACAACGGTGTATGGGAAATAAAACTCGGCGAAGACAAAATACGGCACGGACAACTGTACAAGATGCTGGTTCGTTGGAAAAATGGCGAGGGGCAACGCCTGCCCGCATGGGTGACACGTGTGATACAGGACGAAAAAACCAAAATCTTCAGTGCACAAGTATGGAATCCCCAAAACGGGTATAGGTTCAGACATACAAAATTCAAACGCCAGACAGGTCCGCTGTTCATCTACGAGTGTCACGTCGGTATGGCACAGGATGCGGAAAAAGTGGGGTCTTATAATGAATTCAGAACAAACATTTTGCCTCGGATTAAAGAAGACGGGTATAATTGCATTCAGATTATGGCAATCCAAGAACATCCGTACTACGGGAGTTTTGGCTACCATGTGTCTAATTTCTTTGCACCGTCAAGTCGCTTCGGAACGCCGGAAGAACTCAAACGGCTCATCGACGAGGCTCACTCTATGGGCATTGCCGTGATAATGGACTTGGTGCATAGCCATGCCGTAAAGAACGAAAATGAAGGATTAGGAAACCTTGCGGGAGATCCTGACCAGTATTTCTATCCGGGCGAACGCCACACACACAACCAGTGGGACAGCCTGTGTTTTGACTATGGCAAGAACGAGGTTCTGCATTTTTTGCTTAGCAACTGCAAATACTGGCTCGAAGAATTCAAGTTTGACGGATTCAGGTTTGACGGGGTCACTTCCATGTTATACTACAGCCATGGCTTGGGTGAAGATTTCAATGGTTACGCTTCCTACTTCAACGGACATCAAGATGACAATGCCATATGCTACCTGATGCTGGCAAACAGGCTCATACACCAGGTCAACCCCAGGGCGATAACGATTGCAGAAGAAGTGTCGGGTATGCCCGGACTGGCTGCAAAGTTTGAAGACGGAGGATACGGCTTTGATTACCGCATGGCAATGAACATTCCCGACTTTTGGATAAAGACAATCAAAGAATTGCGCGATGAAGACTGGAAACCGAGTTCCATCTTTTGGGAAGTCACAAACCGGCGGGCAGACGAAAAGACAGTTTCCTATCTGGAGAGCCATGACCAAGCCCTTGTCGGCGACAAGACAATCATTTTCCGTCTGGTTGACGCAGACATGTATTGGCATTTCAAAAAAGGAGATGAAAACGGGACCGTCACCCGCGGTATGGCTCTTCACAAGATGCTTCGTCTCGTCACCGCATCCACCATCAATGGTGCATATCTTAATTTCATGGGAAATGAATTCGGACATCCCGAATGGATAGATTTTCCGCGCCAAGACAACGGCTGGAGTTACACCTATGCACGCCGTCAGTGGAATCTGGTTGACAACAAGGAGCTCCTTTTCCATTGCCTTGGCGATTTTGACAGGGATATGCTTCAGGTCCTCAAGGAAAACAAAAGGCTGTTGCAAACCAAAGTCAAGGAGATATGGCATGATGACGGGGATCAGGTTTTGGCTTTCTCGCGCGGCAAATATCTGTATGTGTTTAATTTCAATCCCTCAAGAAGTTTTGAGGGATACGGATTCATGATGCCGGAAGGCAAGTACAGGGTAATACTCGACACCGATGCAAAAAAATACGGCGGTTTCGGATTTTCTGATGACAACGTGGAACATTTCACAAACTACGACCCTGTTTTGAGCCGGCAGCATAAAGGGTGGTTACAACTTTACCTGCCGGCGCGCACGGCAATGGTATTGGAAAAAATCGGTTAAATGGCATCGGCTATGTGGAAAAACATCGTTGGTTTCCTGCAACGGAGGAAGGTTCCGAAGACCAAGTTGTGCTTGTGGCTGTTTTTTACGGTACATTTGTTCGGAATATGGATTTTCCAACACTTTATGATAGAAGCAACTTGGGCGGACTGTGGTGTTACACCCGTGACTGTTGTCTGTCTTTTCCTGATATTGTTTTTAATGCCGTATTCTCTGTCTCATAAACTCAGGATTAAACCACAGTGGTACAGTCTCATTTTCTTACCGGCCATCGTTCTTTGTACACTGCTGTCGCAAGAATCCCTTTCCTTGTCATGCTTCATAGCGGCGGCGGTTGCCGTGGGCATGTTTGTTTTGTTGGTTTGCAAACAGCCGAATATGCCGGGCAAACCCGTCACGACAAACATTGTCCTTTATTTGGGGATGGCGATATATTACTGCGTGTTTGCAAATACGGATGAACTCACACACTACAAATACAGCATCATGCATTATGAAAGAGCCGGACAGTATGACATGGCTCTGGAAACAGGAAAGAAGTCTCTCCATATAGACAACGAAGTGTTCCGTCTGCGTGCCATTGCCATGCTTAAGACAAATACCATAGGAAACAGGCTTTTCAAGTATCCGGTCCCGTGCGACTTCGACACGATACAAACAACAAGCGAATTGGACGCAAACCAAAGACGGGACGCCATTCTGTGCAACCTTCTGTTGCAAAAGAAATTGGATGTCTTTGTCGGGCAACTGCAAAACTGGTACGATATAAAATCTCCGGATTTGCCGCGATATTACAAGGAAGCCCTCGTGATATACCTGTCAAAAACGATAGACACAGACCTCACATACTACGATACTGCCGTACAGACCGACTATAATGATTTTGTCGCAGAAATGAAGAAACATTCAGACAGGCAAGTCCGCTCAAATATGTGCAGGTGGCAGTATCCGGACACATATTTCTGGTATTATTTCTTTTTCCAACGACAGAAATGACAAAAAAACAGAAATTGATTCATGCTCTTGGCAACAAGAAGCAACGGGACATCCGAAATATGTTTGTCGGTGAAGGGACAAGAACTGTCTGTGAACTGATTAAGCATTTCAAGTGCGTACTTGTCATGGCTACGGCAGAATGGGCCGAGGCCAATGCTGACACATTGTCACGGGCGGATGAGGTACAAATCGTCACGCACGAAGTCCTCAAAAAAACAAGCCTGCAAAAAACGCCACAAGGCGTAATCGGTGTCTTCTGCAAAGGAAAACAGAAAAACATAGATGTTGCCGCCGCTGAAAACGAGTTGTGCCTTGCACTCGACTCCGTCCAAGATCCCGGAAACCTCGGCACGATAATACGCATAGCGAACTGGTTTGGAATTAGAACCATTGTATGTTCTGCCACAACGGCTGATGTCTATTCACCCAAGGTTATTCAGGCAACAATGGGTGCCTTGGCTGGAATTGACATTTTCTATACGGATCTTCACGCATATCTTGGTGCCCTGGCACCGGATACCCCTGTCTACGGGACATTTCTTGACGGAGCAAGCGTCTACGACTCTTCACTTTCCCCCAACGGGGTAATCATTATGGGCAACGAAGGAAACGGCATAAGCGACACGACTGCTGCGGCTGTCACGAAAAAATTATACATACCTCCGTATAACGCAAGCCTCGAAACAACAGAGAGTCTGAATGTAGGGGTTGCCACAGCTGTGATTTGTGCCGAGTTCCGGAGAAGGTTTCCGAAATCACGATAGCAGCCTGCCGTCAAAATCAACTTTGTCAAATTCTGTCAGATGGAACTCCCTGTCGCAACAATCCTCTTTTCCGCATCATTTGTGTTACTTGCCGTCTATATCATATCATATTGGGCAAGCTATGTGCCTGTACGCAAAGAAGGTCTCCCGATGCCAAAGAACAGTGACAGTGCAAAACTGCCCGCATTTTCTGTTATAATAGTAACCCACGACAGCGATAGTCTGCTTGAGCGACTGGTTAACCGTCTTGTTGCGCAACATTATCCTGCTTTTGAGATACTTATAGTCAACAACGCTTCCACAGACAACACTGGCGATGTTATAAAGCGCGCATCGTTTGAGCATCCGTCCATTGTAAGGCACACCTTTCTGCCCCGGAACAAAAACGGTGTTCTGCACATGTCCATGGCCACCACTTTGGGCATCAGAGCCGCCAGAAACGAATGGGTTGTCTTGCTGAAGCCAACCTCTCTGCCAAAAAGCGATTTCTGGCTTGCGTCAATTGCACGGGCGATATCAGGTGGGGCCGAAATATGCATCGGCTACAACGATTATTTCGGATACGACAATTCCAAATGGGTACGCAAAGCCATAAAGAAACGGCGTAAGGCACAACTGCTGAACTACCGTGCAGTCTTCCGGGGAAAATGCAGACCTGTTGAATGCGAAGGCTCCAATATCGCATTTTCAAAGAAAGATTTCTTCAGAAACGGCGGTTATGGTTCTTGGCTTGCTCTTAGGGACTGCCACGAGAATCTTTATGTTGCCACATATTCGAAAAAGAACAAAACGGCATTTTTGACAGGATCAGAGTCACAGGTGGAAACAGTTCTCCCACCCATTGAAGAGTTGTGGGATATTGAGCGGAGGCACGCTTTGAAATCATACAAAAAGCTCAGAGTGGCAACCAAACTGCGCCGCAATCATTATGCTATGCTCTCTCTTGTGTATCTGCTGTCTCTGGTCTGCATGGTCTTGGGAGTGTGTTTCACGTTCTGCCCTCCAGCTTTTGGCGACTCCCTTTCCGTAATTCGGGTGTTCGCCTGCCCACCGGACTATTTCGCTATACCAATGTCAAGCACGATGTCGGTAATCGTGGCGTTGCTTTTTATTATAGTCTCACTCACGCATTATTTCTGCGTGTTGTTCTTCCGCCGCCGCGACCACAAACGTCTGTATGCGCCACTGAGCACTAATCCGGCGGAAATAATGACAATTTGAAACTCTTCTTGGGAAAGCGAAAAATCCGTAAGCCGGCATCCTGCTCCCTCCGATAAATCACAAGTAATGTACACACACAGACATCGTTATATTGTAAGGTCAATGCTGTCGCTGGCGGTTTTGGCTCTCGTGACAGCTTGTTCTCCGGGAAAGTTTTTGGGACAGGACGACTATCTCCTTGCTTCCGTAAAACTGAACAGCGATAATCCGGATGTGTCTCCGTCCTCATATGGCATGCACATCCGCCAGTTGCCGAACTCAAAGTGGTTTAACATGTTCAAGGTTCCTTTGGCACTGTATTGTATATCCGGCACAGACACCACAAAGAGCACAAACCGTTTCTGGCAACGTATTGGAGAAGCACCGGTCATTTTCAATGCCCAACAAATGCAGAACACGCAGAACGCCATTGCCCTTGCCCTTAAGGACAAGGGATATCTCAACGCACAGGTGACAGGCAGAAAAAATGTCAGCCGGCACGGACGTAAAGTCAGGCTCTGCTATGACATGAAATCCGGACAGCCTTATGTGGTGACGAAAATAGCTTTCTCCGCAGACGACCCCACTATAGACAGCTTGATAAATATCAACAGAGCCGAATCTTTTCTGACGGTCGGGATGATGTGCGATGCATCGTTGCTGGACAAGGAACGAACTCGCGTTACAACAATGTTGCACGACAATGGCTATTACAAAATACTGAAAAATCACATACGGTATGAGGTTGACACTCTGTCAGGACCCGCCGATGTCCATATAAAATTGATTCTTGCAGGCAAATCCATTGCCACAGACACAAGCGACCTGTACAGCCAATATCATCTCGGGAATGTAAGCATCACCGTAAACAACAACCAATACGACACGACAGACAGTTCCGCTTTTTCACGGGATTCATACAGTCTCGTTTATACCAATACAAACCGGCATACATTCAGGCCGAACCTGCTCATTCACAACACTGCGCTCCATCCGGGAGATCTTTATACCGAACAGGGGATAGCCGATACTTACAAGGCGTTGTCAAGGCTTGACGCCATAAGCTACACGGCCATTCAGCTGCACGAAACGGATTCTGCAAGACTTGATGCGGACATTCAACTTGTGCCACACAAAACAAACTCTTTCGGACTGGAGGTAGAGGGAACAAACACGGCTGGGAATTTTGGCGTGGCATCCATTCTGACATATCGCAACCGGAACCTCTTCAACGGTTCCGAAACATGGGCAACGAGTCTGAAAGGCGCTTACGAGGCCATTAACAGTCTGGAAGGATATTCCGGTCAAGATTATATAGAGTTTGGTATAGAAACAAAATTGTCTTTCCCTAAGCTCGTGCAGCCTTTCGTGTCAGCACGAAAATACAGGGGCACATCCAATCTGTCTCTCCTGTTCAACGCACAGGAAAGACCGGAGTTCCACCGCAGAGTGTTCACGACCCTTTGGAGTTACCAATGGGAAAACAACTCGGCCACAACAAGACACAAATTGGATTTTCCGAGTATCAACTATGTATATATGCCCTGGATATCAAATACTTTCCAAAAAGAGTATCTCCAGTCAGACAATTATCACTCCGCTCTCATACGCTACGCCTACGAGAATCTTCTTATTCTTAATTTCGCATACAACTACACATACAACTCCGGGAAACAAAAGGTGCAGGGCAACAGAAAAAGCAAAGCATCGCTGAACCCATTCCAATTGAACTGGTCAATAGAGTCTGCCGGAAACTTGTTGTATGCCTTGTCGCGGCCATTCAAACTCACGCGCGACAACAATGGGCAATATACCTTTTTCAACGTAGCATATGCACAATATCTGAAGTTTGACCTCGATTTCTCAAAGTTGTTTGTACTTGACTCCCGCAACAGGCTGGCTGTTCACTACGCTTTCGGCATTGCCCAACCCTACGGCAACAGTACAATTGTACCGTTTGAAAAACGTTACTTTGCCGGAGGGGCAAACGGCATTCGCGGATGGTCCGTACGCGAGTTGGGACCGGGCAACTATCAGGGGAAAGACGGTAAAGTTGATTTTATCAACCAGACAGGAAATCTCAAACTTCTTGTAAGCATGGAATTGAGAAGCCAGCTGATATGGAAATTTGACGGAGCTTTGTTCGTTGATGCGGGAAATATCTGGACGACCCGAAGATACGAAGTGACAGGTCGGGGCGGACAATTTGACATTCGCAGGTTTCTTAAGCAGACAGCGGCATCCTATGGCATAGGTCTCCGAATGAACCTTGACTATTTCATATTGCGTTTTGATATGGCAATGAAAGCGATAAATCCGGCATACAAGCCAACAGCAAAGGAATACCTGCCTTTGTTGCATCCCAAACTAAGCCGGGATTTCGCATTCCACTTTGCCATTGGTCTGCCGTTCTGACAGTTGCCGATGAATTTCTGTGGACAGATGGCTGTTTCTCACGGATCAGCTTATGGAAGACCAGTCAACCGCATGACCGTGCAGCTGTTCCAGCCGCTCCCATGTCTGCCGGTTCTGCGGCAACGAGCGTGACGGATCTTTTTCTATCAAGGATCCCGCCGCCTGACGGGCTTGTTCCAGAATGTCATTGTCACGGACTATGTTTGCAACTTTCAGATTAAAGAACAGACCGCTTTGCTGCGTTCCCTCTATATCTCCGGGACCGCGTAGCCTAAGGTCTTCTTCGGCAATGGTGAAGCCGTCATTCGTGCTGACCATTATCTCCATTCGCCGACGGGTGTTGTCTGCCAGTTTGCGTCCCGTCACCAATATGCAGTAGCTCTTTTCTGCACCGCGCCCTACCCTGCCTCTCAACTGGTGAAGTTGTGCCAGCCCGAAACGCTCGGCATTGACAATTATCATTACGGAAGAATTAGGCACGTCTACTCCAACTTCTATAACAGTGGTGGAAACAAGTATCTGTATCTCTCCTTCGGCAAAACACTGCATTATCCGGTTTTTCTCCGCATCTTTCATCTTTCCGTGCAATTTGCCCGTCCTCAAACCGGGAAACATACTGCAAATGACCTCAAATCCTTGTTCCAGATCCTTCAGGTCAGACTTTTCGCTTTCCTGTATAAGCGGATATACGATGTATACCTGATGACCCTTTGCCGTCTCGCTTAAGACGAGATTGGCAACATTCGAAAAATTTTGTTCGTATACGTGCAGCGTCGTTATAGGCTTCCGCCCCGGCGGCAATTCATCTATTACACTTACATCAAGGTCGCCATACACTGTCATTGCCAGAGTACGCGGTATGGGAGTCGCCGTCATGACAAGAATATGGGGGGGATTCTGGTTCTTGTGCCACAATTTGGAACGTTGTTCAACTCCAAATCTGTGCTGCTCGTCAATTATGGCACAACCGAGATTGCGGAAGACCACGTTGTCTTCCAGCAAGGCGTGGGTTCCAACAACCACATCTGTCTCTCCACTGGCCAGCCGTTCAAGAATGCCTTTCCGGCTTTTCCCCTTTATAGTGCCAGTCAAAACTTCAACTTTGACACCGATGCGTGCCATCATGCAGGAGATGGATTTGAAATGCTGTTCTGCAAGGATTTCCGTAGGAGCCATCATGCAAGCCTGAAAACCGTTGTCCAAAGCCAGCAGCATTGTCATAATGGCAACTATTGTCTTGCCGCTGCCAACATCTCCCTGTACAAGGCGATTCATTTGGCGACCGCTGAAAAGATCGTTTCTGATTTCCGCAATCACACGTTTTTGGGCTTCGGTAAGTGGGAAAGGGAGGATATCGCGGTAAAAGGCTTTGAATTTTTCGCCTATTACATTAAACGCATAACCAGGAACCTTGTCCCTGCGTTTTCGGGCAAAAGACAATATGCTGAGTTGGAGAAAAAACAGTTCTTCGAATTTGTGCCGGTGTTGGGCTTTTTGCACCTCCTGCATATTCTGCGGCAGATGTACGCATCTTATGGCATCATGCAACGGCATCAGACCATATTCGAGACAGATGTCATCCGGCAGGGTTTCCGGTATGCGTACGGTCTCCAACTGCCGAAACACAAACACTATCAGCTTTTCCAGAAATTTTGATGTCACAAGCCTGCGTTTCATCTTCTCTGTTGTGTGATACACAGGATGAAATCCCAGCACCGTCTCTGTCGTTGTTCCGGCTCTTATCTCTTCCATCTCCGGATGACTAAGGCTATATCTCGTATTGAACAAGACCGGTTTCCCCAACACCATAAACTCCCGCCCTGTAACGACAGTCTTCTTGATATGGTTAATGCCGGCAAACCACACCAGTTTCACAGTTCCGGACCCGTCGGAAAAGGTGGCTTCAAAACGGCGGGTTTTCCCGAAACCCTCTTCCGACACCCCCGTGACCCTGCCTCTCAGTTGCACGTAGGGCATATCACTGCAAAGCTCACTGACCTTGTAGACCGTGGAGCGGTCAACATATCTGAACGGGAAGAAGAAGAGCAAGTCCCTGACTGTCCTGATATCCGCTTCCGCCATGAGTATCCGGGCTTTTTCGGGTCCTACTCCCGGCAGAAATTGTAGCCGTTGGTCTAAGATATCATACATGATCAGAGAAGAAAAACAGTGGTGTCACATATACATGGAGCTTACCTTGCCAGAGAGAATTTCATTCCTATGCCGAAATCCCGTATTGTTGTCGGATAGGAAGACGACGTCAGCAGCGGAGTGGTTGTCTGCCTGTCGTAGTAGGCGGAGAGGGTGAGCATTTTGCTCACTGTGTATTCCGCCGAGAAAGCAATCTTCAAGGCTTTGTTTCCCGAAGTGGCCTGCGAAAGTCCGGTCAGTATATTACGGTTGATGGCACTTTGGTCGCGCAAGGAAAAATCCATCTTCATGTTCAGACTGTTGTTGACCGTGTTGAGATCATTGCTTGTCGTCTCCCCTTCGGCGTCCTTCTTTTTGTTCCTGCTGACAATCTTGCGTTTTTTCTTGGTCCCGAACAATTTCAGGTCGTTTATCTTGTAGCCGGCACCCACCACAATGTCAGAAGAGTACGTCTCTGTTATCTGCTGCGAAGTCATGCTTAAGGTTACGACCCTTGTCTTGTTGTACTTGAGCGATCCGGTGATCCCGTTCCGCAGGGTGAAGCTGATACCCATTATTGGAGAGAACGCCTCGTTGATGGAAACAGTGCTGATGTCATACATGCTGGAGGGAATCGGATTGCCAGTTGTAGCATCATTGACAAAACCCAAATCTCCCATGAACTGGCGGAAACTGCTGTAGGTGTTGTACGACCCTACACTATACAGGCTCTTATAGGAATGCTCAATATTGAAACTTCTGAAATGCTGCTTGAACCAAGCTATTCTCATAAGACCGTTGTAGGTAATCCGCCAGTTGGGTAACAGTTTTTTCAGACTCGGGAAAATATCAAGGCTGGAATTTTCGTTTCCTCCGCAATACGCAGCAAGAAAAGCGGGAATCATCACGTCCGACGAGTATTTGTTGACCGTACCGTTCTCCGGATTGAACGTCTGCCCGGCAAGAGACGTGTTGGACGGGTATACGGCATTCTCGTATCTTTTTTCCACTCTATGCTGGAATGCGTCAAGGTAACCCACGAACTTGTCGAACGTGGAACTGCGGTATCCGTTGTTGGCATCGCCGGGCGAAGAAAAAGCCGTGGCTATGCTGATGGTTGTCATTTGGAACGAGCCTGACTGTGTCATGGGATGTCCCGGATACATATACTGTATGCTTCTTGACTTTGACACAGTCCTGCTTGCATTCAAATCAATCTTGAAATTAGGAATCGGTTCAACGGTAGCCGTAATCTGCAGGTTTTCGTTGTTGTTGGTAACAGCGGGAGTTGATACGCTGTCATTGTTCAACAACCAGCCTCTGTCAAGGGCTTTGTCAATATATCCGTCGCCTACAAAGCCAAACGCGAAGTCCAGACCCGGAGCCATGGGGGAGCCGTTCCCGGAACGCTGACCGAAGAAATCTCCCACGTTAGGCAAGAATCCCGGCAAGGCCATATTGTAGCTGCTTGAATAGCTGATGTTGACATTGCGCAACATCATCGCACCCCGAGCCACACTGCGCATCACCTTGTACCATGCCTGCTGTTCTGCGGGCTTGGCTGGCTGTATGGTTACTTTCAGCTTCACCGTGTCCTTTGAAAGTATCGTTATCGTATTGTTGTTGACGGGCTTGTATTTAAGCACATAGCGTTTCCCGTCCTGTTTCAGAGCCACCACCTTCAGGCGTTTTGTGCGCTGGTTGTGTTTCAGCGTCAGCGTAGAGTCAAGTTGCAGCTGTATTTCTTTTTCAAAAGTTTTCTTGGCATCTGAGTCACCGGCTCCGTTCTTTTTCTTGGTATCACGTTTTGACCTGTCGTTTGAGGAACGTCCCTTTGACTGCGATGCAAAATATCTGTTTGTTTCTTTAAGGAACGGCACAAGGTTATACAGCTCCTCTAATTGCAGACGGCTGTTATGCTTGATATTGCGTGACATATTGATTGTGTTCCCGAGAGTTGAACCGTCGCTGAGTGTGGTCCCCCTGTCCCATGCGTACTGCGAGTCATACGACATATCGACGGATGCCCACTTGAAAAGGGGAAATTTGTTGAGAGGCACTTTCCACGAGGCATTGAAGGACTGCTTGTAGTTGAGGGGAGTGCCGAAATGCATAAGGCTGTGCCGCACGGAATCCTTCCACATGGTATACTCGTCAGGATACAGGTTTTTGTTTACCGGCACGTGCGGTTCCTTGATTTCTGCGTTTGTTGCGGTCTGCAGGCTCAAGTGGATGTCACCTGTAAGATCCCAATTGATGCTCATGGAACGGTTCCACAGGAAATCCTGTGACCACGTCATTGGTATCGACTTGTCGGTCAGGTTGTCCATGTCACGTTCTTGAAGCTCGTAGTATGTGCGTGTGATATCCGAATTGAGATTGACACTCTGTGGCCACAAACTGAATTTTTGTTCCCTGAGCAGTTTCGTCCATCCCAACTTTGACTTGTCCTTTATTTTTTTGAAAGGCTCCAGTGGCTTGAAGTCGGTGGAGTACGAGTAACCCAGATTGAATTTCCACGTATCATCCTTTTCATAGACGGTTGTCTCGCCTGCGGAATATCTGTGGCTATGGGAATAGCTTACGGAAAAATTCGAGGGGTCATATGGCATGGGGTGCCGCTTGGAAGTGATGTCAAAGCGTGCATTGCTGATGGAAAAATTGCTGTTGACGGTTGTTGTCGTGACGATATTTTCCAGGGAATCGCGTTCGCTTTTCGTTGCGCAGGCATCAAGTGCATCTTCAAGAAGCATGTCCGTTTCAAGGGGATTGTATTTTGGAACAAGCCTCTTCTTTGAATAGGAATAATAGACAGGTATTCTTGCCTTAGCCTTCTCCGGGAAGAATTTGCCTAACTGGAAATTGGACGTAACGGAATATTCGTACAGATTGTCTTTCCGTCTCTCGTTCACCCCTTGTTCAAGCCCACCGAAACCGGCTGTTTCGACATGACCGGCCACCGACACCATAGCGAGATCCGACAGCGTCAGGTCAAGCTTTGATTTTGCGGCCCAGCCTCCATCGCTCGTATAGTCCTGCAGTCGCAGCTCGTTGACCCAGACCTCTACGCTGCGGATTCCTCTTGAATTGTTGCGCACGCCTATCATCATTGTTCGGATTTCGCCAAGCGATGGATTTCCCATCACCGTTATCTTGTTGTTTGGCTTGTCTGTATCATATTCATAATACGGCGAAGTGAACGACGCGTTGCCCAGAGCTTTCTCCTTGTTCCTGTTTTTCTTGACACCCGTAAGTTTCGTGAAGTCTATGTCAAGCATGTTGTCTTCCGGCCATACGGCACGGCAGTCGGCATTTGTATAGGTATCGTAATGTCCTTTCGGTGTGAGGGTCAGCGGAATTTCATACTCGTAGTAGTTGTTGCGGTAATCAGAACCGAGCCTTATGAATACTGAACACTCGTTGTCTTTCAAGGAAGCATCGTCAACCAAAGCGTTGGCATGTACAAACATCTGTATGTGTTTGTATTGCCGCAAATCTATGTTGCTTGACTTGTAGACTGCACGGCTTTCGTTTGTCGGAAGATTCTTGACGGTTATGTTCAGAGCCTGTTCATTGTTTTCCGTCATCTGTGTACCGTTGCGGTCAACCACGCGTGAGACACCGGGGGGAAGCACATAGTTCACAGGGGTCTTGTCGTTGTTTTCCTGTATGCTGATTGCCGACACGTCAAGTTCACCTTCTGGGGCTTTCGTGGAGCCTCCCGTCAGCGAGTGCTCGTAGTTGCGCCATTCTCCCCTGACCAGTTCAAACGTGCCGAACCTGAGGATTGTCGGCTTCTCAAAATCCGTAAGGTACATGCGCATGAACCTTATGGACGAAAAATCGTTTATGTTCCCCTCTTTCTTGCAGAAATCAGACAATGGTATTCTGAACAGATACCAGTCAACCTCATCCCGCTCCCCGTTGCGCAACGCCACCGAGGCTTTCCGGTGGTCAACAATGTAGCCTTCGCCCACATTCATGCTGTCGGGATGTATGCCCACCCGGTACTCATAATAATTGTCGTATTCGTTGAGGGTGAAATCCTTGTTTATGTCTTCAACATCGGGAGTGGACTTGTAGGCAGTGGAATACCTCTCCCGGTTCGTTTCGTTGTCGGCGGAGTTCCCCTCGGGGTTGTTTATGCGCAGGTATCTGCACAGGATTGGAACACGCTGTTCATCCCAGTCGCTGCCTCTGAAATAGTGGTAGTCATCGCCAGCCGGGTCTTTGGCGATACTGTCATATACGGCAGGCTCCAGTATAGGCTTGATTTGGCTCAGATAGTTCTTGTAGGTATCAAACTCTGCTTCTTCCGCACTGCTCAACCCGTTCAGTCCCACGTCCTGCCGTGACCTTGACCCGCTGTTGGTGTTGAATGCATAGGTAACAGCACTCTGCGTGGCCCATTTGCCCCAGGAATTGGTGCTGTATGTGGCAGAATTTTCATCCAGCCCCAAACCGCTCTCATACGACTTGTTGCCATCCTTGAGAATGTCCTCGCTGATGTCACCCAGATCAATGTAAAAACTGCCGCCCTTGTTGGAGTTGCCGTCCTTGCGCGAATATATGAAAGGATCCAGCATCCAGAATTCTATGTATTCTATGTTTGCCGCCTCGAAATCGGTGGTTTCTATGGCGCGCATCATACCGCCCCATTTCTGTTTAGGGTTCTGAAGGTGTCCCTTGCTGTCCAGCTGAGGGTTCAGGTTGTATGGACCGCGCATATCGGGATAGAAAGCCAGATTCAGTATGTCAAGCGTTGATGACTGCCCATAGGTAAGTTCGCGGTTGGGAAACAGCTCTGTGCGGTATACTTCCCTGACATAGTGGTTGCTCAGCTGGTTTACGTCACTTTTGATGTAACCGGGCGTAAGCGACGACGACCTGCGTGTGAACAGAGGATCTATCGTATACCAGCTCAGCAGAGCCCTGTTGAATCCATATCTGATGTCATCCGAAAGACCACTCTCGGGGAAACGCTTTGGTGTGCTGCTGATAACCCACTCTACCGGCGTACTCACGTCAATGGAAGTCTTTGTGTTCTCGAAGTCATCAATATAGGAAGCACCCGCCTGCGACTGGTCGTTTGCTCCGGCTATGAGTTGTGCGAATTCCGCAGAGAAATTAATCTGCGAAGGCTGTTCCAGTCGCAGCAGCGGCAATTTGTCAAGCATGTCTGTAAGCCACTGGCTCTTTTTCTTCCACGACAGGTTGAGACCCCAAATAGTGTTGTTCAGCGGTTCATTGCCGCGGGCCACTTTGGTTGTCAGCGACTGTTCTTTCAGACGCATGAACGTACCGCCCAAAATAAGATCCTTGCTGAAATCATACTCCCAGTTCAGCCCGAACATTGTCTTCCGCAGAAAAGCCTCCCCATCGCTGCTTTCAAGCGAAACGCTTACCGGCGTTCCGGCGTCTATTATGCTTTGGTTTATAATTGTGACCTCGCCTGCCGTATAGTTCACCGTGTAATCCGTATTTTCATTGAGCGTAACACCGCCCGCCGTCACCACAACCGATCCTCGCGGCACATTGCCAGACCCAAGCGAAATCACATTGCCACCCGCCGACCCCTTGTATTGGCCCGTGAGTATGTACTTGTCTTTCTCTATGACCTGCTTTGCCCTTGTGAGGGTAGAGTCATACAACTCCTGGAATATATATTTGTCGCTTATCGACTTGTTGTTTATCACGTTTGCGAGATAACTTCCGAACGGCTCCGCCGCAGGAAAGAATACACGCCCGGTGGTTTTGTCTATGGTATATCCGTCAACAAAGTCAAAATATCCGTTGGGGTGCGACTGCAGCTTGTTGTCAAGCCGGTCAAGATTGAGCAGCGACAGCAGGGTCTTTTCCTTGTAGCCCTGTTCGGGAAGGTACGACAGGTAGACTCCCGTCGTATCGCTCAGATATTTTATGTCAAGCCTGAATTTCTCGCTTTGCACCGACCCTGCCCCCAGATTATAGACATTTTTCATCATCAGTTTCCAGTTGGCCATCGATGGCGTGTTGACCGCATTCTTCAGCGACTTGACGTACAGGCAGGCTGTGTTGTTGTTCTGGTCTGTCGAGAATTCCCCCACCTGGTAGGTCTGGCCCATATACGAATATTCATAGGCCACGGCGAGCACTTGGTCGGCCAGCAGTGTCGTCTTCAGCGATATGAAGCCGAGAGCTTTGTTTACCGTATATTCGCTACTGCCCAACAGACGTGCGCTTTCTATCTTCTCATAATCCACGCCGCCTTCCAGACCAACGGAGTTCATGGTGGTATAGACCTGGTTTATATTCCTCGCATCTGGATAGCCCGAATTTATGGTGCTGTACAGGTCATTGCTGCCATTGGACGGGGTCCGGGTTCCCGTAGAATGCCAGAGGCTGCTGTGTATGTGGTCGCTTTCCGCAAGATCGGCAAACGCCACTATGTTGCGTGTGTTGGTTGTGGTATTGTTCTTGTTCGTGACCCATACCTCAATCCTGTTTATCGTCACACCGCTCGTCACGTTGGGAAGACTGGACATCCACCTGTCATAGTTGTCGCGGAAAAAATGGGACAGGAAAAAGTGGCGGTTGGCTTCATAGTTGTTCACTGCGATCTCAAATGAAGTGAGCTGTGTTCCACCCGATGCGCTTACCGTTTTGCTCACCGACTTCTTCTGGCTCAGAGCCGTCTGTATCTTGAGTTTGCCGAACTGCATGTCGGTTCTGACACCAAACAGATTGCTTGCGCCGGTCACCAGAGAGTTGTTGCTCGGAAAAGAAATGTTGCCGGCCTCTATAAGCTTGATTATCTCGTCTTCCTTTCCCTCGTATTTCAGTTTCAGGTTTTTGGCATCGTAGTCAAATGAGGCTTCCGTATTGTAGTTGAGACTCATGTCCATCTTGTCGCCAATCTTTCCCTGCAAGTTTATGTTGACTTTCTCGTCAAAGTCAAAACCGAATGTCTTGCGGTTGCGTATTGGAAGAGACGGGTTGTCCACATTCTTCATGTTGGCGCCGATCTTGAGTTCCGCCTCGCCCTGGGTCTTGATTTGCACGCCGCCGGGACCGAAAATCTTTTCGGCAGGCCCAAGGTCAAAATGCATGTCGGTAAAGTCAAATTTCTTCTTGCCGGCTTCCTCGAAAGTCTCCTGGTTCTTGCGTTGGAAATATGCATGCATACTGCGTTTCATGCTCCACCGTTCATACTCTTCGCTTGTCATGTAGAACGGAGTGTTGAGATAGCTGTCGCCGATCCTCGCACCCAACACATAGAAGCCCCTCTTCTCATCGTACTGCGCCTCGGAATTCAGATTTTCCGCATCATTCAGATCTGCTGTCTTCTTGCTCAGATCTCTATGGGTAACCGGAGCCGTTTTCTTTACGGGAAAACGCACAGAGTCACTCTTGCCGGAAACACCCGCCTCCGTGGCTGTATTCCCGGAAAAAGGTTCACCCGGCATGAGCACGCCTTTGTTGCTGCCGATGGCCATCTGCCATGCACCGGCAACAAGCAGACAAGCGAAAAACGCCGGATGCCAAAGGCGTTTCCAGTATCGTCTTTTTGTTTCCAACTTCAAAGGCTCCGTGAACTTAGTTGTGGTACAATATGCACTTAGTCTGAAAGGGGACTACATCATTTTCAGGGCTTTCTTGATAATGGCCTCTACCTTCAAGGTCTCGTCTTGCTCCAGAAGCTGCCGTACGATCTTCTTTGTCGGGGCAGGCGAAAAGCCCAGCATTGTCAGGGCTGCAATGGCCTCTTCACCTTCCTGGGAAAGGCGGCCACCCTTGTTGCCGGCAACGGCAACGGCTGCACAGCCGTCCTCTGACAGAAGCGGGGAGTTGCGCAGCTTGTCTTCCAACTCCACAATGATGCGTTGGGCTGTCTTGGGGCCGATGCCCTTGACTCCTTTCAGCAGACCGTCCTGTCTGTCTACTATGATACGGCACAGTTCCGTCACAGAATACGAACTCAGAATTGTGCGGGCTGTATTGCCGCCAACCCCGCTGACCGAAATAAGATTCAGGAACAGCTCGCGTTCCGCTTTCGTTGCAAAACCGTAGAGAACCCAAGCGTCCTCACGGATATTCTCGTATACAAACAGTTTTGCCTCACTACGGCCTTCCAGAGCGGAAAACGTCGTCAGCGAAATGTTTATCGCATAACCTACACCGTGAGCCTCAACAACGGCACACGTGGGAGTGAGTTCACTCAATACACCAGCAATGTAATCAATCATAACAGCTACCGTTTTAGCACAGCCATTCCGCACAATGGCAATACTGTTGCCACCGCACCCTTACTTGTAACGCAAAATTACCGTTTTTATTGCATTCAACGGCAATTATGCAATAGTAAACAGCACTGTCCCGGAGCAGGTTTCCATTCCGGCAAATGTAATTTCAATATTGCGGCAGCATTGCCCTAACCAAACATTCTGCCAAGAACACGGTTAGCGCATTTCGGAAGAGAGGGTGCTACGCAATTGATCGCACTCATCTTCGCTCACGCCACATTCCTTGAAATACTTTTCTGCGGCTTTCTGCAAGTCCTCTTTTTCAAGACCGGAGATGTCCGTCTTGCTCCAGTCAATGGCCCTGAAATCATTGAGTGCATCTTCGTTGCACATCACCCATATCATACGGTCTATGGCTATTTTTTCCCTCAACCGGTACGACTCGCTTCCCTTTTCAATACGATAGAAATTAAGCATTGTTTCCATGTAGTCGTTCCTTAACTCGCTTACGTCTGCGCCCATGAAGGCTTCAAACAGCATGGACACAAAACCGCAGCGGTCCTTGCCCTCGTTGCAGTGGATGAGATACGGGGCTTGTCGTTCGAGCATGAACTTGACCACTTCACCTATTTTCGCCTTGAAAGCGTCTCCGAATGTATTAGACGACAGACCGCAGGCAATCGTGTTGCCGTTTTTGAACAATTGGGGGCAATAGGTGGAAGCATAGCCCTCTGTATTCATGTATTTTCCTATGGCTTCCGGAGTGTCTGCAAGGTCTATTTCCGTTTTGATACCCACGGTTTGTGCAAGGCTGTCTGCGACACGGTAACGTCCTTCGTTCTTTGCACAGTTGAGCGGGTTGCTTGAGCGGTACAAGACACCGGATTTCATGCCCGTTGTGGATATCATGCGGAAATTGGCATATTGTTCCGCTGTTTCGCCAGATCTTCGTTCCACAGGAAAAGTGGATTTGAGCAGTTCGTATCTGTCTTTGTATCCGCCTTTCTGCGTCAGCGTCAAGGTTACCTTGTCTCCCTCTTTGCCGCCTACAAACAGGTGGAAATCACCATTTAGCACTCCGAACCCGTAGTCTGTCCCCAGAGCGTTATAGTCTACGTAGGACAGCTCCAATATGCCGGCTTCATTGAAAGATGTCAGAAAAGGGATACTGTCAATTTCAATGTCTTCGCCGATTTTGGCACGCATCAGATCTGCATATTCAAACCCTTTTTCCTTCATGTCTTTGGGGGTAAAATCAGGCACGAGTTGTCCATAGCTGTTTATCTGTGCGACATATCCGGAAATTTCGGGTGTGGAAACTTCTACTCCATTCTCGTGATCGCTGCATGACATCAACGCTGCCGCTGTCAATGCAAATAAAAAGACTGTTTTTCCCATGGTTTTTTGTTTTTTAATGCTTTTGTGCCGAGAGCCTTATCTGCATGAAGGTGATTTTTGATTTAGCCGGTTGCTACAGGCTCAAAGATACCGGAAATCAGCAAGTCAAACGTTTTTGGAAACACGAGGGAATCAAACCCGTCGTTGTCTAACGGTCATAACAAGGACAGATTTTCCTTCAGATGTTCTTTTGCATAGCCAAGCGTCAGGTGAAATGTTTTCTTTCTGGACGACGGCAGTTCAAACAGAGCGTCCCTCAGGATTCCCTCGACAATGGAACGAAGACCACGGGCTCCCAGTTTGTAATCCAAAGCCCTGTCAACAATGAAGTCATAAACATCGTCGTCTATCTCCATCTTGACACCGTCTATTTCCATAATCCTGACGTATTGCTTTATGATGGAATTCTTAGGCTCTGTAAGGATTCTCCTCAACGCCGACCTGTCCAAGGGGTTGAGGTATGTCAGTATTGGCAAGCGTCCTATTATCTCGGGAATGAGACCAAACGATTTCAGATCCTGCGGCATGACATATTTCATGAGGTTTTTCTTGTCTATGTTGTACACGTTCTGAACGGAATTGTAACCCACGACATGGGTGTTCATTCTTTGCGCTATCTTGCGTTCTATACCATCAAACGCACCGCCGCAAATAAACAATATGTTCTTGGTGTCAACCTGGATATATTCCTGGTCTGGATGCTTGCGCCCTCCCTTTGGCGGAACGTTGACAACAGACCCCTCAAGCAATTTCAGAAGTCCTTGTTGCACACCCTCACCGCTTACATCGCGCGTTATGGACGGGTTGTCGCTTTTTCTGGCGATTTTGTCTATCTCGTCAATAAACACGATTCCGCATTCTGCAGCTTCAACATCATAGTCTGCCGCCTGAAGCAAACGGGTCAGAATACTTTCAATGTCTTCACCGACATATCCTGCTTCTGTAAAGACAGTTGCGTCAACAATGGTAAAGGGAACGTTTATCATGTGGGCAATGGATCGGGCAAGCAAAGTCTTGCCTGTGCCCGTAGAACCACACATTATGATATTGCTTTTTTCAATTTCAACACCATCATTGCCCTTTGCCTTCTGTCCAAGACGTTTGTAGTGGTTGTATACGGCCACGCTAAGCGTCTTCTTGGCATCGTCCTGCCCGATTACATATTCGTCCAGAAAAGCTTTGATATCTTTGGGTTTCGGAACGTCCTTGAAGCTGACATCGTACGCCGGAGAGGTCTGTTTGCCTGCTGAAGGGCTTTCGTGGAAATCAATGACATCCGCCGCCCTCCTGACACAGTCATTGCATATGAAGCAGTTTGCCATGCCTTCAATCAACAGCGACACCTCGTCCGCCCGTCTTCCGCAAAACGAGCAACAGTGTCCTTCTTTATTTCTCTTCGCCATCTTTTTTCTTTCTTTCAAGAATACAGTCAACCATCCCGTAATCCAAGGCCTCCTTTGCGTTCATCCAGAAATCACGTTCCGCGTCAGAACGCACCGTTTCATAGTCCTTGTGGGAGTGGGTAGCAATAATTCGGGTGAGTTCCTGCTTGATTTTCAGTATTTCACGGGCGGTTATTTCAATGTCCGTGGCCTGCCCCTGCACTCCGCCCAACGGCTGGTGTATCATGACACGGCTGTGTGGCAAGCAGAAACGTTTTCCCTCCTGGCCGCTCACAAGCAGAACCGCAGCCATCGAAGCCGCCATGCCTGTACATATTGTAGACACGTCACACGTGATAAACTGCATCGTGTCATAAATTCCCATTCCGGCACTTACAGAACCACCGGGACTGTTAATATATATGGAAATGTCCTTGTCGGGATCCACGGATTCCAGATAGAGCAGCTGGGCCTGCAGCGTGTTTGCCGTATAGTCGTCTATCTGGGTTCCCAAAAATATGACACGGTCCATCATCAGACGGCTGAAAACGTCCATTTGGGTTACATTGAGCTGCCGCTCCTCCAAGATATAAGGGTTGATGTACTGTCCCTGACTTTTTATCACGTCGCTGAGAACCATGGAATTCATGCCGACATGACCTGTTGCGAATTTTTCGAAATCACTTCTTTGCATAATTGACAAATATTAGCGGGTGCTGCTATAATAAAAGAATGCCGTTACTGCACATTTACATGGCGAAAGGGTTTCTCCGGGCAATTTTGGTTGCTTTCACGCAGTGGCAGACAGGCAGTTCCACAAAGCACAAAGCCAGTCCGTGCTATGTTGCATTACAATAGAACGTACTGGCTTTGTATTTCATCCAACTGTTATTGGAACATCTTGTTGAATTCTGAAATAGACACGGCGGTTTCTTTCAGCTTGACAACTTTCTTGGCGGCACTGACGAGGGCCGTGTCTATGGCGGTGTTCAATATCCCGTCATATGCTTTGGAGTCCTTGACCCTTTCTGCGGCAAACCGCTCCAACTGTTCTTCCGGAAAGTTCATTATGCCATATTGGGCCATCTGGATACGAATCAACTTCTTTGAAGCGCTCATCATTGCCGCCTCGTCAATCTTGATTTCAAAAGACTTGACCAGTTCTTTTCTCACAAGACTCCAACGCAAGTCTGCAAGGTAATCTGCAAAATGCTCTTCAATCTGCTTTTTTGTCTCGTCTGACTTTGCGTTTTGCAAAGCCATTTTCTTCAGCATGTCTTCCGCAAGCGGAAGTTCACCGGCTTTCTTCATTGCTACAGATTTCAGGTCTATCAGAAACTTGTAGTCAGAATCCTGCTTGTATTGCTCCTCTAAGTCGGACTTTATTCTGGCTGCGAATTCGTCCGCAGTCTTTATGTTCGCTCCATGATATACGGCATCAAACAGGGTCTCGTCCACCTTTGCCGGTTCAAAATGGCTGATCTCGTCAATATGGAACGTAAAGTCACCGTTGTGCTTCACCGCTTCTTCTCTTTCGGTTTTAAGCAACGAGGCAAGCTCTGCATCCCTGCCCTCGTAGGCTTTTGAGGGATTGAAAACAATGTCGCAACCTTTTTTTGCCGCAGTGAAAAGTGCTTTCTGCTCGTCATTGCTGAAAAACCTGGGCATAAGACTTACGTTTTCTATCTTCAGGGCGTTTTTGCCTTCTGTGTTTTCTGCAAGGCTTCCCCTAAGGAGATCGTCTTCTGTATACACCTCAGCGGCAACATGCGCTCCATTTTGACGGCAATACTGTTCTGTTTGCTTGTTCACGGCATCGTCATCCACGCCTATGTTGTAGTAATCCACCGTTGTCCTGCCATCGAGCTTAACGGAGATCTCCGGGGCAAAAACAAGGTCAAACTTAACACAGAAGTCCTCTCCCGTCTCTATGTTCATCTGCTGATTGTCCTCTGCCAGCATCGGCTCTCCCAGAACATCCAGTTTCTCGTTGCCAATATAATTGTTGACCGTGTCTGTCAAAAGTTTCTGAATTTCCTCTGCCTTAACCTCCGTGCCATACATCTTCTGCACAAGTCCCATCGGAACCATTCCCTTGCGGAAACCCGGCATTTGGGCTTTTTGCTTTATCTTTTTCAAAGATGCTGTCACCTTGTCCTGATAGTCATCTTTGTTTACGGTTACAGTCAGTTTGCCGGCAACAGCGTGTTCGGCTCTCTCAAGTGAAATGTTCATTTGAATATCAAAAATTAATTGTTAACGTATTCAATCTCCTTATGTTATGCCCACTCGGCAACGGCCAACAGACACGTCCTGCCGGGCACAATTCTTCATACTGCAAAATTAACACTTATTTCCGTAGCAACCGGCATTGTCCGTCATCTTTTTATACGAAAAGACACCAAAGCAACCGGCAGGTCACGCGGCTTCCAACAAAGACATACAGGGTAATACAAACCTGAACAAACTCCCTTTTCACTTGAGCGGCAGACGGGACTCGAACCCGCGACCCTCGGCTTGGGAAGCCAATGCTCTACCAACTGAGCCACTGCCGCATTACCGGGTGCAAATTTAGGTATTATATTTCAATTGACAGACGTGTGGCACAAACTATTTTTCTATTTCCTTGAGTTTGTCCGCCATATTCAAGCTGAAATAAATCTTGTACAATGGAGCCTGCCATTTCTCTTCCTCTCCAGGCGCCGTTTCCTTATACCTTTCCATATAGGGCATCGCTTTCCTGTACATCTGCCTGACTTCTTCCATTCGTCTTTTGTATTCCGTTGAGGTCGGATTTGGAGACAGGGTGCTTTCATAGCTTACCCCCTTGTTGTACCAGCAAAGCCCCATATAGTAACATACCTGCACGTTATCTGGGGCTACGGCCTGCAGACGGCTCGCCATTTCAAGGCAGTTGTCATAAAGTTTCAGGTTAAACAGCACGACCGTCTGGGCAAGGAGATACAGCTTGTTGTCAGGATAAAGGGCCAGAAGACTGTCGTTAAGCAAACGTGCGTCCTGAAAATTGTGGGTGTCATTGAGAAAATCGGCAAGCCGGGAAAAAAAATAATCAGGAGTCCCCGAAGTGTTCAGCCCGCGTTTGAGTGACTTCACATAGCTGGCCGTGTCACGCAATTCCTCGTATGCTCTGGACTCGTATTGCAGGGCATAGTCAAAATTCGCACTGTCCGCTTCGGCAAGGCTTTGGTACTTGAACACCTCCTCAAAATTCTTGCTCTCATAGCAAGAAACCATACTCCAAAACGCAGCCCTCGGAAGGCGGGCGTTGGCAACGCTGTTGTCATTCCCGAAATAATCCGACTGTGCCATATCTATATATGTGGACAACAGCCTGTCGGCCGATGACCATTGCCTGTTCTTGACAAAAAACACGCCCCCACTGAACAGGTTGGGATAGTACCGCTTCAAAAACGCCCGGTTTTTCCTTTGCTTTTTCAAGGCTTGTTTAGGGTTTGTCGCCCTCAGCGTCTCTTCTTCCTTGAGCGTGTATTCAAAGATATTGCACACAGAATTAAAGAACCCCGTGGTGTCATATTTCTGATGAAGATACAGTTTCATGTTTTCTGCATCATTGGCTTTCACCTCAAGAGCCGTAGCCAGAGAATAGAACCGCGGCTCCTGATTTATAAGCGTGTCCTTGAGGCATTTGCCTACAAGCTCGCGCCCTTTGCCTATGTCTGATGTCTTCACATACGATTTCAACAGCTTGAGTTCTTTCCACTCCGCTCCGCAGAGCACAAGCGGCACAACAGACACAAAATACAACAACATTATCAATCTGGACATCATCGCTTTTCAGTGTTTTATGGTTTTTCCAAGTTTCCGTCCTGCAGTAGCAGTCCGTCCTGTCAGTCCGGGACACACGGAACTCAGCGTAGAACATATCACCTGTCGCCCCTCTTGCAGACACCGCTCAACCGGGCTGGGGCTTCAAGTGCCTTCTGCCGCCCTATCTGTCACTTGGGCAGGCCGGTGTCTTCCACCTTTTCAATATTGCCGGTCAGTGGACTGAACCATATCTGGCAGGAAGCCCTCTTGTTGAACAGGTCTTCCGAAAGGAACTCCTCATGTCCGAACTGCGCTATTGGCAATGTTTGCCTGAACAAACCGGTATGACGGAAAGACAGTTCCACGGTCGCTTGTGAGGGGACGTTGTAATACACAACCCTGTTTATCATCTTTTTGTCTGGAAGCTCCGTGCGTCCTTGCAACACGGTCTTTTGGTTCTTCACATCTACATATATGGGGTCTCCGGCAAGGTTGTCCTTTTCTACAAGACCTTGACGGTCTGAAAACCGGGCAATGACCTCACGCCCCTCTCCGTCTTCTGGTGTGAAATACACTATCCACGTTTTGGTTTCAGTCTCCGTATACCCCTTGAAAAGCTGCATCAGAGCATTCTCCTGTTCGTCAAGTTTGGCAAGCATGAGCTTGAGCTGTTCTCCGTCTGCGGGCATATAGTCCGCCTCGCCCTTTGTCAGTTCGCTACGGCTTTCCCTTATGCCATAGATTTCCGCAGCGGTCAGTTCTGCCATCTTCAACTCGCTGCCTGCCGACAGGATTTCTTCGCCAAGGTAATCGCGGCTGTTGGTTCTTGTGGTGGTGTGCTTGTCAGGCATTTCAAGAGACGGCTCTTCATATTTCTTCGCCTGTGCGTTGATTGACAGCAAAATGCCGTCACCGGAAAGTGAGCATAGCGGAGCTGACGTGCCTTTTTTCAGCAGTACGACATGAGCTTTGCTCGTGTCAGGTGCGGAAACCGCAGCCATTTTGACATCGTCAATCCTCCATTGCGTGGAAGAAGAAGTGACCACACTGTCCAACCTCAGAAATCTCTTGGCGTAATTATGGAAATCGCCCGGAATTTGTGTTGTGCGTGTTGCCGTAATGGCAAACTTCAGAACAGTTTTCGGCAAATAATAGACAACCCCGTTGGTCGTGACGCCTGGATTGTATTTGTACACCGCCGTCTGTGCCTTGGCTGCAACCGTCAGAAAGGCGGCGCAAATTCCGATTACAATACCGTTTCTCATATATGTTTTAATTTAATGCCGTTTTGAACGCTTCGCCCATGTTTTCTATTATGTCTGAAGCAACCATTGAATATTCCGTCAGTTTATTCCGCGCACTGTCGCCTGCAGTTCCGTGCAGCCAGACTCCGAGGCGACACGTTTCTTCCGGACTGTATCCTTGGCTCAGCAACGAAAGCAATATGCCCGTAAGGACATCTCCGCTTCCCGCCGTTGCCATACCGCTGTTGCCGCTCGTGTTGAAGAACACACGGCCGTTCGGAGTGCAGACTGCCGTATAGTGCCCTTTCAGCACAATGTATATACCATATTTCTCACAATAGTCCATCGCATAACGCAGCTGTGCGGCATCATTGGTTCTCCTGCCCAGAAGCCTCTCCCATTCCTTTGGATGTGGAGTCAGGATTGTTCCCTTTGGCAGGAGACTGGCCCAGTTGCGGTGTTTTGCCAAAATGTTAAGGCCGTCAGCGTCTACAATCAGCCTGACTCCGTCGCGTTCCGTCAGACCAAGCAAGATTGCTTCGGCTCTGGTGTCTTGGCCCAGTCCCGGGCCGACAGCTACAGCTGAATATTTCTGCCGGTCAAGCAGACCTGTCACCTCGTCTGCAATTCCGGCTGTCTGTGTGCCGGACGGCATGGCAACAACGACAGCCTCTGGCAAAGCTGCCTGCAATGCCACAAGGTTTTCCTTCGCTGTAAACACGCTGAGTTTGCCTATACCGCTCCGGCAGGCGGCCTTGCCCGACAGTATTGATGCACCTGCCATTCCCGGCGACCCTGCAACAAGCAAGCCATGACCGAACGTGCCTTTGTTGGCAAATGCGTCCCGCGGCTTCAACAGCCCCGCGGCTTCTTGACACCCCGTGACACCGAACGGCAGACTGTCGTATTCCATGTTCCTGTCATCAAGCCCGATATCCAGAACCTTTACACGGCCGAGAAACCGCTGGTTGTCGGCAAGCAGCATTGTCGGTTTCAGACAATGGAAAGTGAACGTATAGTCAGCCCTCACGGCCGTAGTTTCATTCTCCTCCGATTCGCTATGTTCCACCGATCCCGGCAAGCCGGACGGCAAATCAACGGAAACGACCTTGTTGCCGCTGCCATTGATAAAATCGACCAACTGTCTGAATCCGCCTTCAAGGGGGTGCGACAGCCCTGTTCCGAACAATGCGTCAACAATCCAGTCCCCCGTGTTCAGACACGGCAAATCGAACTGGGACGTAATTTCATGCATCACAACATTTGTCGCCGTTTCCAGCCTGTCCCTGTTGCTTTGGCAGTCGTCACTCAGACTCCCCTTGGTGTTGAACAGAAACACCTCGACATCATATCCGTCCTGACCAAGCAGACGGGCTATCGCCAAACCGTCGCCGCCATTGTTTCCCGAACCGGCAAAAACGACCACCCTGGTATCGGGGGAAGGCAGCAATGATGCAATTTCGTCAGTCACCGCCTTTGATGCCCTCTCCATCAATTCGGCAGAAGTGATTCCGAGTGCCTTGACCGTATAATTGTCAAGTTCCTTCATTTGGCGCGCAGACAGCAGTTTCATAGGGCAAAGTTACGTAATTAACGGGACAACCGGTCACTCAAAGCACAATTCCTCTTGCTTCGTTTTTTTCGTGATGCGTATGATGCCCGACGTGTTGGCCTTTGACCTTCCGTCAAGGATATAGTCGCTTATTCCGTCTTCAACATAGGTTTGCATGGCTCTTTTGAGAGGGCGTGCGCCATACTTGCGGTCATAGGATTTGTCCACAAGGAATTGTTTCGCTTTTTTGTCTATTTCCAGACTGAATCCGAGAGCTGTCATCCGCAGGTTAAGCTTGGCCAGTTCATTGTCAACGATCTGGCCTATTGCGCTGCGGCTGAGACTGTCAAACAATATGATGTCGTCAATGCGGTTTATGAATTCGGGCGCAAACTGCCTGTTCAGGGATTTCATTATGATATTGTCGTCATACTGTTTCTGCTCAGCTTCCGTCCTCATGTTGAAACCCACGCCGTTACCGAAATCCTGCAGCTCACGCGAACCGCAGTTTGATGTCAGAATGATTATCGTGTTTCTGAAATCAACGGTCACGCCGTTGCTGTCGGTCAGCCTGCCTTCGTCCATTACCTGAAGCAGAATGTTGAACACGTCCTTGTTGGCTTTTTCAATTTCGTCAAGCAGCACGATGGAATAAGGACGTCTTCTGACTTTCTCCGTCAGCTGTCCGCCGTCCTCATACCCGACATATCCGGGAGGCGCTCCGACAAGTCTGCTGGCGGAGAACTTCTCCATATACTCGCTCATGTCAATGCGTATAAGCGCATCGTCCGAACCGAACATATACTCGGCCAGTTTCTTTGCAAGAAACGTTTTGCCGACACCCGTCGGTCCCAGAAACATAAACGTGCCTATTGGCTTGTTGGGCTCGCGGAGACCGATACGGTTGCGCGTTATTGCCTTCACCAGTTTCTCTATGGCCTTGTCCTGTGCGATTATAGTGTGCTGCAGGCTCTTCCTCAGTCTTTTGAGTCTTACATTCTCGGACTGTGCCATTTTGTGTACAGGCACTCCGCTCATTATTGACACCACCTGCTCTACGTCTTTCTCACTAACGGCAAGCGGGTTCTTCCTCAAATCCAAAAGCCATTCAGCTTTTTTCTTCGTGAATGTTTCTTTCAGTGCAGCAATACGGTCGCGGTATTCTGACGCTTCTCCGTAACGTTTTTCGTTGACGGCGCGGGTCTTCTGTTCTGTGGCGATACCGATCTCCCTGTCTATCTCCTGCAGTTCATCGGGCATTTCCGTATCCATGATATGTTTGCGCGAACCAGCCTCGTCAAGGGCGTCTATGGCCTTGTCCGGCAACTTGCGGTCTGAGATGTACCGCTCTGTAAGTCTTACGCAGGCTTCAATGGCTTTCTCCGTATACTTTACGTTGTGGTGCGCCTCGTATCTGTCCTTTATGTTGCGCAGTATGACCATTGTCTCGTCCACGGTGGCAGGATTTACCATGATCTTCTGGAACCTGCGCTCCAATGCGCCGTCTTTCTCTATGCTCTTGCGGTACTCGTCAATGGTGGTGGCACCGATGCACTGCAGATTGCCACGGGACAAAGCGGGCTTCAGCATATTGGCTGCATCCATCGCGCCTTGTGTGGAACCCGCACCTATGATGGTATGGATTTCATCAATGAAGAGTATCACTTCCGGATGCTCACCAAGTTCCCTCATGATACCCTCAAGACGCTCCTCAAACTGTCCGCGGTATTTGGTGCCGGCCACGACACCGGCCATATTCAGGCTTATTATACGCTTGTCCGACAATGTGAAAGGCACTTTGCCGGAAACTATGCGTTGGGCCAGCCCCTCGACAATAGCCGTTTTTCCGACACCCGCTTCCCCTATGAGAATGGGGTTGTTTTTCTTGCGGCGGCTAAGCACCTGCGCCAGACGCTCTATTTCAAGTTCCCTGCCAACAACAGGATCAAGCTTTCCTTGCATGGCGTCAAGAGTCAAATCCACGCCGAACCTTTTCAGCAACTCAAGCGCACGTTTTGGCTTTTCATGGCTGTTGCCGGAGACCCCTCCTTTTTCATCGGCATCAGCGTCCGTATCACAGTCACAGGCATTGTCGTCATTGTTGGCATAAAACTCATCCGTTTCTTCTTCAATGTGATATCTGCTGTAAAGGTGTTCGCGCAGATAACCGTAGGTCATGCCGAATTCCCCCAAGGTCTTGGCAACAAAGCTTTCCTTGTCCCTCAGAAGTGCCAGCAGCAAGTGGCTGGACATGACCTTGTCCATATGCATAAGGCTTGACTCCGTCATGCTGTTCTGCAGGGCCATGCCCGCATCCGCATCAAGGTTGATTGCCCCGTTGGGCACATCAAAGGGAATATGAACCTCGCTGTACGTCTTAAGATGTTCCCTCATCCTCATCCTGAGTGTCTCAAGGGCATCCGTTTTTTGGCTGATGATCTCAAACGCATCGTTGTCCGGTTCGTGAAGAATGCCCAAAACAAAGTGATCCGCACGAATAAGCTTGTCACCGTTTTTCATGGCTTCGCTGCGACTGTGCAACAAGACGTTCTTGAACTCGTCAGAGTATATTTTTTTCATAGTTTCTCCACTGGCAAAATTACAATTGCTTTTTGGCAGTCACCCACCTTATCTATTTCGGATATACAACATTCGTGCCAAACCGGCACGGACGACTTCTTCTCTTTGACACCCCCAAACAATTTCAAGCCGCACAGTTCCGGCAACCGCAGGGAGACTGCCGACGGCAGGGGCGTTTCCCTTTGCAGAAACGGAGAAGCCGAAAACCTGCGAGGACAAGCATTGGAAGACCCAGGTTGGGAGGGGCGGAAAGACTGCCGGAGAAAAAAGCCCGTGCGGAAAGAAAAAATGCTTGAGACAACGGAGAAAAGTGTTGATCTTACGGATGCGCTTCGCCCTGAGCGGATGTCCGTTCCGGGCGAAACGGTTGTCCGTTTCCACCGAAACGCAACAGAACTTCGGGCGAAACGCGTCCGGGAGATCAAGCAGATTTTTTGCCGGATCAAGCAGAAATTTTGCCGCGTCGGTATTTTTCACGCCCGGAAGGCTCTGCGGTGTTGCCATATGCGACATGCGCCCCGCAACAAAAAAAAAGCCCTTGCGCAACAAAAAACGCAAGGGCTTTCGCAGTAAATTTAGTATATGGTCATTTCTTGTTCAGTGCGAGGTCAACGTTGACGGCGCACGCAACGGAGCAACCGACCATCGGGTTGTTGCCGATGCCAAGGAATCCCATCATTTCAACGTGTGCTGGAACGGAAGAAGAACCAGCGAACTGCGCATCAGAATGCATGCGTCCCAAAGTGTCCGTCATTCCATACGAAGCGGGTCCAGCCGCCATGTTGTCCGGATGGAGTGTACGACCCGTACCGCCGCCAGAAGCGACAGAGAAGTAAGCCTTGCCGGCACGAATACGCTCTTTCTTGTAAGTGCCAGCCACGGGATGCTGGAAACGTGTCGGGTTGGTTGAGTTGCCGGTTATCGAGACATCAACGTCTTCTTTCCACATGATGGCAACGCCTTCACGCACATCGTCGGCCCCATAGCAGTTGACTGCGGAGCGCGGGCCGTTTGAGTAGGCTATGCGCTTGACCTCCTTGAGCTCGCCAGTGAAATAGTCGAACTGTGTCTGGACGTATGTAAAGCCGTTGATGCGCGAGATAATCATAGCGGCATCCTTTCCGAGACCATTGAGAATGCAGCGGAGAGGCTTGTCGGCCGGTCTCGACTTGTTTGCCATCTGGGCAATCTTGATGGCGCCTTCAGCTGCGGCAAAAGACTCGTGTCCTGCAAGAAAAGCAAAGCACTTGGTCTCCGGCGTAAGCAGACGGGCAGCCAGTTCGCCATGGCCAATGCCGACCTTGCGGTCATCAGCTACCGAGCCCGGAATGCAGAAAGACTGAAGCCCCTCGCCTATGTAATTGGCGGCCTCCACCGCATCCTTCGCCTTTTCCTTGAGAGCGATAGCCGTGCCCACAACGTAAGCCCACTTGGCGTTCTCAAAACAAATCATCTGTGTTTCTTCACATGTCTTATACGGATCAAGACCTGCTGTCTCGCAGATCTGGTTTGCCTCTTCCACGGAAGCTATGCCGTGCTTATTCAAACAAGCGAGGATCTGAGCCATGCGGCGATCCTGAGATTCAAATTTTACTTCGCGAATCATAGTTATATCCTCCTTTTTTATTATTCTTTACGTGGGTCAATTGATTTAACGGCTCCGTCTTCGGCCTTTGTGCGCCCGTAAGTGCCGGTTACGCTCTTGAGGGCTTCGTCTGCAGGAACTCCCTTCTTGATGGCATCCATGAATTTACCCATATGCACAAACTCATAGCCGCAAACCTGATCGTCGGCATCAAGGAACATCTTGGTGATATATCCTTCCGTCAACTGGAGATAACGTGTTCCCTTGACCTTTGTGCCATACAGCGTGCCGGTTTGGGATATAAGTCCCTTGCCAAGATCCTCCAGTCCGGCACCGATGGCAAGACCGCCCTCAGAGAAGGCAGACTGCGTGCGGCCATAAACGATCTGCAGGAAGAGCTCGCGCATCGCAGTGTTGATGGCATCGCATACAAGGTCGGTATTAAGGGCTTCAAGGATTGTCTTGCCGGGAAGTATCTCCGACGCCATTGCGGCAGAGTGTGTCATGCCTGAGCATCCGATCGTTTCAACAAGGGCTTCTTCAATGATGCCGTTCTTTACGTTAAGCGTAAGCTTGCAGGCTCCTTGCTGGGGCGCACACCAACCCACACCGTGGGTAAGGCCGGAAATGTCTTTAATTTCTTTGGACTGAATCCACTTGCCCTCTTCCGGGATTGGAGCAGGACCGTGATTGGGGCCTTTGGCAACGACACACATGTCGTTAATTTCCTTTGTGTAAATCATATTGTTAAAAAATAAGTGTAGAAATAATTCGGTCTTCCTTTTGCTGTATGCAAAATTAAACTTTTCCGACCTCAGAAAGAAATAATTTTACACACTTTTTCCGTCAAATCATGCCAAACAAAACAAATTGGTCAAAAAAAGCACGCCAGAAACAACGACAGCAGCAAAAAAGCAACATAGGATATCAAACTCACAACCAAGATGCTACTGTCTTTGTCTGAAACAAGTACTCCTCCGCACCTGACATACAGCTTGTGTACAAAAAATCCAACAAGAGCACCAAAACAAAGCCCTACGACCACGTCACCAAAATAGTGGACTCCCAAGTATATGCGCGACCAGCAATTCACAAGAGTGAACAGCCAAAACATACAGGCAAGAGCCTTGCCTCTGACAAGACCGCATAAAAACACGGCCACGCTGCATGTGTTGGCAGCGTGGCTTGAAAAGAAACCGTAACTGCCTCCGCGATATTCGTTGACCACATCGACCGCATACATTATACCGGGATTGCGCGACGGTCTCCATCTCTCCACCAAAGGCTTGAACACTCCCGAAGACACAGCGTCGGCTACAAGCACACACAAAAGCACAGAACCAAGGGCAAGGAGCATTGTCTTCAATCCGCAGTTCCTGTAAACGTACCAGAAGAGAAACGCCCCGAGAGGAATCCAAGCAACCGTACTTGTAACAATCAGCGCGAAAGCGTCCAGCAGTATGGAATGGCTTCCATTGACAGCCAATGTCATAAATGAGTCTGAAGCAAGAACGTCTTCCATTATTCCAGCAAGCAATAAAGAATTTATATACAGGTGATTATTTCAACAAAATTAGAGTAATTGTTTTCAATGCGCGAGAGTTCGTAGGAGCGTACCCGCAAGGAGAAACCGCCATGCTCTCCGCCCAAGCCAAAATATTCTTTCATGACGCTCACAAAATTATAAGCAGTCGGAGTGCCTCGTTTCACAATGCACTTCAGACATTCTTCTGTCCTGCCGGCAGGCAGATCGCTCTGTTTCATCAGGCGAAACAAGGCAAAGTAGCAGGCTGCCGACTCTGCGCTGGAGGTCAGATAGCGCAATTTAAGGTTCGTGTCATCGCCACAGAATGCTTCAAGCACTAATTCCGCCTCTTCATACGTGGACAGCTGCGGCAACAGCATCTGCAAGGTTTTCTGCCGGTCAATACTCGTTTCTGACTGGCGGCACGAATTGGCAAAGGAAAGGAAGTCTGGCGCATCAAACGACACAGTGCCTTTCCTGTAGTTGGCGACAGCAGCTTTCAGAAATGTCTTCAGATATGCCTTTGTGTCCGTTCGGGCAATACCGGCAAAGCATTGCCAATAGGAGACATTGTCCAAAGTTGTCAGGACGCGTTCCGCAAGCACATAGGACGCAATGCGAAATCCAGAATTGCTGAGACCGCTCAGATAATCCCGCATCTGCCGCCATTCCCTTTTTCCGGCAAGAACCAGCAGACGGCTGGCTATCACAGGATCGTAATGCTTTTCCATGCTATTGTCTTCTTTCAAGCAACACCACATTCTCAATATGATGGGTGTGCGGAAACATGTCCACAGGCTGATAGGCCATCACCTTATACTTCGGGTCAAGCAGTTGGAGATCACGGGCCTGAGTGGCCGGATTGCAACTGACATATACAATCTTTTGGGGAGCGGCATTCATGATCGCCTCCACAACGTCTCCGTGCATTCCGGCTCTCGGCGGGTCTGTTATCACGACATCAGGTTTCCCGTACGAACTTATGAAGTCCGATGTAAGCACATCTTTCATGTCGCCGGCTACAAAACTCGTGTTGCCGATACCGTTCAGAGCGGAGTTGGTTTTTGCATCCTCAATGGCATCCGCCACATACTCTATCCCAACCACCTTATGCGCACCGCGGGCAATGAAATTGGCAATGGTTCCCGTGCCTGTATAGAGATCGTAGACAAGTTCACTGCCCGTGAGGGCCGCAAACTCACGCACCACCTTGTACAGCACGTATGCCTGGTCGTTGTTTGTCTGATAGAAACTCTTCGGCCCCACTTTGAATTTGAGGTCTTCCATCAGCTCGTAGACAAAACCACTGCCTTTGTATATATTCACATCCAGGTCTCCGATAGTGTCGTTGCATTTAAGATTGTTGACCCATACGATAGTGGAGAGCTCCGGGAAAGTGTCAGAAAGGAATTTCATGACAGACTGCGCCTGCGCCTCCTCCTCTGCACATGTAAAGTGGAACTGCATCGTCAACATCACCTCACCGGAATTGGATGTGCGGAACATCATGTCACGCAAGACCCCCTCCTGCTTCCTCAAATCAAAAAACCGGACGTTGTGATCTATGGCAAAAGCCCTCACCCCGTTTCTGACACGGTTTTGAAGATCATCCATAAGATGGCACTCCGTTATGTCCAACACTTTGTCAAAGGCACCGGGTATATGGAAGCCCACGGCATTCATCTGGTCATATTTCAGATCCTGACTGATTTCTTCCTCCGTAAGCCAGCGTTTGTTGGAAAAGCTGAACTCAAGTTTATTGCGGTAGCACAGAGTCTTTCCGCTCCCCAAAATGGGCGAGACCTCAGGCAAGTCTATCTTCCCTATGCGCGACAAGGTGTCCACAACCTGTTTTTGTTTGTAGAACAGTTGTCTGTCATATTTCAGACATTGCCACTTGCAACCGCCACATACGCCGAAATGCCTGCACACGGGAGTCACACGGTCTGCACTTTCCTTGCGTATCCTGACGGCCTTTGCCTCCATGAAACTGTGTTTTTTGCGCGTTACCTGCAAGTCCACCACGTCGCCAGGCACCACAAAAGGGACAAAGACAACCATGTCGTCTACCCTCGCCAAAGCCTTGCCTTCTGCGGCAAGAGCCGTTATTTCTATTTCCTCCAACAACGGAAGAGCTTTTTTGCTTCGACCCATCAATCCTTGTTGTGTATTGTTGTTTGTATTCTCATCCGTTTTCCTGCCGTTCAGATTCCGCCAAGTCTTTATGACAAGACTCTGAGTTTGGCGTACTTAAGCAGGAGCTTCTTTTCTCCAAAATTCTTGAAGTCTATGACGGCGCTACGCCCCGCCGCACCGTCGTCAACGGCTTTTACGACACCGACACCAAACTTGGAGTGCTCAACCGTCCTGCCCACAGCTATATTGCCATTGGGAATCGCGGCGCTGTCTTCCGGCAAAAGATTTGCTCTTAGGCGTGTCAGCCGTCTGTCTGCGCAGTTGCCGCCAGCACAGCATTTCGGCGCCGTTGTGCGGGCAGGCTTGTCATCAAAGTCAAAGAACGAGGCCCTGACTTTTTCCGCACCTCTGTCAAGGCTTGATTTTTCACGTTTAACGTACCGGCTGTCAATATCCTGCAGAAACCGGCTCGGTTCATAATAGTCTGACTTACCGAATCTGAAACGAATTTTCGCATACGACAGGAAACACATTTTCCTTGCGCGCGTCATTGCCACAAAAAACAGCCGCCTTTCCTCCTCTATTTCCCTATCAGAAAAACACCGCATATTCGGGAACAGTCCCTCTTCCATCCCCGTCACGAAAACCACATCAAACTCAAGTCCTTTTGCTATGTGAACTGTCATCAGACTGACAGCGTTTCCGTCCGTCACCTTTTTGTCAGAATCGGTAAGAAGGGAGATCTCACTCATGTAGTCTATCAGGAAAACAGCATTTTCGTTACCCTCCTCACGCTGCGAATCCACAAACTGGCTCATGCCGCTAAGGAGAGAAGAGTAGTTGTCAAGCACCTCGCGCCCACCGCTGCTCAAATCGGATTGGACCAATGCCATCAGCCCGCTTTCCTTCAATATCAGTTGCCCCATCTGATAAGCGTCCTGTGACTGCGCCTCGTCCCTAAACCTTTCGACAAGCTGCGAAAATGCAAGCAACTTGTCTTTTGTTCCCCTGTTGACATCAAGCCCGTAGAGGTCCGGCTGTTGGACAACAAGCCACGGGGCCACGCCGTGTTCGTGTGCGCACCCGAAAACTTTGTCAACAGTGGTGTTGCCTATGCCACGCACGGGACGGTTGATGACACGCCGCAAGGCTTCCTCGTCGTGCGGGTTGACAACCAGACGCAGATAAGCGAGCACGTCGCGTATCTCTTTCTGGTCGTAAAACGAAATACTGCCGTAAATGACACATGGAACATCACGTTTGCGCATGGTTTCCTCGATAATGCGGCTTTGCCCGTTAGTCCTGTACAGAACGGCCATGTCCGAATACTTGACTCCTTTGCCGTGCAGGGCTTTTATCTTGCGGCAGATTGTCTCGCCCTCTTCAACATCGCTTGTCAGCCCTGTCAACACAACCGGCGATCCGACTTCATTGTCAGAATAGATGTCTTTCCTTATCTGGAACTTGTTCTTCTTTATCAGACTGTTGGCGGCATTCACGATATTCTGTGTTGAACGATAGTTTTTCTCCAGACGGAAAACACGCGTCCCCTCATAGTCCTTGTCAAAGTTCAGAATGTTGTCCAGCCGGGCGCCACGGAAGCCGTAAATACTCTGCGCATCATCGCCTACCACACTTATCCTCTGGTTCTTGCCAGCCAATTGTCTCAGAATGGCAAATTGGGCAAAATTGGTGTCTTGATATTCGTCGACAAGGATATGGCCAAACCTGTTCACGTAACTATCTTTCACTTCCGGATAGCACTCAAACAGCACGTAGGTGAACAACAGCAGGTCGTCAAAATCCATGGCGTTGGCCGCATGGCATCTTCGGAAATATTCGGCATATATCTCACCCAAGCAGGGGACGTTGTCACCGCTGTCACGTTCTGCATACGTCTTGCTTTCGCGATACTCGTTCGGGGCAACAAGACGGTTCTTTGCCTCGGAAATCCTTTCGGCCAAATACGAAGGCTTGTATACCTTGTCATCCAATCCCCACTCTTTGACGATGGCTTTCAGCAAACTTGTCGTATCGGAGGGCTGGTAGATGGTATAGTTGGGAGAGAAACCGAACACATGCGCCTCCTTGCGCAGAATACGGCTGAAAACCGAATGGAACGTACCCATCCACAAAGAACCGGACTTCGTGTGGCCGACAATCTTCTCTATGCGCTGGCGCATCTCCCGCGCAGCCTTGTTGGTGAACGTAAGTGCCAAAATATTGTACGGCTCCACACCGGAAGATATCAGATACGCAATCTTGGCCGTCAACACCGTCGTCTTTCCCGAACCCGCACCCGCCACTATCAACGACGGCCCATCAATGTATTTCACTGCCGACAACTGCTGTTCGTTGAGTGACGAAAGGTATTGCGGACTGTTTTCGGCTGCGAGCATCATGACTGACAATGTTTTATCCTTGGAAAGAAGCAACAGACCATTCCGAAAAACGCGGTGTCCGACAAAGCTTTGGCTTTCTTCTGTGCCCCCGGATAACCGAAAGAATGAATCCAATGCAAAAGTAACGATATTTTTGTAAAATCCGCATGCGGTACAGGGCTTTTTCAAGTGCCTTTTTCCACAAGCCGCCACAATAAGTGCGGATTTTTTGGAACACGCATCAATTAATTTCACTACTTTTGCAGCATACGCAAGTTCACGTGCGTACTTTCCGCAAGCATGACGGAAGCCCCGTTACCGGCGGACCATTCACACAAAACTGATTTTTCCCGGTGGAAGACAACAACGACAGACCGCAATCATTGCTCAGCAACATAGACTCGCCCGCAGACCTCCGCAAACTTGACTTGTCACAACTGCCACAGGTTTGCCGCGAGATCAGACAGCGTATCATTGAGGTGCTGTCAGAACACTCCGGGCATCTGGCATCAAGTTTGGGAGCCATAGAGATAACGGTAGCCCTACACTATGTTTTTGACACCCCGGAAGACCGTATCGTCTGGGATGTGGGACACCAGGCCTACGGCCACAAGATTCTGACAGGAAGACGGGACAGCTTTGCAACCAACCGGCAACTGGGGGGGCTCAAGCCTTTCCCGTCACCCGATGAAAGTATCTACGACACTTGCACCTGCGGACATGCGTCAAACTCCATCTCCATGGCGTTGGGCATGGACGTCGCAGCACGGCTGCAGGACAATGCCAAACGCAAGATCGTTGCCGTGATCGGCGACGGGGCAATGAGCGGGGGGCTCGCCTTCGAGGGACTCAACAATGTCTCGTCAACCCCCAACAACCTCCTCATCGTGCTAAACGACAACAATATGAGTATTGACCGCAGTGTGGGCGGAATGAAGCAATACCTCCTGAAACTGCAGACAAGCAATTTGTACAACAGTTTCCGTTTCAAGACAGCGAAAAAGTTCTCCGCGTTCGGGCTTCTGAACGAAAGCGGCAAGAATGCAATACTGCGGTTCAACAATTCCCTGAAATCGCTCATCACGAGACAGCAGAACATCTTTGAAGGTCTGAACGTAAGGTATTTCGGACCGGCAGACGGTCATAATGTGGTGGAGCTGGTAGATACCCTAAGGCGAATCAAGGACATGACGGGACCGAAAATACTCCATATCCATACAGTCAAAGGCAAAGGCTATGAGGCTGCCGAAAAAAACGCCACCCTATGGCATGCTCCGGGAAAATTCAACATAGAAACGGGCAAAATAATCTCCGACTCAAAGGACAGCAATGAACCGCCAAAGTTCCAGACCGTGTTTGGCGAAACGCTGCTGGAACTGGCAAAAGCCAACAGCCGCATTGTGGGAGTCACGCCCGCCATGCCTACCGGCTGCTCAATGGACATAATGATGAAGCAGCTGCCGGACAGGGTCTTTGACGTAGGCATTGCCGAAGGTCACGCTGTCACTTTCTCCGCCGGAATGGCAAAGGACGGACTGGTGCCTTTCTGCAACATCTATTCTTCTTTTGCCCAAAGGGCATACGACAATATAATCCACGATGTAGCCATCAGCAAGCTGAAGGTTGTAATCTGCCTTGACAGAGCCGGTTTGGTAGGAGAAGACGGCCCCACCCATCACGGGGCATTTGACATTGCATCGCTCCGCACGATACCCAACCTTACAATCTGTTCTCCCATGGACGAGTCCGAGTTGCGCAACATGATGTATACCGCCCAGCTCGACAGCAGTTCCGGGCCGTGGATAATAAGGTATCCGCGCGGTCGCGGGTCGCTGACAGACTGGCGCACTCCCATGCGGGAAACACCCCCCGGAACGGCCAGACTGCTATGCGACGGAAACGGCATCTGCGTGTTGTCGTACGGGACTGCGGGAGTTGATGTCCGCCGCGCAATGGCAACCATGTCCGCCGAAGACAGGGCAAAAGTCTGCCACTATGACATGCGCTTCGTCAAGCCGCTTGACGAGGATGCCCTTACCGTCATCGCCAAAAGGCACTACAGGAGAATTGTCACCGTTGAAGACGGCTCGCTGCAAGGAGGGTTTGGGGGAGCCGTGGCGGAATGGCTTGAAGATCACGGTGCAGATGTTCCGCTGACGAGGTTGGGACTGCCCGACAAGTTTGTAGAGCATGGCAAGGTGGAAGAACTGAAACGGCTTGTCGGGCTTGATCCGGAGAGCATTGCGGAAACCCTGACAACAAGCATAAACGATTCGCAACAATGAAAATAATCATTGCGGGAGCAGGAAGGGTCGGAACTCACCTTGCAAAGCTCTTTGTAAGGGAACACCACAATATAGTAGTGCTTGACGAAAACGTTGAGCAACTTGATGCACTGACCTCAAACTATGACCTTATGGGCAAGGTCATGGAACCCGTGTCAATAAGGGGGCTGAAAGAGATAGGCATAGGCCACTGCGACCTTTTCATCGGCGTGACACCAGACGAAAACCTCAACATAAACTGCTGTATGGTCGCATCAAGCCTGGGGGCGAAACAGACAGTAGCCCGCGTAGACAACACGGAGTTTCTGGAAAAGGAATTCCTTGAATACTTCAAGTCCCGCGGGATAAACTCGGTCTTCATCCCGGAGATGGTTGCCGCCAAAGAAATCGTAGCATCCGTAAAGCGGAGCTGGGCACGGATGTGGTGGGAGCCAGACGGGGACAACCTTGCGCTTATAGGAGTGAAGATAAGGAAGAACTGCTCCATTACCGGCATTCCGCTCAAAGACTTGCCCAACAAAGACCCGGCATATCATATCGTGGCCATAAAAAGAGGGAACGACACTATAATACCCCACGGCATGGACTTGCTAAAGCCGTATGACCTTGTATATTTCATGGCAGACAAGAAAAACCAAGGATACATACAACACATCTGCGGCAAAGACAGTTACAAGGAAGTCCAGAACGTCATCATAATGGGAGGAGGAACAACGGCCGTGTTCACGGCAAGGCTCATGCCCGACAACGTGAAAGTAAAAATCATAGAGGAAGACATAAACCGCTGCTACGAAATCAACAGACAAATTTCCAAAAGCAACATAATGGTGATTCACGGCGACGGGCGTGACCTTGCGCTCATGAACGAGGAAAACATAGCGGACACCGACGCTTTCATCGCCCTGACCCCGAACTCCGAAATCAACATCATAAGCTGCCTGACAGCACGCAAAGCGGGAGTAAACAAGACCGTCGCCATCCTTGACAACCTGAACTTCCTCCCAATGGCGGAAAGCCTTGACATCGGCACACTCATCAACAAACAGGCAATCTCGGCCTCAAGCATATACCGCATGATACTCAAGGCCGATGTGGCGAACGTAAAAAGCCTTATGGTGGCCAATGCCGATGTGGCGGAATTCACGGCCGCAAAAGGTTCAAGGATAACAAAAAAACTGATCAAAGACCTGCACCTGCCGCTTACCGCCAACCTCGGAGGGCTTATACGCGATGGCAAGGGCATCCTGATAAACGGTATGACACAGGTGGAACCGGGCGACAAGGTCGTTGCGGTATATGTGGACAACGACATAAAGCCGCTTGCCTCCCTGTTCGGCTGAAAAGCGGCAAAACGGAACCGTCCGCAGAGGGCATGACACTTATTTCTCTTATCATCACAGGACAATGTCAAAGTCACATCTTGTAAACCCGAAAACAATATGCGGAGTAATAGGACAGCTGGTTCTGATTGAAAGTCTCATGATGCTGGTATGTCTGGGCACAAGTTTTTTCTACCATGAGAACAACCATATGCCTTTTCTGGTTTCCATGACGGCAACCACAGCGTTAGGCATGTTGCTGAAATTTCTGGGCAAAGGTTCATCCGGCTCCATCAACCGGAGAGAGTCATACCTCATTGTGGCACTGTCATGGATTATCTTTTCACTGCTTGGCACCGGCCCGCTGCTTGTTGACGGTCACTGCCACACCATGAGTTCGGCATTTTTTGAGTCAATGTCAGGGTTCACAACCACCGGAGCCACCATAATGCCAGACGTGGAAGCCTTGCCCCGCAGCATACTGTTGTGGCGCACACTGACACACTGGATCGGCGGCTTGGGCATAGTGTTTTTCACCATGACAATACTGCCGTCCGCCGGAGGCGGCGAAGGCCGGCTCTTTGTCGCAGAAAGCATTGGACTGAGACAGGAAAAACTGCATTCCAAAATAAAGACAACCGGTGCCTGGATATGGACTATATACACATTTTTGACTGTTGCCTGCTCCCTGTGCCTGTGGCTTGGCGGAATGGAGCCGTTCGACAGCGTCAACCATGCGATGACCACAATCTCCACAGGAGGTTTTTCCACGCACAATGCGGGCATAGCCGCCTACAACTCGCCGGTCATAGAGTATATAATGACATTCTTCATGCTTCTCGGAGGCATCAACTTCTACATGCTGTATACCGTAGGGACAAAACGCACGCTCTCGCCGATAAGACACAACAGCGAACTGAGATTCTACATTCTGACAATCATTGCAGTATCGCTGGTATGCGCCGTCTGCCTGTATGCCCACAACGGATACAGCGCAGAGAAATCCATACGCACGGCTTTCTTCAACTGCATAGCGATAAACACCACTACAGGATTCACCACCGACAACTATCAGAACTGGTATCACCCCACCATCCTGCTGATCAGCTTTCTGATGTTCACTGGCGCATGTTCGGGCTCGACAACCGGCGGGTTCAAAAGCATCAGGATGCTCGTTATCATGAAAGCCACGCACATACAGTTCAAGAGAATCCTCCACCCCAACGCCATCATTCCCGTACTGATAAACAGGAAGCCCATAAGCCACGACACTGAGCGAAACGTCATGGTACTTCTGTTCTGGTTCCTGTTCATAATCGCGTCCGGGGCAATCACCCTGATGTGCTTAGGCATAAGCGGATACGACAGCTGCAGCATATCCATCTCGTGCTTCTGCAATGTCGGCACCAACTTCGGCCACGCGTTCGGACCTGAAAACGGGCTTTCGGCACTGCCGGATTCCGCAAAGTGGATCTGTTCGTTCCTGATGCTGGCAGGGCGACTTGAAGTGATCGCGATACTGCTGCCTTTCACGCGATCTTTCTGGAGCAGGCAGTAAAACACGTTGTACGCAAAGCCGCGTCAATCCTTTGTCATCAAACCAACGCTGCCACTTCCGATGGAACAGAACAGCCGCAAGATGTCCCGCATTTAAAACCCGAATGCCACAGGCAACAAGTCTTTTGCTGCGTCAAAGACCACCGCGTTTTGCCTCCCCGCCAGTATTACCCGGACAGGAGTCCCCTGCCTGCGTTCCGTCTCCACCAGCACTTGTCTGCACAAACCGCACGGCGATATGAAATCCTCCAGACTGTCGTTTCCGGATTTGCGCGCGACAACCGCAATGGCATCTACACAGGCATCCGGAAACACGGAACGGGCGTAATCCAAGGCTGAACGCTCCGCGCATGTAGTACACGGAAACGACACATTCTCCTGATTTGAGCCACACAGTATTTTCCCGTTCCCGAGCAGAACAGCGGCTCCAACACAGAAATGGGAGTACGGCGAATGAGAGCCGGACAATGCATCCACAGCCTTGTTGACCAAGACAAGGTCAGTGTCCGCCAAATCGCCGAGTGGTATCTCTGCATATGTTATTTCACAGGTCTTTTTCATTGCTCCAAGACTTTTTACCGCACAAAAATAGAATTTACATCCGACAAGGGCGGCAAAAACGCGCGGAAATTGAAACGTGTGCGCCCAAATAAAACAAAACACGGTATCGGAATGACAAAAAAATCATACCTTTGTGGTCATAATCGTGCCGGAAATGTGATGTCGCCGCTATCCGGAAACGACAGAGGAAGAAACATACACAACAGCATTACAATATTACAATGAAAACAATCAACCGATTCCTGCTTGCCATGACAATCACGGCAAGTGCCGCAGTCGCCAAAGCCGATGCTTTCCTACTTGAGAATTACCGTATGTCCACGGCGCAGAAAGCTCCGTTGGGCAATGAGTGGAACGACCCTTCCGTCCTTGCATTGAACAAGGAAATGCCAAGAGCGTGGTTCTTCTCTTTTCAGGACAAAGACAACGCACGCAAGGTACTGCCGGAGAACTCCACCTACTGGAAAAGCCTGAACGGAATGTGGAAATTCCATTTCTCCAAAAGTCCAGACCAAAGGCCGAAAGACTTTTTCAGACAAAGCTTCAATACCGGGGCGTGGGATGACATAAAGGTGCCGGGGTGTTGGAATATGCAAGGCATCAGCAAGGTCAACGGAGAGAGGAAATACGGTTCACCAATATACGTAAACCAATGGGTGATTTTCGGGTCTGAGACCAAGCCCGGTGACTGGAAAAAGGGCGTCATGCGTGACCGTCCTACCAGCTATACCACATACGAATACCGCAACGAGGTGGGAAGCTACAAACGTTCATTTGAAATTCCCGAAGACTGGGCCGGGCGCGAGGTATACATAAGCTTTGACGGAGTGGATTCTTTTCTCTACCTGTGGATAAATGGCCAATATGTCGGTTTCAGCAAGAACTCACGCAATGCAGCCCGATTCAACATAACGAGATACCTTAAAAAGGGAGACAACGACGTTGCCGTGGAAGTGTACCGCAGCAGCGACGGGAGTTTTCTTGAAGCGCAGGACATGTTCAGGATGGCCGGCATTTTCCGCACTGTTGCGCTGTATAGCACCCCGAAAGTGCAGGTGCGCGACCTTGTGGCCATTCCGGATTTTGACAACGAATACAGCAACGGGCTTTTGAACGTGACCGCATCGATACGTAATCTCGGGGGGAAAAAAGCCGATGACTATACGGTCAGGTATTCTCTCTATGTCAACAATCTCTATCAGGACGACAACACTCTTGTCAGCACGACTGAGAGTGCGCCTTTCACTGTAAACAAATCGCAGGAAGTGGACTCCAAGACCTCCATCTATGTTGTCAAACCCAAGAAATGGTCGGCGGAAGAGCCGAACAGATATACACTTGTGGCAGAACTGCTTGACAAAAAATGCAACGTGATCGAGACTGTGTCAACTATCGTTGGCTTCCGCAAAGTCGAAATACGGGAAACCCCAGCCACGGAAGACGAATACGGCAAAGCCGGGAGATACTATTTCATAAACAACCGGAACGTAAAGCTGAAAGGAGTCAACAGGCATGAGAGCAATCCCTCTTTGGGACACGCCATAACCCGCGAGCAGATGGAGCAGGAAATAATGCTAATGAAGCGCGCCAACATCAACCACGTGCGCAACTCGCACTATCCGGATGACCCGTACTGGTATTATCTCTGCAACAAATACGGCATTTACCTTGAAGATGAAGCCAACATCGAGAGCCACGAATATTTCTACGGAGAAGCCAGCCTGTCGCATCCTGAAGAATGGAGGCCGGCACACGTGGCGAGGGTAACAGAAATGGTACGCAGCAACATCAACAATCCTTCCATTGTGATATGGAGTCTGGGCAACGAGGCCGGACCGGGACACAATTTCAAGGCAGCCTACGATTCGCTGAAACTCATTGACAAAAGCCGTCCGGTACAATACGAAAGGAACAACAGCATTGTTGACATGGGGTCGAACCAATATCCCTCCGTAGGCCAGACGCAAGCGATTGCAAGCGGAACAGCGGGATACGTCTACCCGTTCCACATTTCCGAATATGCACACTCCATGGGCAATGCGGTAGGAAACCTTGCAGACATCTGGGCTGCGGTTGAAAGCAGCAATTTCATCTGCGGCGGGGCCATCTGGGACTGGGTTGACCAAGCCCTGTGGAACTACACCCCCACCGGACAAAAGTATCTGGGGTACGGCGGTGATTTCGGTGACGTGCCAAACGACGGACAGTTCTCGATGAACGGCATCGTGTTTGCCGACCTTGAGCCAAAGCCCCAATACTATGAGGTGAAAAAAGTGTACCAGAATGTCAGTGTCAAGATGAACGATGTCCGCAAGGGCGAGATCGAAATACGCAACAAGGGATTTTTTACAGGACTGTCAAACTACATCGGCGAATGGAGCCTCTGGAAAAACGGCAAGCAAGTCAATGTGGGAGAGATAGACCTTGAGGGGCTGACCCCACGTACTACCAAGAAAATCTGCCTGCCATACGAATACAGCGAGCTGGATCCGGAAGGCGAGTATTTCATAAAGATACAGTTCATCCTGAAACACGCCACCCCGTGGGCAGATGCCGGTTTCGTGCAGGCCGAAGAACAGTTCCCCGTGAAAGCCGCCCGGAAACCCGCTCTCTGCGCAGACGGCAAAACCGCAACTCCGCTGAAGATGACGGAAACAGACGGCAAACTCAATATCACCGGGCAGAATTTCCGTGTGGATTTCAATCTGGGCGACGGCTCCATTGACAGACTCCTGTATGACGGCACAGATGTCATTACGCCGGGATGCGGTCCCCGTCTGAATGCGTACAGGGCGTTTGTCAACAATGACAACTGGGTTTACAGGAACTGGTTCAAGAACGGTCTGCACAACCTCAAACACAAAGCCACAGACTACAAAACAGTTGAAAACGGCAACGGTTCCGTATCTCTGGTATTCACAGTGGTCAGCCAGGCACCAAACGCAGCCAGGCACGAAGGAGGTACAGACATGAACACAAAGGGCAAATACTACAGCCGCATAGTTGAAGAAACGGACAAGCCTTTCGGAGAAAACGATTTCCGCTTCGTCACAAAGCAAATATATACCGTCCATCTTGACGGCTCCATTGAGCTGCAGTCCAACATAACGTCAAACAACAGCAATCTGGTGCTACCGCGCCTTGGCTACCAGATGCAAATTCCTGAGAACCTGTACAAATTCGAATATTACGGGTGCGGACCAACTGGAAACTACAATGACCGCCGCACCGGATCCTTCGTTGAGCGTTTCAGCAGCACTGTCGCACAACAGGTTGAACATTTCCAAAAGCCACAGGAAATGGCAAACCATGAAGACACGCGGTGGTGTTCGCTTACCAACGCCCAAGGAGACGGCATCATCTTCATAGCCAACAACCATATGAGCGTACAGGCTCTGCCATATTCGGCAACACACATGACGACTACCGCACACTTATTTGAGCTCAAGCCGGCAGGACAAACTTATCTGAACCTTGATTTGGGAGTGACCGGACTCGGCGGCACGAGCTGCGGACAAGCCCCACCTCTGGAACACGACAGAATAATGGCAAGGCCGAGCCTTTTCGGCTTTATCATCAGACCGCTCAAGGCCAATGACAACAGGACCGTGGTTTCCAACGTCAAGCCGGTTACGATTGCCCCTGTCCTGATTGACAGAGACAACGCCGGGACATTGAAGATAACGTCATCGGCAGAAGACATGGATATTCTTTATTCCATCAACGGCGGTGCAGAGAAAAAATACTCCGTCCCATTTGATTTCAAGGAGGGGGGAACAATAACGGCATGGCCGTCCGGAAACAAAGCGGCGGACGTGAGTGTGGAATTTGAGAAGATTACGACAATCCCGATAAAAGTCATATTCTGCAGCAGCGAAGAGAACAAAGCGGAAGACACTCCTGCCACAAACCTGACAGACGGCAACCCCGGGACTATCTGGCACACGATGTATTCTGTCACTATGGCAAACTATCCACACTGGGTCGACTTTGACTGCTTCGAGACCAAGTCACTGACAGGCTTTACGTACACCCCGCGGCAAGACAGCCCGAACGGCAACATACGTGACTACGAAATCTATGTCAGCCAAGACGGCAAAGACTGGGGGAAGCCCGTACACTGCGGGAGTTTCAACAATGACAGGCAAAAGAAGAAAGTGTTGTTCAATGCGCCTGTGAAAGCCCGCTACCTGCGTTTCAAAGCCCTGTCAAGTCAAGACGGGCAGGATTTCGCTTCTGGTGCGGAGTTTGACATCATGGCTGAATAAACTCGCAAAAACCGTTTCCTGTTTTTATGGGTCTCTGTCTGCCGGTTCGGCAGACAGAGACCTTGTTGTTCCTGTTGGACTTTCGTGGTCTGGCAAGGGGACTGTCTTCCACGTTTTGCACTACCCTCTCTCCCAAAAGCGACAGGGCAACACTTTCTTTTGTTGTTTTTCCAGAACCAAAGCTAATGCAAGGGAAAATGAAATTTGCAAATACCATTACAAGCCTTTCATGAACTTCTGCAGTAAATTTGCACTTGATACTTGACTCTGCTGCCGTGAGTGCACATTCAAAAAAACGCCGTTTTTCTTGGCAGAACAACAAATATCACATAACTTTGCTGACAGAAAGGACAGAGTGAAGTCTGTATCCGGCGCAGCATTCTGATTTGCAATGTGTTTGTGTCCTTTTTCTGAAAAGGGGGATTAGCTCAGCTGGCTAGAGCGCTTGCATGGCATGCAAGAGGTCATCGGTTCGAATCCGATATTCT
>CAVEQO010000012.1:0-60813 GCA_963617965.1 Anaerovoracaceae bacterium
CAAATGCTCGCATAATCTGAATGTTTACCTCAATGGCTGTTTGCGAACGAAGAACACTACTAAGCATTGCCACTCCTTGCTCAGTGAAAGCATAAGTTGAATAGCGGTTGCCGCCTCTGCCATTTGAGATCACAATTTGTGACCTCAAACGTTTTGTTATTTATTGTTGTATGCAAAGGTAGTGCTTTTAGCCCTTAAACTACTATCACACAAGACCTTTCTTTGTAAAGAACGTAAATTCTTGTATCTTATTATTGCAATTGCACTTTGAACATTCTTTTCACTCGTTGCACCGTACTCACGCCCTTACCTCTTAACTTTGCCACATCCCGAATGGAATACCCCTTGCGGAGCAAACTTATTACTTCCCTATATTCGGTTTTCATCTGTTCTGCCGTTTTTACAGAGCCGACCTTGCGCCCGAGTTTTCCACCTGTCAAACTCGCATTCCTCGGAACTGGCGCCTTGCAAGTTGGGCGTCGGGCATCTTGCCGCTGAACTCTTTGGCATTTTGGAATGAACAGTTGAAACCGATGGCTGTCCGGTAAAAACTTTTCGGACGGCAAAAAAATCTGACGCGACAGATTTTCCGCTTGATCCGGCAAAAAATCTGCTTGATCTCCCGGGCGCGCTTCGCCCGAAACCCGATTGCGTTTCGGCGGAAACGGACAGCCGTTCCGCCCGGAGCGGATATCCGTTTCGGGCGGAACGCATCCGGGAGATCAACACTTTTCTCCGTTGTCTCAAGCTTTTTTTCTTTCCGCACGGTGAGCAAATTCGAGGGGGGTGAGCCAAGACGACATGGTGCTGCACGAAGGCAAGACGACGGGGGAGTTCATCCGCTATTGTGCGTTTCCGAATGACGAGGCGTCGTGCGGGGAGATCATGGGAACCAATCGCCAGTATGTGAGGGGCAACCGGAGAAGCAATCCCTGCAAGAGAGTCTGTTGCCGGGCGGCTTGCCTAAAGCATACCGCAAGTTCCAGCCGGCCCTGGCATATACGCCGAAGCGGGCCACGACTGCTATGACAGCCGTGACCCGCTTCCATATGCCGTTGCATCCTGCCCGGCGTCAGTCTTCCTGGGGACGGTAGTTGTCGAGAAGACCGGTGTTGAGGTTGAGGATGTATTTCGCGTTTTTCTCCACCTCTGCCTCGGCGAGGTTGAGGAACACCTGTGCGCTCTTGGCGAAGAGCTCGGGCGCACGGCTTGCATCGAGGGTGATGAGGTGTGCCATCATGGCGTTTGCCGTGATGTCGTAGAGGTGGCGTGCCGCCAGATCCTGAAGTTCCTGGTTCTGCGCCTCCTTCACATAGTCCACGCAGGTTTCGAGCTTGTCGGCGAGAGCCTTGGCGCGGTCAAAGAGCGGCTGCATTTCCGCGCTGACCGTCTCCTGCTCGATCTCGCGTATGATGTTGAGATAGGTGCCGTTGGTGATGTAGCGTATGGCCGCCACCACCTGCAGCTGCGTGGTGCCTTCGTAGATGGAAGTGATGCGCGCGTCGCGGTAGAGCCGCTGGCAGGCGTACTCCAGCATGAATCCGGAGCCTCCGTGAATCTGTATGGAGTCGTAGGAGTTCTGGTTGGCGTATTCCGAATTGGTGCCCTTGGCAAGCGGCGTGAAGGCATCGGCCATGCGCGAGTATTTCTTCTGCTCCTGACGTTCCTCGGGGGTGAGCTTGCGCTCGCGCGCTATGTCTTCCAGACATTTGTAGATGTCGACGTAGCGTGCGGTCATGTAGAGCAGCGAGCGGCCCGCATCGAGCCGGGCCTTCATGTTGGCCAGCATCTCGTAGACGGCGGGGAATTTTATGATGGCCTGTCCGAACTGCTTGCGATCCTTGGCATAGGCGAGAGCCTCGTTGTAGGCAGCCTGGCTGATGCCGACAGACTGGGCGGCAATGCCCAGACGTGCGCCGTTCATCAGTGCCATGACGTATTTGATGAGTCCGAGCTTGCGGTCGCCGCAGAGTTCCGCCTTGGCGTTTTTGTAGACCAGTTCGCATGTGGGCGAGCCGTGGATGCCGAGCTTGTTCTCGATGCGGCGCACGCTGACCCCGCCCTGGTTCTTGTCGTAGATGAACATGGAGAGTCCGCGCCCGTCACGTGTGCCTTCTTCGGAGCGTGCCAGCACGAGGTGTATGTCGGAGTCGCCGTTGGTGATGAAGCGTTTGCAGCCGTTGAGTCTCCAGCAGTCCTCCTTCTCGTCGTAGGTGGCCTTGAGCATCACGCTCTGGAGGTCGGAGCCGGCATCTGGCTCGGTGAGATCCATTGACATCGTCTCGCCCTTGCACACGCGCGGCACGAAGCGTTGCCGCTGGTCTTCGCTGCCGAACTCATAGAGAGTCTCTATGCAGTCCTGTAGTGACCAGATGTTCTCGAAGCCCGCATCGGCGGTGGCCATCATCTCGTTGATGGCGGTGTATGGTGCACAGGGGAAATTGAGTCCGCCGTAGCGCCGCGGCATGGTCACGCCGTTGAGGCCGGCCTTGGTGGTGGCGTCGAGGTTCTCGTAAGTCTTGGAGGCGTAGCGCACGCCGCCGTTTTCGCAGTGGGGTCCCTCCGCGTCAACTTCTTCGGCGTTGGGCGCGATGATGTTGGCGGTGATGTCGCCCGTGAGTTCAAGGATGCGGTCATAGGAGTCCATGGCATCCTCAAAGTCCTGCGGAGCGTAGTCAAACCGGTCTTTGTCGGCAAAGTTGCGCTCCTTGAGTTCAACGATGCGCTTCATCAGCGGGTGATTAAGCTGGAACTTAATCTCTTCGTTATAATAGTTTGCCATAAGTCTGTTACTTGTTGTTTTTCTTGTAGTATTTGATGAGTTTGGGCACGACCTCTTCCACCGTGCCGTTGATGACATAGTCGGCAATGGCGTTGATGGGTGCGTTTTCGTCGGAATTGACGGAGATGATGATGCCCGAATCCTGCATGCCGGAAATGTGCTGTATCTGTCCGGAGATGCCGCAGGCTATGTAGACCTTGGGGCGTACGGTGACTCCCGTCTGGCCTATCTGGCGGTCATGGTCGCAGAACCCGGCATCCACGGCGGCGCGGCTGGCGCCTACCTCGGCGTGCAGTTCCCTGGCCAGTTCAAAGAGCATGTCGAAGCCCTCTTTGGACCCCATGCCGTAGCCTCCGGCCACGACGATGGGCGCGCCCTTGAGGTTGTGCTTGGCCTTCTCCACGTGACGGTCGAGGACCTTGACCACGTATTCGGTGGCCGGCACGTATTTGGCAACGTCGTGGTTGACGACCTGCCCCTTGTAGTTTTCGTCGAGCACTTCCTTCTTCATCACGCCCTCGCGCACCGTGGCCATCTGCGGACGGTGTTCGGGGTTGACGATGGTGGCCACTATGTTGCCGCCGAAAGCGGGGCGTATCTGATAGAGCTGCTGCTCGTAGTGCTTCTTCTCCACCTTGCCGTCGGCGTTGCGCACATTCATGTCGAAGTCGCCTATTTCAAGTTCCGTGCAGTCGGCGGTAAGACCGCTGAAGAGCGCGGAGCTGACGCGCGGGCCGAGGTCGCGGCCAATCACGGTGGCCCCAAGAAGGCAAATCTGCGGTTTCTCCTCCTTGAAGAGGTTCACCACGAGGGCGGTATGGGGATTGGAGGTGTAGGGGAACAGCCCTTCGGCATCAAACACGTGAACCTTGTCGACACCGTATTTCATCACCTGCTTTTCAACACCGCCAAGACCATTGCCGGCGATGATGCACTCCAGCTGCACGCCAAGAGTATTGGCGAGCTTGCGGCCTTTTGTCAGAAGTTCGAGAGAGACATCCTTTACTGTCGTGCCTTCAATCTCGCAATATACAAATACGTTGTTCATATCAGCCAATAATCTTATCGTTCAGGAGTTCTACAATCAGGTTGTCAATGTCTTCGTCGGATGCAGTGAGGGTGCGGCTCTCCTTGGCCTTGAACACGATGTTCTGCACTGCCTTTACGTTGGTCGGGGAACCGGCCTTGCCTATCTGTGCGGGGTCTGCGTCGATGTCGGCGGCACCCCACTGGGTGATGTTGAGGTAAGGCTTGCTGTCAAGCAGCCCGGCGAGAGCCTCATTCTGTTCGGGGGTACGCTCGGCCGGTGCTGTGGCATTCTTGTATTTCATCACGCGCTTGGCGTTGCGCGGGCGGCACGGTGCTGCGCTGCCGTTTACCGTTACCACGAGCGGCAGCGGGGCCTCCACGGTCTCCACGCCTCCGTCGATGTGGCGCTTCACCACTATTTTTCTGGCCTTGGGGTCAAGGCTCACTATCTCTTCGGCGTAGGTCACCTGGGTGAGTCCGAGCTTTTCGGCAATCTGAGGACCCACCTGTGCGGTGTCGCCGTCAATGGCCTGGCGCCCGCCGAGTATGATGTCGTAATCGCCGATTTTCCTTATGGCCTGGCTGAGGGTGTAGCTGGTGGCCAGCGTGTCGGCTCCGCCGAGCGGCCGGTCGGTCACCACATAGCCCTCGTCGGCACCCCGGTAGAGGGCTTCGCGGATAACTTCGGCGGACTTGGGGAGTCCCATGGTCAGCACGGAAATCCTTGAGCCCGGAAACTGCTCTTTGAGGCGGAGAGCCTGTTCGAGTGCGTTGAGGTCTTCGGGATTGAAGACGGCAGGAAGGGCCGCACGGTTCACGGTTCCTTCAGGCGTCATCGCATCGGGTCCGACATTGCGGGTGTCGGGCACTTGTTTAGCCAAGACTACGATGTTTAAACTCATATTGCTTAGGTTGTTAAATGATTTGTATTCCAATTTGTTTTCCGGGGGGAAGCATGAAAAACGGCATCCCCGAAACGGCATAGCTTTACGGTTTTCAGTTGCGCAAAGTTACGAATAGTTTCCGAATGTCGGACGGCATAACCTTTGAAAATGACACTTTTGCGGCGGTTTTGTGCAAAAATTGCAGCAAAGGAAGAAGCCTGCGCCCAAAAGTGCCAAGCGGCATTGTTAAAACGGAAAGACGGCGGTCATTCCACCCCGTCGTTCTGCCGTATCTCCACCCTGCGTATTTTTCCGCTGATGGTTTTGGGCAGTTCGTCGACGAACTCCACGATGCGCGGATACTTGTAGGGTGCGGTGATGGTCTTGACGTGCTGCTGCAGTTCCTTGACGAGGGCATCGCCGATGGTGCCGTGCCATGTCTTGCTCAGCACCACGGTGGCCTTGATGACCATGCCGCGCAGCTCGTCGGGCACTCCGGTGATGGCGCACTCCACTACTGCGGGGTGGCTCATCAGTGCGCTCTCCACCTCGAAGGGACCTATGCGGTAGCCGCTGCTCTTGATCACGTCGTCGGTACGCCCCACAAACCAGTAGTAGCCGTCCGTGTCGCGGTATGCCACGTCGCCGGTATGGTAGCGGTTGTCGTGCCACACGTCGCCGGTGAGTGCCGGGTCTTTGTAGTATTCCCTGAACAAGCCGATGGGTTTGCCTTTGGTCGTGTCGACCACGATTTCACCGTTTTCGTTGTCATCGCACAGTGTGCCGTCGGGGCGCACCAGCGCGATGTCGTACTGCGGGTTGGGGATGCCCATGCTTCCCGGTTTGGGAGCAGTCCACGGCATGGTGCCGAGGGTCATGGTCGTTTCGGTCTGTCCGAAGCCTTCGTAGAGGGTGATGCCCGTGAGAGCCTTGAACTTTTCGAATACGGAGGGGTTGAGGGCTTCTCCTGCCGTGGTGCAGTGTTCCAGCGCAGTGAGGTTGAACTGTGAGAGGTCTTCGTGTACGAGGAAACGGTAGACAGTGGGCGGCGCACAGAATGAGGTCACCTTGTAGTGCTCCATGACCTGAAGGAGCTTGAGGGCGTTGAATTTTTCATGGGAGTACACGAATACCGTGGCCCCGGCAAACCACTGCCCGTAGAGTTTGCCCCATGCCGCCTTGGCCCAGCCGGTGTCGGCAACGGTGAGGTGTATGCTGCCCCGGTGCAGTTTGTGCCAGAAAACGCCCGTGGTGATATGACCGATGGGGTAGGTGAAGTCGTGGGCCACCATTTTGGGTTCGCCGCTGGTGCCGCTGGTGAAATAGACGAGCATGATGTCGTCGTTGGTGTTGACAAACGGCGGGCGCACGAATACGGGAGCTCCGGCAATTTCCTTGTGCCAGTCGCGGAACCCTTCCGGCACCTTGGGGCCGATGCTGACCAGCACTTTGACGGACGGGCTTTTCGGCATGGCTTTCTCCACTTGCGATAGCACATAGTCCTCACCCACGCAGAGAATGCCTTTGATACCGGCCTTGTTGTTGCGGTAGACAATGTCCTGCGCTGTGAGCATATGCGTGGCGGGGATGGCCACCGCACCTATCTTATGGAGAGCCATGGTGGCAATCCAGAACTCATAGCGGCGTTTCAGTATCAGCATCACCATGTCGCCGCGGCCTATGCCCAGCCCCATAAGGTAGCTTGCAGTCCGGTCGCTCTCCTCCTTGAGCTGCAGAAAGGTGATATTCTTTTCCTCGCCGGTTTCGCTGACCCACATGATGGCGTTGTCGTCAGGAGCTTCCGCAGCCCAGCAGTCCATCACATCGTAGGCGAAGTTGAAATTTTCGGGTATCGTGAACTGCAGGTTGCGTGCATAGTCTTCGTTGTCTTTGAAACAGGTCTGTGTCAGAAATCTTTCTATCATCGTAGAGAGGTTATAGGCGGTTTGCACACCAGCTTGCAGCGTGCAGTTCTGCATGAAACTTTGAGCAAAAATAAGCAAATATTAAATAAGCCTGCGCTGTTTGTGTGAAAAACGACAGTATTGCGCAGACTGTTAACATTTGTTTTGCACACGCAAATATGGTGTGTGCAAAAAACAAAAACAAAGGGTAAAAGCCACTGCCCGTATTCCTTGCGGCAGGGGCAGGGTGCGGCTCCTGTGTGTGGGATTTGCCGTTTTTTACGGGAAGTCCCTGTCCGGAGAGCCTCTATGCAGTCCTCTTTGCGCCATGTCGTCTTGCCGTTGTGACCTGCCGGGACTTTGCCTTTGCCCAGGCGAAGGCGCACAAGATAGCGAACGCGGTCAGAGTCTCGGATGCCGGCAACGCCAACCAGATGCCCTTTTCCCCCGCCACCATGGGAAGTACGGCAAAACAGGGGACAAGGAAGACGAACCCCCGCAGCAACGCGAAGACAATGGCGGGCTTTATACGTTCAACGCTCTGATAGAAACCGATGACCGAAAGGTTCAGTATGAAAAAGAGAAAGCCGGTGCCGTAGCAGGGGAAACCCTTGACCGCAATCTGTGCGGCGGGGGTGTCCAAAGGCAGGAACAGGGCAACGAGAAATTCCGGAAACAGCACGAACGCCGCAGTGGAAACAATGCCGCAGACAAACACGGCCGCCAGAGACACCCTGAAAGCGGAGTTGACCCTTGTCATGTCTCCCGAACCGAAATTGTAGCTTATGACAGGCTGTGCCGACTGGGCTATGGCGTTGCCAACCATGAAGACGAACGGGAGATAGTAGCAGCTCACGCCGAAAGCTCCCACTCCGTCGTCGCCCATGAACTTCATGAACACATGATTGCCCACAAACAGCAGTACGGCCATCGTCACTTCTCCGAGCAGTGCCGAAGAGCCGATCCTGCACTGCCTGCAGATATTGCGGAAGAAAAACATCGTCTTGCGCTTCCCGAAATGGAGGGCGCGCAAACGCACGGACTGTGCATAGAAGAGCATATAGCCTACAGCTATGACCGCACCGATGAAACAGCTGACAGAGGTAGCCAGCGCCGCTCCCATTATGCCCCAGCCAAAAGGAAAGATAAACAGCCAGTCGAGCACGGCGTTGACGGCTGCGGCGACAATACTGCACCACATGGCAAGTTTGGGCGCCCCGTCCAGCCTTACGGCAAACAGTGCGACCGCTATCAGCAGTTCAAACAGCAACGAGGGGGAAAACCAGACCAGATAGTCCACGACCATGGGCAGCAGGTGCGCGGAAGTTCCGAGCATCCAGGCTGTCTGTTCCGGAAACGCGATGATCAGAAGAACGCAGACAGCCGAAATGACGGCTGTGAAAACCATGGCTTGGGTGACACAGGCCCGCGCCAACAGGACTTTCCCCTTGGACAGACAAATGGAGGCGATGACGGAACATCCCGCACCGATCATCAGACCGATGCCGGTAAGTGCCATCAGCAACGGAATACAGATGTTTACGGCCGCAATGCCGTCGCTGCCGACACCGTGGCCCACAAAGATGCCGTCGATAGTGGTTACGGCAGACAAACTCAGCATCCCCAACAGTGTAGGGAAAAACAGTTTTCTGAATAAAACGGAAACCTTTTCTGTTCCAAAATCCATCATTTTTTCTTTCATGCCTGCAAGAACTTTATCTGTTTGTTTCGTCACACATACAAAGCCGGACAACATGATGGTTTTACCCAGTCATCTTATCCGGCTTCATATCGCCCTCCGATGAGGATTACAAGACCTGCTGTTCGGTTGATTAGGGGTGCAAAGGTAGGTGTTATCCTCTGAATTGCCAAACAAAACGGCGGCTTTTTGCGTTATGCCGCAGTCCCGTTTTTTGTGCCGCAAAAATCTGTCGTGAACCCGAAGAATTGATTAACTTTGCTGAAGATTAACACTTAAAATCACCACGAACCATTATGAAGCAGAATATTCTGGCCATTAGCGGCAAGCCCGGTTTGTACCTGTTGGTTGCGAGGGGCAACAGCACTGTCATTGTAGAAAGCATGGACGGGAGCAAGAAACGTTTCAGCGTAGGTATGCGCGACCGTATCACTTCGCTCAACGACGTGTCGATATACACCGAAGACGAAGACGTGAAACTGACGGATGTGTTTGAGTCCATGAAGAAGCACGAGGACGGCAAACCTGTGGCAATGGATGTCAAGAAAGCATCGAAGGACGAACTTGCTGACTATGTGGCGCAAGTGCTGCCCAACTTTGACCGCGAGAGAGTCTATCCCAACGACATGAGGAAACTCATTGTGTGGTACAACATACTGGTGCAGAACGGCATTTCCGAGTTTGCTGACCCGGAAGAGGGTAGCGAGACTCCGGCGGAGGCGTGACCCGGCAGGTATTCCGGCAAACGCAAAACGGCCCGCAGAGCATTAAATGCTTTGCGGGCCGTTTTGCTGTACGTGTGTAACCGTCTCTCCTATATGGCAAGTCTGTCCAGCTTGTCTTCGCTGATGAACTTGAGTGATTTCAGCGAAATGATTTCGCGCGCCTTTTCGGTGTCGTCGGTACGGAAGACAATGATACCCTTGCCGCTGACCAGAAAAGAGTACATGTAGCTGATGTTGATGCCGTTGCCGGTAAAGGCAGACAGGGCCATGGCGGCCTGTCCGGGGGTGTTGTCAAGTTCGATGGCGAACACGTCGCTCATCGTTACGCTCAGCCCCTGTGCGCGGAGCAGTTCGTATGCCCGCGAGGGATTGGAACAGATGATGCGGAAGATGCCGTATTCCACGGTATCGGAAATGGTGGAGGCTATAATCTGTATTCTGGCCTCCTTGAGGATGTCGAGCACCCGGAGCAGAGTGCCGTTCTTGTTCTCGATGAAGATGGAAAGCTGGTGTATAGTCATGTCTGCGGATTTTTGGTGTATGCAAAAAAAACGTGCGGTTTCCTGTTACTGTCGCCTTACATGTAGACCTTGCGCCTGTCTACCACCCTCACGGCTTTGCCTTCGCTTACGGGAAGAGCCCCCTTGGGCACCAGCTTGACGTGCGGCGTGAGCAGGATTTCGTCCTTGAGGGCGCGCGTGATGCTCTTTGTGAGCGACTGCAGCCGGGCGTAGTCATCGGTGAACATCTCGGCTATTTCCACCTCTACGGTCATGTTGTCATTGTCGTTGTCGGTGGTGAGCGTGATGAGATAGTTGTTGCTTAGTTCGGGGAATGACAGGAGAATCTTCTCTATCTGTATGGGGAAGATATTGACCCCCCTTAGCACAATCATGTCATCGGAGCGGCCGCGCATACGGTCAAGCCTTACATGATTGCGACCGCATGGGCAGGTGCGGCCGAGGACACGGGTGAGGTCGCGCGTGCGGTAGCGCAGCAGCGGCATGGCCTCGCGGTTGAGCGTCGTAAGGACCAGTTCGCCGATTTCGCCGTCGGCTACGGGCTGCAGGGTCACAGGGTCTACTATTTCAACGATGTAGTAGTCTTCCCAGAAATGCATTCCGTTCTGTTCCGGGCATTCGAAGCCCACGCCCGGCCCGCACATCTCGCTCATGCCAAATGAATTATAGGCTTTTACGCCGAGCATCTGTTCTATGCGTCTGCGCTGTTCTTCGGAATGAGGCTCAGCACCGATGGCGAGGATTCTCAGTCTGGTGTCGCGGCGCGGGTCGACACCTGTTTCCCGCATCACTTCGTAGAGGCGGCTGACATACGACGGGATCGCATGGATTGCCGTGGTGCCGAAATCCCTGATGAACTTTATCTGGCGCAGGGAGTTGCCGGCTGCGGCAGGCACAGTGAGTGCCCCGAGCCGCTCCGCTCCGTACTGGAATCCCAGTCCGCCGGTGAACATCCCGTAGCCGCTGGAATTCTGGAACACGTCGTCAGGGCGCAGTCCCACCATCCACAGGCAGCGTGCTACAGCGTTGGCCCATTCGTCTATGTCTTTCCGCGTGTGCAGTATCACCGTAGGATTGCCCGTGGTACCGCTGCTGGAATGCAGGCGTATGCATTGGCGCAACGGTACGGACGCCATTCCGAAAGGATAGGTGTCGCGCAGATCCTGTTTCGTGGTGAAAGGAATCCTATGCAGGTCGCCGAGCGACTTGATGTCATCGGGGCGGATGCCCGCTTCATCAAAACGCTTCTTGTAGAAAGGCGAGTTCATGCAGTGTCTGACGGTAGACTGTAGCCGGCTGAGTTGCAATGCCTCTATCTCCTGCCGGGACATGCATTCGTATTCGGGATGCAAAAAGGGTGACTGGTCGTTCATTACGGTAGGGAGTTGTCGTGTTTTTCCTGAAATGCAGTATGATGCGTTCAGCAATGATACATTTTGCGGACTACATAGAGGGCGAACCTTGTGGGGAGCAGCCGCTGCAGCAGACACTCCACGTCGGACACGAAATCGGAAGTGTAGAACAGTCCGGCCCGCCGGCGTGTGGCAGCCTTGAACACTTTGCGTGCCACAGACACCGACGACAGCCCGTTGGCTTCGTCGCGTTCCATCTGGCTGATTGCGCCTTGCATGTGCGGGTAGATGTCGCTTCCGTTCAGGTTGGTGTTGCGCCGGAAATTGGTTTTCACGTCACCGGGCATGACCACAGTGACGGATATGCCCTGGACGTGCAGTTCGTTGCTCAGCGAGAAAGCCAAGGCGTTGATTGCGGCCTTGGTGGCGGAATACATGGACTGGAACGGGATGCCGAACACTGCCGCCATGGAACTGACAAAGACGATGCGCCCTTCCCCGCATGATGCGCCGCCGGCCCTGAGCAATGGCAGAGCTGCCTGTATGACGCTCACGGGACCGAACGTGTTGACTTCGAACTGGTGAAGCATATCCTCCATGTCGGTGTGCTCAACGGAGCCGGCGATGCCCATGCCGGCACACAGGATGAGGATGTCTATATGGGAATGTTGCCGGGAGATCGTTCCGAAAGCCTGCGAGACCGCAGCCTGTTGCGTGATGTCGCAAGGGATGTGGACAACGCCGTCCTGCGGCTTGTCGGAGCGGGACAGATCGTAGACTGTATCGCCGCACCGGGCGAACATGGCGGCTGTGTCGCGGCCTATGCCCGATGATGCGCCTGTGATGACAACTGTTCTTGGCATGGCGATTATGATTATACTGTTTTGCTGTTGTAGGGGTGATCCTGACGGAAAGCTCTCATCCGTTCTTCAAGCACGGGATAGAGGTCTTCCCTCATTCTTGAGGTACAGGCCCGCACGCCGGGTCTGCCGGAGCCGGTAGTGTCGAGGTTGATGCTGCTCACTCCATAGTGTATGAGTTCTGTCACGAGCTGCCCGCCCGTCAGCCCGGGATAGCTGAGCGAGAAGAAGAACCCGTCGCCAATCTCTTCGGTGACATCTTTGGGATACGTAATGGTGAACCCGTTGTCGAGGAAAATCTTCTTCATCTTCTTTGCACGGACAGCATATTCCCTGGTGTCGGCCACGAAATTTATCTTGCCTTCACAGCTGAGCCTGAGCATTTCGGCGTAGCCGTACTGTGTCGACGAAGTGCAGCCGCTGGTTATCATATACTGTATGCTGGCAATGAAAGTCGGGCCGAAGATTCCGGAGTCATGATACCGTTCTGCAAAAGCCGGGAAATGGCGGTCGAAGAGACGGTCGCTGATGCACACCAGAGCCATGCGCTGTCCGGCATACGAGAAGATCTTGCTGGAACTGAGCATGAGGATGTAGTTGTCGGTATAGCGTGCCACGGTGCGCACGTAGGGCGGCTCGTAAGGATGGGAGAGGTCGCGGCGGTTGTCCATGGCGAAATAGGCGAGGTCTTCCATTACGATGGCATCGTGTCTGGTGGCCAGTTCCCCGACAATCTCCAGTTCCTCCTCCTCAAGCGAAATCCACGCCGGGTTGTTCGGGTTGCTGTAGACGATGGCGGCAACATCGTCATCCTTGAGTTCTTCCTCCAGTTTCGCCCGCAGAGCCTGGCCGCGGAACGGGTAGATGTCAAACTCCTTCCATTCGATGCCGAGGATTCTCAGTTGGCTCTTCTGAATGGGGAATCCCGGGTCGATAAACAGAACCTTGTTTCTGGTTTTGTCGCGCTGGCAACAGGCTATGAACGAGCCGAAACTGCCCGCCACACTCCCGACGGTAGGAATGCAGGCGCGCGGCGTGATGTCGATGTTGATGAAAGCCTTGACAAAGTCGCTGGCTGCGTCTTTCACCTCTTTCACGCCTGCTGCGGCAGGATACTGGCTGACTATTCCGCTGTCGAGGGCACGCTTCTCGGCCTCTATGCCATAGTGGTTTGCTGGCAGCCCGGGACTGCCCTGGTCCATTCTTATGAACGGAATGCCGGTCTTCTGTTCCAGATATTGCGCTACCAGCAGTGTTTCGCCAATGGTGGCATGACTCAGGTCGGCCACGCAGCCGGCTTCGGCCGCCTCGGCTACGAGTTCGTCAGAGAAAATCTTCATTGTTCGGGTGTGTTGTGTGTGAAGCGTCTGTGCTGTCAGTTGTGGAAATTGCGTTTGTCAAGCACGTGCTTGGCCTTGCCCATGGAACGCTCTATGCCGAAAGGCGGCAGGATGTGTATGTTTGGCTTGATGCCCACAAGCGACACGATGCGGTCGTAGAGAGGCTTGATGAACGGCATCTGCTCCTTGGGACTTGCACTGAAATATTCCTTGCGGAGTTCCACGTCAAGGTCAAAGGTGTCTTCGTTGTTGAAACGGTCTACCGTGATGAAATAGTATGGCGTGAAAGCCGGGAATTCTGTCAGCACGGTTTCAATTTGCGAGGGGAACACGTTGACTCCGCGGATAATCATCATGTCATCAGACCGTCCGAGGATGCGGTCCATCCTTACTGCCGTTCTGCCACATTCGCATTTGTCATATATGAGGCGCGTCAGGTCGCGCGTGCGATAGCGCAGTATCGGCATGGCTTCTTTGCAGAGCGAAGTGAACACCAGTTCACCGAACTCGCCCGGGGCGCACGGTTCAAGGGTGTCAGGGTTGATTATTTCAGGGTAGAACATGTCTTCCCACAGGTGGGTGCCGTTCTGGCATTCGCATTCGCCCCCAACGCCGGGACCGCACATCTCTGTCAGCCCGTATATGTCGTAGGCCTTGATGTGTAGCTTTTCCTCAAGTTCCTTGCGCATGCCCTCTGTCCATGGCTCCGCACCGAAGAAGCCGGCACGCAGTTTCATATTGTCGATGCTTGCCTTGCCGGACTGGTGTATGGCCTCTGCCAGACGCAGGGCATATGACGGAGTGCAGGCAAGAACGGTAGTCCCGAAGTCCTGCATGAGCATAATCTGCTTCTCGGTATTGCCTGCAGAGGTGGGCAGCTGTGTCGCTCCCAGAAGCGCGGCCCCGTCGTGTGCTCCCAGTCCCCCGGTGAACAGCCCGTAGCCGTAGCTCACCTGAACAGTGTCGCTCTTTCCGACATTGCCCGCCGACATGACGCGCGCCACTCCCTCCGCCCACATGGCGAGGTCATTGCGCGTGTATGTTCCTACCACGGGTTTGCCAGTGGTGCCGCTTGAGGCGTGAATGCGCGCCACGTCCTCCTTTGGCACAGCCTGCAGACCGAAAGGGTATTCGTCGCGCAGGTCTGTCTTGGTGGTAAAGGGCAGTTTGACAATGTCGTCAACGGATTTTATATCTTCAGGCCTGATACCGCGGGCTTCCATCTTCTTGCGGTAGAACGGCACTCTTTCGTAGCATATCCTTACGGTTTTCCGCAGTCTCTCGCTTTGCAGGACACGCATGTCGCTGCGTTCCATGCATTCCATCTTGGGATTGAAAATCATGATGTGGTCGTGTGTGTGGCCAGATAGAGTCTGTGCTTGTGTTATCTTGAGATTGTCTGCAGTCCTTGGTCAAAAGCCTTGACATTGGCCGTCACTATGTCTTCACCCTTGCGTGCGAAGACCGTGGCTATGGCCTGCCGCAGCTGGTCGGGCGTGATGATGTCCAGATAGGCGGCGGCCATGCCGAGCAGTACCATATTGGCTCCGCGCGGGTTGCCGGTGTCTTTGGCTACGGTTTCTATGTCCAGTTTCTCTACCGACGGCAGGGAGTCGAGCTCTGCATTGAGGTCGTCGAGGTCAGGGTAGTTGGGGATATTGACGAATGGTTTGCTGCTTGTCACGACTGTTCCGTTGGCGGCAAGATACGGCAGATAGCGCAGGGCCTCCATCGGTTCCATTGAAATGACGAGGTCTGTTTCTCCTTCCGGGATGAGGTCCGAGTAGATGGGTTCGGTCGACAGGCGCAGGTTTGACTGTACATCGCCGCCCCTTTGGCTCATTCCGTGAACTTCGGCCTGCTTGAGGTTTACTCCCGCTTTAGTGGCGGCTTCACCGATGATGGTGGCGATAGACAGGATGCCCTGTCCTCCCACACCGCATAATATTATGTCTTTTTTCATTTTTTTTCTGTCTGTGTGTTTTGTTGCTGACGGATTACTTTGCGTGGTTTCTTGCCTGACGTGCATGCCGCGCGGCAGTCTGTATACATTCCCTGCGGGGTATTATCACGCTTACCCCGCGATATTCCATTTCCTCGCGTATGAGTTGTGCGATGGCAGGGATGTTCTTTGGCAAAGGTGTCACCACATGCAGGTGGTCGGGGTCAAGTCCCAGTCCCAGACAGATGGCCTCGTATTTGTTCAGACCAGCGGAGTCCTGTCCGCCCGTCATTCCCGTGGTGAGATTGTCGCTGATGATGACGGTGATGTCGGCGTTTTCGTTGATGGCATCAAGCAGTCCCGTCATTCCGCTGTGGGTGAAAGTACTGTCGCCAATGACAGCTATGGCGGGATGCAGTCCCGCATCGGCAGCTCCCTTTGCCATGGTGATGCTGGCCCCCATGTCCACGCAGCTGGCCAGAGCCTTGAACGGCGGCAGTGCGCCGAGCGTATAGCAGCCGATGTCACCGAACACGCGGGCGTCGGGATATTCCTCGATGATTTTTACCAATGCGCCGTAAACGTCGCGGTGTCCGCAGCCCTGACACAGTTGTGGCGGCCGCGGTGCGAGGTTCTTGGCAGTGCCGCATCCCGGTTTTGGAGTTGCACCGAGTGCCGAGGCCACGTTGTCGGGGGTCAGTTCACCGGTACGCGGCAGATGACCGGTCAGGCGCCCAGTCACCTTGTAGTCGGCGCCGAGCAGTTTGCGCACCTCTTCTTCAACCACAGGCTGTCCGTCTTCCACCACAAGTAGCGAATCGCACTGCGAGGCGATTTCCCTGATGGCTTCCGCAGGCAGGGGATATTGTGAAATCTTGAGAATGTTTCCGTCATCGCCTGTCGTTTCCTTTACATAATTGTAGGCAATGCCGCAGGCCAGAATTCCGAGTTTGCTGTCGGTCTTTTCCCGTTTGTTGAAGGGAGAATTTTCCGAGGCCTTGACCATGTCTGTCTGTTTGCCGATGAGGTCTGTATACCGTTTGCGTGCCATGGCAGGCAACAGCACCCACCGCTCATTGCTGATGTTGAGAGGATTCTGCGATACCGGTGTCCCTGTCTCCACGGCTGCACGGCTGTGTGCCAGCCGGGTCACGATGCGCAGCATGACCGGCACTTTGAGTTCTTCCGACAGGCTGAACGCTGCCTTTGTCATGTCATAGGCTTCCTGCTGGTTGCTCGGTTCCATTACCGGAATCAGGGCAAACTTGGCGTAGAAGCGGCTGTCCTGCTCGTTCTGGCTGGAGTGCATGGAGGGATCATCGGCGGCGAGCACAACCAGACCGCCGTTGACTCCGGTTATGGCACTGTTGACAAAAGCGTCGGCGCAGACATTCATGCCCACGTGTTTCATGCACACGAGGGCACGCTTGCCGGCATAGCTCATGCCCAGAGCGGCTTCCATGGCCGTTTTTTCGTTGGTACACCACCGCGAGTGTATGCCCCTCTGAGTGGCGATGTCGCTGTTTTGTATGAATTCAGTGATTTCGGTGCTTGGAGTGCCCGGATAGGCATACACTCCGCTGAGTCCAGCGTGTATGGCTCCAAGGGCAATGGCTTCGTCGCCAAGCAAAAGTTGTTTTTCCATTATCGTGTCAAAAAATATGTTTGTCCAAAGGGTTTGGTCAGTCCCTGTCCTTCAGGACGGGAAATTTCCTGCGGAAGTCGTTGAGTGCGTCCATGTCCAGATATGCGGTTATTGACTGGATGCGGTTGTCGTCGCATTGGTCAACCGTACGGCCGTAGGGGTCGATGAGGGCGGTTCCGCCGCAGTACGTGCAGGCCGGGTCTGTGCCTATGCGGTTTACGCCGGCCACGTAGCACTGGTTCTCTATGGCGCGGGCCTTGAGCAGTGTGCGCCAGGCTTCTATGCGCGAGGTTGGCCAGCTCGCCACATAGATGATGCAGTCGTAGTCTTCGCGTGAGCGGCTCCAGAGCGGAAAACGCAAGTCGTAGCACACAAGCAGCAGGAACTTCGCCCCCTTGTATTCCACGACAGTGCGGTTGTTGCCGGCCGTATAGCGTTTGTCCTCTCCTCCGTAGGTGAACAGGTGGTGCTTGTCGTAGAATGCCGTATCTCCGTCGGGTTTGACAAAATAAAAGCGGTTGCGGAAGTCTCCACCGCCCAGTTCGGTGGCCACGCTGCCGGCAATGGCTGCGCCAGACTGTTGCGCTGTCTGTTTCATCCATCCGAGTGACTGCCCGTCCTTTTCCGCTATGCCATGCGGCTCAGTGGCGAACCCTGTACTCCACATTTCGGGCAATACATACAAATCGCTGCCGGGGCAGGTCTCCATGACCTTCTTGGCAGCGTCGGCATTGGCTTCGGGGTCGCTCCATACTATGTCGGTCTGGAGCAGGGAAATTTTCAGGTTGTTGTTTTGCTTGTCGTCCATATGTCTGCGGGTTACGCCATTCCTTGGCGCAAGGTAAAAAGGCTTGCAAATTTAGCAATTATTTTTTGTATACTCGCACGACTAGGGTGCTTTGTTTGTTGTCTGCAATACGTTAACGCATAAACTTTTGGCCGGAAAGCCCGAGCCCGCGGATTTTGAGGCAACGTTATGCAAACAAAACGGAAATGGCGAATATCCGCTGTTTTTTGTAACGCAGTCGTCGGTCTTTCGTTTGACGTTGTTAAGTTGCAAAGCGGCATTGTCAGGCTGGACAACGGAGCGTTTTATTGCTTTTTTGCAAAAAAAGAGTGTGGATGGCATAATTGTGACAGTAAAATGTAGGACGTTCGGTTCAAATGTCCTACATTTGCTGTAACTAACCTGCATTGATGTCGTGCAATACATGGGGGTGCCTTTGCGCTCTGACAAATGTGAGGTTGCCTGAAAAAGATTGATACTGTGGCAAAGAAGAAGATTTACATCATAGCGGGATGCAACGGGGCCGGCAAGACTACGGCTTCGTTTACGATCCTGCCGGAGTTCATGCATTGTGAACAATATATCAATGCCGATGAGATAGCCAGGGGCTTGTCGCCTTTTCATCCTGAGAGTGTGCCCATAGAGGCAGGCAAGCTGATGATTTCGCGCATCAACGACCTGATGAAAAAAGGGGAGACCTTTGCGGTGGAGACAACGCTCTCCACCCACTCCTACGTCAACCTCATCAAGCGGGCGCACAAGTCGGGCTATATGGTAGAGCTCATATTCCTGTGGCTCTCGTCGCCCGAAGTCGCTGTCAAACGGGTGGCCAAGCGTGTGTCGGAGGGTGGTCACAACATTCCTGTCGATGTGATTCACCGCCGCTACAGTGCCGGAATACAGAATCTGGTGGAGATATACAGCCAGATTGTCGACCGGTGGATTCTGATAGACAACAATTCCACCTCCGTGGTGGTGGCGGAGACCGTCAACGGTGAAACCACAGTCTACGACATGGAGCGTTACAAAAGAATCATGAACCATGAACAGTGACTACAATTCTTCGTTAACGCCCTATTCAAGGCGGCTGCAGCACGGTTTTGCCGTTGCCAACCGCAAGATGATGACCCGTGCTTCTATCTTCGGCTACTCTCTCGTTATCGGCGGACAGGACGGCAAGCCTTATGAAAAAGATGCCCGCAGACTCATGGAGGAATTGCGCGGCTCCCAATGGTGGAAGGAACATTTTGATGACTGATTGCCCCATGATGGAATCATTCCCTATGCGAACAATCACAAAACATTCTCCCAAGCAATGAAACATCTGCTTTCGCTACCGTTGAACCTGGTGGACAGTTTCCACAAGATGACGCACGCCGACAGACGGCAGTGGTTCTGCACGGCCGATCCCCACGGCAACCGGCTTGGATCGGGAGGCGGGACAATATGGCTGCTCCAGTCGTGCTGTCGTGCGGAGGGGATGGAGACGGATTTCGCCACATGGCTGAAGAAAGAAAAGCGCGTGCTTCTCCATGCCGGGGGTCAGGGACGCCGCATTCCGGCTTACGCCTCAAGCGGCAAGGTGCTTACGCCCATACCCGTCTTGCGCACTGAGCGCGGACAGAAGATAGACCAGACCCTGCTGGACCTGCAGATTCCGTTCTATGAGCGGATACTGCAGTCTGCCTCGGGCAGCATGCACACCCTTGTGGCATCTGGCGATGTGATGCTGAGAGCGGAGGAGATTGGGACGGTCCCCGAGGCCGACGTTGTCTGTCTTGGTATCTGGGAAGAGCCTTCGCTTGCAAGCCGACACGGGGTGTTCATGATAAGGCGTGACAGTCCCGACCAACTTGATTTCATGCTCCAGAAACCGTCTGTACAGACCCTTGCGAAACTGGTGCAGACACACTATTTCCTGATGGACACGGGAGTATGGCTTCTCAGCGACAGGGCAGTGGAGAAACTGCACCGGCTTGCGCTGAAGCCCGACGGGTCTGTCAGAAACTGCGACCTGTACGGCGATTTCGGCACGGCATTGGGACTCAACCCGTCCGCCCCTGATTCTTCGCTGGCAGACCTCACGGTGAGTGTCATGCCCGTAGAGAACGGCGAGTTCTATCATTACGGCACAAGCCGTGAATTGCTCAGCTCCACCACGAGGCAGATGAACAGCGTGAAAGACCAGCGTCTCATCATGCACCACACCATAAAGCGGCATCCCAGCATATTTACGCAGAACTCTGTGGTCAGGGCATCGGTTGACCTCAACGCTCCCGACATCTGGATAGAAAACTCTTTCGTACCCTGCACATGGACTCTTGCGGCGCAAAGCATTGTCACCGGAGTGCCCGTAAACAACTGGATGCTGACTTTCAAAAAAGGGCAGTGCATGGACGTGGAACCCGTGGGCGAACTGGAATACGTGCTGCGTCCTTATGGATTCGACGACACTTTTCGAGGGGCTCTTGCAGACCCGGCCACCATGTTCATAGGCATGCCGTTCACGGACTGGATGACCATGCGCGATGTGACTCTGGCTGACTTTGAAGACACTGCCGACATCCAGAGTGCCGACCTGTTTCCTGTCAGTGCCGACATTGAAATGTTGGGGCGGTGGGCGGAATGGTTCTTCTCCCCGAATCCCGACAAGACCCTTACCGTGAGCTGGAGAAACGCACGGCGCATTTCGGCCGACCAGATACTGGACAGGGCAAACCTGCTCAGGCTCAGCGAACAGCGGCGGAACTTCCAGGCCATCAATATCATGGCCTTGGCGAGCAACTGCTACAAGAGCATATTCTATCAGCTGGATCTCAAGGATCTGGCGGAGAAATACAAAGACTACAACCTTGACCTGCCCGCGCCGCTGCCGGACGATGCTCCGGTCATGATGCGCATCCACGATGCCATGCTGCGTTCGCAGATACAGCGTCTCCGCGGTGACAAAGGCTCCGTGTGGGCAGACCTGTCTTTCGGTCTGCTGCGCGAGGGCATTGCGGAGAATGCACGCGGACAAAAGTGCCGTCCGCATCTTGCCGTGTGCGCTGACCAGATAGTGTGGGCGCGCAGCTCGGTAAGGATTGACGTGGCAGGCGGCTGGTCTGACACGCCTCCTTTTTCCCTCTACAGTGGAGGCGATGTGGTCAACTTTGCCATAAACCTCAATGGCCAGCAGCCTATTCAGGTTTATGTCAAGCCAAACAGGAATTTCAATATCGTGTGCCACAGCATTGACCATGGGGTCTCGGAGACCGTCACCACCTACGATGAGCTTTCCGCATACAGCAAGGTTGGATCGCCGTTTGCCATACCCAAAGCGGCTCTGGCTCTTGCTGGATTTCTGCCGGCATACGGTTCTGGCACATACGCATCGCTCAGGAAACAGCTTGAGGATTTCGGGGCGGGTATTGACATCACCCTGCTCTCCGCCATCCCGGCCGGCTCGGGATTGGGCACCAGCAGTATCCTTGCCGCCGCCGTGCTCGGCGCATTGTCGGATTTCTGCGGACTGGGCTGGAGCAGACATGAGGTGTGCGGTCGCACTCTCGTCCTCGAACAGCTGCTTACAACAGGAGGTGGCTGGCAGGATCAGTACGGCGGAGTGCTGCCGGGTGTAAAATTGCTGCAGAGCCAGCCCGGCTTTGACCAGAAAATCAGTGCCGCATGGCTGCCCGATACGCTCTTCCGCAATGAAGAGGGTGCTTGCCACCTGCTCTACTATACCGGTGTCACGCGCACTGCCAAACATATTCTTGCCGATATCGTGAGGGGGATGTTCCTTAACGATGCAGAACGCCTGTCCGTGCTTGAGGAAATCAAAAAACATGCACTGGCCATGCAACAGGCCATACAGCGCGGCGACTTCATGCAGTACGGGAGGTTGGTGAGGCGTTCGTGGCAACTCAATTGCCGGCTTGATCCCGGCACGGCCCCCGGCGTAGTGCTGCCCCTGTGTGACATGATAGACGATCTGTGCCTCGGCTACAAGTTCCCGGGCGCAGGCGGTGGCGGATATATGTATATGGTAGCCAAAGACCCGGAGGCGGCATTGAGGCTACGGACTTTGCTCAACGACAATCCCCTCTCTCCCACGGCACGCTTCGTGGACATGGACTTGTCGCAGGAAGGGCTGCAGATATCGCGCAGCTGACAGACTCTATCGGGTTTACGGATTGCTTATGCCTATGGATGAAGAACAGACATATATGCTCCTTGCGTCTCTCACGGCCAGCATGGCGCAGGACGGGGACATGACTGCTGGCAGACGTGCGAAACTGCTTCTCAGGAGGGCGGAAATATATGTCGCCCTCAATGACTTGTCAAAGGCTCTTGACGACCTTGACAAGGCTGTTTCTCTGGATGAGGCTCTGGCCGAGGCCTATATGCTCAGAGGTCAGCTGCGTTTCAGGCTACGCGACAAGAATGCGGCCTTTGAGGATCTTAGGAGAGCCGTGTCCGTCAAGCCGCAGCTGTTGGCAAATATCACAGGCGAGTACAAGACAAAGGAGCAGCCAAAGGTATATAAAATCTGAACGGAACAACCAAAACAACCAATATATAAAAATGGACATTGTAGAAAGGTTTCTTAACTACACGCAATTTGACACACAGTCTTCCGAAGATTCCCAGACCACTCCAAGTACGGAGAAACAATGGGCGTTTGCCCGCTATCTGAAGAAAGAACTCGAGAAAACGGGGCTTGATGACGTGGAACTTGATGACAACGGTTACATCTATGCCGTGCTTCCCGCCAACAACGACAAGGACAGGAAATCCCCCGTCATAGGTTTCATCTCGCACTATGACACCAGCCCCGACTGCTCGGGTGCAGACATAAAGCCGCGCATAGTGGAACAGTATGACGGCACTGACATAGTGCTTGATGCCGAAGCCGGCATACGGATATCCCCACAGACTTTTCCCGAACTGCTGAATCACCGGGGCGAAGACATAATCGTGACAGACGGTCATACTCTGCTCGGTGCCGATGACAAGGCGGGCATTGCCGAGATAGTGCAGGCCATGGCATGGCTGATCGAACATCCGGAGGTGCGCCACGGCGAAATACACGTGGCATTCAACCCCGACGAGGAGATAGGTATGGGCGCGCACAAGTTCGATGTGGAGAAGTTCGGCTGCCAGTGGGCTTACACCGTTGACGGTGGCGAAGTGGGCGAACTGGAGTTTGAGAATTTCAATGCAGCCTCCGCCAAGATACGCATCAAGGGCATGAGCGTACACCCCGGCTATGCCAAAAACAAGATGGTCAACGCCATACGTGTGGCCACGGAACTGGCATCGATGCTCCCTGCCGATGAAATTCCCGAAACGACAGATGGCTATGAGGGCTTTTTCCACCTCACTTCGCTGTCGGGCAATGTGGAAACAGCAGAACTGAACTATATCATCCGTGACCACGACCGGCGGAAATTTGAAGAACGCAAGAAACAGCTTGACTCCATATGCCGGCAGATAAACAGCAAATACGGAGGGCAGACGGCGGACTGTCAGATCAACGATCAGTACTACAATATGCGCGAACAGATAGATCCGGTGATGCATGTCATAGACATTGCCATCAAGGCAATGGAAAACGCCGGTGTGCCTGTCAAGATACAGGCTATCAGAGGTGGTACCGACGGGGCGCAGTTGTCGTTCAGGGGACTGCCCTGTCCGAATATTTTCGCGGGTGGATTGAATTTCCACGGTCCGTATGAGTATTTGCCGATACCGTCGTTGCACAAGGCGATGGACACCATAGTGCAGATATGCACTCTCACGGCGCAATACAACGACTGATATATAAACCAACACATATATACGACACACGTTATCATGACAAAAAAGACAACCGTTGCCGAGACTTCCGGCAACGAAAAACTGAAGGCACTGCAGGTGGCAATGGCCAAGATAGAGAAAGACTTCGGCAAAGGCTCCATCATGAAAATGGGCGACCAGCCTGTAGAGAAAGTCGATGTTATTCCCACGGGAAGCATAGGACTTGACATAGCGCTTGGAGTGGGCGGCTATCCGCGCGGGCGCATCATTGAAATCTACGGGCCGGAGTCGTCAGGAAAGACGACTCTGGCTACCCACGCCATTGCCGAGGCGCAGAAAATGGGGGGCATAGCCGCATTCATAGATGCCGAGCACGCCTTTGACCCGTATTACGCCAAGAAGCTCGGAGTGAACACCGACGAGCTGCTCATCTCGCAACCCGACAATGGAGAACAGGCTCTCCAGATTGCTGACCAGCTCATCAGCTCTGCCGCCATAGACATCATTGTGATAGATTCGGTGGCGGCACTCACTCCCAAGGCAGAGATAGAGGGTGACATGGGTGACAACAAGGTGGGTTTGCAGGCACGCCTCATGAGTCAGGCTCTGAGGAAACTGACATCTACAATCAGCAAGACCAAGACGTGCTGCATCTTCATCAACCAGCTGCGAGAGAAGATAGGGGTGATGTTCGGAAACCCCGAAACCACTACCGGTGGCAATGCACTCAAGTTCTACAGCAGCGTGAGGCTTGACATACGCCGCGTGACGGCCATAAAGAACGGAGAGGAAGTGCTGGGCAATCTGGTGCGCGTCAAAGTGGTGAAGAACAAAGTTGCGCCTCCGTTCCGCAAGGCGGAATTCGAGATTACCTTTGGTGAGGGCATCTCCAGAACCACGGAACTCATGGACTTTGCCGTGGCAAACGACATCATACAGAAATCCGGTAGTTGGTTCAGCTATGAGGGCGACAAGATTGCGCAGGGACGCGAACAGCTCAAACGTACGCTCAAGGATAATCCCGACCTCATGGAGGAGATAGAGGGCAAGGTCATGGCTGCCATCAAAGGCCGACTGGATGTTGAAGAGCCTTTCCCCGGCGGAGATGTAGGCGGAGACGTAGAGGAGGGGGTTATAACAGACTGATACGCCTTTCGTAATTGCGTTGTTACGGCGATGTTGGCTGCTTTGTATGCAGCCTGCCTGTATGCGCAAACGGAAACCGCCCGTGATGCCGCCTTGGTGTCGTCACGGGCGGTTTGTTGAAACAAGGAAAGCGTTTGTTGAAGAATTCTTTCGCGATACGGGTGAATAAGGTAACTTTGCATAAAACATTAAAATTGCAGAATCCATGAAGAAGAGATTGGCTGTTTCATTGTCTGCGGCGATGTTTTTCGGTATGTGCCGTGCAGACGTGTTCCCGTTTCTTACGTTTGACAAGTCGGATGGCTCATCGGTTTCGCTTGACGTAAGTTCACTGACCATGACATTTTCTGGCGGCAAGCTGGTTGTAAGCAGCGGGAGCGGCAGTCAGGAGCTGGACGTGGCAGGTTTGGACAGTATGTATTTTTCGTCAGACGACTTGACTCTCGTTGATGACCTGTCGCGAGACGTGGCTGATGCGGAAAGAACACTCTACACCGTTGAGGGTGTCAAAGTCGGAGTATTCGGTGGTGACTGTAGCCTGAAAGGCATGGTGTCGCCCGGTTTGTACATTGTGAAACAAGGAAGACGGACTTCCAAAATAGTTGTAAGATGAAAAGGGCGGCGCTTGTTGTGGCACTTCTGGCTTTGGCAGTGAGTGCCGGCTCACAGACCCTCAATGTGGTGGTGGGCAGCGTGACATATTCTTTTCCCGGCAGTCAGACGGGCGGTATGAAATTCAGCGAGTCCTCGCTGTTGACCGTCATGGGCAAGACCTTTGACCTGAATGATGTGACCAGAATGTACGTTGACTACAGCGATGTGACCGACAATACCGTAGCGGTGAGTTACACTGATGACGGGGCAACCGTAGTGGTGGCAGGCAACGTGGCGGGATATGTAGTTCCCGTGGTTAATGACGCCCATGTTGCAGTTACCCAAAGCGATGAGGTCAGCGATGAAACCTGCGGTGAGATAACGTATTGCCTTTCCGGCAGTTCCTCTGATGGTGAATTTACGCTGAGCGGCTCTTATAAGGCTTCGGTGGAACTCGGAGGTCTGACGCTGGTCAATCCGTCGGGTGCTCCTCTCAATTTCCAGGACGGCAAGCGCATTGCCCTGACAGTGAAGAAAGGCACCGAAAACAGTCTGACAGACTCTGAGTCGGGCAGCCAGAAAGGTTGTGTGGTATGCAAGGGGCACCTTGAACTCAAGGGTAAGGGCGTGCTCAATATATATGGCAAATCCGCTCACGGCATCCACTCCAAGGAATACGTGGAGATGAAAAACTGTACGGTCAACATCCTGTCGGCCGTGGGCGATGGAATAAACTGCAACCAGTATTTCTTGCTGGAGAGCGGAGAGCTCAACGTGTCTGGGGTTGGCGACGACGGCATACAGGTGTCCTACAAGGATGACACAGACCGTGAAGAAGAAGATACCGGTTCTTTGACCGTTGCCGGCGGAAGCCTTGATATTGCAGTGACTGCCAGTGCCGCCAAGGGGCTTAAGTCAGATGGTTGCATGACGCTTTCCGGCGGCGAACTGGTCGTTACCGCCACGGGTGGCGGTCTGTGGGACTCCGATGAGTCCAAGACAAAGGCCTCAAGCTGTCTGAGTTCTGACGGTAAGATTCTGGTCTCAGGCGGAACGCAGACACTGACTGCCAGCGGAGCGGGCGGCAAGGGCATTAGCGGTTCAGACTCCCTCGTGGTCACTGGAGGCACGCTTGCCGCAAGTACTTCCGGCGGTATGTATGCCTACGTCAACGGCAGGGAATATTCCAATTACACCGGTAATACGGACAATCTGTCAAGCAGCCAGAAGTCCTCGCCCAAGGGTATCAGGATAGAGGGCGTGGTGGAGATAAACGGCGGTGAAATCAGTGTCACCACGACCGGCAATGGCGCGGAGGGTATAGAGAGCAAGTCGACCCTGACGGTCAATGACGGCACCATAGTGGTCAACGCATACGATGACGCCATCAATTCTTCAAGCCATATGTATATAACCGGGGGCGACATAACCGTGGTGGCATCAAACAACGATGGGCTTGACTCCAACGGCAATATGTATATCAGCGGCGGCGTTGTCAAGGCTTTCGGCACGACAAGCCCGGAGTGCGGTATCGACGCCAACGAAGAAGATGGGTATACAGTGATATTTACCGGTGGCACATTGCTTGCCGTGGGCGGTGACAACTCGGTGCCAAGCACTTCTGAATCTACACAGCCATATGTGACAGGCTCCATGAGTGTCAGTGCAGGCACGGAAATAGCCTTGCTGAGCGGCAGCACACAACTTGCCTCGTTTACAGTGCCGTCCAACTATTCTTCAAGTCAGGGTGGAAACTCTGGCGGCCCTGGCGGCGGAGGCTTTGGTCCCGGCGGTGGTTCGTGGGGAGGTCGCGGTGGCAGCAGCTCGGTGCTGATATCGTGTGCCGGCATGTCATCGGGCAGCAGCTATACTATAAAGAGCGGCTCTTCTACAACTACGGCCACTGCGCAGCTCAAAGGTGGCAGTGGTGGCAGGTTCTGACCCGCAGAATGGAATGCAGAGCGCATTCAATGGCTTTGGAAAACGGAAAAAGTGGTTAATGACATAATGTTTTATTCGTAAATGTTGCATTGGAACGCCGGTCTGTCCTGTTGTCATACGTGCAGGGTGGATTCGGCGTTCTTTTGTTTTGCGGGAGAAACGTCCTCAAACCTTAAAAAGAACGCTGGCATAAAACAAGATGTGTTGTCGCTGTATGATGTGGAGAAAGATTTCCGTAGTCACGGGGCAAAAGAAAACGGAGTTGATAACATATTCCGTGCTGTTCGCGATGTTGTTTGCAGCTCCAGTCCTTTCTGCCTGGGCAGAAACGGCAAGTCTGCGGATGGACAGGTTCAACTGGAACGGCATATGCAAGGGCTGGCAGCTGTTGGCTGCGTTCTTTGCCGTGTTCTGTATCCACAATTTTCTCTTGGCTCCGCAGCTTGTCTATCACAACCGCAGGTGGAGGTACGGGCTTTCTTCAATGATATTGGTGGCGGTGTTCATTGTATTTATGATGAAGCAGACTGGTGTGCCGCCTCACCGTCATGACCGCCGTCCGCCTGACATTACCATGCCGGAAGACAGCCCCCGTCCTCTTCCTCCTCCCGGTGCTGAGCTTGGCGGGGATGCCCCTGTGCTGGTCTTTGGCGGAAAGACATCGGTGGCGTTAATCATTGTGTGTTTGCTGCTTGCGCTCAACACAGGAATAAAATACTATTTCAAATCCCTTGATGATCGCCGGAGGCTTGACTCTCTTGAGCGTGACAATCTGAACACCAGGCTGGCGTATCTGAAATATCAGATTAACCCGCATTTTTTCATGAATACGCTCAACAATATTCATGCCATGGTACTGATAGATCCGGAGCAGGCCAATGGTATGATAGAGACGCTGTCCAACCTGATGCGCTATGTGCTGTATGATGCCGTTAGCCCATTGGCTCATTTGCAGAAAGAGGTGGGTTTTGTCGAGGATTTTGTGAGTCTTATGCGTGTGAGGTATACGGACAAGGTGAAAATTACTGTCAACCGACCCGCAGAATTGCCGGAAGTCCGTGTGCCGTCGCTGCTGTTTGCCACTTTCGTTGAAAATGCCTTCAAACACGGCGTGAGCTACGAGAGGGAGTCTTTTGTCGACATATCGTTTGCGGAAGAGGGTGACAGCATATTGTTCAGGTGTACCAACAGCCTTGTTCCTGCCGGACAAAGCGACGGCAAGGGAGGCGTAGGGCTTGACAATGCCATAAAGAGGTTGCGGCTTATCTACGGCGACAAATTCAATCTTGACATTTCCACAACAGACACGGCATACTGCGTGAGTCTCAGGCTGCCGGAGAATACAGTGACAGAAAAAACAGACAGACATGATAAGATGCTTGGCAGTTGACGATGAGCCGTTGGCCCTGAAACAACTGGAATACTATCTTGGGAGTGTTCCGTTCTTTACCGTGGTGGCCTGCTGCCACAGTGCCGCAGAGGCACTCAAGGTGATGGACAAAGAAGACATTGACGTGCTTTTCACGGACATACACATGCCAGATCTGAACGGATTGGAACTGGTCAAGTCGGTTGCCGTCCCGCCAATGGTTGTGTTTACCACGGCGCATCAGGAGTATGCTCTTGCCGGCTATGAGGTCAATGCCATAGGCTACCTGCTCAAGCCTTTCGGACAGAAAGAAGTTCTCGGGGTTGCGGAAAAGGTGAAACGCCAGTACGAACTGCTTCATGCCGACAGCGTGTCGCCTGTGGACGAAGACGATGCCGTTTTCTTGCGCGCGGAGTACAAGATTGCGCGCATTGTGGTAAGGGAGATTATCTACGTCGAGGGTTATGGAGAGTATCTGCGCATCCGGCTTGACAATCACGAAAAGCCTTTTGTGGTATATCTCAGCATGAAGAAGATGGAGGAACGCCTGAGTTCCCGCGGATTCATGCGCATACACAAGTCATACATTATCAATCTGCGCCACATTTTTGAAGTACACAGAAATATGGTGCTACTTGACAGTGGGGCTGAAATCCCGATTGGTGAAAGCTACCGGGATTCTCTCCACAAGTACATTGCATCAAAATTTCTGGGGAAATGATGGCTTCTACCACCCCGTCTCGTTCCATCCGGCATCGGCGTACCACGAGGTGGAGTGGAAATTCTTGTTGAACGGAGAGTAGTACGGGGTATCAAACAGCGTGCGGGGAATGAACATGGAAACCCCGAGGATGTTTTCCTTGTCGTTGATAGTACATATATCCGGCACGTTGTTCACATACGCCATGATGAATGACGACGAGGCATTGTGGACAATTACGCTTTTCTTCGCAGTCTGAAGCCATGTCTGGTAGTCGGAATCTGAAAGCAGGTTCTTCATGGCACTGCCCATGTCGAAGTAGTCGGGCGCATTGGCTATTTGCGAAGATAGGTATGACGTGATTCCGTCAAGTGACGGGGTGGCCTTGCCTGCGAAAGTCTTGGCAATGAGAGGGGCTGTGGCCTGCGCCAGTTCTCTCAGTCCTGCTGTCTTGATGACGGAATTCACATTGCCGGTGTTTCCGTAGTATTTTTGCAGGCTGGCGTTGTCCACGGCATCGTAATAGTATTGGTTGGCAATGAGGGCGACATTGGCGTCATTGGCCGGATATGCGAAAAGTGCTTTTGGAATGAGGTTTTTGTAATAGCCGCCATAAGCCGACGTGGAGTTTGCACTGCCCACCACATAGTCTGTCACGTCCTTGAGCTCGTATGCCACCTCAATGCCCTGCATCAGGCAGGCGTCGAAGAAAATATAGTCAAGATGCACACCGCTTTTGGCGATGGCTTCTGCCATGTCGCTGATGTCCATCTGCACGCCAAGTCTGCCGGAGGCATCCCTGTCTGTGTCCATGTTCCCGCCGGGACCCACGTCAATGCCGAACGAGCGCAGGCCGAAACTGTTTGACTGCATGGTGTTGACAGTGTTGCTTGACAGGAGCCATCCGTTGCCGTGACTCCACAGCACAAGTCCGTAGCTTTCGGAGGGATATTTCTGGCTTATGACCGTGAGTACGCGGTATAGTGTGGCCGGGTCGGTGGAGTATGCATCGTCAGTCCATGTGAGGATTTTCTCTGTTATGGTGCGCTTGCCGTATTTGTAGATGCAGTAAAGGCGTGGCAGTTTGTCGTCATCTATAAAGAGGAAAACGTTGTCCAGCCCGTTGGACAGCCTGCTTGCCCCACTTGCTATCTCCGCCGAGTCAAGCCTTGCCGCAGTGACACTGCCTGTGCCGCTGCCCAGACTGTTTTGCGCAGCAAGGTATATCAGTACGGAACGCCGGTATGTCGTTCCCTCTCCCCGTTCCTGAATGGAATCGCTGCTGTCGTCGCCGCAGGAGTACAGTAGTGCGGTCGCAAACAGCATGAGTGGCAGAAAAACAAGATGCTTGATATTCATGGTGGTTGTCCTTGTGTGTAGGTAATTGTACCTCTTATACTGAGGCCTTTATGCCGAATTTTGGGTCTATCTTGATGAATGCGGAAACAGCGAAAGTGATCAGGGTGCATACCGTCACGAGCATGAAGAATGGCGTGTAGCCCAGATATTCCTGTAGCTTGCCGGCGAACATTCCAGGCAACATCATGCTCAGTGCCATGAATCCGGTGCAGATGGCGTAGTGTGACGTTTTGTTCCTGCCTTGGCAGAAGTAGAGCATAAAGAGCATGTAGGCCGTAAAGCCGAAGCCGTAGCCGAACTGTTCGATGCAGATGGCAGTCGATACTGTCCAGATGTCCTGTGTCGGGCAGAAACTTAGAATCACGTATACAATGTCTGGCAGGGATATGGCCCACACCATGGGCCACAGCCATTTCTTGAGGCCTCCGCGCGAGGCGCATACGCCGCCGAGTATGCCGCCCAGCGTAAGACCTATGACCCCTACCGTTCCCTGTGCCACACCCACAGCCTCGGTAGACAGGGCTAAACCGCCCGCCTCTGTGGAATCAACGAGAAACAGGGGTGCAATCTTGACCAGCAGGGCTTCCGGGAAGCGGTAAAGCAACATGAATGCTATGGCCGTCCAGACTTCCTTGCGGGCGAAGAAATCGCGGAAAGTGACGGCAAAGTCGAGAAAAACGTTCCGCCTTGCGGAAGTGGCGGGACTGTCTTCGGCCTTTGGCAGAAATATGGCATGATATACGAACAGTGCCGCAAACAGGACTGCCACGGCTGCCATGGTGAGGGACCACGCCTGTGTGGTGTTGCCGGTGGAGGTCTCAAGCATGCCTGCCATAATAAGCGTAAGTCCCTGCCCGGCTATCATGGAGATGCGGTAGAACGTGGAACGTATGCCCACAAACAGGGACTGTCTGTTGGTGTCAAGCCCTATCATGTAGAACCCGTCGGCGGCGATGTCGTGGGTGGCACTGCTGAACGCCATGAGCCAGAACAGAGCCAGCGTATACTGCACAAAATGTGGAGCCTGTATGGTCAGTGCCACACCTGCCAGTGTGACACCCACCGCAAATTCCATGCTCACTATCCACCACCGCTTGGTCTTGAACATGTCGACAATGGGACTCCATAGCGGTTTGATGACCCACGGCAGGTAGAGCCAACTGGTATAGAACGCGATGTCTTCGTTGCTGAGCCCCAACCGTTTGTACATGATTACCGATATGCTCATTACCATAATGTAGGGAATGCCTTCTGCAAAATACAGGGAGGGAACCCATGTCCATGGGGTGTCTTTTTTTAGGGGAGCTTTTTTGGAGTCCATTGTTTTTCTTTTGGTATTTCCGGTCTGTAACGCTGTCGCCAGGCGTTTTTATTCCAGATATGTGTCCAGTGTGGTTCCCGGATAGTAGTGTTGTAGTATTTGTGTGTAGGTGTAGCCCTCGTTTGCCATTACCGCGGCTCCGATTTGGCATAGTCCCACTCCGTGTCCCCAGCCTTTGCCGTGGAGTACAAACCGTTGCGGAATGCCATTGCTGTCAGTTCCCTCCGCTTCTACAGTGAATGCCGAACTGTACAGGTGGCTCTCGCTGAGAGCTGAGCGTATGGTCAGCTCCTTGCCTATGACGAGGCTGCCGTCAGTGCCTTTGATCAGCAACTGGCTGATACGGCCGCTCTTGCCTGTCCTGACAGGTGTCAGAGCCTGTATCTGCCCGAAATTGCGCATGAGTTTCTTTTTCAGCAGCCGCTGTAGCTGTTGCTGGGTCAGGATCACTGTCCAGCGGTAGAAGTCGGCGGTTTCAAGGTCATAGCTGTTGAGCACTTGCGACAGGATAGCCCTGTTGTCGGTATTGCAGAACACGTGGCCGTCTTTTGGGTCTGTGTCGGCCACAGGTTGCAGATATGGCAGCTGCACGTCTTCCCAACAGGTGGAGAAATCCTCCGTGGTGTCTCCGCAGCACTTTGAGAAACGGCAGTCGCATACTTCGCCTTGGTATGTAAGGACTTGGCGGGCCGTGAGGCTGACGGCAAGAGCAGCCTTGGGGTTTGTGATGCGCGTGATTCCCTGATAGCGTTGGCAGTGGTCGTCAGCGCAGACATCATAGAGGGCGTGGTCATGGCGGTCAAACCATTTTATGTAGGTGCCGGTGTCGTCTGTGGCGGGCTGTGGCTCTGTACAGGGTTCTTTCATGCGGTTGTGCTTTTGCCTTATTGCCCACGAACGGCTTATCACGGCGGCCGCCTTGAGAAATTCGATGTGGGCGGAGGGTTTCATCTCGCTGCTGATGACCGAAACGAGATAGTCTTCCAGAGGCAGGACATTTACGGCAGTGAGGTTGTCTCCTTCTCTTATTATGCTGAGAGAGCCGCGGAAGGTCTGGCGTTCCTGGCGTTGCCAGTGGTAGCCTATGCCGATCACGACATCATGCAGGGTGAAGGTTGCGTCAGCCGAGACAGGCACGATTTCCGTCGGGGTGCAGACTGTTACAGTACTGTCTTCGAGCCGTTGGCCGTTGGCCGTCCATGCACCGTTGAAGTCTACGCATATTGTCGGTGCGGAAAGTATTCCTACGCTAATCATTTGCGGGGATGCCTTTGAGTTTTTCAATTGCCGGTTCCAGCTCGCCTGGCGAGAGAGCCACTTCCTGCAAAATGGAACAGATGATGTCTGCACTGAGCCGGTCAAAGTCTTTCTTGTGCGGGGTGATGACCAGACCGCCCATATCCACAGCCCCGGGACTGATGCACATGTTGCTGTCGCCCTCTGCGTAGTAACATTCGGGGCGCAGCTTTCGGCGCGGTATGATGATGTATTGGCGGTCTCGTGCAATGAGGTTGAACCGCGGCTCAGGCTCGCCGTCTGCAACGGGTAGGAAACTGATGACCTTTTCTGCCGCCTTGATGCTTCCGGCAACGAAGAGGGGATAGACAAACCCGTCAACCAGCCGAATGTCATCGGCTATGTCGACAGAGTGGTATCTGTCGAGGTCGCGCAGTAGTGGAATCTCATTGGCCCTTGCAATCTGGAAATGAAAATGGTCAGGGGCAGAGGCTCCGCATTGTGCCCCGTTGTAGAATACCGTCATGCCTTTGGGCAGGTCGTTCACGATGTCACCGAGATCGTCGTAATGCCCGCTGAGCACTTGCGGTTCATGTGCCATCAGCGGCAGGGTGAAGTGGTCGTGCAGAATGGGGTAGGGATTTATGCACAGCTGGAACTTGCCTCTGTAGTTGAGGTGCATCTGCTGTTCGGGCTGGTTGTCCTGACAAAGGAAACATCTGCGTGCGGCAATGCTTTCCTTGTCCACCTTTGCGCCAGTGGAATGTATGCGGTCGGGGTTGAACTGGGCTTCAATGGTTGCGCCTGCCGGTGTGGTGAATGCGGTGCGTTGCACCGTTGTGTCAATCGACTTGAAACGCTTCGCTGCATCCGGCCATGAACGCATCTGGTCGCAAAAGAACGTGTCAATGCATTGTTTGTCGAATTTCTGGCTCAGAAGTTTTTTCCGGGCAACAATCTCCCGGGTTCTTATCCAGTCCTTGTAACTGTTGTTGGCGTTCTGTTTCTCAATTGACAGGGCCGCGTCTGAATTCCCGTTCCAGCGGCGGCAGAGGTAGAGGTTGTCGTAGATGCGTCCTATGCGGTATTGCCGCGAGATGGCCAGCCCTACGGCATAGTCTTCGCCGTAGCTTGTATTGGGAAAGCCTGTCTTGCGCAGCACCGGGACGAAGAAGGCACGCGGTGCGCCGAGACCGTTGATGCGCAGGGCGTTGTTTCGCCCGTTGGAGTCTGTCCACTCCTTGTGGTCTATGAGACCGGGAGGCAATGGGTTGAGGTCAAAGTCCACAAGGCTGTAACTGCCGATTACCATAGCGGCCTTCGTCTCGTAAAATTTGTCTACAATCCGCTGCAATGCCAGAGGCGAACTGTATAGGTCGTCAGAGTCAAGCTGTACGGCGAATTTGCCGCAGTGCTCCGAACGGATGGCATAATCCCAACAGCCGCCTATGCCCAGATCGTTACGGGGTGGAACAAGGTGGACTACACGGCTGTCCTCATGGGTCATATGGCTGACAATGGACGATGTGCCGTCGGTGGAGTGGTTGTCTATCACGATCACATTGTACCTGAAGTCGGTTTGTTGCCCTATGGCTGACCCTATGGCATCGGCAATGGTCTTTTCCCTGTTGCGTACAGGTATGATGACACTGGCTTCCAAATCAAATTCCACGTCAAGGTTGGCAAGGCGGATCATGTCGGTAGTGAGCAGCGCGTTTTTCTCATCCAGAAAATGCGTGAAAGCCTGTTCCATCTCCATCTGCACTTCTTTCATGGAGGGGTTGACATAGTCAAACTGTTTTTCTCCACTGACGCGCAAGTCACTTTCGTGCTCGGTGTACAGAAACTCTGGAATGTGTATTTTCTTGCGTGTCAGCAGATCGGCGTAGAGTGCGGCATGGCGGTAGACTCCGTCTGTGAGGAATCTCCTGCCGCCGGAATTGTTGAAGACCAACAGGCTGCCGTAGTCAAAATCATTTCTTACACTGCCTGTCCGGCTGTCGGTGAGAGGGTGGCTTTGGTTCTGTCCTTGTTTTATTTCATAATAGTCCGCATACGCCATGGAGTTTTCTGTCAGCTTGCATGTCGTTATCATGCGGTCAAGGGCTCTGTAGCCAATGTCGAGCGGTGTCGTTTTGGTATATATCACGGCAGTGTCGGCTTCGTGGTTGTTGATGCGTCCCAATACCGAAGAGTCAAAGCCGGTGGCTTCCACTGTCTCGATTTCAATACCGTCGGCCGGTGTGATTTTCTGGCTGTGGTCCAGAGTTTCAGGCTGGAAGACTACAATGCGGTCTACCGCACCCTGAAGGGCAATGCTCCGCAGTGTCTGGCGTGTGTCGGCAGCGGTTTTGTTAAACAGGAAGAATATGCTTTTCATGAAGCGGTTTCTGTGCTTTGTGCGTTTGTGGTTTCCTTTTGTGCATTGTCGCTTTCGGTCAGAAGCCTGTGGATAGCGGCTTTCTCGCCCACCACCCAGAGATGGTCGCCTTCGCGTATGATGCGTTGGGCCTGGGGCAGTCCTATCTGTCCGTTGGCTTCCTCAAATCCGATGAGCATACACTCGTAGTCTTCACGCATACGGCTTTGGCAGACAGCCTTGTTGCACAGGGCGGAATCCGGAGCTACGGTTATGCTGCGCAGTACCAGATCGTCATCGGTCACGGTAAAGTTGTCCGGCCATGTGCTGGTGTTGACAGTTTCGCAGAATGTCTTTATGCTGGAGTCCGATCCGATAATCTGTATTTTGTCGCCGGGAAACAGGACGGCATCGCCGCCGGGCACGTTGATTCTGTGTCCGCTTCTCACTATGGCCGCAACCATCACTCCCGTCTTTCGTGCGAGATCCAGCTGGCGCAGGCTTTGCCCTGCCATGGTGCTGTTCATGGGGATTTGGATTATGGTGAGGTGCACATCGTGGGTCAGCAGCTGGTTGGCGTATGTCGGTGCGGCCTCGCCGGAATGCCGTGCTTTGATGTCGCGGCTCTTGAGGTTGCGCATGAAGAGGTCTTCAAGCCCCTTGCTCTTTGTCTGTATTCGGCGTGACATCATGGTGCAGCCCATAAGCGCAAATGCTGCGAACCAGTGCAGGATTGCGGAATATGGCGACAGATAGTTGACAAGATAGAACACGAACGACGATGCTATCAGATAGCGCACGATTATGGTGAAGATAAGTGGAAACCTGTTGTAGACGTTTTCGTTCCACAGCGCACGGAAATCATCGCTGTGGTTCTTGCGCATCACGATAGCCCTGACAAAAAGCGACAGTATCATGAATGTCACTATGCCGCAGACCGCATTGCCGTACCAATGGCCGAAGAGCTGTCGGCCAAGCGGCAACAGCGAAGACAGGCTGAGGGTCAGTATGGCAATGCATAGCACTGAGTATATCAGCGTTTGTTTGACCAGTGCCACGATAAGCCGATGCCATGTGCTTTCGCTGTTGGCAGAGGTTATGTAGCTGTTGGAACTGAGCGTCTGCCTGATGCGGGAGGGCATATGGCTCTCGATCTTGTCTGCCGCGTGTGGTGCAAGGCGTATCATGTAGGGCGTGAGGAATGTTGTTATGACAGACACGGCCACGACCACAGGATACAGGAAAGGCTCCGTGACTTTCAGACTTACGCCGAGCGAAGCTATGATAAATGCGAATTCTCCTATCTGTGCCATGGAAAATCCGCACTGTATGGACACCCTTAGCGGTTGGCCGGAGAGAATGAATCCCGTTGTGCCGAAGACGGCCTGCCCTGCGATTATGAGCAGCACGAGCACGGTGATGGGCAGCCAGTACTGGCCTATGACACTTGGGTCAACCATCATTCCCACCGACACGAAAAAGATGGCGCCGAACAGGTCTTTGACAGGTGCTACGACGGTGTTTATCTGTTCCGCCTCGATGGTTTCCGCAAGAATGCTGCCCATCATGAATGCCCCGAAAGCGGCGCTGTAGCCCATGCTTACGGCAATGACAACCATGAGGAAGCAAAGACCCAGTGCCACCACAAGCAGCGTCTCGCTGCTCATCAGTGCCCTTGCCTTGCGCAGAAAGGTGGGTATGAGGAACACCCCGACAATGAACCACAGCACCAGCACGAATACAAGCTTGATAAGGCTGTAGACCAGTTCCGTTCCCTCAAACTGGTTGCTTATGGCCATTGTGGACAGGATTACCATGAGCAGGATGCCGAGAATGTCTTCCACTACCAACGCTCCGAGCACCGACGACGCGAAACGCTGTTGGCGCAGCCCCATGTCGTCAAGGGCTTTGTAGATTACGGTGGTCGACGACATTGCCAGCATGCCGCCGAGGAAAAGGCTGTTCATGCGGTTCCAGCCGAACGAGTGGCCTGCAAGCGAACCAAGACCTATCATGCAGAAGATTATTGTACAGGCGGCAATGACGGGACTCGGGCCCATCTTGACCAGTTTCTTGAAACTGAATTCCAGTCCCAGGGTGAACATCAGGAAGATGACACCTATGTCGGCCCAGGTGCTGACACCGCTTGTGTCGGCCACTGTGGGGAATACCGACAGGTGCGGACCGCAGATGAAACCTGCCACGATATAGCCCAGTATCAGCGGTTGGCGCAGCCGCTTGAATATCAGTGTGACTACACCTGCCAAGACAAGTATCAGGGCGAGGTCTTGTATGATATTGGGTAGTTGGTTCATGAGATTGTATGGTATATGTTTGTTGTCGGTTCAGGTGTGCAGTTCACTCTCGCATTTGTTCTTGTATAGTTGGTTCATTGACCATAGCCGTGGGGGCATCCCTGTGTATTGCACGAAATTCTTGCAGAACGCCGAAGTGCTGAGATATCCGCTCTGGCCGGCGATGTATTCAAGCATGGCTTCGGGCTTTTCCAGCAGCAGTGCCTTGGCATACTCCACCCGCCGCCGGTTTATGAACTCCCTGAACCTCATGTTGTAGCGTTGCTTTATGAATGCAGACAGGTTCGCTTTGTTGGTGTTCATCTTTCTGGCCATGTGTTCCAGGGTTATGGTGGCGTAGAGATAGACACGGTCTTGCTCCATGAGTTTGTCGATGCGTTGGCTCATCTGGGTGTAGACTATATCGCCGGGGGCAAGATGGCGGTCGCCGTGCGGGTGTTCTTCTTCCTCGTTTGCTATCTCGTCGGGACCGGTGCGCTTCATGTTGCAGGTGTAGCATATCACATGGGCTGTTGCGGCAATGCAGAACATTATCGCCGCCGTCACGTTGGGATGTCCTGCAAGATACCTGTCGCCAAGCAGACGCATCGTCCCGCACTCGAGCATCAGGAACACAATGCCAGGAGCCACGATAGCCATCGTGCGTGCTGACTGCCCCTTCCAGACTTCCCTGATGTCATTAAGGGTGTAACGGTTCTTTCCGTACAGCACGATTGCCGCGACGGCGGTGTAGGTGATCTGCACGAGAAGCAGGGAGTCGTATCCGTCTACACAGATGGTCTTGCAGTATGCGTAGACCGGCCCTGCAAAGTGTTCCAGTCCGCTGCCGGTCCGCAGTGCCTGTACAAACTCGTTGGAATGCGGCTCGCCTATAAGCACCACAAACAGTATGATGGCAATGGTCTGTGATATGGCGATGACGAACCATACGGGCGTGAGCCAGTTCATGGCTTTCTTGCCGCAGAGAGCCCTTACGTACATGGTTATGAGCGGCAGTACAACAGGCCCCGTAACCTGCCTCGCCGCATTGACAACGGCTATGTGGTCGCAGTCGGTGGAGGGCGACAGGTATATGCCTTCCGCCAGTATGTGTATGGCACACAGTGCCAATGTGACCGTAAGGAGGAGCTGGGTCGTGCTTTTCCTCTTGGTGAGCATGATGAGCGTCCATACGCTCACGAGCATGCCCGGACACAATAATGCAAAGTCTGTGAACATCGGTGCCGTGTGCCTGCTTGCCTACAGTTCAAGATCGCAGTCGTGTATTTCGTGCCACGGCAGGCCTTGCTTGTTGAGTTCTTCCATGAACGGATCGGGGTCAAACTCCTCCACGTTGTGTACTCCAGGCTTGTTCCACAGCCCCAGAGCGAACATCCGTGCGCCGATGCACGCTGGCACTCCCGTAGTGTAGCTCACGCCCTGCATGCCTGTTTCCCTGTAGGCGGCCTGGTGTGAGCAGTTGTTGTAGACATAGTAGGTGTGTTCCTTGCCGTCGTTGCCTGTTCCCCTGATGCGGCAGCCGATGGAAGTCTCTCCGTCGTAGTTCTCCCCCAGTTCTTGGGGATTGGGCAATACGGCCTTGAGGAACTGCAGCGGCACGATCTTCACCGTTTCCGTACCTGTGCCGTCGGCCTTGGGGGCGGTGTATGCTATCTCGTCAATGCGGCTCATGCCGATGTTCTGTATCACGTCAAGGTAAGTGAGGTACTGCTGCCCGAAAGTCATCCAGAAGCGGGCGCGCCTGATGGTAGGGTAGTTGATGACAAGGCTCTCTATTTCCTCGTGGTGCAGCAGGTAGGATTCTTTCGGGCCTATATTGGGGTAGTTGAGTGTCTTGTGTATCTCCATGGGTTCGGTCTCTATGTATTTGCCGTTCTCATAGTAGAGTCCTTTCTGGGTTATTTCGCGTATGTTTATTTCGGGGTTGAAATTGGTGGCAAACGCTTTGTGGTGGTTCCCTGCATTGCAGTCCACGATATCGAGATAGTGTATTTCCTTGAAATGGTGTTTTGCCGCATATGCGGTGAAGATGGAAGTCACTCCCGGGTCAAAGCCGCATCCGAGAATGGCGCAGAGACCGGCTTTCTCAAAACGCTCGCGGTATGCCCATTGCCACGAATATTCGAAATGGGCTTCGTCACGCGGTTCGTAGTTGGCGGTGTCAAGATAGCTGCAGCCTGTCTGCAGGCAGGCTTCCATTATGGTGAGGTCTTGGTAGGGCAGTGCAAGGTTCATTACGAGGTCGGGCCTGAACTCGCTCATCAGTGCCGTAAGCTCGTCAATGTTGTCTGCATCCACTTGGGCGGTTCTGATGTCTGTGCGCCCGGTGGCTTTGGCTATTGCGTCGCATTTCGATTTTGTGCGGCTTGCTATCATGATGTCTCCGAAGACATCAGTGTTCTTGGCGACTTTGTGTGCCGCAACGGTGGCCACGCCGCCCGCCCCGATAATAAGTACTTTTATCATTTGTCAAGCGTATGTATAAGGTGTTGTTTTCCTGTTGGCTACATGATTTCTTCACTCTTGATGTCCATGGCGGCCATCATGGAGTAGGTGAGGATTTCCTGCCTGCACCTGAATCCGGCCACGGCCTGTGGCGCGAAGAGCACGGTCTCTGTGCCGTGCGGAACACCGTCGATCGCCCGGCGCAGTGGAGTGGCGTATGCCCCGGTGTCGGCCACAAGGGCCAGAAGACGGGTGTCTCCATCGTGCGACAGGGCTGTAAGCGACTGGCAGTAGAGGTCGCCCGTGGTTACATAGTCCTGCTCCGCACAGCACGACACAAAATGGAATTCCGCAATGTTGGTTTTTATGGCGGTGGCGTTGAGTTCTGTGTCAAGGTCTGCCGGCAGGCAGTTCTTAAGGACTCTTGCGGAGGAGGGATACACCAGCACCACCTGCACCGTGGCGGTTGGGTCGCCGGGTCTCAGTCCCGCGTCAAGGGCCACGTAGTCCACCCACCGGCTCAGGTCAAGTTTCCGGACGCGGCGCTCGAGCATCCGCTCGAAATTAACCGTTATGTCAAAAGCCATGCTGTCAAGATAGCCGGCATCTACGAGTATAGTGGTTCTCATGCTTGGTCCCGTGTTCGGATAACGTGCTGTCCGGACACGTGAAATCAAAGGCAAATGTACGTGTTTTTTCGGGGTCTTCCAAATAAAATCACGCTCATTTTCCGCTCTTCTTGCCGTAACGCGCGCCGAGGGTGCAAATGTGCGTTTTTGTGCGGTGCCGGCGGTGTAAAATCTCCGTTTTTCTTAAATTTGTCTGTTGTTTGTCTTAATCACGTAATTATGGATACTGTGTCGCGTTTTTTCTTGGCGGTGTTTTTCTTGTCAGCAATGTCGTCTGCCGGTCTGAGTGGTCAGACAAGGTGGACGGAGCTTGACAGGTGGGAATTCCGCAAGGCCGGCGAGTCCGGCTGGAGTGAGGTTGTCTTGCCGCATTCATGCAACGCTGCCGACGGGCAGAGTGCGCACTACTATCGTGGCTTGACATGTTACCGCACTGCCATTCGTCCATCGGGCAAGGAGCAGTTCCTCTACCTCATGGGGGCGGCCCAACGCTCGGTGGTGGCTGTCAACGGAAAGAAGATCTCCGAACACCGTGGGGGCTACACCCCCTATTGTGTCAGGCTTACCCCTTACCTTGCGGATGGCTACAACGAACTTACGGTGGAGTGCGACAACACGCTTGACCGCAACATGGCTCCGGTGAGCAGCGATTTCAATAAAAACAACGGACTCCACAACAAGGTGTGGCTGGTGGAAACGGGTGACGTGTTCTGCGATTTCGGGGCAATGGGTTACGATGCTTTCCATGTCACTCCGCTCAACGTCAGCGCGCGGAAGGCTGACGTGGTTGTCAACACCGTGGTGCGCAACACTGCCGCCAAGGGCAGGCGGGTCACGGTGGTGTTCAGAATCAAGGACGGGGAGGGACGCACCGTTGCCGTCAGGAAGAAGAAACTCGGTGTCGCGCCGCAGTCGGCGGCAGATGCCGAATGGCGCATGACCGTTGACCGCCCGCATCTGTGGAACGGGCTTGATGACCCGTATCTCTATGCGGCCGAGGTGCAGCTTTGGCAAGGGCGCGACATGATTGAGAGCAACGAAACGAAGTTCGGCATACGCAGCTATTCGCTCGACTCCCTGCGCGGTTTCATGCTCAACGGCAAACCCTATGCGTTGCGCGGTTTCAGTATGCATCAGGACTGGCAGGGCAGGGCATCTGCCGTTACTGATGCCCAAACGGACTGCGATTTCGGAATCATAAAGGAACTTGGGTGCAATGTGCTGCGCCTTGCCCACTATCCCCACAACCGCCGTGTCTTCGACAAGTGCGACAGCCTGGGGCTTGTGGTGCAGACGGAAATACCGTGGGTCAACGAGTGCGGAAACGACACGTCCCTGTACAATCTTAAGGCGTATACCGAAAATCTCCATCTGCAGCTGAGGGAAATGATTGTGAACCACTACAATCACCCGTGTGTGGTGTTCTGGGGGCTGTGGAACGAACTTGGCAACATTGACGGCTCCAGACCGCAGGGAGCCAAACTTGACAAGGATGCAGTGCTGCGCACCACGGCGAGCCTCTATGCGCTGGCACACAGTCTTGACTCTACCAGGAGCGTGGGCTTCGCCGATGCCAGTTTCGGACTGCGGACTCCGGAACTGCGGTACGGCGAGCACTTTGACTACTTCGCGTTCAATACCTACAACGGCTGGTACTCCAACACCAAGTCGCCCGAGGGGGCGGCTGGGTTCTCCAAGGTGCTGGAGCGGCTCTACGCCCGTGCGCCCTATGTGGCCATCACCGAATACGGATCAGGGGCGAACCCTCATTGCCACTCCGGCAATCCGGCCATTACCACCAGACCGTCGGTGGGCGGTGCGCGCCATGACGAAGAGTGGGGCAACATAGTGCACGAACGGCATCTGCAGACTCTGTGTGGCGCGGACCGCCTGCAGTTTTCCACTGGCTGGATATTGTTTGACTTTGCCGTGGGCGCGCGTCGTGAGGGCTATGTGGTCAACTCCAGCGACGGTCTGGACACCCGCACGGACAGTGCCTATATGTTTCTCAACGACAAGGGTATCGTGAGCCGTGACCGCAAAGTCCGCAAAGACGCATTCTATCTCTACAAGTCATGCTGGAACAAAAGGGAACCGACTGTCTACATAACCTCAAGGCGGTATTCCGACCGACTTGAGGATACCGTATGCGTCAAGGTCTACAGCAATCTCCGCGACTTGACGCTGTACCACAACGGGCGTTTTGCGGAACAGCTCCACGGCTCCGGTGAACCGTCAGGGGTCATCTGGACGTTCCGTCCCGTTGCGTTTGAGAATGAAAGTGACGAGTTTGTGGTCACGGGCACTGACGGCGAAGGACGGAAATTTTCCGACAGGGTCGTATTCCGCCGTCTTGCCTCTCCGGGAGCGGGTGACTGACCCTGTGCCGTACGGAAAAAGCGGTCTGCAATGGGACGTTCCATTGCAGACCGCTTTTTCCGTACATGGATCTCCGGCAGGCTACACCAGATGCCGTATGATTTCTTCCTTGTCGCCGGGCAGCATGTCTATCACCGGTATTTCTATCATGGTGTAGGCTCCGGGTTGCTGCTTGAGCGATGCGCGTGCCACGTTGACAAGCACCTGTGCGGTGAGGGCGGGGTTGTTGATGCTCATGTTGAACTCGAAATGCTGGTTGTGGGTCTCTCCGCTGACGCCCTTGCGCACGAGGTTCACTCCGTGCCCCACGTCGTTGAGCGCATCCACGCACGCCACCTGTTGCACGTGGGTCTCGTCGTTCACGAAATAGGGGTCTGCCTTGATTGCGGTTTCAACGGTCTTGAAGTCCGTTCCCTCCTCAAGTTCCACATAGACCATGCGGCGGTGTATGCCCGTACCGGCTGGAATGGTCATCGACAGGGCGTCTTTCACTCCCTCTATGGCGCGTACGGCCACCGAGTGGCCCATGCTGCGGCCGGGACCGAAATTGGTGTAGGTGATGCCTTTCGGTGCAAGGCTCTCCATCAGGGTACGTACGATGGAGTCCGACCCCGGGTCCCATCCTGCCGAGATGATGCTTACTGCGCCGTGTTTCTTCGCTTCGCTGTCAAGCGAACGGCGGAGGTCAACGATGCTGGTGTGGATGTCAAAGGAGTCGACTGTATTGATGCCCAGTGCAAGGCATTCCTTGGCGTATTCCTCCACTTTGCGGGTCGGGGTGGCGAGTATGGCCACCTGCACTCCGCTGAGTTCCCTGATGCTTTTCACTACCTGGTATCCGGCAAGCTCTGCCGGTTTGTTTTCGGTGTTGCGCCTTACAATGCCGGCGCATTCCATGTCGGCGGACGCTTCTATCGCCTGCAGGGCATACCGCCCGATGTTTCCGTAGCCGATAATGGCTGTTCTGGTTTTTGTCATGGTGAATTTGTTTTTAGTTGTTGTTGTCATATTCCATTACTGCCTTTATTTCCAGATAGGTTATCTCGGGAGGCAGTGTGTCTTTGGTTTCTTTCAGCCGCGGTGTCATATCCGGCCGGTGCAGGGCTTTGCGCACGAGAACTTGGTGCTGCGGACTGACGATGTCGTTGATGTCGATCTCGTGTTCCCCTACGAGCCTTGCGATATGGCCTTCAATGCTTGCTGTCTTGAGGTTGCGCCGGGCTGCTATCTCTTTCACCGACAGTCCCTGGCGGTAGAGCTGCAGGGTTATGCGGTGGCTCGGCTGTTTGTCTTTCTTGTCGGCAGTATGTTTCCCCTTTTCTTTCACCGTCTTTTTTTCTTTCACCGTCTCTGCCGCATTGCCGGTCTCGGAATGCCCGTTGCGGAGTATTTTGTCCAGACTGACCGTCTCCGCCATGGCCTTGCTGTTGAGAAACGACTTTACGGTCATGCCCTCTTCGGATGCGGTATACAGCGTGCTTACCTTTATCTTGACGGCAAGGGCGAGCTGTTTCTGTGCGTTGGCGAACTGCTTTTGTGCCTGTTTGTTGCTGAAAGCCGTGCCGTAAACTTCAAGCAGCGGTGTGATGTTGTCGCATATCTGTGAGAGAAAATACTGCGCCGCAGCCTTGACACGCTTTTGCAGCGACTCGTCGGCAGAGGGGTTGCCGCTCTCCGCAAGGGCTGTGTATTGCCGGGCGAAGCGGCGGCTGTAGCCGGGCATTTCGGTGCGGAACAGCAGTTCGGCCTTTTCAAGTGTGCCCACAAAGTCGCTCTGTAGCATAAACGCATGGCGTTTGACTACCTCCAGCAGCCGGGCGAGAGCCTGGCTCAGTCCGGCGAAGCTGAACAGCTCGTCAAGCATCGCCGTGAAATAGTGCTGTCTGAACGTCGGCAGCTGTACCCGGCTGTCGGCGGAGTCGGTCAGTGCCCGGCTTATGTAGTGTTCCACGTGGGGATCGCATATCACGGAACTTCTGGTGAGCGAACGGCTCAGCACCAGTCCCCGGAGCGATCTGCAGCGGCTCAGTGCCACATAGGTTTGCCCGTGCGCAAACGAATGGCTCACGTCAATCACGGCACGGTCAAAGGTAAGCCCTTGGCTTTTGTGGATGGTGATGGCCCAGGCCAGTCTCAGCGGAATCTGGCAGAAAGTGCCGTCGGATATCTCGCGCAGCTCGCCGGTGGCGGTGTCAAGCTCATAGCGGGTGTTGGTCCATTCTGTTGCCGAAACGGTTATGGGGGCCGGACTGTCCTTGCATTCCACTGTCACCGTGTCACAGGTGAATCCGGTTACCTTGCCGATCTTCCCGTTGTAGTATTCGTGCCGTCCGGTAGTGTCGTTTTTTATGAACATCACCTGGGCCCCGGTGCGCAGGGTGATGCACACATCGGCTGGATATGAGCTTTCGGGAAAGTTGCCGCTTATGCTGGCGGTGAATTTCTGTGTATTGCCGCCAAGCCGGGCAAGCCTGCTGCTGTTGTAGGCGTTCGCCGTGCTGTTGTGCGTGGTGAGGAAAATCCACTCCTCGTCTTCGGGAATTTCAAAATCCGGACGGCAGCACCTGTTCAGAAGTCCTATGGAGGCGTCGCTGAGTGTGTTGGTCCTGATTTGCGAAAGCAGGCTGATGAACTGCGGATCGGCCTGCCGGTAGACTTGCTTCAGTTCTATGGTGACAAACGATGCCTGTTGCATGACTTTGGCGGAGAAGAAATACGGTGTGTCATACCGGGTCTTGAGTATCTCCCACTCGTCATCCCTGGCCACGGGCGCAAGTTGCCTCAGGTCGCCGATAAACAGCATCTGCACACCGCCGAAGGGCTTGCTGCGGTCACGGTAGGAGCGGAGCGTGAAGTCTATCGCGTCAAGCAGGTCACACCTCACCATGCTTATCTCGTCAATCACCAGAAGGTCAAGCGTGCGCAGTATGTCTTTTTTCCGGTCGCTCATGCGATAGCGGTTCCTGCGGCTGTCTGGCGTGAACAGCCCGGGTGCAATCTGGAAGAACGAGTGGATGGTCACCCCGCCGGCGTTGATCGCCGCCACACCCGTCGGAGCTACGACTGCCATCCGTTTGGGCGGCGTTTCCTTAAGGCTGCGCAGGAATGTTGTCTTTCCCGTACCGGCCTTTCCGGTCAGAAAAACGTTCTGTCCGGTGAACTCGATGTACTGGCGCGCAAGTTCTGTTTCCGGGTTTGATGTCATGTTGAGAAAAGACGTGAATTGGGCATCACTACGTAACAAGGCGTGTTATATTGTCAGATACTCAAAGTCTGTTTTTATAGAGTAAGGCAGATGTTCCCCTGATAAATATAAAAAAAGAACGCCTGTTTTATTAAAGCAAAGTTATTGCAAAAATGTTTTTTTATGCCATCGTAAAGGTTAAAAAAGTCAATCCTGGCTATTTATAAACATGTTTGTTCAAATGTAAGGTAACAATCAAAGAAAAATGTAATATTGAAATGTTAAAAGGTCAGATGTCGTTTGTTTAAAAAATAGATGTTTGCCGGCGCTTTCCCTTTTTACTGTCATTTAACTAAAAACGCACGGTGGGCGAGACGCCCGACCTCCTACCTAAAAGGGTTGCATCCGCCGTTCTTTACGACTGGATGCAACCCTTGAAAACTCATTGTCCTTATGAAGGGAATTCCCCGACCGCTTTTATTCTGAGGTGGAGGGTTTCACTACAACAGGACGAGCAGCACAGCCCAAATAATACTCAATGTCCCAGTATTTATGCTCCGAGGGCTTAAAGTAGAAGCGTCCGCCCCTTTCTGATGCAGTGCCGCGTGACTTCAACAAATAATAGCCTTGATCAGAAGAGTTCATCAACGAAGTACCGTTGTAGTAGCCCGTAGAGGGGAGAAATATGGAAGCTCCTGTTGTAGTATTTGCCACAGCATACCCACTACCAGAATATGTCCACGTGCAGTTGCTGTTGAGTGCATTAAACTCGGTTGTTGTCGCCAGGCGGCAACCGGAGCCCCAATGAACAGTAGCGGGATCGTTCTCTGCGTCAAGCTGCGTCAAGCTGCTGCTGTTGAAATACTTTCCGTAAATCGTGGAATTATAGCTATTTGCAGAATAGTTTGTCTTCGTGGTTGTCTCGCCCCAAGCAAAATGGTAGCCGACTTCGGTGTTGTCAGTTGCGCCAACATTCATCGTAGCCCAAAGGACATCCAGGCCGAGATCGACGAACTCGTGGCCGTTGATTATGTAGGTGTAGTCGCCAGTCTTCTCGATATATCTGAGGTTTCCCTCGCTGTCGGTGGTGAGGGAGATGGCAGTGACATCACGGCGGGCGATGGTGAGGCTGCCGTAGTTCACCGTCTGTTCCACGGTTCCGCTTGCGTCGGCAACCGTTATCGTCAGGTTGGTGTACGTGCCTGTTGCCAAGGGCAGGAAGAAGACGCCTACGCTGCCTGTCGTCACGCCGCTGAAGCCGAACGTCACCGTCTTGTCCGCAGCCGCCGTTGCGGTGGCAGTGGTTATGGCGGGCTCCGTCGCCGACATGTCCTCTACGGTGAAGTCACCCGAGAGTTTCTGGTCGGCAGTGACGGTGAGCGTGCCTTCCGCTACGGGCATCTGGTCGATGCGTATCACCGCCACACCGCCGAGTATCTTGAACGCCACCTTGCTGTCCGTGATTGTGCCGAGCATCGGTATGTTCGTCTGCGTGGTGCGGTAGGTGGTGCTGCCGTTTTCGGTCTTGGAGAAGATACCGCTCTCCACTGTCATGTATGTGTATGCGGCAGGGAGGTTGTACGTGAGCTTCGTCCCCGTGCTTGTGTCAAACTTGTGCGCGGCGTTGTAGGGATAGACCGCGTATGTGCCGACGCTCCCTGTCAGCTCGCCCTCGAACGTTGCCGAGGTTCTGTCATTGCTTTTCACCTTGAACTCCGCCTGGCCGTATGTGCCGCCATTATTGGTCTGCACGAGTATCTCGTCGTTGTCCTGCCAGTAGAACGTTGCGGCGGTGTTGTCTTTCCTTGTCAGTCCCACGCGCATCTTCCCCGCTGCGGGCTTCTCCCCGTCGGGCTCTGGTGTGGAGGCTGTCAGTGTCACCGTGCGTGCCGCGCCGTCAGGAGCGGTGTCCGTTCCCTGCGCGTCGTCGTTTGTGCATGAGGTGGCTGCTGCCAGAGCCAGAGCCGCAAAAAGCATGTAATTCCTTTTCATGTCCGTGTTACTTCAAATAATGTAGTTGTTGTGCTCATTCCCACTCATTGTCAAAACTGTTCAGATTTGCATCTTCGTCGAAACTGTCACTGTTTGTTTCCTGCACACTGCCTGTGAGCAGGGAGTTGCGCGTGTCTATCGACAACACCTCGATTGAGGGTGCCTCATAATGTCTCTTCTCGTTCATATTCATAAAACTATATTTGCTATTCTTGTTGTTCCTGTTTGTCTGCAAACGTGCATAACGGGCAGGTAATGGTAATTGCCGCGCAAAAGTACGGAATTTCGCTAACTACCCCCCCCCTCTTATTAACTTAGTTTAACCAAGTTTAACTAAGCTTAACCAAGAGGGACGGTAAAAGCAATGCGCATAAGTAGGAGGTCGGGCGTCCCCGCCCGACAACAACATCCAAACAAACGCAAACAGGGACAGTGCCGTGTTCCGGCGCATATTCTACGCACCTACAAGGCGGGGTGGATGATCGGGATTTTCTTCCGGCTTTCGGAAACGACGCACCCGCCCGCTGCCGGATTACCACTTGTCTTCGGGCACTATGCCGTTGTATATGTTCTTGGGCGCATATTCCATCCAGTCCATCACGAACTGTGTCTGGGTGTCTTCAAGCACCGACTTGATGCGCAGGTAGTAGGTTTCCGACGGTTTGAGGATGCCGGTGTAGATTATCTTGCGCAGACGCAGGTAGTTCTTGTATGAAGAGGTGTTGCGCAATGACTCGGTCACCGGCGCTCCGCCCTTCGTTATTCCGTCATGCAACGGCGGTTTCATGTAGCCGTGGTTGCGCATCACCTTGTCATTTTCATCGTTGAGGTCTTCGTCTTCGGTGTCGGCTTCCCAGCCGATTGCCGGGTTCGTGGGACGCAGGCGCAGGTCAAGCGGCAGGCCTATGGCCTTGAGGTTTGACTTGTTCGTGCCGAAATACAATTGTGCCATGCCGCGGTTGTCGAAAGTGGGCACGGCCCAGCGTATTTCCCATGTGCCCTCGAATGGTACGGGTGGCAGCTTGATGGTCATGTCGTATTGTCCTGTCACATTGTGCTCGTCGCCCTGGAAGTCAGGCCACGTGGTGGCGAACCCGCTCAGGTAGTTGTAGGAACACGAGGGGTCGAGGTCGAAATTCTTGAAATAGCCTGTCGGTATGTGTACGGTGGCGTTGGCTGACGACATGGGTCTGCGGTATCCGTTTGTTATGAGTTCCGGCATGAGCGACGAGATGTCGAAGCGCAGACGTTCGTTGAGCACCTTGTTGACCACGTCGTCCGAATAGACCAGGATGTCGTCAATAGGGTAGTAGAAGCCGTTGAGGGCGTTGTTGGTGAACTTGCCGTTGGTCTCGCTGATGAGAATGCCCGGTATCGGCACGGTCACCTCCGAATAGTCCTTGAGGTTGCGCTCCGACACGTAGCGGTTGATGCGCTTGCCGTTGGTCTGCGATCCTTCCGTGAGTTTCACGAGACGGCGCTGCCTGCCCATCGTCTCGTAGTATTCAAAGCAGTCTATGCTTAGCTGGCTTTCGTTTTTGTAGCCGAAGCCTATCTCGGCATAGTGTATCACGAGCTTGTCCGCCGGAATGCGGGCGCCGATGAGGTGGTATGACACGAACTGGTTGAGGACGTTGTCCTGGCTTCGGTAGTCGGTGGAGCTCCCGCTGTAGTACTGGCGGCACCTTTCTTCTATCTGCCGCACTATTGTCTCGCGGTTTGTGACAATGCCGTTCTCGACTTCGGGCAGGTCTATGCCCCATCTGTCGTGGAAGGTCTGGTCGGTCTCCACAAAGGCGGTATAGCCGTAGTAACGGTGCTTGGGGTTGGCTGCTTTTTTGCCGTACTCGTCGTATCCGTACTCCTCGTGGTTGTATTCGTAGTCGTCGTCGCGGTAGAGCTGCATGGAGTCCGTCCACGAGGTGATGTCGAGCAGGAGCGAGAAGATGTGCGTGTTGTCGGCCTGCGAAATGAGGGCCGGCAGTGTGGCGGTGGACAGTTGCAGCACGCTGCTGACTTCGTGTATCACGCCGTTGGTCAGCTTGATGTCCGCCTTGGTCACGAGGGATCTTTCATTGATGTACGTTCCTCCGTCGACGGTGTCAAACGATACGGTGATATAGCGGTCTTCCATGTTGGTCTTCTCCAGGGGACTCTTGTCGAAAGCCGTTGTCAGATACGCCTCCTCGTTGCCGTTGTCGATGATGGAGTTGCGGGCTATGTATGAGGCGATGGAGTCGGAAATCTGCGTGACGTCGAAGCCCTTGGTATGGTACACGGAGTCAAGGAAGCTCTGCACCGACTGGTTGTCCGGCACGAAGCAGGTGTAGTTGCCGCGCGCCGAGAGAAGGTCGGAAACGGTGGAATTTGACTTGGGGCTGAGCCGTACCTTGGTGAGGATATAGGAGTACATCGAGTAGTCGTCGGGATTCTCGTCCAGAAAGTCCTTGACGGTCTTTCCGGTAAATGTGTAGATGTCGCTTCCGTCTACATTGTCTTTGCAACTGCCCAGCGAGAGACTGCCGACGGCAATGACGGCCGCTGCGGCCATGGCGGCAAGGCGGCTTGTTGTCGGATGAGAGTGCGTTTTCATGTCTGTTATTCGGGTATTCGTAGGTTTATATTGCAAAAATAGGGCATTTTGACGGGAAAAAGCCTTCCTGTCAAGCCAAAAAACGCCGCATAGGGCATTTTTGCCGTTTTGGCATTGTTGCGGCCTTATTCCTCCGGCTTCCCGTCAAGGGTGTCGCCGGACAGGTAGCTGCCGGCTTCGCGCAGTGGTTTTTTCTTTTTGTTTTCTCTGGCTCCGGCCTTGAGGAGGTTGCGCGCCGCAGTGATGATGCCGGGCCCGCTCTGGGCTGTGGTAATCCTGAGCTTGGCCATCTTGTTGACGGTGTCGTTCATGGCGGTCTCCACGTCGCGGAACCGTGTGGCGAAGTCCTGCACGCGTTCCACCACGGTGTTGGCCGCGTCCATTATGGCCTGCTGGTTCTCGAGCTGCCGCACTTGTGTCCACATCATCTCCAGCACCCTGAGGTTCATGTACATTGTCTGGGGGCCCAGAACCATCACGCCTTGGTCGTAGGCTTCGCGCCACAGCGTGGTGTCGTTGAGCAGCGCCAGGTTGAGCGCGCCTTCCACGGGAATGTACATGATGGCGAAAGACAGGCGGTTGCAGTCCTCAGGCAGGTATCTGGTGTAGTCCTTGCGTGCGAGCCGCTTCACCTGTGCCTTGACGCTGTCGACGTGCGCCTTGAGGTACGCGCTTTTCTCCTCGCTGCCGTCGGGGGCGTTCATGTAGCGTTCGTAGTCGGTCAGCGACATCTTGGAGTCCACCACCACATGACGGCTGTCGGGAAAGTGGAGGATGAAGTCTGGCACGAGTCCCCTGCCGTCGTCTCCCTTGAGCGATTTGCCGAACTTGTCCCTGAGTGTCTGCTGGGTGTCATATTGCTCGCCCTCCTTGAGCTCGAGGTCTTCAAGCAGCTGCTTGAGCCTGAGTTCGCCGAAATTGCCCTGCACTTTCACTTCGCCTGTCAGGGCCCTGGTCAGGCGGTCTGCGGTTTCTCCGAGCGACCGGCTCTTCTCCATGCTTAGCCTGATGGTCTCGTCGAGGCGCGTGAGGGCGTCTTTCTGCTGTTCCTTGGAGTGGCGCAGGGCTTCCTCCATGTCCTTGAGCCCCTGCTGGAGCGGACTGATGATTTTCGACACTTGCTCCATGTTGCGCCCGGCAAGCTCCTCCTGCCGTGCCTTGAGCACCGTTTCCGATGTGGCGGTCATCTGTTCCCTGATGAGGGTCAGCTGGTCTTCGACCTGCTTCCTGTTCATCTCGCGCAGCGCGTCCATCTGTTCCCGGGAGTTTTCCCTGGCCTGTGCGAGCTGTTTCTCGTAGGCGGCCTTGATGTCTTCCAGCCGCTTCTCGTATGATGCCTTGAGTTCTTCCACCGCCTGCGCATGGTGGCTGGCTTCGTTGCGCAGTGCGGTCTCATGGCTCTTGCGTGCCGAGCGCAGCATGAACAGTGCCAACAGCGACACCGGCAGTGCCACGGCTATTGCGGGGTAAAGTGCTTCCATAAGCGTCAAAATGTTGAATTTCCTCCAAAGTTACTCAAAAGCATGGACAGCGCGGCTGTTTCCTGCGGTTTTTTGGGGACAGTCTGCGGAGTCTTCCCGACAAAACGACTACCTTTGTCAGCGTGGAGCCAACGGTGCGTGCTCCCGTGCTTGTCCCTTGTCGCAAGCGCAGTCCGTATGTCAATAATGTAACATCTCCAAAAATTCTCTTATGCGTAAACTCAATGTCTTTTTCGTGACGGTGCTTCTCGCACTTGCCGTGTTGCCGCTTTGTGCCCGGACTGACTGGCATTCGCCGTTTGACGACTGCGGTGACAATCCCTACGTATGCGGCAGGGCGTGGAACATGGAACTCGGCAAAAATTTCGCGCGGTTGCCCGAGCGTGCCAAGGACAAGGTCACGCCGGCGGTATGGGAGCTGTCCAAATACAGTGCGGGACTCTCGTTGCGCTTCTTCACCAATTCGGAGAACATCAGGGTGCGCTATGTCCTCGCTTACCGTCAGGTATGCCGCAACATGGCGTGGCTCAGCCATTCCGGCGTTGATCTCTACGGGGCCGACACCGAAGGTTCTCTCCACTGGATAGGCAACCACATGAACTGGAGCATAAGCGGCGACACTGCCGTCTTGGCCTACACCGATCTCAGCCGTCCCGCCCCGGACGGCGGTGCCGAATACCGGCTTTACCTACCGCCCTACAATATGGTGAGATCCGTGGAGGTGGGCGTGGACAGCGGGGCTGCGTTCAGGTTCAGTTGCGAGAAGCGGGCCAAGCCCATAGTGGTTTACGGTTCCTCTATCGTCAACGGGGCATCGCCTTCGCGGCCCGGGCTGATGTTCACCAACATCGTGGCGCGCGAGAGCGGCTGGCCTGTGGTCAATATGGGGTTCTCTGGCTCTGCGTTCATGGAGCCGGCCGTGTTTGACCTGCTCGCCGAGATTGACGCCCGCGCGTTCATCCTCGACCCGATGCCCAACAGCTACACCATGGACAGTGCCGAGGTGGTGAAGCGCGCGTGTGAGGGTGTGCGCACCCTGCGCAAGGCGGGCGACGCGCCCATTCTCATGGTGGAGTCGTGTGTGTCCATGGACACGCTGTTCCGCCGCAGGCTGGCGCAGGAATACTATAGCGGCAACAGGCATTTCCGCTCCGCATACCTGAAACTGTGCGATGAGGGCATAGGGGGGCTTTACTATCTGGCGGCGGATGAACTGGGGCTCACCGAAGAGTCCATGATAGAGGGCACGCACCCCAATGATCTTGGCAACCGCCAGTATGCCGACGCCTATCTCGGGAAAATCAGGGAAATGTTCAGCGGCAGGCAGGCCAAGTGACCTGTTCTTCGGCTATGGCTGCCTTGCGGCATAGTGTATAAGCGGCCCGGCCGCCTCATACAGCCCTGCGTCAAGCCCGTTGTCCATCCTTGGCCGGGTGCGGCAGTGCCGCCGGCGCAAGTGGAGATGAGTGGCTTTCAAGCTCGAGCAGTGCCCGTTTGGCTTCCAGCCCGCCGGCGAACCCGGTCAGTGAGCGGTCTGTGCCGATGACGCGGTGGCAGGGGCAGATTATGCAGATGCCGTTTGCCCCTATGGCCTGTGCCACGGCTCTGGCTCCCTTGGGATTGCCCACCCGCAGGGCGATGTCACTGTAGGTTCTTGTCTCGCCGAACGGTATTTCTAACAGGGCGTTCCAGACACGCTTCTGGAAGCCGGTGCCCACGGGACACAGCGGCAGGTCAAATGTTTTCCGCTTGCCTGCGAAATATTCGTCAAGTTGCGTTTTGGTGTGCAGAATCACTTCCGACGGTTCTTCACTGAACTCTGCGCCGAGCAGACGGACAAGCCGGAGCCTGTTGCGCACGGAACACGGCATGCTGTTCCAGTCGCAGAGACACAGCTTTTCTCCGGCAGACGCCAGTACGAGTTCTCCGCAAGGCGAGTCGTGATATTGTATGCATACGGGCTGTTTCCTGTCGTTTCCCATCTGGTGGTATTGTCGCATTTCATGTTGCCGCGCCATAGTGTCGCGTGTACGGTCTTTGTAACCCGCCCCCTGCGGACGGACGGGATGTCTGCGGCAGGGTCTTACGCCCCGTGTTCGCACGCCGTATTGTTGGCAGACCCGGATGCAAAGATGTGCGATTTTCGGGAGAAACGGCATGACTTGTATGAAAAATCCAGCTGATGGGCGTGGATTTTCCCGGTGTTGCGGGACCTGTGGCCGCACATTACAACGGCGCAGAGCCTTCCGGGTGTTGAAAATGCCGACATGACAAAATTTCTGCTTGTTCCGGCAAAAAATCTGCTTGATCTCCCCGATGCGCTTCGCCCGGAACTCTGTTGCGTTTCCGCCGAAACGGACAACCGTTCCGCCCGGGGCGGATTTCCGTTTCGGGCGGAACGCCGCCGTTGTCTCAAGCTTTTTTTTCGTGCGGTCGGGCTTTTTTTTGGTGCGGTCGCTTTCTTGAAATATCTTGTCCGAAATCAATGTTTGGACATTTCAATTGTTTTGGCATTATTTCCCCACGGAAGCTCAGTTGTTACAGGAAATCATTGTAACTTCGCACCGGGTGTCACATTCCGGCAGAGTGTGAACTCCCAAGACATTGTGGGTTAAAAACAAAGCATTCGCTATTATTTCGCGTTAGCCAAGAGCCTCGGAAACTCTAATTGGAATAAAAAGCACGAAAATAATATGTGACAGGCGGCTCGTATTGTAGCCTCTGGAAAAATCAATAAGCGATGCACACGCTATGGGCGTGGTGCATTCTTGGATTTTTCCGGGGTTCCATCCGAGGTCGCCCCGTGCTAAACGCGACAAGAGGCATCACGCCTTTCTCTTACCCTGTTGCGTTTGCGGATTGATAGTTGGGTGCAAAAACTACTATCAGTCATTATGGCAAACAACACTTTATCCAATGCTAAGGCTGCCAAGAAGGATGAGTTCTATACCATGTTCTATGATATAGAGACAGAGATGGAGGCCTATCTCGACTACAATCCCGACGTGTTTCGCGGCAAAACGGTTCTCCTGCCTTGCGATGATCCCGAGTGGAGCAACTTCACTAAGTACTTTGCGCAGAACTTCGAGGAGTTGGGGTTGAAGAAACTTGTCTCCACCAGCTATGCACCGGAAAGCATGGCATATAAAAGGGGTGTGCATCTTTCGTTGTTTGAAACAAGTTCTCCGAAATACGACAAGAACAAGACGCAGACACAGGGCAAGATTTTCGTCCTGGACAAAGACAACACGGGAGACGGCAAAATCAACCTCGATGATTTGGAATGGGATTATCTTGAGGGTGACGGCGACTTCAGAAGCGACGAGGTGAAGCGGCTCAGAGATGAGGCTGACATCATCGTTACCAATCCGCCATTTTCGCTATTCAGAGAATTCTTGTCGTGGATAGTTGAAGCCGGGAAGCAATTTGTTATCATCGGAAACATCAATGCAATTTCATATAAGGAAGTTTTCCCGCTAATCCAGCATAACAAGATGTGGTCGGGCAAGGGGTTCAAAGGAGGTAACGCCTACTTCAAGTCTCCAGAAACACGTGATTACGCAGATGGGGTATATAACGAGGTAACAGGTCTTGTGAAGTTCCGCAACTGTTGTTGGTTTACCAACATAGACCATGGAAGAAGACACCAACCGCTAAAGCTAATGACTGTGGCTGACAATACAAGATACAGCAAACATAAAGAAGTCAAGGATGTTGGCTATAGGCATTATGATAATTTTGAAGCCATAGAAGTTCCTTATACAGATGCGATTCCTTGTGATTATGAGGGAATAATGGGTGTGCCTGTATCTTTCCTCGATAAATATTGCCCAGAGCAATTTGAGATTATAGGCATTACCAAGACTTGGTTCGGCATGGCAAAAAAGATTTACCCTAAGCAAATTCAAGTCAGCAAAACAGGCAAAAAGACTATTGTCACAAAACTAAACGATGGACCAGTAATCGAATTAGACGGGCCGCAAGATGGTGAAGTTTACTACGTTGTAGATGGCAAATATTATACACAAGCCTACGCCCGAATATTAATCCGCAAAAAGCAATCATGATATGGAAACAGAATTGAAAGAATATACCGTAAAGGAGTTGTGCGAGGGTTTCACTTACAGCGACCTCGACGGAAAGGGACTGTATGGTTTGGCCGGCCAACTGACCATACAGCCGGAGTATCAGCGCAACTATCTCTACAGCGAGAACAGCAGCGAGAAAGAAATCGCCGTGATAGATTCCGTGATGAAGAAATATCCGCTGGGATTGCTGTATTTCAACAAATTGCCCGACGGTCGGCTGGAGGTGCTCGACGGGCAGCAGCGCATCACCAGTCTCGGCAGATACCTGATAGGCAAGTTCTCCGTGATGAAAGGCAACCTTCCCTTCAAGTTCAATGCGCTGGACAAGGAAGAAAGGACACTCATGGAAAACACGAAGATGCTGGCCTACATCTGCGAGGGAATGGAAGCGGAAATAAAGGAATGGTTTGAAATAATCAACATAGGCGGCATACGGCTCAACGACCAGGAGAAGCTCAATGCCATCTATTCCGGGCCGTTTGTCAGCGCGGCCAGAAAGGAGTTCAGCAACAAGGAGGATTCCCGCATTCAGAAGTGGAGCTGCTACATCTCGGGTTCCGTGAGCCGGCAAGAGTACTTGCAGACAGCCTTGAAATGGGTGAGCCACAACCACATCAAGGACTATATGCAGGAGCACCGGCGCGACACCGGCATCAATGAATTGAAGCATCATTTCACTGATGTAATTTCGTGGATAGAGCAGACTTTTGACGAGGTTTATCCCAAGATGAGAGGCTTGGAATGGGGTGAATTGTATGACCGTTTCCATGCTACTCCCTACAATCATGCGGAAGTGTCGGAAAAGGTGCGGCTGCTTTACGACGACCCTTGTGTGAAGGACAACAAGAATGTGTTCGAATATGTGTTGGGCGGATGCAATGATACCAGACTGCTGAATGTCCGCGTGTTCGACGACAACACCAAGGGGCGGGTATATCGCCGACAGACAGAAGAGGCGAAGAAAGGGCATGTGAGCAACTGTCCGCTTTGTGCCTGTGGCCATGATGCCAACAAGGACAAGATTTGGGCGTTGAAGGAAATGGATGCCGATCATGTCCTGGCTTGGAGCAAAGGCGGCGCCACCGACGAGAGCAACTGCCAGATGCTCTGCAAGACCCACAACCGGGCGAAGGGCAACAGGTAGTGTTGCGGCTCGCTCCATTGGAACGCTTCCACAGCACAAATCCTTTGGCCGCAAAGAAAATCAATCGCCCAAATGTGGCAATGCTTTTTAGGGATAGCCAATGTAGGGTCTGCTAACTAATGTCAGCCGTACAAACTCGTGGCGTGGCTTTTCCAGTCTATACCTGTATCAATTGGTTTAGCATTTCTGCCACTTTTTCCCGTTCTCCACTCCCTTTAGTCGAAAGTCGCAATAGAGGAAGTCCATAGCTTTTGAGAATGTTGTCTTTCATCAAGTCGCGTTGGTGCTGTTCAGTCTTGTCATTGTGATACGAATAGCCGTCGGTCTCAATGGCGAGGACAGGCTGCTTGCTTACACGGTTGATGACAAGGAAATCCAAATGCGTACTGTAATTGGCTGCATACTTCATCTCGCTTTCCGACATAAGCGACGTATCTTTTACTACTTGCCTTAATGGTATATGGCAAAGCACATTGAGACATTTATAGCGGCTTTCTGATGAGAGAACATCGTGAAGCAATGCGTATGTCAGATTCTCCGATGCATACTCCGATATTTTAGGATGACTATCGAGGAAAGCCATGCGTTGCTCGGTATACTGCGCATAGAGACAGTCGAAGATGGAGGCCAACTTGCTTTCCGTCACCGTACAGTTGTTGTAGGCAATATAGTCGAGCAAGTCCATGATGTTGCCTTTCTTCTCCTGTTCGTTGCCAGTAACAACCAAGCAGAACTTCTTCTTGGCTCTTGATACTGCCACGTTCAGCATGTTTGCATCATCGGCGAAGTCAGAGATTTGGTTGTCTACCACACTGAATACGATGGAATCCTTTTCCCGACCTTGATATTTGTGTATAGTAGCAGTCTCCACATTCGGCAGTTGCTTATGAAACGCTTCCACTTGATGGTTGTACGGAGTAACCACGCCAATACTCTCGTACTTTTGCAACTTCGGCAAAATGCTTTCCTTCACCACATCTATCTCACGCTGGTTGTAGTGGTTCACGCAGTGGTTGCCCATGCTTGTCTTTTCGGCATAGAGCACATCATCCTCGCCGTTATCTTCGGTCATGATGAGCAGGTTGCCACCATAAAACTTCTGGTTGCAGAAGTTGATGATGCGCGGATGACAACGGTAATGCTCACGAAGCAATGTCTCGGGAACATCCTTCACCACATCAAGCACCGACTGCAAGAAACTGTTCTTTGCGCAATCATAGCCCTCGGCAATCTTGTATTGCTTCATGATTATATCCAACTTCTGTTTGTCATCGTCCGTCACCACGTTGGGCAACTGCAGCGTATCGCCCACAATTACAGCATTATAGGCACAAGTCAATGCCAATGCTCCCGTTTCTATCGAAACTTGCGAAGCCTCGTCCATAATGATGTAGTCGTAAGGCTTGTCTGTAAACAGGCATGACCGAGCTGAAAATGTTGTACTAAGAACAACAGGATATTGTTCCAGCAAAGCATCACCATGCCATTCCAGCTCTTTTACATCGGCGAATTTCGGACGTTCATGCTTGTCATAATGATTTGCCAATGCTGACTTGAACAAGCTCATTGACAATTCAGTCAAAGTGGTGGTCAGCCCTTTGGCATCATAGTTGGCGAGTCCTTTTTTTATTTCGTCGACGCGGTCTGCAATCTCATGTTGGCGGTTGAGATAGTAAAGCGTCTGCAATTCACGGACAAGTGGAGTAAGGTCAGCACGGTTAAACTCATTCTTGATATGCAAGCGGTAGCGGCTGTTCCATTTAATCCATATCCATCTCAGACGTTGCCACATTTTTGCAAACCAACTTGTTGGCTGCGGCTGTTCACGATCAGCAATCGACTGATATTCCAACCAAAGGGAGATGATGCGCTTGGAATTGGCACGATGCGACAACGCCATATCCTCACTAACGCCATTATCCAGACAAAAGTGCTTCCATTCCAATGCTATAGCTTGCTGTTCATGTAGCAATTCCGCCTTCTCGTTTTGAAGAGCAAACATTTTATCGAGTTGCTGCAAAGTATTGTGCAAGTCACGTTTCATGCGCAAACTGTCAGCAACAGGAACACTCCAATCTTTCAATTCAGCAGGAATACTTGGCTGATTGGCGACAAATGCTTCTTTGTTGTCTTTGCAGCCAAGCGGTGCAACAATGAATGACACTCCATATTTCTCCATCTTCTCCTGCACATTGGTTATGGCAGAGTTGTTGTTTGACACCACCATGACCGTCTTGCCTTGACGGACGATGTTGGCAATGATGTTGAGGATTGTCTGTGTTTTGCCTGTTCCCGGAGGTCCTTGTATCACACTCATCTGATGTCCGAATGCTGTCGCCACTGCTTTCTTTTGGCTGGCATTGCATCCGAAGGGATAAATCAAGTCTGCGTGTTTCAGTCGGCTTGGCTTATGTCCGTCAGGATTGAGATAACAAGCCGCGGCCGTCTTGTCATCTATGAAATTCACCTTGCTATAAAGTCCAGCAAGCAGCCCATTGCCTGTTTCTTCGTTGCGTAATGGATTGATAGCCGCCACGTCCTTCATATATATAAAGGTGTCTTTGGCTCGTTCCTCACTCAAACAAGAAGTCACCACCTGTACGCTACCCTTGGTATCATCCTCCACGTAACCATTGGTATGAACCACACGCCAATACACATTCTCGCCACAAACGAACTTCCATACCTCACGAATATCCGTCTTTTGTGTACCGCCGATGTACACCTTGCTGTTGGCTAGGTCAACACATTCAGGATTGCTGAGCCAAACCACCTTGTCTGCGCCATAGGTATAAGGCTTTGGGGTGTTCTTGAAGCGCACACGAAAGCAACTCGACCCATTTCGTTCGATTGTGTCGATTTGCAAGGTCTTGGGCTCACCATTGAGCAATATGAAGTGACGTGACAAATCCATTCTGGGGATTTCCGATGTTTTATGGCAGAGTCTAAAAATCAGTTTCTACTACAAAGGTACTAAGTTTTCTGAAATTTTACAACAAAACCACTGATTGTCAGTATATTAATTCCCCCAACAAGCCTTAAAACTGCAATAAATAAAAGATTCTCTGCGGTTTTTGCGGTCGTTTCCAATAAAACAGGTACATTTGCGGTATAAAATGTGCTAGTAATAGCAAATAATGTGCCTTAAATCAATATTGTCCTACATAAATTACAGATATAAAGAATGTGAGGTTGTTAGGAATGACACCCCTTCAAAGCTTTCAAGTGGCTAATTTTTAACTCTCAGGCTTGCTCTGGCGGCGGTGTAAACGGCTCATTGAGCCACT
>CAVEQO010000013.1:0-42146 GCA_963617965.1 Anaerovoracaceae bacterium
TTTTTCAGAACAAAAAGCACTCTGTACAAGAGTGCCCCTTAGGTTCAGCATATCCAGGAATGGAAGAATTTCAATAACTTTGACGACAAGTACGTGACGAAGTACAAAAAAAGCCCCTGAAAACGCAGAGTTTTCAGGGGCCAAATGTCGCAAAAAATGGTATTCCATAATACAATCAAGTACACATGGTAAGTGTAAGCAAAATTCCGATTGCAAGCAACACAAAACTAAAGATTATTTCCTTTGTCGTGTCTGTGTAGCCTCTTTGGGGCTTTTGCTTTGATGTGTGGCGGTAATATGTGCGTGGTGTTCTTGGCTCATCTTCAAACCAATCTTCCAACTCCCCTGTATTAACATGGTAGTCGTAATCATCCCAACCGCTGTTATCGTTGCTCATTGTTAGTATTGTTAGCATATATTATTGCATTCATCAACGCACACACTTCATTAGCCAAAATAATGTTTTGTCCAACTTGGAGTGTAATTAAAGGATGTGCAATGTCATTCACGCCAATAAAAACGTAATGATATACCTTTTCTTGCTTGGTTTGTTCTGGTGTTGTAGTTTTGGCTACATACATCTTTGTGTCAGTATGGCACGAAAGAATATCAGCGAAAGCATATTGTTTGTTGGCGATAAAGATAGTTTGCTTTTCCTCAAACACATAAATGTTTTGAGGGCTATTAGCAGAATACAGCCGTATAACTTTGGAAAGACTGCCAAACATGCGTTCTCTTTCTTCCAGTATCTTTTCGTATTCCGTTGCTTTCTTACTTGTCCTCACTTTCTTCTTTGTGATGGGGAAACCACAATGCGGACACGCCTTTGCTTTTTCGCTCATGTCCTTTTGGCATTCAGGGCATTTGATTAGTGCCATACTCAAAACTATTACCCCAGTTCCCAGAAAGGCGTTATCTGTTAGACATGGCAATGCGTGGGAACTATTGCGTTGCCATGTCGGAGGCTCTGGACTGCCTAATCAGAAGTAACAATAGCCCACGCCAATATGTTGTACACGAATATACAATATGGCTCAAACTTGTTTCTTGTTGCCTTTCTGATTTGGAATTGTCTCTATTCCGACACAATACAATGCAAGACGCTTGCCTGTTTTACCCAAAGGGCGGTGTAAAGATACAAAAATTCTGCAAAATCGGTGGTGATTTTTTGCAGGTTTCTGAAATTTGGCTTAAAAGCCTTCACATCTTATTTCGTGCAATTGCCTTTAAGCCAACCCATTAAGAACAGCGAACGACAACACAGTCAATTTGCTTTGTGCGCCTGACAGGACTCGAACCTGCACATCGCAAGACAATAGATCCTAAGTCTATCGCGTCTACCAATTTCGCCACAGGCGCTGACTGTACGTTATCTGACGGTGGGGGTAAAACCCACTATCTCACGCACTTCACTTAGTGTTTTGGCGGCAGATTCCCGAGCTCTTTCCGCACCGCGCTTTGCAATTGTTTCAAGCAAATCCGTGTTAGACCGGTAATCCAATATCCGCTCCCTAATAGGAGAAATTATCCTGCACAAATCCTGAGCCAACTGCATTTTCATGTCGCCGAACCTGATACAGCATTTGTTCCACTGTTCATTGTAGAAATCATAGACCTCCCTGTCACAACAGATTTTAAGGAAAGTGAAAAGGTTCTCTATGCATTCAGGCTTTGGAGAGTCGGGCTGTGTAGCCCCTGTGGTGGTGAGAGCTTTCTTGACTTTTGCCGTTATCACCTTGTCGTCATCGCACAAATATATGCAATTGCCATCAGACTTCCCCATCTTACCGGAGCCGTCAAGCCCCGGAATTTTCACCGCCTCCTTTGAATACGTGAAATCCTGAGGTTCGGGAAAGAAATCCACACCGTAGATGTTGTTGAAGCGGCGTGCGCACTTGCGCGCCATTTCCATATTCTGCTGCTGGTCTTTGCCAACTGGCACTTTCACGGCTTTATGCTGCAAAATGTCGGCCGCCATCAAGGTCGGATAGGTAAACAACCCGGCGTTGACATTGTTGGGCTGCTTGCGCGCCTTCTCCTTGAACGTGGTCACCCTGCCCAGTTCGCCCAGATACGCATTCATATTGAGATACAGATACAGTTCAAGGGTTTCACGCACATCACTCTGTATGTATATGACGGCTTTCTCCGGGTCGATGCCACAGGCCAGATATTCTGCCAATATGGTCTTGACACTCTGGCGGATATCGTCAGGCTTAGGCTGAGTCGTCAGGGAATGCCAATCTGCGATGAAAAACATACAGTCATATTCATCCTGCATCCTGACAAAGGACTTCACTGCGCCAAAATAGTTGCCGAGGTGAAGATGCCCGGTAGGCCTGATTCCAGAAACGACTTTTTCCATTCCACAAAATATTGTCTTTGCGCCCATCCTCCCACAGTGAGCCGAAGACGGGACTCGAACCCGTGACCTACGCATTACGAATGCGTCGCTCTACCAGCTGAGCTACTTCGGCCTTTGTATCAGTGCGCCATTCTTGCAAACGCAGTGCAAAGGTAGTTCATTTTCCTGAAAAAAGCTGATGCGGACGGTGTTATTTTAATCTTTCCGCAGGCAATTTCCGCAAATTATAGTTTGACGCCATGACAAAGCCATAGGCTCCAGCCGACTTCAAAGCCAGAGTGTCTCCGCGCCTGACCTCAGACAACATGACATTCTTGCCAAACACATCGCTGCTTTCGCATATCGGACCGACCACATCATAGCAACCGGCAGGCCTGTTTTCGCTGTCTCCTGTGAGATTGACTATTTTGTGGTGCGCATCATACAGGGCCGGGCGTATCAGGTCAGACATGCCTGCATCAAGAATGACAAACTTTTTGCGTGAGGTTTCCTTTACATACACGCAAGTGCATATCAGTTCTCCACATTGGGCACACAGAGAACGCCCCAGTTCAAAATGCAGGGACTGGTTCGGGCGCAGCTGCAGATGTTGCCTGTATGTTTCAAAGTATCCCCTGAAATCCGGAATGGGGTTCTTTTCGGGGTTGTCGTAATCCACTCCCAAGCCGCCGCCCACATTTATGCTTGCCGTATCATCAATGCCCGCCGACTCCAGCTCCGCCTGCAACTGGTTTATACGCTTTGCCAGATTGCGGAAACACCCGAACTCAAGGACTTGGGAACCGATATGGAAATGCAGTCCTGTATATTTCACGTTGGACAGTGTGTGTGCAAGCCTGACGGTATCAATCATGTCGCACATGGATATGCCGAATTTGTTTTCTTCCAGCCCCGTAGTGATATTGGCATGGGTATGGGCATCGACATCCGGATTGATACGAAACGCCACGTTGACAGTCTTGCCCATGGAGGCCGCAATGCTGTTGATTGCATACAATTCGGGTATGCTCTCAACATTGAAACATTCTATTCCGCTTTTGACGGCAAGTTCTATTTCCCCGTCCGTCTTGCCCACGCCGGCAAACATGATTTTGCCGGCCGGTATTCCGCAGTCTATGGCATGGGCTATTTCCGGTCCGCTGACACAGTCAGCCCCAAGCCCCTCTTGTGCAGCGATGCCGACGAGTGCAGGGTTGTTGTTGCTCTTTATAGCAAAATGGATATGGGAATTAACGATGGCGGATGCCCCGGCTTTAGCTTCCCTTACAGTCTTGCGGAAGAGTTCCGTGTCGTACAGATAGTATGGTGTGTTTTGCATGGCAAATAAAATATGATGGTTTTTGTCTTTCCGTATTCAAGCGAATATTTCCGCGCTCAATGCCTGCAGCGCGGCTTTTTTGTCTGTCTCGCTCACCAGAAACGAAATGTTGTGATTGCTGCCTCCGTAGGAAATCATTCTTATCGGAATATCCCGCAAAGCGTTGGTAATTTTGGATTCGTAGCCCGTGTTTTCGGAGCGAAGGTCTCCCACGACACATATTATGCACATATTCTTCTCTACTTCAACAGTGCCGTATTTTTTCAACTCGGCAACAATTCCCGCCAAATAGTCAATATTGTCAACGGACATCGACACCCCCACCTCCGAGGTTGTCACCATGTCTATGGAGGTGTGGTATGTTTCGAATATCTCAAAGACTTTTCTGAGGAATCCGGCCTGAAGCAACATGCGGGAGCTGACAATCTTGACAACGGTGATATTGTCCTTTGCCGCAACCGCCTTGATTTCCTTTTCGCGGAACACGTTGTTGATGATCGTACCCTCGGCATCCGGTGCCATCGTGTTCAGCAGCTTCACGGGCACCCCTGCCGCCTTTGCGGGAAGGACGCAAGTAGGATGAAGAATTTTTGCGCCGAAATATGCCAGTTCCGCCGCTTCTTCAAAATGCAGCTGATGTACCGGGGACGTGTTTTCCACAAAGCGCGGGTCATTGTTGTGCATGCCGTCGATGTCCGTCCAGATCTCAACGACTTCCGCCTTCATTGCCGCGCCTATGAGCGATGCCGTATAGTCAGACCCCCCGCGCTGCAAGTTGTCGATTTCGTTGTTGTGGTTCAGGCATATGAAACCTTGCGTGATGAAATACTCCGCACCGGCGTCTTTCTCTATCAAAGGCAGCAGTTTTGCCGTGATGTCGCTGACAGAAGGCTCCTTGTCTTCATCTATCCGCATAAAGTCCAATGCATTGACGAGTGCGGTCTTGACTCCCTGCTCGTTGAAATAGTTGGCAACCATATTTGTGCTCATTACCTCGCCAAGGCTGACAATTTCCTTTGACATCTTTGGGGTGAATTTTTCCTTCCCGTACGCAAGCAGTTGGCAGAAGATGTTTTCCAGAAAATCCGCGGTTTTTATTTTCACCTCTTCCGTAGAATAAAGTTCACGTATATGCCCCATATACTTTGTACGCAACTTTCCTATCAGTATGGAAGCACTTTCCTTGTTTGATTTTTCATAATAATCCGCTATTTCCAGCAAAGCGTTTGTGGTGCCCGACATGGCCGACAGGACAACAATGCTCTGCCCGTTTCTCTGCACCAGCCGGGCCACTTCTTTAATTCTCTGCGGACTTCCGATAGAAGTCCCTCCAAATTTCATTACTTTCATATAAAAACAGTTCTTTTGTCAACAATAAAAACGGCCGTCCCTGTCGAATGATTCAACAACGGTTGCCATACAAGACCAATCCCGCATCAGCGGTTCAAACACTATCAGTTGCCCTGCCCGGGCTGACGTGTAACCTCTTCAAAATGCCTGTCTGCACAACTGAATACCTTTGCGCCATCAACGAGTTCCATAAGTTTCAGATTGTGCGTAGACATAATGACAGCTGTGCCATCCTGACGGATTTCCTTCAGCAATTCCATTATGCTGTTGCCGCTGCCAACGTCAAGATTGCCTGTCGGCTCGTCGGCGATGACCAATTCCGGCTTGTTAAGCAACGCACGGGCAATGGCCACGCGCTGCTGTTCCCCTCCCGACAACTCAAAAGGAAACGCTTCCGCCTTGTCAAGCAGTTCCACTTTGCTCAAGACTTCCCGTATGCGTACATCTGTCTCGTTGCGGCTTTTCCATCCCGTGGCTTTAAGAACAAATTCAAGGTTGGCATAAACTGTCCGGTCCTGCAGGAGTTCAAAGGACTGGAACACTATGCCGAGCCGCTTGCGCAGTTCCGTGATCTGTTTATGTCTGACAGTAGCCATGTCGTATCCCAACACGCAGGCGCGGCCTGACGACGGAACAAGCTCGCCGTATATTGCACTGAGCAGCGTGGACTTGCCGGAACCCACTTTGCCGGTGACAAAAACAAAATCACCTTGATTTACGGAGAAATTGACATTTGCCAGTATAAGCTGTTCGTTTTGTCTCAGCTCAACATTGCTAAATTCTAAAATCATACCCATCATCATATCTGGCGTGAACATTTGCGGTCAAGAAACAAGGAGTCAGTGCTTTTTCCAGCCTGGCTTGTGTCTTTGTTCAAGTTCTTTCGCAAGATCCTCAACCCTAAGACCCTTGGATGTCAACAGCACTATAAGGTGAAAAAACAAGTCCGCCCCCTCGTATACAAGCCGCTCGTTTGTGCCGTTGCACGCTTCTATTGCAGCCTCCAGTGCCTCTTCTCCGACTTTTTGCGCCATCCTGTTTACGCCGTCCTTGAAGAGCGATGTGGTATACGAGCCTTCGGGCATCTCCCTGTGGCGTGTTTCTATGAAATCCTGCAACTCGGACAAGAACAGCACGGGGTTTGCCTCGTTCTTCTCGCCCCAACAGGTATCCGTCCCCTTATGGCACACAGGTCCGACCGGATGAACAAGCACCAACAAAGTGTCGTTGTCGCAATCAAGCTTGATGTCCACGACATCCAGAAAATTGCCGCTCTCCTCCCCTTTTGTCCAAAGCCGTCCTTTTGTACGGGAGAAAAACGTCACCCTGTTTGACACCAACGTCTGCCTGTATGCCTCTTCGTTCATGAAGCCCAACATCAAGACGTTTTTTGTTGCCGCATCCTGTATTATCGCGGGAACGAGTCCTCCCATTTTCTTAAAATCTATCTGTTCCATTTTGGTCAATTTTGTCGTTGTCAAGTCACATTCTGACGCATATGTTTTCCGCGTCAAGAAATCTTTTCAAATCAGGAATGGAAATTTCTCCATAGTGAAACACACTTGCAGCCAAGGCCGCATCCGCTTTTCCGATTGTGAACACATCCCTGAAATGTTCCTTTGTTCCGGCACCTCCCGAGGCAATGACGGGAATGGGCAACAAGTCCGCCAATTCGGCCAAAGCCTCATTTGCAAAACCGTGTTTCACTCCGTCGTGTTTCATGCTCGTGAACAATATTTCGCCCGCACCGCGGTCCGAAACCTCTTTTGCCCATTCAAACAGGGTGCGTGATGTAGGCACACGACCGCCGTTGACATAGCAGATCCAGGAACCGTCCTCAAAGTCTGCATCAATAGCCACAACGCATACCTGCGAGCCGAAGTGCCGGGCTATGTCGTCTACAAGCTGCGGGGTGCGCAATGCAGCAGAGTTTATACTGACCTTGTCGGCTCCGGCATTAAGCATACGATCCACATCGCCGAGCTCGTTGATCCCGCCACCTACAGTAAACGGGATGGAGATCTCAGCCGCAACACGCTTGACCATGTCCGTAAAAGTCTTGCGTCCCTCATGGCTTGCCGTTATGTCAAGGAACACAAGTTCATCGGCGTTTTGGTCGCTGTATGCTTTGCCCAATTCCACAGGGTCGCCAGCATATCTGAGATTCAGAAAATTGGTTCCTTTTACCGTCTGTCCATCCTTGACATCAAGACAGGGGATTATGCGTTTTGCCAGAGTCATTGCCTTAAGATCCTAGTTTTTGCCGGTTCAGATATTTCCGTGCAAGTGCGCCCAAGTCAAGGCATCCTTCATAAATAGCCTTGCCGAACACAACAGCAGGAATTCCCGCCTGTTCCAATTCGTGAATGTCGGATTCCGAGCTGACACCTCCGCTTGCGATGAGATGCAGGTCGGGGAAAGAAGCCATCACCTGCCTGTACAGGTTGACCGAAGTTCCCTGCAACATGCCATCGCGGCTTATATCGGTACACAGGACATTGCGCACGCCCACATTGTAGTATCTTTCAACGAACGGCATCAACAAGGTTTCGCTCTCCTCTTTCCAACCGTTTATGCATATCCGCCCCCCGTTTACATCGGCACCCAAAATTATCCTGTCTGCGCCATACGCCACAATCCAGCTGTCAAGCAATTCCGGCTGTGTGACAGCCACACTGCCGACGGTAACCAACGAAGCCCCGTTGTCAAAAACCGCCTTGATGTCTTCGTCGCTTTTCACACCACCGCCGAAATCTATTTCAAGATTCGTGTTGTGCGCAATGTCCTTCAACACATTGATGTTTACGACCCTTTTGGACTTCGCCCCGTCGAGGTCCACAACGTGAAGGCGTCTGAAACCATACCCCTCAATCCGCCTTGCAATATCCAAAGGAGAAATGTCATAGGATTTCTTGCTTGAATACTCTCCGCAGGTAAGACGGACACATTTGCCGTCAATGATATCAATGGCAGGTATCAACTCTATCATAATCTGTCAATGGAAAGGAAATTGCTGATTATCCGTTCTCCGACACTTCCACTCTTTTCGGGGTGAAACTGGGTGGCGTAGAAATTATCCTTGTTGATGGAAGCACAGAACGGATGGACGTAATCGCTTTCGGCAACAGACCGGTCATTTGCGGGAACATAGTAGCTGTGAATGAAGTACACGAACCGCCCCTCGTCAATTCCCCTGAAAAGAGGACTCTTCAGATTTACGATGCTATTCCAACCCATGTGCGGTATTTTATGCCTGTGCTCTGCCGGCACGAATTTCTTCACATCCACATCAAAAATCCCCAAACAGCCGGTATTTCCCTCTTCGCTGTGTCTGCACATGAGTTGCATCCCGATGCAAATCCCGAGAACGGGCTGGGTCAACGAACAAATGACTTTGTCCAGTTTTTTTTCTTTCAGATACCTCATGGTATAGGAGGCCTCCCCCTGTCCCGGAAACAGGACACGATCCGCTTTGCAAATTGTTTCTGGATCATCCGTGACCACAGGCGAAACGCCAAGGCGATGCAGGGCGTTTGTCACAGAGCACACATTGCCGGCATTGTATTTGACAACAACTACATCCATTCTTTTGAACTGCCTTGAGACCAAATCAATATGCACGGGCAATAAGTGCCTTGTATTTCGCAGGCTTGCCACTCACCATATCCGTTCCCGGATTGTCTTGATTCACGTCAAACGGGATACAGCGTATTGTGGCCTGCGTGTCTTCCTTGATTTGCGCTTCGGTCTCTTTCGTTCCATCCCAAGGGCATATAAAGAACCCTCCGCCTCCGATCTTTTCCTTAAATTCCTCATAGTCGCTGCATTCAACAGTATGGCGGTTACGGTTGTCCAACGCCTTCTGATAAATATTGTGCTGAATGTCATCAAGCAGCGATCGGACATACCCCTCAAGACCGTCAAGACTGACATCCTTTTTCTCCAGAGTGTCACGCCGCATGACCTCCGCAATGCCTTTGTCCAAATCGCGGGCACCCAGCACAATGCGCACTGGCACACCTTTCAGCTCGTAGTCCGCAAATTTGAAACCGGGACGTTTGTTGTCGGAGTTGTCATATTTGACACTGATTCCAGCCTTGCGCAAATTGTCAGCAATTCCATTGGCCTTTTCGTCAACAGAAACCATTTGGGGGCCCTGTCCAATGGGGACAATCACCACCTGTACGGGAGCCAATGCAGGAGGCAGCACCAGTCCGTTGTCATCGGAATGGGTCATGATCAACGCCCCGATGAGACGTGTAGACGCACCCCACGACGTAGCCCAGGCGTACTCCGGCTTGTTCTCCTTGTTGAGAAACTGCACGCCGAACGCCTTGCCGAAGTTCTGTCCAAGGAAATGGCTTGTGCCGCTTTGCAAAGCCTTGCCGTCTTGCATCATGGCCTCAATGGTATATGTATCCAGAGCGCCGGCAAACCTTTCCGTTTCGCTCTTGACACCCACGACGACGGGGACGGACATGTATTCTTCCGCGAACTTCGCATAGACTTTGACCATCTGCTTTGCACGAGCTTCCGCCTCTTCGCGTGTAGCGTGAGCCGTGTGACCCTCCTGCCACAGAAATTCTGACGTGCGCAGGAACGGGCGGGTACGCATTTCCCAACGCATCACGTTGCACCACTGATTGCACAAAACGGGGAGATCGCGGTACGACTTGATCCAGTTCTTGTATGTGTTCCAGATTATCGTTTCCGAAGTAGGTCGTATGATGAGCTCTTCTTCCAACTTCGCTTCGGGGTCTACGACGACCCCATCGTGATTTTCGTTTGTCTTGAGCCTATAGTGAGTAACGACTGCACACTCTTTGGCAAACCCCTCAACGTGTTCCGCCTCGCGAGACAGAAAACTTTTAGGAATAAGCAAGGGAAAATAAGCATTCCGGACTCCCGTCTCCTTGAACATTCCGTCAAGAATTCCTTGCATCTTTTCCCATATGGCATAGCCGTAAGGCTTGATTACCATGCATCCTCTTACGTCAGACTGCTCGGCAAGGTCTGCCTTGACAACAAGTTCATTGTACCACTTTGAATAGTTTTCGCTACGTTTTGTTAAATTCTTTAGTTCTACAGCCATCTTTTCGGTGAAATAATCAATGTATATTTTAGTCCGAACAATAATTTATATGCAAAAATACGCACTTTTCCCCGATTTTTCGGCATTAAAAAAACTTTTTGTTGCCATAACCACCAAGACAGCAATTATCAAAGTAAAAACAAAGACAATTGCGTTATTTTCCATACCTTTGCTCCAAAATGCCGAAATGAAAGCAATAAGAAGATTTTTGGTGACCCTGTTGTTGCTTTTCTTCAGTTCTTCCGTCTTCTTCACACTGCTGTACAAATGGGTTCCGGTTTATGTCAGCCCGTTGATGGTCATAAGGTGTATACAGCAGACAAGCCAGGGCAAGGAATTCAGAAATGACCACATCTGGATTCCCATAGAAGAGATAAGCCCCCACCTTTCCACGGCGGTAATGGCTTCTGAAGACCAAAAATTTCTGGATCACAACGGCTTTGACACAGATGCCATCAAAGTGGCCGCAAAAGACTATATGGACGGTAAGCGGAAAAGGGGAGGCAGCACGATATCCCAACAGACGGCAAAGAATGTTTTTCTGTGGCCAAATTCGTCGTGGTTACGCAAGGGACTTGAGGTGTATTTCACTTTCCTCATAGAACAGTTATGGAGCAAAGAAAGAATCATGGAAGTGTATCTCAACGTTATAGAAATGGGCGATGGCATATACGGGGCGCAGGCGGTGGCCTTGGCAAACTTTGGTGTCAATGCGTCTGACCTGACCCGACGGCAATGTGCCCTGATAGCGGCAACACTGCCGAATCCTTTGAAATTCAGCAGCAAAAAACCATCACCGTACATAAGGAGACGGCAACGTCAAATTCTGCGGGAAATGAACTATATCCAGCATGTAAAAGAAACCCACAACTGGCTTACAGGCAAGTGACCACACCACGAAGAAAAGATGAAAGAACTCCGATATTTCTATACCCCAGACCCGAAGTCGGGATTGCTGCCGCCCGAAGAAGCTAACCATGTTTTGAAGGTTCTGCGCCTAAAAGAAGGCGATCCGATAAATATCATAGACGGAAAAGGGAACTTGCATTCATGCGAAATAACGGAGACCGGGAAACAGAAATGTTTCTTCAAGACAAACGGGACAACGCATTTCGAACAGCAATGGAGCCGCCCGGTACATATTGCCATGGCACCGACAAAAAACATTGACCGCACGGAGTGGTTTGCAGAAAAAGCGACAGAGATTGGCGTTGACCAATTTGATTTCATCGGCTGCAGGTTTTCAGAGAGACGGAACATCAACACCGAACGCATCGAGAAGATTGTGGTCTCCGCAATGAAACAAAGCCATAAGGTCTACAAGCCGACCGTTGCCAAGATGCAAAGCTTTGAAGATATTGTAACGCTCCCTTTTCAAGGGATTCGATGCATAGCCCACTGCTATGACGACGGAGACTTGTCTCCATCACCGAAAGGGAAACCGTTCCTAACAGATGTCCTGCTGTCATCCGACGGCCCCATGCAAGTGCTGATCGGCCCTGAGGGTGATTTCTGCAAAGAAGAAGTTGTCTTTGCCATCAACAAAGGATTCATTCCTGTTTCACTGGGAAAATCACGTTTGCGCACAGAAACGGCTGCACTCGTTGCCGTCCACCTGATGCAGCTGGCGACACGACAATCAAGCAGAACAGGCCTCTTGACCATAGTCTAACGTATAACCAACATATTTAACACCACACACAACATGTCCAACAGAATAACAGAATTGTTTGGAATTGAATTTCCAGTAATAGCCGGGGGTATGGCCTGGTGCAGCGGTTGGCGGCTGGCAGCCGCAGTAAGCAACGCCGGAGGACTTGGGCTAATCGGCGCAGGCACGATGGACGTAGACCTTTTGAGGGAGCACATCCGCAAAACGAAGCAAGCGACAAGTCGCCCGTGGGGAATAAACCTCCCGCTAATGTACCCGCAAATCGACAGCCTTATAGACATGATAATAGAGGAAGGATGCAACATCGTGTTCACATCAGCCGGAAATCCGAAAACATACACACAACGTTTTCATGAGGCCGGCATGAGAGTTGCGCACGTGGTCAGCTCTTCCAAATTCGCCATAAAAAGCGAGGAAGCCGGCGTGGATGCCATCGTGGCAGAAGGATTTGAGGCCGGCGGACACAACGGGCGCGAAGAAACGACAACCATGTGTCTGATTCCACAGGTTTGCGCAGCAACATCGCTGCCCGTCATTGCAGCTGGGGGTATAGCCTCTGGCAAGGCGTGCCTCGCTGCACAAGCACTCGGTGCGGAAGGAGTTCAGATCGGCACCCTGTTCGCACTCTCTGAAGAGAGTTCGGCATCACAAGAATTCAAGTTGTGCTGCACCTCTCTAAACGAAGGCGATACAATGTTGTGCCTCAAGAAATTATCTCCTTCACGTTTAGTAAAGAACGAACTGTACCGACGCATCGCAGAGGCAGAGAACAAGGGGGCGGAAAAGGAAGAATTGCTCTCTATCCTGGGAGAGAAATCAACTCGTCGCGGAATCTTTTATGGCGACACAATAAACGGAGAACTGGAAATAGGGCAAATCGCTTCGGCGATAAACAAAATAGAACCCGTCCAGACGATCATGAAACGGCTGGTTGAAGAATACAAGGCGGCACGCTTGCAGCTGCAATAACGCCACTGCCATTTATCCAGCACCGGTTCGTGCGTCCGCCCGCAAAGCTGTACGGACGCACGAACCGGTTTTTGGTGTGCATTTCCGCTCCTGCACCACGGGCAATTAAACTTACAAAAGCCGCAAAACATCGTTTTTTTTGTTTAACTTTGCACACCGTTACAACTCTATTCTCAGGGAAATGATTACAGTAAGCGATCTTGCCATACAGTTTGGGAGACAGGTTCTCTACAAAGATGTCAATCTGAAATTTACAAACGGAAACATATACGGTATCATCGGAGCCAACGGTGCAGGGAAATCCACTCTGCTCAAGGCCATTTCAGGCGAACTCGAAACGACAAAGGGAACCATAGAAATAGCACCAGGCGAGCGGATGTCGGTACTCAGTCAGGACCATTTCAAATATGATGAACACCCTGTGATTGAGACTGTGCTGATGGGTCACAAGGAGCTGTGGGACATCAACAACGAGCGCAACGTCCTGTACGCGAAAGAGGATTTCACGGACGCAGACGGCATTCGTGCGGCAGAACTGGAGGAGAAATTCGCCAATATGGGCGGTTATGATTCTGAAAGCAACGCTGGCAGCCTGCTGGAACAGTTAGGCATTCCCGTAGCAAAACATGCAACGCTCATGAAAGAGCTTTCAGGAAAAGAAAAGGTCAGGGTGATGCTTGCACAGGCTCTCTTTGGAGAACCAGACAATTTGCTGCTTGACGAACCCACGAACGATCTGGATCTCGAAACCGTGGAATGGCTTGAGGACTATCTTGGCAACTATGAACACACGGTGCTTGTTGTGAGCCACGACCGCCATTTCCTTGATGCGGTATCCACGCACACTGTTGACGTGGACTATGGCAAGATAACACTTTTTGCAGGAAACTACAGCTTTTGGTACCAGTCATCACAACTTGCCTTGAGGCAGCAGCAGAACCAACGGCAGAAAGCAGAGGAGAAAAAGAAAGAACTCGAAGAGTTCATCAGAAGGTTTTCTGCCAACGTGGCAAAATCGAAACAGACAACCAGCCGTAAAAAGATGCTGGCAAAACTGAACATCGAGGAGATTCAGCCGTCAACGCGCAAGTACCCCGGAATTATTTTCTCAATGGACAGAGAACCGGGCAACCAAATACTGGAGGTGGAAAATCTCAAGGCTGTCACTGATGACGGGGAAGTGCTGTTCCAAAACCTTGATTTCACGATAGAGAAAGACCAAAAGGTCGTGTTCATAAGCCACAATTCCAGAGCTATGACGGCCTTGTTTGAAATCATAACCGGCAATGCCCAGCCTGCGGAAGGAAGCTACAAATGGGGCGTGACAATCACAAATGCATATCTACCGCTTGACAATACCGGCTTTTTTGACACGTCTGTCAACATGCTTGAATGGCTGAGTCAGTACGGCGAAGGCAACGAGGTGTATTTCAAGCAGTTTCTTGGGAGAATGCTTTTTTCCGGCGAAGACATCCTAAAAAAGGTGAACGTGCTGAGCGGCGGTGAGCGCATGAGACTGATGATTGCACGGATGCAGCTGAGAAATGCGAACTGCCTTGTTCTTGACACGCCTACAAACCATCTTGATCTGGAGTCCATTCAGGCTTTCAACAACAACCTCAAACTGTACCGCGGAAATGTTCTGTTCGCCTCTCATGACCACGAGTTTATAAATTCTTTGGCCAACAGAGTCATTGAACTTACGCCAAACGGGATTATCGACAAGCTGACGACCTATGAAGACTATATGGCAGACCCCCGTATACAGGAAGCCCGGGCAAAACTGTATGAAAAATAAACATCTTGCGTTGTAATACTTTTGTACTATGAAGATAATTGCAGGACCGTGCGTCATAGAATCGAAGGAGCTCCTTGATACCGTGGCAGCCGAAATTGCCAGATTGAACAGGGAATACGGGCTGGATATAATCTTCAAAGCCTCGTTTGACAAGGCAAACCGCACTTCGCTATCCTCTTTCAGGGGACCGGGCATGGAAAAGGGACTGACGATGCTCGATGACATAAAGAAAACCTACAAGTTGAAGGTTCTCACAGATATCCATGAGTCATATCAGGCAAAGCCTGTTGCCGAGGTCGCAGATGTACTGCAAATACCTGCTTTCCTATGTCGCCAGACCGACTTGTTGGCTGCCGCTTCCAAGACGGGAAAAACCGTCAATATAAAGAAGGCCCAGTTCCTTAGCGGGAAAGACATGCGCTTCCCTATGGAAAAGGCAGTCCAGAGCGGCGCAAAAGAGGTGTGGCTTACAGAGCGCGGCAACTCTTTCGGATACAACAACCTTGTGGTGGATTTCAGGAACATCCCCGACATGCTGCAGTTTTGCCCCACGGTCATCATGGACTGCACACACTCGGTTCAACGACCAGGTGCCGGCAATGGAGTTACGGGTGGCAACAGGGAATACATTCCGTCAATAGCCTTGGCCGCCAAAGCCTTTGGCGCCACTGGTTTTTTCTTTGAGATTCATCCTGCACCGGAAGAAGCTCTCAGCGACGGCACGAATATGTTGCAGATGGACTGTTTCGAGAAAGTACTGAAAAGTATCATGGACATTTGAAAACCATTTTGTTAACACAAACAGAAAAATGTGGATAAAGACAGCTGTTCAATGCTTTGAAGATGAAGCGCAAGCGTTATTGGATCTGGTTCCGCTGCTTGACGACAACTTTGACAGGGCTATAGGTCTGATTTTAGGATGCAAGGGCAAAATCATAATTACCGGTGTCGGCAAGAGCGGACACATAGGCGCAAAAATTGCCGCAACACTCAGCAGTACAGGCACACCGAGCTTTTTCGTTAATCCGCTGGATTGTTACCACGGGGATCTTGGGGTCGTCTGCGAAAGCGATTTGGTCATAGCTATCAGCAATTCCGGATTTACTGACGAACTGCTGCGGATAATACCGCCCCTGCTTGACAGGAAAATACCGATAGTCGGCATAAGCGGCAATCCCCGTTCTTTACTGGCAAAATATTCGGCGGCACACCTTAATGTGGCGGTCAAGCACGAAGCCTGCCCGCTCAACCTCGCCCCGACATCGTCAACAACAGCAACTCTGGCAATGGGCGATGCCATTGCGTGCTGCCTTATAAAAGCGCGGGGATTCAAAGATACGGATTTTGCAAAATTCCACCCCGGAGGAATGTTGGGGAAAAGGCTGCTCACCAAAGCCTCGGACATTATGATTTCCAAAGACCTGCCCGTTGTAACACCTGACACCCTGTTGAAAGAGGCGGTGACAATTGTAAGCAAAGGCCGGTTGGGCATTTGCATTGCGATGAAAGATGGTGTAATTGCGGGTCTCATAACAGACGGAGATATCAGACGGGCAATGGAAAACTCGCAGGATTTGTTCTTCTCGTTGACTGTGGCTGATATAATGACGCACTCGCCCAAAACGGTTGCTCCATCTGTGAAAGTGGCAGAAATAGACCACATACTCAACTCCAACAAAATTCATTGCGTGCTGGTGGCAGACAACTGTCGTCACCTGCTCGGAGTTGTAGACTCGTTCAGCACCGTCATATAAGCAAGTACAGCGACACTATTATGTCCAAAAAGATTTTTTTGCTCTTCCTGCTGTTGAGCACGGCATGTTTCGCCCAAAAGGCAGGCTATGCCATACAACAGCAAGCTGAGAGAGACGGTGCAAAGTTTTCGTTTAACAACAGCATTGTTTTTTTCGACGATGGCAAGTCAAAGTTTAACGACCTGTTCAAGGCTGTCAGGGAAGCGAAATCAACCATACACATGGAATATTTCAATTTCCGAGACGATTCCATTGCCAACAGTTTATTTGACAGCCTCGCTGTAAAAGCGAGGGAGGGAGTGAAAGTCAGGTTGCTGTATGATTCGTTTGGGAACAGCAGCAACGACCAACCCATCAAAAGGAAAAAGTTGCAGGAAGTAAGAGACTGCGGCATAGAGATTTTTGAATTTGATCCGATACGCTTCCCGTGGGTGAACCATATCATTCCGAGAGATCACCGCAAGATTGTGATTATAGACGGAAAGTCCGCATATAGCGGAGGTATGAACGTGGCAGACTACTATATAAACGGCAAGCCGGAATTCGGTGCATGGCATGACTTGCATTACAGGATAGAAGGCGATGCTGTCGGCGAATATCAAGCGGTCTTCCTGCGGGCATGGGAAAAGACTACCGGCCAGAAGATTTCCGGCACAGAGTTGTATCCCGGAGAGTCTTTGCCAGAGAATGCAATACCATTCTTGGAGAAAGACACGACAGCCACCTGCGGAAAAAAAATGATTGCCGTTATAAACAGAGAGCCTTCTTCCTCTCCGAAAATAATCAGACGGACATTCCTCAACTGTATAAACAACGCAAAAGAAAAAATATGGTTGATCAATCCTTATTTTACATTGAACCATTCCATTGTCCGTGCCATAAAAAATGCAGTAAAGCGGGGCGTTGACGTACAGATTATGGTTTCCGAAAAGAGCGATATCCCGATAACTCCCAGAATTGTGGACTACCAAGCCCGCAGACTTGCCAAAGCCGGAGCAAAAGTTTATTATTATCAAGGCGGCTTCCATCATTCCAAGATAATGACTGTTGACGGACAATGGAGTTATGTCGGGTCTGCGAACCTTGACAGCCGCTCGTTGCGGTGCGACTACGAGATAAACGCCTTGATAAATGACTCTTCGGCAACGAGGCAACTTGAGGATCTCTTCCTGCGCGAGCGCAACAGCTGCAAGGTCATGGACAACGAATACTGGAATTCTTTCTCAAAATCACGAAAGTTCCAAGCGTGGTTTTTCCATTTGCTGCTGACGAGGTGGGTTTAGTGCTTGCCGACTGTCATGAAAACAGGTGTAAGGCTGTCAGGCATAGCTGTGCATGCCGCCGAAGAAATAATTTACGCCAAAATATGTTGTCAACACACACAGGAACGACGCTGCCAGATAAACATTGAACGCCACTGGTCTGTCAGCAAATCCGGCAAACTTATGCAGCGGTACGGAATACACAAGCAATGTTATCAACGCCCACGTTTCTTTCGGATCCCAATGCCAATAACTGCCCCATGACACATTTGCCCACACTGCGCCGACAAAAATGCCGATGGCAAGCAAAAATACAGACGGTGTCAGCAGCAGGCAATTAAATGCCGTCAGCCGTTCGGCCATTTCCGCATGAGTGGAACTGTCTTGCGATTCTTTACGTCCAGACACAAAGCCCCCTTTCTGTTTATTGTAGTATGCAACAATTACAGCTGACAGCGAAACGACAAACATTATTGCCATTAAAGCATATGCCAGCATAACTGTCACGACATGGACACTCAGAAGAGGCGAAGACAACACCGGAGCCAAAGGGGTAATAGGCGGATCGTCCTCACCGAACAGGGCAACCAAAAGACAAAACCCGACGACAAGCAGTCCTGCCGGCAAGACAAGAGACAAATACCGTACTGCAACGAGTGCCACCAAAGAGACCATCAACGCCATGAACTCCATCACTTCGTATCCATTGCTGAGCGGAATTGTTCCCATGACAATCCAGCGTAAAATGAACACGGATGCCAAATAAAGCAGGACCAGTACAATGGAACCACGTTCAAGCCATTTGTACCACAAAGGCCGAAAACGCCCCCTCGCCATAGAAACAGCCGTACACACAAAGCCCAATAGCCCAATAGCAATACAGGCTATTGCAACAAGCTTCGTATGAGTCAGACGGTTGTAACACAGTTCTGCATTCTGTATGAGATTTGACGGCAGCGTCCCGCCCAATTTCTTGTGCTGATATTTTCCCAACTCCTTTATCAAGTTAATTGCTTCTGCATCTTGCCCCGACATGACAATTCGCTGCAAGTGAGTCTGTAATTTAAGGACAGCTGACTTATCCTCCACACTGATGCCATCCGACAACGAATCCAAATGCCCTATCCATACCGTACGACTGTCCGTACAGGTGGTAACGGGATATATTTTCAATAGACCACCATGATACAGCGACTCCGTCAGCCAGCGTTTTTGCTTGTCCTTTGCGGATGATCCATTCAAATCAATCCTGTCACGCCATTCCGCCGGACAGAACAGCCAACCGCAAAGAATTTGGTCTGCACTGTATCCCTCATGTGATTTTGCATGATACATCTTCCTGCAAAAATCAATGGAAAGCGTATTCACCGGACATATTCGTCCCTGATACAAGACCAACAGTTTGCCAAACTCATTTGCCACTTCCTCAGACGGACATCTTGTCGGCTCGGCAAACGAAACCGACGGGAGCAAAAGCAAGACAAAGACCAACACATTTCTTATCCTGCGCAAAGATTTTCGAAACATGGAGTTCTTGTCAAAGAAAAAAAACAGCATACACAAGACTAAACATCCGTATCCTGCATACGACACATTCATGCCGTAGGGATCACAACAGACAGACAGTACACTCTCCTGCATGTCAGGAGAGCAGGAAGCCTGTAATAAACGGTAATTGCCATAGGAGACAACTTTGTTCATTGAAATAGTATTTCTGCTGACAACTTTACCGTAGGCATCAAAAACAGTTATCTTGCTGACATAGTCCTGTGGGGTATCTGTACCGTCATAATATTTTGCCATAAAGGTATCAAGCTTCACGTTGAAAGGCAACGGCTTGACCACATTGTCCGTATATACTACAAGATTGCTTGTTTCGCCAGACCTCAGATAAATCTTACCGTTGGATGAAGTAAGATGTGTCAACAATGCCCCACACAGGACAACCAGAAAAGACAGGTGAATGCCAATAACGGCTTTCCTCTTCCAAAGCCTGTTCGCGACAATCACGACACAGCCAGAAACAGAGAGGGAAATCCACAGTCCCACAAACCATACAGAACCGTAGATATGTTCCGCCACAAATTCATGACCGTTGGACTTCTCTATTATTGTGGCGAATACCAAACAGGCAACAATAGCGACAAGCAATGCCACAGTGACACCGTTCTTAATCATAGCAGTAAGCAAACCGTTTTCCGCCAAAGAATTGGCTGTACGCCAACAATCTCCTCTAATTCAACCACGCACCTGAAGAGAGAAACCGGACCAAGGTCTTGTCCCGTCGCAACAGCGTTTGGATTAGCCGTCATTGAAACGAAGCTCCGACTATATCCAGCAGTTCTGATGTGATGGCGGCTTGGCGTGTCTTGTTATACATCAAGGTCAACTCATACAGTAATTGGTCGGCATTGTCTGTTGCTGTTTGCATCGCTACCACACGGGCAGAATGCTCTGCAGCCAGACTGTCAAGGACAGCAGTATACAGTTTGAGACATAACACTTTTGGTATCAGCGACTCTACAATCTGTTCTTTTGACGGCTCAACTATATAATCCAGAGACGGGGCATTGCCTGTATCAAGGCTCTTGTTTTCCTCCGGAAATGAAACAGGCAAAAAATCCTCTTTCACAACAACCTGAGTCGCCGTGTTCTTAAAGTGATTGTAAATCAAGATGACTCTGTCAATCTCCTTGTTTTCATAACGCAAAATCAAAGAACGGGCAAGAGCCGCCGTATCACAATATGAGGCATTGTCCAGAAGTGTTGAGTTATTTGACTCATACCTCAGACCCATTCGGCCGATTTTCTCCGCAATCTTCACGCCTACAGGAATTATTTCAAATTCCACCTTGTCCCGCTGAAGGGTCTCAATGACCTGTACCGTAGACTTGATGACATTGGAATTAAACGCTCCACACAGACTGGAATTTGATGAGATACAGACAACAACTACTTTGCTTGCCTCGCGTTTCTCTGTCAAAGCCGAATTCAATTCACCATTCAATTCGGCAACAAAACGCGACATTATCCCGTCCATCCGTTGCTGGTACGGGCGCATGTTTTCTATGGCAGATTGGGCTTTGTGGAGTTTGGATGATGCAACAAGTTTCATGGCACTCGTAATCTTGCGAGTGCTGGAAACAGAATTAATGCGTATTTTTACTTCCTTTAATGAAGCCATATCCGACGATTATGAAGAATTAGAATTGTCCGGCAATGTCACTTGCCACTTTACGAATCAACGTCTCAACTTCGTCTGTAATTTTTCCTTCTTTAAGAACATCCAGAACGCTCTCGCGATAAGATGAACGCATTATTTGCAAAAAGCTGTTTTGAAATTCAAAGACCTTATCTTGCGGCACTTTGTGCAGAAGCCCTTTAGTGCCACAATAAAGGATGGCAATCTGTTCTTCCACAGGCATTGGCGAATATTGTGCCTGAATAAGCAAGGCATTGTTTTTCCTGCCCCTGTCGAGTGTCATTGCGGTTACGGGATCCACATCCGAAGAAAACTTGGAGAAAGCTTCAAGTTCCCGGTACTGAGCCTGATCAATCTTCAATGTTCCCGCTACTTTTTTCATGCTTTTGATTTGTGCACTGCCACCAACACGACTTACGGAAATGCCCACGTCAATGGCGGGGCGCTGTCCCTGATTGAACAGATTTGAATCCAGATAAATCTGTCCGTCTGTGATTGAAATCACATTTGTGGGGATATAAGCAGAAACATCCCCCGCTTGTGTTTCGATAATAGGCAATGCCGTCAACGATCCCCCACCCTTTACCTTGCCTTTCATACAGTCAGGAAGGTCGTTCATCTTTTCAGCCACTTCCTGACGCGCATTGATTTTTGCGGCACGTTCCAAAAGGCGGCTATGCAAATAGAACACATCGCCGGGGTATGCTTCGCGACCAGACGGCCTGCGAAGAATCAATGACACCTCACGGTAAGCAACGGCCTGTTTTGACAAGTCATCATATACAACCAAGGCATGTTTCCCGCGGTCACGGAAGAATTCGCCTATGGCAGCACCTGCAAAAGGTGCATAGTACAGCATGGAAGCCGGCTCTGCTGCTGTCGCAGAAACAACAATCGTGTAGTCCATTGCCCCATGTTCTTTCAGTGTCTTTACGATGTTGGCTACCGTTGACGCTTTCTGCCCTATCGCCACATATATACAATATACCGGATCTCCTTTCAGAAAATTTTCGCGCTGGTTGAGTATGGTGTCAATGGCTATTGCAGATTTTCCCGTTTGACGGTCGCCGATTATAAGCTCGCGCTGTCCGCGTCCAATAGGAACCATGGAGTCAATAGCTTTCAATCCTGTCTGCAAAGGCTCGTTGACCGGCTGGCGGAAGACAACGCCAGGGGCCTTGCGGTCCAATGGCATTTCAAACTTTTCGCCCCCAACAGGCAATCCCCCGTCAATAGGCTCGCCGAGAGTGTTGACAACACGTCCTATCATGTCTTCGCTAACCTCTATGGAGGCAATCCTGCCTGTCCTACGTGCTATATCTCCCTCTTTTATACCTTCGGAAGAACCAAAAAGGACAACACCGACATTATCCTCTTCCAGATTCATTGCAATGGCCTTCGTTCCGTTCTCAAACTCGACAAGTTCGTTCTCTGTAACATTGTCGAGACCATAAAGACGGGCAACCCCATCGGAGACACTAAGCACCCTGCCCACCTCTTCGAATTCCACATCCGTTTTCAAGTTCTGCAGTTCACGAAGAAGCACGTCAGACACTTCGCTTGGTTTAATTTTATTTGACATAATCTATTTCATAAGTATTTTTAGACATCAAAACAATCCAAAGAACATCAAGCCGAAAACTCTTTAGGTCTGTAAAAAATCAACAACCTGCAACAAGCTGTTTGCGAATGTTATGTAAAGCTCCCCTGACACTGGCATCAAGACAACGGGAATCATACTCCAATACAAAGCCACCGATTATGGCGGGGTCTGCAGTCTGCTGCAATTCAACATTCTTACCAGTTTTCTCTTCTATGATCAATCGTATTTTCCTGACAACGGTTGCATCAAGAACAGACGGAGCCGTGAGCCGACAATAGACAATATTCTTCTTGGACCTGTACAAATCAATAAACGCCTGTGTGATAAAGACCATCATCTCTATGCGGTTTTTTAAAAGCACAAGATCAAAAAAAGCATCAAGGCAAGCAACTTCTGCATTGCCAGACGCAATCATCAACAAGTGCCTTTTCTGCTCACGGCTTAAAACAGGATCAGACAACGTCTGCCTCATTTCGGAAAATGCCCCAAAAGAAGCTTTCAGCCTAACCATAGCCTCATACACGGCATCAAGCTGACCACAACATTCCGAATACTTGACCAGTGCTTTCGCATATCGCACAGAAACAACACCTATATCCATAAACGAGCTTCTATTTGAACTACTGTTTGTCAGGAAAATATCACAAGACTAATCAGAACAATATTTCATTCCTCAGATATCTTGTTTAGCACCTGGTCTATCCACTGCATTTGCTCCGTTTCACGCTGCAGGTCGCGAGAAAGTATTTTCTCTGCAATCTGAACAGCAAGCTCTGCCACTTGCGAGCGCAATTCACGCTGAGCCTTTTCCGTTTCAGACATGATTTGCAGACGGGCTTCCTCAAGAATACGACTCGCTTCCTCCTGAGCCTTTGCCTTTGCGTCAGAAACAATTGAGTTCCGCGTTTCGGTCGCCTCCTTTATTATCTCCGATTGCCGCATCTGCGCCTCACGCAGCAAAGTCTGGCATTCAACTTTGATGTTGGCTAATTTTTCGTTCGCCTGCCGTGCACTTATCAGCGATTCGTCAATATAGCGTTTCCGCTTCTCCACCATTCCTGTGATAACAGGAAAAGCGGATTTCGCCAGCATTGCAAAAACAACCAAAAAGGCTATCAGCGTCCAAAACAGCAAGCCAAAATCAGGTGTCAGGAAAGACGGCATACTTTAAATAAATGCTTTTAAAACGTTATTACATAAACAGGCAAAGAAGACATACGATTACGGCAAACAGTGCCACACCCTCAACAAGAGCCGCAATGATGATCATATTCATACGGATATCACCTTTTGCCTCCGGCTGACGGGCAATTGCCTCCATCGCACTACTTCCAATCTTGCCTATACCAAGACCTGCACCAATGGCAGAAAGACCTGCACCGATACCTGCACCTAACTGACTTATTCCAGAGGCTCCAGCCAACATAATTAATGATAACATAATTTCTATAATTTAAGAGTTAGTATTTTATATATATGTTCGTCTACAGAAGAAAGAGTTGTCATTCGTGTGCATCAACGTGAGCCAATCCTATAAAAATGGCACTTAGCATTGTGAACACATACGCTTGAATAAACGCCACAAGTAATTCCAGACAATCCATAAAGATAATCATTATTACCGATACCGTACTCAATCCCGCGCCTATTGCCAGTCCCAATTGGCAGGAAATGAAGATAACGCATGTAAGCGACAACACAATGGCATGACCTGCAAAAATATTAGCGAACAAACGCACCATCAGAGCAAACGGTTTCGTGAAAATTCCGAACAGCTCTATTACAGGCATCATAGGGACCGGACATTTGAGCCAGACCGGCACTTTCGGCCAAAAGATATCCAGCCAATACTCTTTGTTGCCAAACAAATTGACGGCAAAAAAGGTGAGCATGGCCAGTACAAACGTGACGGCAATATTTCCCGTAAGATTGGCACCTCCGGGAAATACAGGTATAAGCCCCATCAGATTACTGATAAAAACAAAGAAGAATGCGGTCAACAAATATGGAGCATATTTCTTGTAATGCTTTTCGCCCACACAAGCCTTTATTATGTCGTCATGAACCATCATCACAAACATCTCCACAAAGCCGACAAATCCCTTGGGCGCATCGCTGTACTCTTTTTTGTTGCGGTACCATCTTGCACAACCAACAAAAACCAGCAACATTATGACTACAACTATCCATAGTTGAACAACATTCTTTGTAATGGACAGATCCAGTTTTACGACAGTCGGCTTGCCGTCCACTGTCTCACATACTTTTCCTTGAAGATCGCCAGTAGAGGGTATAAAGAAACCTTCGTATGCCCCATCTGCCGAATGGCTGATCCTTGACGAAGAAAAACAGTGCCAACTCCCGTCATTACCATAAACAATGACAGGAAGAGGAATTGAGATGTGGTGTCCGTTTATCGTCACAATATGCCACTCATGGGCATCCCCCGTATGTCCCATGACGACTTCCCGAACATCTATGTTCCCCGCAGCCAGACTCTTTGCCGGAACAACAAGTGCAACCAGCAAGGCAAGGACAAGAAAAGCTCTATTTCGTTTCATTTAATTTTTTCTCCACTTGAACAAAAAACACGCTTTCATATACTATTGTGAGAACATATAACGCAAAAAAACTGATCACGAAAGGAAAGACTCCTCTCCTCAAAAAGAAAATCGCACACAGGATAACGGCAAACGCATACATCATGCGTATTACCTTGTTGGCCAAATAAAAATGCACCAACGAATTACTATGTGTTCTGACAATTCTCAGATACAGGAACGCGGAAACGACATTGTATACCAACAGCATCGCCAGCGCTACAGCCAGAGCTATTACAGGAAAATTGTCCGTCAGCCGAAACAGCAAGCTTCCACACGTGATCAAGGCATAACCGGCCAAACACACAAGAACCATTCCGATAATATAGTACTTGTGCGCTCTGTATATCATGTCCATTTGTATATCCATAGATGCTGAGTGTGGTTTTTACAGTGCAGTGCTTTACGATTCAACGCAAATTGAAACCTCGTTGTGTGCGACCTCTACAAATCCGGACTTGACGGGAAATTCCGCCTTGCTGCCTTTGCAGACAACAGAAACCAGCCCGGGCTGCAAACTGGAAATGATGGGAGCATGGTTTTCCAAAATCTCAAAAGTCCCTTTTGTCCCTGGCACGATAACACTGTTTGCATTATCGGAAAACAATGTTTTCTCCGGCGATACGACAACAACGTTCATTTCTTCTGTGTATATTACGCTTGGCTTGCCGCCTCCAAAAGTTTCTTGCCTTTTTCTATTGCCTCCTCAATCGTTCCGACGTTAAGGAAAGCCTGTTCCGGCAAGTCATCAACCTCGCCGTCAAGTATCATGTTGAATCCTTTTATGCAATCCTCCAAACTTACCATTACACCCGGCAGTCCGGTAAACTGCGAGGCAACGGTAAATGGCTGACTAAGGAAACGCTGAACGCGGCGCGCCCGGTTGACGGTTGTCTTGTCTTCGTCCGACAACTCATCCATTCCGAGTATGGCTATTATATCCTGCAGCTCGTTGTATTTCTGCAGGATTTGCTTGACCCTTTGCGCGCATTTATAGTGTTCTTTCCCGACCACATGCGGATCCAGTGCCCTTGAAGACGAAGCCAAGGGGTCTACGGCAGGATATATGCCAAGTTCCGTGATTTTGCGACTCAGCACTGTCGTGGCATCAAGGTGCGAGAAAGTTGTTGCCGGAGCCGGGTCTGTCAAGTCATCAGCCGGAACATATACAGCCTGTATGGAAGTAATCGAGCCATTTTGGGTAGAGGTTATACGTTCCTGCATAGCGCCCATCTCCGATGCCAGGGTGGGCTGATAGCCTACGGCCGAAGGCATACGTCCGAGCAATGCGGAAACCTCCGAGCCTGCCTGTGTAAAACGAAAAATATTGTCAACGAAGAAGAGCACATCGGCTTTTTTGCCCATTTTTGCTCCCATGTCACGGAAAGTTTCCGCAACCGTCAACCCCGACAACGCAACCGAAGCGCGGGCACCGGGCGGTTCGTTCATCTGGCCATACACCAATGTCGCCTGACTCTTTTCAAGCTCCTTGTAGTCAACAGAGTCCAGATCCCAATCCCCCTGCTCCATCTTCTCCTTGAATTTGTCACCGTACTTGATAACTCCGGCTTCAATCATTTCCCTCAGCATATCATTGCCTTCACGTGTACGTTCCCCGACACCGGCAATGACAGAAAAACCGTCATGCCCTTTTGCAACATTATTGATGAGTTCCATTATAAGAACGGTCTTGCCTACACCCGCACCGCCGAAGAGACCCACTTTGCCGCCCTTTATGTAAGGTTCCAAGAGGTCTATCACTTTTATACCCGTCGCAAATATCTCCTGGCTGGTTTCAAGTTCGTTGAACTTGGGTGCTTCATGATGTATTGGAGCGGTCTCATCACGGTCAAACTCCTTCATGCCGTCAATCGGTTCTCCTATGACATTCAGCAAGCGTCCTTTGACCTGATTGCCCATAGGCATACATATCGGCGAACCGGACTGCTCCACCTCCAAACCGCGGCACAAGCCATCGGTCGAATCCATCGCAACCGCTCTCACCGTGTCTTCCCCGATATGTTGCTGGACTTCCAAAACCAACGTGTTGCCGCTTTCTCTCTTTATCCTCAACGCATCGTGAATCCGGGGAAGTACCTCTTCCGGCTTCAGTCCCTCTGTATCAAAAGACACGTCAACAACAGGACCTATTACTTGAGAAATGCGCCCTTTTTTTAGTGGCATAATTTATCGTTTTTTCTTGTTCTGTAATAAATGTGCAGGATTCCGTTTCCACCTGCCAGACTGGCACTGACACCGACCGCAAAAGTAATAATATTTCTACAAAAATCTACTTGTCCAACAGCATTTTTTGATGGGACAAAACCTCATTTTTTTGTGCAGCGCATACCTATTTGCATTCCGCTATAGTTCTTCGTCAAAGTGCTGACAGTGGAAAGCGTGGAACTTGCAGACCCTGCCAAAGCCCCAAACTGTTTGGCAAACAGAAGCAGCTTGTCAGCCTTGAAAGTAATCTGGAGTGTTGTGCCAAGCTTTACATTTGCCGTAACTTTCAACTTGGCGCTTTTCGTCTTTGCAAAAGTGATATTGGAGCCGTTCAATGTATAGACCCCGCTTATTTTTCTATTGTTTATGGTGGTTGAAAATGTTCCGTCGGAAGCAAATGTCATGGAGAACTTTCCTTTACGAATGCCCGCCTTGGTGAAGATGGCATCAAGTTTTGTTTCTATTTTGTCGGAAAGCACACCCCCCCCGATTTTTGACAACGCGTTCTTGCTTTCAAAAGCAACGGCAGGCTTGGAATAGATCCATTTCCCGACAAGGCTGTTCGCACTGACTGTCTTTGTTCCTATGAGATTGTCTACTATCGAAGATACGACACTCCCGTTTTTTCCCGAAGAACTGCTGATGCCGGAAAGAATGTCTGTGACAGTTTGGGCATTGGCATGTGTCAGCATCGCTCCCGCGAAAACCAACATAAATATTTTTCTGACAAACGAATACATTTATAGAAGAATTAAAGTTTTATTCACCGGTGATTTTATTGTAAATTGACGCGATATCCGCAGAGTTGACAGAACCGTCTCCGTTTACGTCTGCCCTGTTTGGATCTACGCCGGAATCTGTTCCCCGTGTAATATAATTATAAACACTGACAATATCTGCAGAATTAACATATCCGTCTCTGTTTACATCCTCCTTGGCAAACAGGGTCGGTGTGACATCCATACGCAGAGGCATGGAGTCCAGATAGTCGGCGGCCATGGCAGTAACGAGAACTGTATATGTCGTCTCCGCCGTAAGGTTGCGGATGTGAATGTCGGTAGCAGGCACTGTGTCCACAGACACCAATACGCCTTCACTATAGACATACACCACATATTTCTCCGCATTTTCTACCGGCTCAACCGACATGAACACCTCGCTGCCTGTGACACTCGTGACCGTTGCTTTCTGCGGTGCGGCAAGCTGACCGATGCATTGGTAATAGAAGCATATGTTGTCATCTTCTTCATGAATGTCTTTAAGCCTTATGTCAAGACAACCGCCAGTGTACACCTTGGTTGACGGAGTTGTTGTCGAACTGAATTCCGTAACATTGCTTAGGCCGGGAAAGGGGTCGCCCTTGTAGTCGGAAGCCTTGGAAGAAATCCTTGTGAGGGTATTGTCGGCAGGAATAATGGTCATGCGCTGGTGGGAAACGTTATTGTTGATCGTGTTTGCACTCCATGCACTGGCACTGTAGTCGACGTGTAGCACCAACATGCCTTCTCCGTATAGTTTCATGTACCACGGGGAATTCTGCCGGTTCTCCAGCAGATAGTATTCATTGCCTGTTTTGTCGGCAGGATTGAGAATGCGATAGGCACGGTTCCCCCCGCTGGAATGCAACGGGGCGATAGAGACTTTCTGCTTGATGTCATAAAGAGTGTCTATTTTCAGCCACCCCATGAATTCGCGCTCATAGGACGTGTACCCTACCGGAGTCCGGCTCATGTTGTTGAACTGCCCGTAATCCATTATTGACCATGCGTCCATTCCGAATATGTTGCGTGCAGAGGTCGTGTTGTAGAAATCCGGCAATCCTATGGCGTGCGAAAATTCGTGGCAAAGGGTTCCAATGCCGTCAAACATCTCGCCCGTGCCATAATCCGCCAATTCGTCCATCACCAGCCCCGAAGTCAGCTTGACATTCCCTGTTGGGTGGCTCATGGAATAATAGTAGGAAGCCCACAACTGGGTACTCTCTCCTGACACCTGTTCACCATGACCCGGAAATATTACAATAACAAACAGTTCTCCCTTGTCATTAAGATATTTGGAGAAATCCACTCCCTTTGCTATCGCAGAATCCGTTGCTTCGGAGATATACGCACGCGCCCTCATGTCATTGCCCCCGCTGTTTCTGCCGTAGTAGCTGCCGTTTTGGCTGACCTTCACTTTTGCCACAATGTCAAAGGACGGGCGGAACAGGCTGTCACTTTGGGCGATGAAATAGTCACGCACGCTGCCCGCTCCTCCCTCTTGGGTATACGAAGACGCGTTGAAATGGTTATGGAAACGCTCCACATCGTTTTCCGCCTTAAAAGAAAGGTCCTGGAATTCAGCCAGTATGACAGCCACACTAACATCGCCCATGCTCTTTATGCTGGCAGACGCAAGGCTTCCAACACCATAGCGGGAGAGGCCCCTCATTCTGACAAAACCGTAAAAGTTCTCGCGCTTTTCCGCCGCAACAAAATTCTCTGCCGCCGTACGTGCTGATGCTTCGTGCGCTATTGTCCCGGAGGCGGTCACATTGCCGTCGTCATCGAATTCTGCATAGCAATAGTCTCCGCTGCCATTGGGAAACACCGGAATTCCGTCGCTTGTAACATAGTAAAGCAAATGGTCTGCGCCAACCCGTGTAACAACAAGTGAGGAGCCGTCAGACTGTTTGGCTGTTTTAGTAACCCTAAAGACCGGTCCCGCAGTCAATGAGCACGCAGCTATCAATAACAACACTGCGGTTAAGAGTCTGTTCATAAAATTCATGTGTGTTGGTTTTCGCATGTGCTAATGTAGTGGTCAATCAGTTGCCTCGCCATACTCAGCGGTTTGGGAATCGCCGGCAGTTCACGGATGCCGAACCAACCGCCGGCAACCAGTTCGGAGGCTTGCAGCTTCAGTTCCCCGCCTTTATAACGTGCAAGGAAACCAAGCATCAGCCCTTGTGGATAAGGCCAGGGCTGACTCCCGAAATATCGGACATTTTCAACCTCAAGCTGTGTCTCTTCTGCTATTTCCCGTGTCACGGCATCTTCCAAGGACTCTCCGAGTTCCACAAATCCGGCTACCAAACCGTAATACTCCCCTTTGAATGTTTTTGAACGCACAAGCAGAATTCTGTCCCCATCATGGATTAATACAATAATCGCCGGCGAGAGCATCGGCCATTCCTCCTTGTGGCATTTGGGACATACTTTGCTTGTAGTTGAAGTGCGGGCAAGCTTTGCCCCACATTGGCCACAATACTGATGTGTACGCTCCCAGAAAAGGATTTCCGCAGCCTTGCCTGCACGCAGATAGTCGTCCCGTGACAGCAATTCATAACTGTCGCGAAGCCCCACCGTCTTGTATCCTGCCGGGACGGAGTCTACTGCGGCAGCAAAGCAACTCTCATCGCCAACGGACGAAAACCCGAATTCGACAGGTGCGTTTTCCGATGTCTGCGGAATTCCATTGTCGGGAGTGAGCAGCAATCGGTCTTTGTAGAACAAATAATGTTGCATATCTGTTTCAACGTGATCTGCGCGAAGCACCACTCGTGGCATCTGTCACGGGCAACGGCACACGAGCGGAATCGTCCGCTGCCATTCGTTTCTTGTCTCTATTCATAAGGCGCGCCTGCGCGTCCTTCCGTTGCTGCTCCTTGATTTCGTCTGCGGTACGCAACTCCTTGTAGGTGACACTTGTCCCCGGATTTTGGTTGTAAATGGTTTCCTTGAACATTTCCGGAGTATACGAAATGGGGTGGCGGGTCAGTTCCGGAACATTGTAGCTCTTCAGAAGCATCAAATTTTGCACCGGATCTTCCTGAGGCAGCATGAAAGCCTTGCGCGTCTGCCCGTTCTTGTCAAAATAGGCCATATACGGACGGGTATACGAACCGTCATCGCGGCGGGAACTGAACACAAACCAGCGTCCGTTGGAGCTCCAGGAATGGTAAGAGTCAACATCATTTGAATTTGCGGCAGCAAGAGGATACGTCTCGCCTGTCTGCAGATTCTTGACCCACTGGTCTGAACTCTTGTGCCAGATGTGGAATTGTCCATAGTCGCCCAAGGTAAACAGCAGGTATTTGCCATCTGGACTTACGCGCGGAACCGATGCGCTTTTGTTCATGGAAACACAGTCAACCACAATTTCCGGTGTCCCGAAGGTCATGGTTTTTTCATCGAAACCGACACTCATAACGTTATACTGCAGACTGCGGTAATTGTCAATGACATAATTCATTCTGACAGAATCGGTCACTCCTGCCATTTCAGGGGATTCCGTCTGGCAAAAGTATATTTTCCTGCCGTCAGGAGACCATGTTGGAAACGTTTCCAATGACGCTTCACCCTTTATGATGTTGCTGACCTCATGGGTGTCGGCATTGTAGAATACGAGGTCGCTTCCATAGTCAAGGACTTCAATCTTTTCATTGTTCTGCATATGGAACGCCTGGCCGGTAAGGTTGGAAGAAAAGACAACATAGTTTTTCTTCGGATGCCACGAAGGATATACAGCAGAACCGAGTATAGAGTCGTTTTTGAAATTTATCTTTTCTATTTTTCCGTCTTTTGCAATAATGGTGCCGCCCATGTTGGCACGGACGTGAAACAGCATGTTCCTGCCGCCATAATTCTGGAAGTTGTGGCAGTTGACACAGTGGTTTTGTTCGGAATCATTGACACGGTTGTTCTCATAGATGACCTTTTGCTCAAAATTGGTAAGGTTGCGCTGATACAACCCCAGCTGCCGGTAAAGCTCAAATCCCGGCTCTACCAGCCTGTACGACAGATAAGGGTCTATTTCCTCATTTGCCACATAAAGCTTGAATGGCTTGAAACTGTACCATTGGTCTCCTTGTTTTTCGTAAACAAGAACGTCAATCTCCCGCCCCTTGCTTTTTGTTAGCATACTGCGCCACAACGCACTGTCTATCTGCACGACACCGTCATCCTGCGCCCCGGTAACAATCTCATCAGCATCCGTTCCCTTGATTTGCACTGTATACTCCGAGGCGTTCGACTTTATTATGAAGTTGAGGGGCGCAATGTTTGGTGGTATTGTCACACCGGTATAGTCCGGATAAATCACCACCTGCTTTCCGTTAGGTTGGGCACTGTCCGGAACGGCGTGGTTCCTGGCACACGAGGACAGTCCTATACAAACGCCAAACAACAATATTCTGCCAAGATTCTGTATTCGTTTCATAGTCTGATGACAATTAATTGACGCCTCCTTTTTCTTTTTTGTCTGCCACTGCATAATTTTCATCCGGCACATTCTGGAAATAATAATAGAACTCATAAGTACCAAGATATTTGTCCATGAATTTACGGGCTTTCTCTTTCGACCGATCGTTTTTCTCCTCTTTGCTCAGCTGTTTTGTCGGTATTTCATCCTTGGGGAAACAGTCTTCCATGAAATTTTTCATTTCCTGCAATGTATATGGAGACAGCTTGAGTTGTTTCAGCACAGACAGGTTCTTCAAGTTCTTGACGACGATGGCTTCTTCAAACACTTTGGAAAGAATCACGTTGTTCTGTATCATGGTGACAATCCTCTCCCAGAAACCGTTCAGGTCCTTCGAATACAGACAAGCATACAGGCAGTTGTTGAGACCACGGATGCTCTTTGCCTCCAAAAGGCGGACATTATAGCCCAGAAACATCGGCTCACGATACTCCTGCTCAAAAGAGTCCTTGACCGGCTGAAGTTCTATTACGCTTGCCAGTTCGCAATCCTGCACAACCCTGTTGTAGTCATACAACATCTCGCTGTATTTCTCAACAAACTCCGACTCAAACGGAACTCTTTTCAAGATAGCAAGGTATTTCTCCGCCAATGCGTTTTCTTTGTCAATCAATGCACACTTGACCATGTATTTCAACCTCACTACGGAAGGCCCTTCCAAAACGGTTTGTTCAACAGCCTCATGATAAGCTGATCTGGTCAGGCCTGCATAGAAATTGCAGTACACAACGATAAAATCCATACCGCTGTCAAATTGACCGTCGCTGCGGGAAAGGTGTATGTTGCCGTATTGCATCGGAATGTTGAACAACTCGGTTGCCAGTCGTCCGTTCTGGTTCAGGGCTACGGCATAAAGTCCTGTCACCGTACGTGAAGGCCGTGACGCTTTTTTTGCAGCATCTGCCATCTTGTCCCATTCCTCGTCATACATATACCTTTCCATGGAACAGGTGATGCGGTCGTTTTGGGCGTAAGTCAATGCCACAGCCACGCTTGACAGCATCAGCACGGCCACCAGACCCAAAATTCCAAAGGCACAGCGCGGGTTGTCTGTTTCAAGAGGCTTGGCGAAAGTCCTCAAAGAGATGCTTGTCTTGAAAAAAAAGTGGGAAAAGGAAGCGGCAACCATTGCGCAAAGCAGGGAAATGAGGGGAATTGTCATAATCCAACTCAATTCCCGCAAATAGACCAAGTTCAATCCCATGCAGAAGAGGAAAAGAACATACAGGAAAGGCAACGGGACGGAGACCAAATGCCACCAGCCCCTAAGCCTCAGAGCGCGGTCAACAAGCCATGCCGACACAACAAGCATCGCAGCCAACAGCAACGACGCAAAAGCCGGACACACACCCGAAAGCAACATAAAACGCCCGGTAGCGTAAAGCCACCCCAACGGCTGCGACAGATAGGCTTGCATCGCAACCCTGTCAAAAGCAAAGAAACTTCTTTGCTCTGCAACAAAAAGCACATCGCCGTACAGCAGGCAAAGAAACAGCCACATAACAACAAACTCCACAATGAAGACAGGAGTCTTTTCAAACAGAACGGAAAGACCGCCTTTCTTGCGGGAAAAATCTGAAGCCTGTGTGCAGCGGATCTCTTTGTTTCCAGAAACTCCGGCACCATAGCGGGAAGCTTTGTTCGGTTTGATTTTAGCCATTGTAACAGTGTTGTAAAGAGGTTATAGGAGCAAAATTAGAAAAACTATCTTGAACAACCAAGAGCAAAGCCTCGTTTGATGAGTGTTGCAAGGCAAACAAAAGCCATGATTCCCACACTCTGACGAAACACCGGCAAACTTTGGAGGCTCGTCCGTTTCAACCGCACTTGCCTCTTTTTTCTACTCAGCAACATGCTATATGGCAGCCGCAAAATCACCTTGTTGATTTCACAACAAATCCTCAACGGAAGAGAAATGCGTTTTTCACATATAAATACTGCGGAAAATATTGTTACCTTTAAATTAAATGATTAAATTTGCGTAACTTTTTTCTTAATTAACATCAAAATAATTTATGGCAATTAAACGAGTTTATACCTTCGGCAATGGCAAAGCCGAAGGAAATGCGCAAATGCGCGAGGTACTTGGAGGCAAAGGTGCAAACCTTGCGGAAATGAACCTCATTGGAGTGCCAGTGCCTCCCGGTTTTACAATCACTACGGACACTTGCAACGAATATTATGAGGTTGGGCAGGAAAAAATCGTTGAATTACTCAAGGACGAAGTGAATGCAGCCGTGTCAAACGTTGAGGAATTGATGAACTGCAAGTTCGGTGACGTAAACAACCCCCTGCTGGTTTCCGTCCGGTCCGGTGCGCGCGCATCCATGCCCGGCATGATGGATACAATCCTCAATTTGGGACTGAACGATGAGGTGGCGGAAGGAATGTGCAGGAAAACCAACAATCCGCACTTCGTTTACGACAGCTACCGTCGCTTTGTCCAGATGTACGGAGATGTCGTGCTCGGAATGAAGCCCGTCAACAAAGAGGACATCGATCCTTTTGAGGCCATTATAGAAAAGGTGAAAGAGGAGCAAGGCGTTACTCTTGACAAGGATCTGTCGGTAGAGTCGCTCAAAAGCCTTGTGGTTCTGTTCAAAAAGGCAATCAAGGAACAGACAGGAGCGGAATTCCCTACAGACCCGATGGAACAGTTGTGGGGTGCCATCTGTGCAGTGTTCCGCAGCTGGATGAACGAGCGCGCCATTCTTTACCGCAAGATGGAAAGCATACCCGACGAATGGGGAACTGCCGTTTCCGTTATGGCAATGGTATTTGGCAACATGGGCGACACCTCTGCCACTGGTGTATGTTTCTCCCGTGATGCAGGCAACGGCGAGAACATATTCAACGGCGAATATCTCATCAACGCCCAGGGCGAGGATGTCGTAGCGGGTATCCGCACTCCCCAGCAGATCACTAAGATCGGCTCGCAGCGTTGGGCCGAGCGCGCCGGCATCTCGGAAGAGGAGCGGGTCAGGAAATATCCGTCAATGGAAGAGGCGATGCCCGAACTTTATGCAGAACTTGACTCCATCCAGAACAAGCTTGAACAGCACTATCGCGACATGCAGGACATGGAGTTCACCGTTCAGGAGGGAAAACTCTGGTTCCTCCAGACACGCAACGGCAAACGTACCGGTACTGCCATGGTCAAAATAGCCATGGATTTGGTAAAGGAAGGCCTGATCGACGAAAAAACAGCCATCATGAGGTGCGAGCCGCAGAAACTTGACGAGCTGCTCCATCCGGTGTTTGACAAGCTGGCCCTGTCAAAGGCCAAGCCCATCACACAGGGACTCCCGGCCTCTCCGGGTGCAGCTTGCGGTCAGATTGTGTTCCATGCAGACGATGCGGAAGCATGGCACAACGACGGCTACAAAGTGATAATGGTCCGCATAGAGACATCTCCGGAAGACCTTGCGGGCATGTCCGCCGCAGAAGGCATACTTACTGCCCGCGGAGGCATGACTTCACATGCGGCAGTGGTTGCCCGCGGCATGGGCAAATGCTGCGTTTCGGGAGCGGGAGCCATCAATGTGAACTACAAGACCAAGACTGTAGAGATTGACGGCACCGTGTACAAGGAGGGGGATTTCATTTCCCTGAACGGATCTACCGGTCAGGTTTTTGCAGGAGAGATTCCGACCAAGGCCGCCGAGTTGAGCGGCGATTTCAAGGAGTTGATGGATCTCTGCGACAAGTATACCAAGATGGATGTGCGCACCAATGCCGACACTCCGCACGACGCACAAGTGGCACGGGATTTTGGTGCAAAGGGTATAGGTCTTACCCGTACCGAACATATGTTCTTTGACGGGCAGAAGATTGTTGCCATGCGCGAGATGATACTTGCCGATACGGTTGAAGGACGCGAGAAAGCCCTCGCAAAACTCCTGCCATACCAAAAGAGCGATTTCTACGGGATTCTCAAGGTGATGGATGGTCTTCACGTGAATATCCGTTTGCTTGATCCCCCTCTCCACGAGTTCGTTCCGCACGACCTTGCAGGTCAGCAGACCATGGCCAAGGAAATGGGGATAAGCATCGAAGAAATACAGAAGCGCGTCAATTCCCTTGCGGAGAACAACCCCATGCTCGGACACCGCGGCTGCCGTCTGGGCATCACGTTCCCTGAAATCACAGCAATGCAGACACGGGCTATACTCGGAGCTGCCTGCCAGCTCAAGAAAGAAGGCTATGATCCCCGCCCGGAAATCATGGTTCCACTGATTGGCATCCTGTATGAGCTGAAGCAGCAGAAAGACATAATCAAGAAAGTGGCCGAAGAAGTATTCGAAGAAGAGGGGGTACGCATAGACTTTGAGATAGGGACGATGATCGAGACTCCCCGCGCTGCGCTTACCGCAGGTCGCATCGCTACAGAGGCGGAGTATTTCTCGTTTGGAACCAACGACCTCACCCAGATGACGTTTGGCTATTCGCGCGATGACATTGCCTCGTTCCTTCCCGCTTATCTTGAAAAGAAGATATTGAGCGTCGATCCGTTCCAGGTCCTTGACCAGAACGGTGTAGGTCAGCTTATCAAGATGGCTGTGGAGAACGGTCGCGCTGTAAGACCGAATCTCCGCACGGGAATTTGCGGCGAACACGGCGGCGAGCCGAGTTCCGTCAAGTTCTGCGCAAAGGTAGGCATGAATTATGCATCTTGTTCTCCTTTCCGTGTGCCTATTGCACGCCTTGCAGCGGCGCAGGCAGCGATTGAGGGATAACCGACAAGGTTGAAACTGAGCGAGTTAGGCGGAAAGCCCCGGAAACAAAGGGGCTTCCGCCTAATTTCGTAAATGGGGGGCTGTACATTCCGACACGCTTTGTGACGCAGAATGAACGAAAATGTTTTGAAAAAGTTGCGAGTTTTGAGACCCTCTGTTTTGAGCGTGTTTTGAGTTACAAACCAACAAGTTACCAAGCATTTACAGAATTTCAATATAAAACGATAGGAACACAGATTATGGCAACAATGAAAGCGTGCGTCCAAAGGGCGCGAAAGGACGGGTTTTTCCCGGTGTACATCAGAGTGACGCACAACCGCACCACGCAGTACATCAAGACGGACAAGATGGTGACGAAGCACGAGCTGTCAAAGAGCAAGGACATCACCGACCCTGTTGTGATGAAGTTCTGCACGACGCTCATCCTCGACTACACGGCAAAGCTCAACGCCATTGACACGCGGACGTGGACTTCTCGCATGGTTGTGGATTACCTGGAGAATGGCGACGAGGACTTGTGCTTCTCGGACTATGCGCGTAGGCACATCGACAGGCTCATAGACAACGGACAGGAACGCAACGCAAAGAACTACCGGCTGGCATTGCAGCACATGGAGCGTTTCTTCGGCACGACAAAGGTTAAGTTCTCGCAGCTGACTTCTACGAGCATGAACAAGTGGATAAAGACGATGGAGCAGACGAACAGGGCAAAGGAGATGTACCCTGTGTGCATGAGGCAGGTGTTCCGTGCCGCCATCGCGGAACTGAACGACTACGACACCGGGCTTGTCAGAGTGAAGACCAATCCTTGGGTGAAGGTGAAGATACCACAGGCTGAGAGACCCGAGAAGAAAGCCATCAGCGCGGAGGACTGCCGCAAGTTCTTTGCCGCTCCCCTGCCCGAGAGCAAGATGAAGTCGCCGCTGGACGAACTTGGGCGCGATGTGGCGATGATGGTGCTGTGCCTTGCTGGTATCAACACGGTGGACTTGTACAATCTGAAGAAAGAGGGCTATCACGGCGGCATCATCCACTACCGCAGGGCAAAGACCATGCGCAGCCGTGCGGACGGTGCTTATTTTGAAATGCGCGTGCCGGAGATACTGAAGCCGCTGTTTGAGAAGTACGCTTCCGATGATGAATGGCTGTTCAACTTCCATCAGAGGCACACGACCAACGACAGCTTTTGCGCGAATGTGAACATCGGCATACGCAGGATTTGCGAGAGCATGGGCATGGCAAAGGAGGACCGGTACAGCGTCTATACGTTCCGGCACACATGGGGAACGGTGGCGCAGAACGATTGTGGCGCGAGCATCGACGAGGTGGCTTTCGGCATGAACCACAGCGCAGGACACCGTATAACCCGGGGCTACATCAAACTGGACTTCACACCTGCATGGGAGTTGAACGAGCGCGTGATTGACTTCATCCTGTTCTCCGACCAAGCCAGTAAACAGGCACGGCAGGACACGGATGAAACGGGCGTGTTCCGCATCAGCCCGAAGATGCTCATCAAAGCTGCCGCGTTCTTTCAAGGCAAGTGCCTGACCAGTTTTGAGGACATCGGCCAGAGCAACATCGACGAAGTTATACAGCGGCTGGTGGCAGAGCTGCCCGACGATTTGCCGCAACGCTGCATCGTGCAGTTCAAGATTGTCAACTGCGACAACGGCAAGGTTGCCGTGTATGAGCGGCAGAAAGGAAAGGGCGGCAGTATAGAGAGGTAAGTGAAACGGCTGTTCCGAATCGTATGTTTTACCCGTAGATTATATCCATGAACACTTTGTTGATATGCCCGTTGTGTTCTATTCGTTTGACAACGATTTTCAGTTTGCCGCTTCCTTTCTTGTGAAAAGCCCTTGAATGGATTTTCTTTATGTAGCCGATTTTGCGGAAACCCTTATACACGGCGACGGCTTCCTTGTCGTATGGGTTGTCCGGCTCCGTCTTCCACGACAGAGTATCGCCTTCTGCCACATCCCCGTTGTCAAGAGGATTCTCTGACAGGCCGGAAAGGTCTGAGACAATGGCCAGCCCTTTGACTCCATAGAAATCCGGCAGAAATTCAAAATTATCCGTTGGCAATATCCCGCCCGTGAGGGCAAGCATGCTGAGGCTGTCATTCCTGTTCCTCTCGTTTATGTTCCAGAAAGAGTAGTATTCCCCTATGTCTGTGCGGTCGGAATTGTTCAACCTCTGAGACAGTGCCCTCATGACATTTGTCTTGTATACCTTGTCTGTATCCGGGAAATCGGGGAAACACACGAAACCGAATCTCTTCGCCTCCTCGACGCCCTCCTTGGTGTAACTAAGGCAAACAGAGGATGCGTTCGCCTTTATTACCCCGACTATTATTCGCCTCTGGCTTCTGCCCGCGCGCCATGCCATATAGATTCGTTTAATCCTCGGTCTCATATATCTCTCTTATTTTCTTGATTCTCGCGTCTATAACCATTGCAACAAATTCCTTTCTGCTGTCTGACATTCCGAAATTCTTCTTTTTGTCTTTTGGAACAGGGTCGTCAATATTACTTATAACGGCATGTATCTTTTCCCGGCTGTATCTTGACAACAAAGATTTTATCTCGTCCGCAAGGAACATCCTCCATTCGTCCATACTGATGATATGTCCAAGCAGCTCAAAATGGGAGACTTTCTTTGTCGGATTGGTGCCCGTCCTCAGTTCGGCCTGCCCTTTGCTGACATAGGATATAATCTTGTCTTTTTCTGCCAGCTTCTGTGCTATCTGTTCCTCAGAAAACTCTCTTCCAAGACAACACCCACTGTCGTATATCGGAGCAAATTTTTTCTCTATATTCGTATATTCCTGTTTCTTCCATCCGAACTTTCGCCTTTCCCCCTTTGTTATCTGCTGGACAAACCCCCAGTTCCCCTGATGTCTGTCGCTGTTTCCTATCACCGCATCAAACAGGAGCATCCGCACGAAATTTCCTTTCCATTTTTCCAGTCCCTGGTGTTCCAGTGCTTTCATGACAAAGGGAAAAGTATATTTGCTGTACATTTTTTTGTCTTCGGGGTTATATAAGGGGTCAAATGCGGTCAAGATGCTGTCGCCTTCCACGAGAGAGAAGCCATCGCCCTCTACCATGTTTTTGGATATACACCCCGCTCGTCCGTCCTTGACGGCGAAGTCGTATTTCAGAACATCAAAACCAAGTCTCGAACCGATTTCGTATGCAAGAATTTCCGACCATGTCTCCATGGAATAGTCGCGCCCCTCGCGCACCATCGGGAATTTTATGAAATACATGTTCCTGTCGTTTGGAGAGAATACGACATACTTGTCCCTCGTCCCCTTAGTGGAAGACACTTTGGATTCCCATCCCGATATGTCCATGTACTCCATGTTGCGAGCCTGTTGTGCTGCAAAATTAACAACAAAAAAACATATCGGCAATATTTGTCTTTCTTTTGCCTTTCATTTCACCCAAACAAAACAAAAACCGGGCGGCAACCGACTGGCTTGCGGAGGGGCGTAGTTTCCGTCTTTTTCCGCAACAACTGCCCCCCTACTTGACATTTGGCACCCCCTACTCAACATTTGGCACCCCCCCTTCCGCATTTGTTACTACCCTTTGGTTTTACCAAATACAGTAAACTTTAGTAAACTCAATCGTCGGGGGACGCGAGGTCTTCTCCGGCGGCAAGTCGCGCAAGTCGTTCGGAGAGTGTCTGGTTGGCGTCGGTGACGGTCATGTCCACGCTGGTGGACTGCATCTGCGGCGTGTGGAACTTCAAGAGCTTTATTTCTTCATCGACGCGGCTTCCCGGGTCGAGTGTCAAGCAGTCGATGTCGAACTGCGACAACATTCTGCCTGTCTTGTTCCCGTTGTCGTCTTCCTCCTCGACGGACGGCGTGAAGTACTGCACCGAGTGTTGACGGAGAAAAGTTTTCAGCGGCTTGTCTTTGTTGGGCGTTCCTGCGGCACGACCTCCGAGCCGTCCGCGCCCGTCGTTTTTTTTTCTTCCCATGACACAAAACTTAAAATTACGGGGCGAAGATAAGGCTGTAATTTTGGCTGTGACAGTTAAGTTTTGTTTCACGTAAAAAACGGACAGTATGGCAATAGGAGCAATGATTGCTGAAATAGCGATGAAAGCCAAGGAAGACTACGACAAGACGGGCGAGCGGGCGATGAACCACATCGACAAGGCTTTCAAGCAGCAGACGGAGGAGCGCGTGGCGAGCGGCGGATGGACTGGGGGGAAAGCAGCCCGGACCCAGGAGCAGAAGCAGCAGCCCGTGGTCGTCAATGTCAGTAAGGGCAAGGACGAGGACGATGACAAGAAGCCGGAACAGGAAACGTCTCCGGCAGTCAAGGAGGACGGTGACGGCGGCATTGTGGAGAAGCTGGGCGGCTCCGGTTCCGACGCTGCCCCGGGCGGCAACGGCGGAAGTTGGATGGACGATGTGTTTAACACCATAAATTCAAAATAGTATGGGAATATTAGGAGGTGTAGTAGGCGGCGCGCTGGGCATCGGCGCGTCCATCTTCGGCGGAAGAAAAGCGTCGAAAGCCATGAACGAGGTCAAGAAGAACCTCCAGACGCAGATGCGCGAGAACCAGGACTGGTATGACAGCCGCTACAACGAGGACGCGACGCAGAGGGCGGACGCGCAGGCGGTGCTGACGAAGACGAGGGAAGAAATAGCGCAGCGCAACCGCCAGGCGGCTGGCACGCAGGCGGTCATGGGCGGCACGGAGGAGAGCGTGGCGGCGGCGAAAGCGGCCAACGCGCAGGCCATGTCGGAAGCGGCGAGCCGGATAGCCATGGCGGCGGACAACAGGAAAGACCAGATAGAGAGCCAGTACATGCAGAACAAGTCGGACCTGAACGAGAAGCTGAACAACCTCACCGAAGCCAAGGCGAAGAACGCGGCTCAGGCGGGTGCGGGCATGGCGAGCATGTTCTGAAAAACGGGGACTTATGAA
>CAVEQO010000013.1:42877-53152 GCA_963617965.1 Anaerovoracaceae bacterium
ACGACAACCGGGGACGGAAGACCGGCACGACGACCACCAAGACCCGGGGCGGAGGGTCATATTCACACGTCAAAGATTTGGGATACTAAGGATGCAATACGACACGATAGACAGGCTGTATGACGCGCTGAAAGCGGACGGTGCGGTCAGCAAGAGCCGCGAGAATTTCCGCAGCAAGATACTCGCTCCGGGCAGGGAGGGTTACGAGAACCGCCTGCAGCTCTACCGGGCGTTGAAAGCGGACGGTGCGGTGGAAAGCCCGACGTACGAGGTGTTCCGCGACAGGCTGGGACTTCATGCGGTGAAGCCCTCTGCGCCAAGTGCGCAAGCGAAGCCACAGGCAACGGCAGTGCAAGCGAAGCCACAGGCGGAGAAACCGCAACAGCAGAAGCCCGCCAATACGACAAGCGCGGCTCCGGTGAAGCCACAGGCGGAGAAAGACAAGCCGCAGGCCGGAGACTGGCGACTGCCGATGCTCGGGCAGGTGCGGCAGATGCAGCAGCAGACCGGGTCATCGCTCCGGCGCACGAAGAATGCGGTGGACTTCGCCAAGGCGAACTTCGGCTTGAACGCGCAGGGCGCGAAGCTGGGGCAGAACAGCAGGGTCGTCGCCACGGGGGCGGAGTTCAACCCCCGGACGGGAAAGGTGGAGCAGACGTACATCACGGAGAGCGGCAACGAGTACAGCAGCAGGGCGTTGGCCGACATGGAGCAGCGGCAGATAGACCGCGAACGAGAGCGACGGCTGCATCCGGTTGAAACCCAACTGAAAGAAGCCGAAACCGAACAGGAGCGTCTGAGCAGGCTCATGAGAGAACGCATGGCGGAGATAGACACCGAAAAAGCGAAGAACCCTGTCACCTCGCTCCTCAGAATTATGGCGGACGAAAGCCATGGCATGCCGGGAGGACTGGTAAACGACAACGGCATGAGGGACTACCGTTCTGACCCCCGCTACCGCCAGCTGGAAGCCGCAGCCCGGAAGAACCGCCAGACAATACAGACGCTGCGTGACAAGAAGAACGGCCAGATGAACGATTTCTGGCACACTCTCGGCAACACGCTTGTCAACGGCTATACTTTCAGTGACGGGCAGAGCGATGTGAACGACGCTCTCAGCGTCATGGAAGCCCAACGTCTTGTTCCGAAAATCAACCGCAAGAGGGAAAAGGGCGAGACGCTCACCAAGGAAGAAGAGGCGGCAGAGGCCGTGCTCCGCAACTTCGCCACAGACGAAATGGTGCAGGGCATGTACGGTGGAGACTATGGCGCATGGGCGCGTGGAGCAACCACGGCCGCGACATCGTTTGACTCCATGAAAGACATCCTGCTGACAGGCGGCGGGGCAGGAGCTTTAACGAAAGGTGTCTACCAAGGTGTTGTGAAAGGCGGCATGAAGGCACTTGCCAGGAAAGGCATCGAAACAGGCGTGAAAGCCGCTGTCGGGAAAGGTGTTCTCAAAGCGACTGGTGTTGCGCTTGGCACAACTGCCGCGGGTGCAATGATTGCCAACACCACAGGAAGCGGCCGCACGATAGGCGAGACTGGCAAACAAGCGGCCGGACATGTGGTCGTGGACGAGAAGGGCGGCTATAGCGTTGAGGGGCAGAAGGGAGTGCTGGAGGCTTTCGTTGAAGCCGAACGGGAAATGATTCGCGAAAACCAAAGTGAGATGTTCGGCGAGTTCATTCCCGGCGGCGGCAAACTCATAAAGAAAGGACTGGAGAAGATAGGTCTCAGCCGCATCAGCACAGCCCTGACAAACATCGGAAAGAAAGAATGGTACCGGAAATATGGCAGATTATTGAAAGCCGGCGGCTGGAACGGCCTGCCCGGCGAAGCCCTCGAAGAATATGAAGGATTTCTGTTTGACGCTCTGACCGGCCACGGGGCAGAAGCATGGGAACAGCTTAAAGACCCAAAGACCCATATCGACATCTGGCTTGGCTGCGCCACGGTGGGCGCACTGCTTGGCGCAGCCCCCACCGTTGTACAGGCCGGCTCGACGGCTCTATACTACCATTACAGGCACCGGACAGACAAGAGCGGCGCATCCGCAGCTTCTATCATCGGAGATAGATGGAACGACATACAGGAGCAAATTGACGGCACGCCCAACGAGGGTATGGCAGACGTTCTTGTGCAGACGGTTCTCGACCCCAATCTTAACCATGAGCAAAAGAACGCTGTACTTAACTATGCACGCAATCTTACAAAGATGCGCGGCTATAATATCGCTACGGCAAACAACGCCGGCGAGGAGAAAGACACTGACGCCGGAACGGCAGACCTTGCGTATTCCGAGGGCTACAATGGCGCGGGGGAAGCGGAGATGCGCGAGGCCAGGGAGCGTTGCGGGACGTTGGGCGAGGAAGTCGGCGAGCTGCTGGGCGAAGACCTCATGCGCGAGCTGGAGGCAGACCCTGTCGGCACGCTGCAGACCGTGCGCGGCATGGTGAGTTTCACCGCCGTGCAGAAGCAGCGCGTGGCTGACTACGTGAACGCCAGGGCCGCCTATGACGGTATGGTGCAGCGCGTGCGCGACGATGCGGAGAGCGAGTCGGCACGGAGCGACGCTGAGATAGACGCCCTTGCGGCCAGGGAGTCGTGGGGCGGTGACGGCATGATACACCCCGCCACTCTGAAGGAGAAGGATGCGGAGGGCAACGACAGGCGCGTGTTCGTTGTGGACGGCGAGGTGCGGATGACTCCCGACGGCACGATGGTTGACGCCGCGAACAGCGACGCGACCATCATCGTGCGCGATGCGGCGACCGGCGAGCTGCGGTTCATGAGCCCTCAGGATTTGCTGGGCATGGACGAGCCTGTAGATGCAGGGCAGCTGAAGGAGGAGGCCCGTCAGCGGATACCCGGACGTGGAGGTGCTGAAGCCGTGCAGGTGGAGGAGCCGGCCGGCGGTGTCGTGGAGGGTGCTCCGGAGGACTACGTTGCGGGCATGGAGCTGAGAGTGCGCGGCGAGGACGGCGAGGAGCGGCCCGCAAGGGTGACCGGGCGCGTGCGCTACGAGGACGGCGAGTTTGTGCCGGACGCGCAGGGCCGCATCGTGGAGTATGTGGTGGACGGCGAGGTGCGGCACGACCGCATCGGCAGTCTGGACGGACTCGTGACCGGGTATGTCCCGGCAGCGGAGGAAGCGGAAGCTCCCGTTGCCGCTGACGAGGGGAACGGCGGGACTGTCAGCGAACAGTCCGCGCTCTCGCGTGTGCCGACAGACGAGGAGACGGGCGAGCCGATGTTCGAGAAAGCCGACAGGGAGACTGCCCTTGACGCCCTCAATGAGGTGACGGGCGGCAACGGGGCGAACACCGCCGCCATTGTCAATGCGCAGTTGGAGCAGGCGCAGAAGGCTCTGGATGCGCTGAAGAAGAAGCAGCCGGGCAGGAAAGCACCGGCACTGAAAGGTTCGCCCATGGACATGGCCAAGGCGCAGCAGGAGGCGGAGGCAAACCACGAAGCCGCCGTGGAGCAGTACAACGCACAGGTGGCGGAGGCGCAGGAGAAGCTGGACGCATGGTCGGGGATTTACGCCCTGATGAACGGGCGCAGGATTGCAGTCCGCGAACAGCAGGAAGCAGAGCAACGTGAGCGCGACAGGCAGCGGCATGACGAGGCCGTGGCGCAAGCACAAGCCGACTACGAGGCACGCAAGCAGGCCGAAGCAGAGCGCAAAGCAGCGGGCAATGAGAACCCGATGCCGGCTATCACCGAGAAATGGAACAACGCGCAGAAGATTGACGGTCACCGCGACGAGATGGTATTGCCCGACGGCACGCCGCTGAAAGGCCACTATGTGCTGCATGAGAGCGGCGCATCATCGCCGAGCCACAATCCGCAGAACTGGCACAAGACTGATGGCTTCCCGATGGATGCCAACGACAACAGCGTGAACGACCGCGACTATGAGCGCGACCGCGACGCACAGGAACACACCGAGCGTATTGCAGAACAGTACGACCAGCGAGCCTTGCAGAGCGTTCCCGTAGTCAGTGGCGACGGTGTTGTGCTGTCCGGCAACGGCAGAACGATGGCAGGAGAACTGGCAGCGCAGAACAATACCGATGGTGCATACCGCAACTATCTGAAAGAGTACGCCCACAAGTGGGGCTTCACTCCCGAACAGGTGGAAGCGATGCAGCATCCGCGCGTGTCGTTCGTTCCCGACGAGGCCATGCCATACACGGCAGAGACCTTTGCGAAGTTCAACCAGCAGGAAATGAAGTCGCAGAACAAGACCGAGCAAGCCGTGAAACTTGGCAAGACGGTGAGCGACGACAGCTTCAAGAGCATCGTGCGCACCATCAACGGCTATGATACACTTGGCGAGTTCTACAATGACCCCGAAGCCAGTCTTGGCGCAGTCTATGGCCTGCACAGCGCAGGTGTAGTGCCACAGGCGCAGTTGGCGGAAATGGTTGACGGTATTCGCGGCCAGGAGAAGCTGAGTGCCGTAGGCCGTGAGTTCTTGGAAAACATGCTCATCGGCAAAGCTTTCGACAGCGACCCCGACGTGGTGCGTATGCTCACGGCAGAGCCAGCCATGCGTCAGACGGTTATCACCGCACTGGGCGAGATTGCCGACAACATCGCACTGGGAGATGGCTGGTCGTTGCAGCAGGAGTTGGCAGACGCAGTAAGACTTTGCTTCGATGCACGCCAGCATGGAGCGAAGTATGGCGAGATTGTCAGCCTACGAGCACGCCAAGGCGTGTTGTTCGCAGACCCCGACCAGTTGCAGACGGTGGCAGACTTCAACAATGCCACCATGCTGATGCTTGCCGACGTTCTGAACGACAAGCGCGTAACGCTGTTGAAGACTACCTTGCAACTATACAATAACGACGCGAGACTGAGCGCAATCGGACAGACCGACATCTTTGCCGGTGGTATCAAGAGCCGTGAGGACATCTTGCGTGGAGTAATCAATTATATAAACGAGAATTATGGCAAGCGAAAAGAACTTGAAGCAGCCCGGGCAGCAGCCGTGGAGCGCAGAAAAGCAGAGAGCGTTCAACAGGATGGCACTCCTCCGGCAGTCAGCGGAGAGGGCGAAGCAGCAGTCAGACTGGCCGACAACGGAAGAACTGTTGAACGGCAAGGTGATTTGGCGCAGACCGAGGTAACTGCGCCATTAAGCAATGAGGTAAACGAGTATGACAAACCCTTTGTTTTATCGTCAAATGGAACAACAATCTTTGGTGAAGTAACAGAAGAAAGCGGATTGAAAGCCGCACCTGTCAAATTAAGTCTTGGTGAAAACACCAAAGACGCGAATGGTGCTAATCATGGATATGGCTTACTTCATATTGAGGCAGGGCATGGTGACCAAATCCGTGCAGCAGGTTTTTCGTCTGTCGAGGAGTTTGTAGAAACGGTGGCACGCAACTATGATACCATTCGAGAGGGAAGTATAGTGGCTGATAACCAAACGTATCTGTTGGAAATCTCTGATGACCACAATAACACGCTATTTGTTCAGTTGTCGAAGGATGGCAGTTATTGGAATGTAAATAGCGCGGGTATTTTCAAAAAGAAATACTCGCGCCATAAGCCGGAAGTCTTTACCCGACCCGCATTAGAGCCTGATACTAACACCGATACCAGTGGAGTTGATAGTGGCCATGCAAAGGGTGTAACCACGCCAGCAGGAAATTCTCCTCAGACTTCTGAGGACAAAGTTATAAACAATCAGTCGGATCTGCAAGGAAACGGCGGTGAAAAAGTTTCAGAAAAGCAAGAGGAGGAACAACAGGCGACCGTTGGCGAGGCTGTGTCAAGCTCGGAACGGGCTGAAATGGAAAACCGTATAACGGACTGGCTGTCGGAAGAAAATCTTGAACGCGCAGTCGGAAAGACAAGGGAGGAAATATTCGAAGAGTTTGGAAACGAGCTTGCCCCCATTGCCTACATACCGGCAAAGCACCTGTCGCTTTTGGGCAATAACGTGAAAGACCCAAGAATATATTGTGGCAAGGGTTATTTCATTGACCATGCTCTTCGCAATCATGGTAGTCAAGGAACGCAAATGGACATTGATGATGTTGACGTAAGCAAGTATCTCAACATTCAGTACGTGCTTGACAATCCAGACCATATAAAGGAAACCTTCACGGACGGCAAGCGGACTGTCGTTTTCATAAAGAAGATAGGGCGTTACTTCGCAGAACTCACTCAAGTTGAAGAAAACGGGAAAATAGTTCTCCACAAGTCACTGTTCGGCCAAAAGAAAGAGCCGTATGCCAAACTTGCTGACATACGGCAAAAAGGCGCATCGTCGGAGGGCGGCACTTCCTCCATCAGTCACACAGACAATGCTGCGTCCGCAATAAGCCTTGAATCTCGTGGCGATGCTGTTTCTTCAGAACCCGGAACAACCGGGTCTTCCGAGGGCAAAGGTAAGAACAATCAGTCGGATCTGCAAGAAAACGGCGGAAAATCTTCCGGAAACGGCGGGGGGACTCCCTATGTCAGGAAGCAGTGGTCTCCGTCGTCGGACATCGGGGAGATGCGGGAACGCGAGAAACTCCTTGACAATGCCTTGCACTACAACACGGCGGAGGAAGCGGAACTCTTCCCCGAAGCCGCGGCGTTCAGGGCGAAGCGCGACGCGCTCCTCAAAAAGGTGGCTGCGGGCGAGATGAGCGAACGGCAGGCAGGCGAAGAACTGCGGACGGAATACGCGGACTACATAAAGCGCGTCAACCAAGCCGCAGAGGAGTTGAGCGACTTGCGGTTCACCCTCTTGGCTGCCAAGGACAACCAGCAGCGCAAGGAGGCGGAGGAAGCCAAGGCGCAGAGAAAAAAGGAACTTGAGCGGAAGCACAACGGCTTCCTCAAAGGGAAGACCGCGCTGCAGGCGTCGTCTGCGGACAAGGCCCTTTCCAGAGTGGTGGAGTTCGATGAAGGCACGATGTCCGTGGCGGAGTTTGTGGAAAGGCATCACGCGGCCGGCGACCTGTCGTATGGGGAGAGACTTGTCGCTCCGAAGTATCCGCGCAGGTGGAACGCGATGTCGGGTCCGGAGCAGCGCAGATGGGAGGAGACGCACAAGCCCAAGAAGGACTATGTGGTGAACGGCGTGTTCCTCGGCAAGACAGCGCACGACTATGCGGAGTTCCTTTCGCGCGGCGGTGCCGGAGACTTCGAGAAGTGGATTGCCAGCAGCCACCGAAAGACCAAGCCTTTTGCGGAGTATGCCGGGGTGAAGAAAGAAACCGTGGCCAATGCTCCTGCAAAGGATGAAACCAAGCAAACCGAGACTGCAAGTGAAGAGGCGGAATTTGCCGCTTTGGAAGACAAACTCGGTGATGTGGAGGAAACGTGGGAAAAACGGATTGACGACTATATCTTGGAACACTACCCGAACGCATACGGTGTGCGTGCACGCACCAAGGAACAACAGGCTCTTTACGAAGCGGAGCGTAAGGCTATGAAAGAAGACGCTGTGTTGAAGAAGATGCACGATGATGCCAAGGCAGAGTTTGATGCGGTGGATGCTGAGCTTTCGGCGGCCAGAAGTCGGGCAGAGGTGCGTGAGCAGAAGGCTACGGAAGCCGTGCCTCTCTCTCGCAATGAGCGTGTGCTGCGTGACGCGGTGGACGGTCGTTTGCGTGAGGCTGGCTTGGATGTGATTGGCGATACGGAGGAAGGGCAGCGGGTGCTGGACATGGCGAACGGGGAGGACGTGAAGATGAGTGCCGGAAAAAGAAGAGCACTTGAAACCGCGGAGCAGTCCCAAAGGACTACCATAGCCACTGCCGTTTCAAGTGCTGACGGTGCAAAGGTACTGGAAAATCTTGACACTCTTGCAGACAACCTTGAAAAAATATCGTCCCGCCACAAAACTTTCATTGGTGACATTGCCAGGGCATTCGGTGCGGACAATAGAGGGAAATCAAGTAAGTATGCGACTTTTGAGACGAAGAATGGCGAGGTTGTAACCATTCGTCTAAGCAATCACAACGCTACTGTTTCCAATTTCGATGCAGCAGGAGAAGACAACGGCATCAGTATTGTCGTAACGAGGAAACCTAACAAAGGCATAACGAACGACGGCAATGCCCACATTGTGGAGTTTTTCTATCCGGAGACAGCATTACAGCGAGCCGAGGGCAAGCCTTTGGCGGAAATTGTCCGCTCCATCAAGCAAGCGTTGTACAGCGGTGAGTTCAAGGACACTACGGGTCTTGCAGAACGCCAGGAAGTGAATGCCGGTGACGTGGCAAGGTTGCACAAGGTGTACCACGGCAGCGGTGCGGACTTCGAGGAGTTTGACCACAGCCACATGGGCGAGGGCGAGGGAGCGCAGGCCTATGGCTGGGGTACGTATGTGACCGAGGTTGAGGGCATAGGGCGAACGTATGCCATTCAAGGGCGTAAGCCTGTCCCCGAGTTTGTGTATGACGGAAAGGAAATGGATTTCTCGCACCTTGCAGCGGAACTGTCGGACATTGCTGGGATTGAGAACGGACACGCCGTCGGGCATTTCCTTTGGGAGTGGGACAGGAATGGCAGCAAGCGTGCCAAGGAATGGCTTGCCTACGAAATCAAAGAGGTGAAAGACTGGCGCAGCCACAGTTCGAATCCGTCTGCATACAACGAACAAATTGCAGGGCTTGAGGCTCTTTCCAGAGTGAAAGGCATACGAAAGAATACCAAGGTCAACAAGACGAACCTCTACGAAGTGGAAATCCCCGACGACAACGGGAGCAACTACCTTGACTGGAACGAGCCGTTGACGGACGGGCAGATAGACGGTATAAGGCGAAACCTGGCGGACAACTACAGGAAGCGGAGCCTTGACGATTTCGACGCGAGCATTGCGGAAACCAAGGATGCCCCGAACGCTGCCGAGGTTAACGCCTGGACTCGCAGAGGCGAGAACGTTTACAAGACGTTGGGATACATTTCAGGTTCACCGGAAGCAGCGAGCAAATTCCTTTCACAAGCGGGCTTCACGGGCATAAAGTACCCTGCCGAGAATACGAAAGGTGGTCGTAAGGACGGTGCAAAGAACTATGTCATCTTCAACGAAAAGGACGCGAAGATAACCGACCATGTGAAGTTCTTCCGCACGGAGAGCGGTGAGGCATACGGCTACACGGTGGGCGGCAGGATATACATTGACCCGAGGATTGCCACTGCGGAGACCCCGATACACGAGTATGCGCATTTGTGGGCGAGCGCGTTGAGAGCGGGCAATGCCGAGGAATGGAATAATGTCGTGGGCCTGATGAAGGGCACGGGTGTTTGGGAGGAAGTGAAGAGGCGTTATCCGGAACTGAAGACTGACGATGAGATTGCCGAAGAGGTGATTGCGACGTATTCGGGCAGCAGAGGTGCGGAACGGTTGCGCGAGGAGGCCGGGAGGATAGCCGATGGCAGCGGTGACGTGCTGGAAAAGGCGGAGGCGATAAGTGCATTGGAGCGCGTGAAGAGGGCTTTGGCTGACTTCTGGAGGGGCGTGTGCGACTTCCTGCACATCCGCTTCACGAGTGCGGAGGAGGTTGCCGACCGTGTGATGAAGGACTTGCTTGACGGTGTCGACCCGAGGAAGTTCGGAAAGAGCGACGGTTTGCGACTCCAAGAGGATGCGGAGATTGCAGACATTGTGGCCAAGGCGAAAGCGGACGGAACGTATATGAAAGCCCCGAACGGCGAGCCTACAAACCTGAACGGGCGTCAGTGGGCGCAGGTGCGCACCAGGGCGTTCAAGGAGTGGTTCGGCGACTGGGAGAAGTCGGCGCGGATTGAGAAGTTGCGCAGGAGCGAGCCTGTGGAGATTACGGGCAAGGAGGTAACTCCATCGGAGGACTTGAAAGAGTACAAGAAGAACGCTTTGGAATACGGCAAGTCATTGCGTGGTGCTTACACCAACGAGGACACAGGCGAGGTGATAGGCTTGACAGGCGGCAACAAACGTGGCGGCATCAGGGAAATCTTGCAGCACGATTACAAGGACAGAGAACACTTGCAGAGTATTGCGGCCATACCTCAGATTATCGAAAAGTCGGTCTTCGTAGATGAATTGCCGAACGAGGACAGACTGCATTACCCGGATGTGAAGTCATTCAGATATTATGTGTGCGGTTTGAAGATTGGCGGAACGGACTATACTGTCAAGGCCGTTGTAGCTGAACAGAACAATGGCAACAGATACTACGACCACCGCCTTACGGATATAGAAAAAGGCAAACTGCTGTCTATAGTTCCAACAATACAAAAAGCTGGTATAGACGGCAGCCTGCCTAATTCTGC
>CAVEQO010000014.1:0-51438 GCA_963617965.1 Anaerovoracaceae bacterium
CGGAGAGTATGTAGTTGTAGAGAGCCACAACGTCGGAAGAACTTACCGTACCGTCGCCGTCAACATCGCCTGCGACAGCCGAGGTCCAGTTCATGCCCTTTATTGTGAGAGTCTTCGCGGTTTCCTCTCCCTCTATTTCGCCTTCGTACTTGGTTGCGTCAATGTATCCGGTATGTGCGGAGACAGTCACTTTGCCGACCTCGGCTTTCTTGCCGGTGAACCATGCTGCTCCTTCCGGTATTTCTTCGCTTGTGAGCAAGCCCACAATTCCGTTGGCTATTCCGTTGGCCGGTGCCGTGATAGTAGTAGGCATCGGAACTGTCAGGGAAATGCTTTCAGATTCTTCAACCGTCGGATCGCCGCACACGAGGATACAGGGTTCTCCTGCCTTGAAATCGCTCTTTGCATAGAGTTCAATGGTTGTCTCGTCTGTTTCTTTGTTGAGTGCCATTTTCCTGATGCCGTAGGTAAACACGTTGTCGTTGATGTCTGCCAAACCTGACACTTCGAATGGAACGGTGAACACGTCAATACAGTTGCTTGTGGCTTCAATGGTTATTCCGTCTATGCTTTCGCGGTCAACTTCGATGATGTCCCATGCAGAGGCCGTGCCTGCTCCGGCACTCCAGCCTACGATTGTATTGCCGGACGTGGCAGCGTGGAGAGAGTATCCCGGGTTGTTACCTTTGCGTGCAATGAGACCAGCCTGTCCGCCGGAGATGTTGAGCTGGAAGAGGACAGGGGTCTTGGTCGTAGTGACAGGAACGGAATATGTCGGATAGTCACCGATGTACAGACCGGTGCCGAGGTTTTGGATGTAGTAGGTGAGCGTGTAGTCTTCGTCTTCCACAGGAATGAAGTGCCACATGGCTTTCGGGTTGTAGTTCATGGCCTCATCACTGTTGAGCTTCCAGCCCAAAGCCTGATCCTGTCCGTAGTTCTGGACATACATCAGCCCACCATTTGTAAGAAGGTCTTCGCTGCGTGTCTCGTCAAGGTTTGCAATGTAGTACCATGCATCGGCTTTCGGCAAGTTGAGCGAGTTGAGCAAAGCCTTGCGGGCATTGCTGAGGTCTTCGTAGACTTTGTCAATGGCAGCCTTGTCAAGTTTGCCGGCACTCGGATTGTAATCGGTTGCCGTCTGAACAGCAGCCTTGAACGTTTCAACCGGGGTTTCAGTCGGGCACTGCCCTATGCCTTTGCCAACCACAATTGTTTCCGCCATCTTCTGGCAGGAGGCGATAAGGCTCTTGAGAGCTGTGGTGTCGGCATACAGATCGTTTACGGCTTTGGTGTCGGCAGACAGCCGGTCTATGTCTTCCTGCGTGGCAGTATTGTCCGCCACTTTGGCGTTGGCTGTTTCCAGTGTTTTCTTGAGAGCATCGGCGGCCTGCTGCATTGCTTCTGAATAGAAATATTGCGAGCGTTCCTTGTCGAGCGTCACAGGATATATCTGGAATTCGGAAAGGTTGAAGTACGGATATCCGTTGAGTGCACGCGAGGGGGCATTTTTCTCAATTACTTCAAACCGCACGTAGCTTGCTGCGAAGCCCGGTTCAATGCCCGGAGTGTAGTATTCGTTTATGCTTTCGGAGGTAGGCATGCCGGAAACAGTCCTGACGAGAGTCCATTTTGCCGTGCCGTTCCACTGTCCTGCGGTGTCCTGAGCAGCATATATCTTGGCTGTCGTGGGACGGTCATAGTTGCCGTAGGTGCCGTTGCGGCGACGAATGAAAATCTGGAAAGAAGACTGCGGGTCATTGGAGATATCTGCCTGCAGATAGTGGTATGTGCCGGGATCATTTGAAGCGTGATATGTGGAGTGCCAGAATGTTTCCGGGTTTTTGTCTATCAGATAAGAGAGGTTTCCGCCCTCGGCAGGATCGGATGCGTTGGAAGACAACTGACAGTCATCGGGGTCGGTGTCAGACACGTGTGTAACAAGCGGCTTGAGAGTGTCTGCAGAATAAACGAAGAGCTTGTCGTAAGTCTGGCTGGCCGTGGCCGCAAGACTCTTGAGTTCTGCGGTAATCTTGTTCTGTTGCTTTACAAGGTCAAGGCTGTCTATGAGTTTCGGATCGCCGATACTCCTCACGTACCACGTAGATGAAGAGCCCTTGCCTGAAGAGTTCCATGTGACGAGTTTTCCGTTCTTGCCCGAACCTCCGCCGTTGCTCTCCGGGTGATAGTGCTTGGCAGACAGTTCATTCCAGATCTGCCATTGTCCGCCTCCGATAGGGTTGAAGATCTGTGCTTTCTCCTGTTTTGTAGTGGTCTGGATGGCCTGCGAGCTTTTGTCTTCGCTTGGTGCGGACCAATAGCGGTCGGTGTTGTAGCTCTGCACTTGGAAATTGCCGTTGTCCAGTTTCTTGAAATGGAAGATAAACGCAGGATCTTTGGGTGCGAGAGTCTTCCACTGTATGTAGTTGTTGCCGTCTTCCATGAAGCAGGCTTTTTCCACGTGCTGTGAATTCAGGAAGTCGGTGTAGGCACTCACGACATAGTAGTATCCGTCGGAGATTTCAATGTAGCGGCTTTCCACAGCTTCCTTTGCGGCTTTGAGTTCGCTGTAGTACTGCCGGTATTCGGCATCGGTGTGTTCTTCGGTTGTGGCAAGTGTTGCCCTTTCAAGAGCTTTGTTGTAGGCGTCAACGTATTCCTGTGGATAGAATCCGGGATCTGAGCCGGCAGCAAAATCAAAGTTCTGGTTGCTGTAGAAGTCAAGCAGGTCTGTCAACTCGCCCAAAGCATCAACGGTTTCATACACTTTGTATACGTCCCAGGGATTGGTGTCGTGGTATGACCACAGGCGTATGGTCTCCGCTTCAAACCACCCCCAATTGCAGAGGAAAGAGTAGTCCAGTTCTTCGTCGCTGTTATAGTATGAGTAACAGAACACAGTAGAGCCGGAGTCGAAATTTTTCTGTCCGTTCCAGGCTTCGGAAGAGTCTGCGGCGCAGTAGAGAGCGAAATTGTAGGCACTGTCGGGAGTGCTCACCAGACAGGTACCGTCAGAGCCATCGGGCGCTTTGCCGCGCAAAACGTTGAGTCCGAGGTACTTGTTTTGTTCGATTTGGCGCAGGAAAATTGTGGGATCTCCTGTACGGATGTCAGCAGGTCCCTGCTCCACCGTATAGACACAGTCGGCCGTGAAGTCGGTCTGCAAGATGCCGGCGCCAATGTAGCGATAACCATTGCTGGCATTGTCGGAAATGCCCTGTATGGCAATGGTGTCGCCCACCTTAATCTCGTCGTAGCTTTTGCGGCTTCCGAGGTTGTAGCGTGCGTCGGCTTTGTTCCACACTGCACTTATGGTAATCACAAGTGCGAATAAAAGTAAAAGCTTCTTCATAAAACAAAATATTTAGTTAGGTTAGAAAATGTATGTTGCGGATACGTAGGTTTTTATTGCCCCAAGGGGAAAGAGTCGGTGCGGAAAGGAACAACGGGCAAGCCGCTGACAGACTTGAGATTGCCCACAGAGAACGGTCTGAAACAATACCGTACGGCAACGGGCTGTTTCACGCAGGAAGCCTGGACTGTCACTCTGCTGCCATTGACACCGGCTTGCGCCTTGTGAAACACGCTGTCGGGACCGCATATCTCAAACCCCTCGATTTTGACATTGCGGTTGAAACCGTCTTCGGCATGATGGAAAGCGATGACAGCTTTGTCGCCGTCAATGCGTATGGAACGGAAGACTGGACTCTGGCAGGCCACACTATTGAAGCCATAGGTTTTTGCCAAAGCCCAATAGCAAAGGCGGTCGCCAACCTCTTTCTTCATGCAGGGGTGTATCTGCCAGTATTCGTAGTCGTGTACCAGATCATTGGTGCATACCATGCCGGCATTGGAGAGTATTGACTGTGCGCGAAGTTGCTGCTCGCGCAGGGCGCACGACATGACAGCCGGTTTCGCCCACCAATATTCATACGGGCATATTTCAACGTAGTAGAACGGCAGGTCGCCCATATCCCAGCGTCTGCGCCATTCGTTTACCATGTTGGCGAAGCGTTGCGCATAGTCGCCGCAGTGGTAAGTCACGTTGGCCTCTCCCTGATACCAGAGAAATCCTTTTATTCCATAACCCACGAAGGGATGGATCATCCCGTTGTAGAAAACGAGGGGCAATTCGCGCTTGACGTTATAAGCCGGCTTTACCTGTTCAACCTGGCCGAGGGCTTCATCGCTCATGTCTATGTCGGGGTAGGTGTCAAGGATTTCCCGTGGAGTCCAACCCTCCACACGTGTGGCACCAAGAGAGCTGTTGATGAGCCCAACGGGGCAGTTGAGCGTTTCCTGTAGCCGTATGCCGAAGAAATAAGCGGCGGCACAGAATGAGGCTGCCGTTTCGGGGGTGCAGTCTTCCCATTTAACGGAGACTGTGTCTGCGGGGATTTTCCGTGGCGAAGCCGGCACTGTCACAAAATGGATTTTGCCTGAAAACCTGCCTGCCGAGGCAATGTATTCGTTGGAGTGTTCCGTAGGGCAGCCAGCAAACCCCTTGAGGGGCATTTCCATGTTGCTTTGCCCCGATGCGAACCACACTTCGCCGATGAGAACATTTGTCATGACTGTGCGATCCTTGCCGCACACCACGCACACTGTTTGCGGCTCAAACGAAGCCATAGGGGTCTGTAGTTTCGTCCGCCAGATTCCCTTCTTGTTGGCCACGGCTTGCGCCTTTGCGCCCCATGATGTCTTTATGTTTACTTTTGCATCAGGAGCGGCCCATCCCCATACGTTTACTTCCTGCTGTTGTTGCAACACCATGCCATCGCCGAACAGCGATCCCATGACAAGGCGCGCCTCTACATGGATGGCAAGACTGGACAGTGCAATGCAGAATGATATGATGAACTTCATTGACAACAGGGTTTAGGGTTATCTTATTTCTGTCTTTTTGCCGTTGACGATATATATGCCTGAGGGCAGTTTCACAAACAGACCTTCTGCGGTATCTGCGGCGAATATGGTTATGCCCTGCAGACTGGTTATTTCAAGCCATCCGCCACCGCTTCTTATTCCGCCATGTTCGGGAAAGAAGACGCAGTCTTTGTCCGCATTGACAATCTCTGTGACTGCACTCGTGTCCTCTGCGTCTATAAACTCGCATGGGTATCGTGTGAGCGTAAAGGCATCAATGGCAACGGTGTTGTTCTTGTCCATATTGAAGATGACACCAAGAGAAATTTCCGCTCCGTCTTCCGTTACGTCAAACTCCAGTTCCTTGTCGTCAAGGCGTGACCAGGCTATGGCATCATGCAGCGTGCCGTTGCCCACGAGGGTGTCGCCCTTGTTTACGACGAGATAGCTGCCTGTTTCCGCAAAGGAGCTGCCGTATGGAGTGACGGAAAGTTTGTAGTGGCCGGAGGGGAGGATGACGGTCTGGTATGTGCGTTGGTCATTGACGCTTTGAGCAAACCCTTCGTTCCCTGTGGTGCAGGCAAGGGCTCCTCCGGAATAGGAGTCAACGTGGGCTCCCGTGGTAACATCGGATTCGGAGACGGTATTCTCCACAACCCATTTTGAAGAAGCCGTACCTGTTTCCAGCTCCCAAAAGCGTGCCACATAGTTGGTAGCATTCACGTTTGTTGACGAATGAGAGAACGGAGCCTTGCTATTGGTAAGGCAGTCGGCTGTAACGTCTTTTTCTATGGCTTTTTCCGAGAAATCAAGGGTGAAGACACCAAGAGAAGAGGTCCATGCATCGCCGTCGGGACCGAAACCCAAACGGGTGCCGAGAAATTCCTCGCCAGTAAGGCTCTTCACATTGCCGGAGGCCTGGTTGAAATCATAGTATATCACGAGACCGGCATTGGTCTTCATGGAGTCGGGATTTGAAATGGGTGCATTGCACACAGACTGTATGTCGCCAGCCGAGAGGGGGGTGTTCCAGAACCTGAACTCGTCTATCATTCCAAAGAAAGGAGTGTCGGTACTGCCCATGGTGACATTGCCTGTCCATACCGGCACTTTGAGCGGCAGGCGCGCCGCCGGTTGTATGAATATCTCCCCATCGCGATAGAACACGACGGAACCGGACTTGCAGACTATGGCATAATGATGCCACTCGTTGGGGATGACAAAACCCTCGCCCGAACTTACAGTCTTGTTGTTCAATGTTATGGTCGTTTCCCCGTTTGGGTCGGTGGCTGTTTTGAAAACTCCGTCATCGCTGACAAGATTTGCCGCTCCGCTTGTACTGTAAGGGAACAGCCAATACTCAACGGTGAACCCCTTAAGGGAGGTGCTCACCGGGCTCTTGAATGAGACTCTTTCGCCCTTGCCCGTGAAGTTAAGACCATTCTTTGGGTCTGCATTGCTTACCATGAAAGCACGCTTGAGGGTTGAGGTGCTTGTACCAACGTCATTTGTGGCTGTCAGACTGACATCGTACACCCCCGGATATTTAGGAGTGTAGGCGTAGTCCTGTCTGCGTATTATCGTGTTATGCCTGTCGTTTGTGACAGTCCACGTCCATTTGGACGGCTCGTATTTTGTCCTGTCGGAGAGCGATACTTTTTCTCCAAGGATAATGGCAGCCGGTGTCACGTTGAAATCTATTGCCGGGAGTGTGTTGGTGACGGTGATATATTTGGTTATGGAAGAGGTCCCCGTCTCGTTGCTTGCAGTAAGGGTGACAGGATGTCGTCCGGTAACGAGAAAAGAGGGGCTTGCGTTGGTGGTAGACACCGCTTCCGTGTCTGCTCCCGGCATAGACCATGCAAAAGTGCAGTTTTCGCCGACAGAGCGGTTAATCAGACTTATTTTGTTGCCTGCGGAAATGGAATCCACACTCAACTCAAAGTTTGCCACGGGTGCTTCGGGCTTTTTCACGGTAATTTCTTTCGTCTTTTCGGCGGAATTGCCGTTGGAGTCGTATACTTTGAGAGATATGGAATATTTGCCGGCTTTTCCGTATGCAAACGAGGGGGTGCTTATGGTGGTGCCGGGCGTGTTTGAGCCGTCTGCCTGCCATTCTATTCCGGTAGCGCAGAGAGGAAACGAAGGGTAGACGGAGACTGGTTCGCCGACACAAAGAGTGTTTGCGCTGAGTGTGAAATCTGCATCGAAAGCGGAAATGCTTCCCGTGAGGAACGTAGCGTCTTCCACAACACCGTAGTCGCTAACGGTGGAAAGATCCACGCTATGCCCACCCCTGCATTCAAGGAGCGTGGTTATACCGTCTTGCTGGACAGTGTCCATGTTCAGATAAGTAATAAGACCCGGACAGATGGTGGGGTTTACGATGGACTGGCGCATATTGACAAGGATTTCCCCTTGCGTGCAGCATCTGTTCCATATACGGAGCTCGTCTATCTGGCCGTTGAACTTATATGCACTCTCGCCAATTTTGAAATTCCTTATAGCATCAAGCCCGGAATAGTTCGCCGATGTGACAGAGCCTTTCTTGTTCCCGTTGACATAAAGAGTCATCACGTTCCCATTAACGGTTACGGCTATATGTGTCCACTCGTTGGTTTTGAGCATACCTGACGCAGATGTTATGCGGTCTGCTCCGGTGTTCCAGCCTACGACCACGGCACCGGAATTGTCTGTATGAAACAGAAACGTTCCCCAGCTTTGTCCGATTTGCTGGTTGTAGCTGAAGACAGCAAATGGCTTTATCCAGAATTCTATGGTTGCCTCGTTGAGGCGACTTGGTATTGCATCGGGTATGGAAAGCATGGAGTTGCGCAGTTCGAGAACCGTGTTAGTCTTTTCCGCTACAGATGCAGAGATATTGTAGACGGAGTTGGTTTTAGCCGATTCGTTGTCTTGCCCATGATAGTCGTAAACGGCAGTTAGCGCATACGGACCCACGTCCGGACTGCCGAGATCGTATGTATTGACTCCGGCATCAAGCAGCGCGATTTGTTTGTCGTTGCAATATACGGCATATCCTTTGAGCTGCAAGTTTGATTTGCGGGGGGCTTGCCAACTCAGTTTTTGTTCTGCAAGTTGCAGATTTACTGGTGGGTAGGCTTGTTCTCCCGGCACGATGACACTAATCATAGTGGTCTTCCCCTTATTGAGAATGGCAACGGTGTCTGCCCGGAACGGAATCTCCATCCCGTTACGTTCAAACTCATAGTCAAGTATGGATGCCTTGTAGATGTTGCCAACGCCCTTGGCTGAGTATTTGGTTGTGATATAAAAGAAATATTTCAGGGGTTTTGTGCGGTCTACGTTTTCCGTAAGGTCTGTAAGATCGTAACCAAATTCCATAGGCTCATAGTGGTAACCGTCCGCCCAACGTCCCAACATAGGTACGTCGGCAGTCCCGGTCTTGACGGAGCCGGAGTAAGAGAAATGGGAAAACTTTGTGGTGAATTCGGGCTCCTGTGAAGACGTGTCCTGTGAAACTCCGCCGCACAGGCCTATTTCATACCTGCGGCTATGGTCCATCAACAGCTTTATGGTGCGCAACGGGCGGTAGTTCTTGCGTGGGTGATATACGGCAGGATCCCATGCTGACCCGGACAACCCCACACAGTACGTATAGGCATATGGACAATATATTGTGCCGGCATCGCACCATCCTGTCCCCCAAGAGTTTGCTATGATCCATGCGCCCGTTTCTCCTTTGTTTTTTTCACCGGAAATCCCGTTGCCGTCAAGGTCAAACTCCACACGGTCATCGTAACCCACTACGGTCATTGCGTGGTTGTACTGCGGTCCCCAAGTGGTGACATAATGATGTCCGATGACGCCCGCTTCCTGATTTGCAGGTGTCTCTGGAAACTCCGTGAATTCCGGTCCTGCCGCCACGCCAATTACAAAAATGCCGCCGGTCTGGAAATCTTCGTCGCCACAATGGTTCCACAGCCAGTTTTTGGCAAGTTCGATGCCTTCCGGCGTGTCCATGCCATACGGGAACTTACCCATGCTTTTTGAGCGGTTAAACATGGCAGAATACCATTTGTCGTATCCCTGCATCCATCCCCAGTCTTTTTCTTCCGTGTCCTGAAGTCCGAAAAAGCGGGAATAGGTAGTGCCTCCATAGGTGGTGACGCTTGGAATGCCGTTGCTCCTTGTTATGGTCTCTTCCGGCAGCGCGCTATTGCATGCCAGCCATGAGAAATGAGAGGGGAACTGGTAGTCCGCATTGTGCTTGCCATCGCGGTTGTATAGCGAGTTTATCTCATAGCACAGCATATATGCCACATTGGCAGAGGAACCGCACGAACCGCCGCTCTGGTTGAATATCGGGGGGAAATGGTTTGTTGCCTGATTGTTGACGTGATCCGGCCGTTGGCGGCTTTGTCCGCCAGACTTCGCCATTCCGGCAGTGTTCTTGGAAATGAGCGAACGGTCTACAGGGAGATTCTCAAAGAAGTCATACAATTGACGGTCAGCTACAGGAAAGTTCTGAGCTGTTGTGCTCTCTGCAAAAAACAGGGGCGCAATGGCTACGGCCAACAATCTGCATGAAAGTTTCACGGGGTCTTGTTTTTTCTGTGTCTGTTGTCCAAAACAACGCTGCCGCATACGGCAATGCTGTATGGTGCCGACAGAATCATTCTGCCCCAAAGATAGTGCTAATTTTGAAAAAGCCTGCAAACATTACCGCTTTTTCATGCGTTTTTTGTTTTAAGGAGAAAATATGCGAAATATTTATGCAAGACAGAGTCCGACAAGATGTCTAAACGCTCATAGTTGTCCGCTCTCTACCATGAGTACGATACGCTCTATCTCGCGGTCTTCGCCTCGGGGGTCATAGTGCTTGCGCAGATTGTTCCCGAAGAGGGAACTCAATACGTTATACATATTGGCTTTGGCACTGCCAAGAAACGCCTTGATCATCTCAAAGCTTGTCTGACCGCACTCGCGGTCAATTAGCTTGACAAGCAGTTTTCCCTGTGTCTTTGAGATCTTGCGTACCGTAGGCTCATATTGTTTGCGTATGCCGCGTTCCACTGCCTTGATGTGCTGTTTTTTCTCTTTGTCAGTATCAAGGGTCTGCAAATAGTCGTGGGTCTCAATCAGGATAGTACGCACAAGTCTTGCATAGGGAAAGACATACTTCACATTTCGTACCAGCTTGTTGTATTTGGTGCGTTGATGTTCGTTGCGGAACTGCCGGGGCGGGAACTTGTAGAATTCATGAAGGGTCACATTGGGAAGGCTGTCTCCTTTGTAGCAGGCGCGGTCAACCTTGACGAGCATCGCCACCTGCAGAGTGTCGTTGTGGTCGGTGTCCGTCTGGGCGTAAGTCTTGGCCTGCGGGCATACAAAGAAACAGGGCACAAGAAAACAGGTTGCGAGACAGGGCTTCATAAGCGTGATGCAAAAGTAGCGAATTATCATATATCGTAGCACCTGTTTCAAACTCTTTTAAACAAAATTGTCACAAAATAACGTTACCTTTGCACACGTCATATTTTGTTTTTATAATGCACAAGTTGACCGCACTTGAAATGAATCGCCTGACCACCGAGGAGTTCCGTCAAGCAGACAAGACTCCTCTTGTTGTTGTACTCGACAACGTGAGGAGTATGTACAATGTGGGATCGGTGTTGCGCACTGCCGACGGGTTCAGGATCCAGAGTGTGTGTCTTTGCGGCATAACCGCCAGTCCGCCTCATCCGGAAATACACAAAACGGCTCTCGGTGCGGAGGACTCTGTAGAATGGCGGTATTTTCCATCAACCATTGATTGCATCAGCAAACTCAGGAAATCGGGTTTTGTGGTTGTTTCGGCAGAACAGGTGGAGGGAAGTGTCAGTATGCTTGAATGGAGCGAACGGCGTCCTACGGCGGTTGTTTTGGGAAATGAAGTAAAAGGTGTTGGTCAAGAGGCTGTTGACCAAAGTGACTATTGCCTTGAGATTCCGCAATATGGCACGAAACATTCGTTTAACGTTTCGTGTGCCGCCGCCATGATAATGTGGCAGTACTTCCGCAATTTTCGTAAGGATTCGGGCGTGTTTTGATCATGCTCCCACCGTCTGCGGCATTCTTTTCCGCAGTGACCCACTGTCTGGAAAAAGTTATTCTTGGTTGGAACTCTCCCACGTGGCGTGATTTGTTACAGTCCACTCGCCCGTAAAGTCCGGAATGCGTGCATAGCTGCCTCCTAAGGGGTGTGATTCGGCATCAAGGTCTTCGTAGCTGTCAAAGCAGTCTATCAGCTTGTCTTCAGCGTTGTATAGTTCTACGATAACGGCTTTCTTGTAGGGGACTCGGGCGCGGAGGTCTTCGGCGTTGATTGTGAAAAACGAGTGGGGTGCCAATGTTGTGTCGGGGAAACTGTAGAGCTTCTTGTCAATGCCCTCCGTGTCCATCTTCCAAAGCCTGTAACCTTTGAGGTTGACACTTTTGTCGGAAGAGTTGCCTATCTCTATCCATTCAAGCCCGTCGTTGTCTTTGCCGCAAATCTCGTTGATGACTATGCACTCGCCGTCAGTGCGGTTTTGCTGACAGCCGCAGAAGCTGACGGCGGCCAGAATTGCTGTCGTAAAAAAGGCTATATTACAGAATTTTGTCATGCTTGGATTTGTTTGTTGTGCAAAGATACCTAAAGGTTTTTGATTGAAGGTCACGTTTGTGCATTTTACATGGGATTGTCCGCATGGGTGGGAACAGAGTTCTCTAAGAGCAAGAGTCTGAAAGCCGAAGCACAAAGACTTCTTCGGTGTGGTTTATTTCACTACCAGAATTTTGGCAACGACACCTTTCTTGCCTTCTGCATCAGAGCCAATTACATGATAGACTCCTGTGGCAACACGTCTGCCTTGGCTGTCGCGCCCGTTCCAGACAAAAGAACCGCCGAGCGATGTTCCCTGTGTAACCACGATTCCCGTAGTGGTGGTAATTTTGATGTCCGAGTCCTTGACAAACCCGGTGATACGTATCTTCCCGTCATATTCGGGACGTACGGGGTTGGGGAACACTTTTATGTTGTTCTCCGAGAGGCTTTCTGCCGGTGGAGTGGCATCGGCACGGTAGGACATAAGCCCCAAGTCGGTGCCGATCATGAGCAGGCCGTTTACCGGGCTGATGGCAAGCGAGAGAATGCAGTCAGACAGCAAAGGCGAGTTTTCTGCCGTAAAATGCTCCAAAATTTCCGTTCCGTTTTCTGACACGAGGTAGAGCCCGTTGTTGGTCGTGCCTATCCACTTGCGGTTTGCCCCGTCAACAACGATGACCTTCACTGCCACCCCCTCAAGCAGATAGTCGGCATAATTGGTCCCGTCATTGCGCGGCACCAGAGGCTGGCGGAAGGTCACGTTGGAAGAGAAGATTTTACTCGGGTCCTCAAGTATGAAGATTCCTTGGTCTGTGGCTATCCACAACTGGTCGTTTTGATCAAATGTCGCACTGTACAGCAGGCTTATGGTCGTAGTGGTGTTGTTCTGGTTTGTAAAGGTCGTACAGAACGCAAAGTTGTCGTCCGTCTTATTGTCAAGCGTGCCATTGTAGTTAAGGCAGGCGATTCCTGCACTGTACGTTCCCGCCCACCGTCGGTGTGTCATCCAAACCCAACCGCGGCTGTCAAATATGTAATTGTCAAATGTGGGATATGTTTTGATCTTGTCCAGATAGAAACTTTTCCACTCCATGTCAGGCGTGAGTACACGCACAACGGTGTCTACCAGATTATTGAACATCCAGAGGTTGCCTTTAGGGTCAAACTTGGCTCCTGTCAGGCGATTGTAGCGTAGACGCAGGCTGGCGTTGTTGGGGTAGATGCTTGAGATAGGAGAGTTGTCGCAGTTGTAGAGTTTCTGGAAAATCCCGTTGCGGAACTCATACAAACCTCCATCTGCCGATGAGGCGAAATGATGGTTGCGGTCGTTAGGGTCTTCCGCCACGGCGGTTATATTGATATACGGCACACCCGTCTTTGTGCTTATGCTGTCTTCGCGGAAGTTGGTCCATACTCCGTCTTGGTATGACATGACGGTTCCCTCATAGTAGGTCTTGCCGTAATAGGCCAAAGCTCCTCCTGCCACAATCAGTTTGTTGTAGGGGGTGTAGTATATGTCGGAAAAATAGTTTCTGACAGGACTGTTTGGTATGATGGCATCGGCGGCAGGCTTCAGCGTGTCCGCATCAAGAGAAAACGGCTGCAAGCCCTTGGTCCTGCGCGACGCCCACAGATATGTGCCGTCACTGCTCAGGCTCGCGAAATCGTTGCTTATTTCGGTTATGGAAACGTTATCGTCTTCGTCTACCACTCCGATTTTGGAAGAGCTCTGCAAAACAAGTTTTCTACCGTAGGGACAACAGTTGCTGTAGGCACCCTTGCATACCATGTTTATTTTGAATGTTTCGGTGTCAAATCCGTACAGCCCGTCACCGTATAGGGCATAGATTCCCCCGTTGTAAGCCATGAATCGCAACGGTTTGGACGTGCTCCATGTTTTCCAGTTGGACTTGTCAAGGAGATTGTCTGTGCGGTTGCCATACAGGATGCCGTCAGCCACCCGTGCGAAGATACGGTCGTCATCTCCGATGGCCGAGCGGACATTTGTCCCCAACTCATAGACATTGGTGAACTCGGCCTTCTTGAGGTTGATGACAATAATCCCGAAAGAGGTAGACACAAAGGCTTCGTGTCCCATGACGGCCACATCGTTGATGGTCTTGTCAGAGAACAAGGAATTCTTGTATTGAGGAATGTTTATTATACTGTCGTTGATTCCCAATATGTCAATGTTGTAGTCTTCGTAAACAAGCAGAAAGACCTGTAGTTCCTCGCAATAGGCAATATTGGTAATGTTGGCGCCGCTTAACCCCAAAAATTTTGAATAAGTCTGTACTTTTGTGTCGCCAAAGGAGTATGAAAACAAGCTGCCCCCCGCCAAAGCATATACCTTGTCCCCGACAGGTATGTTGTTGGTGACATTATGGTAGGACATATAGGAATTCCAGTCGCTGCCGTCAACGGCAAGCGACAACGCCAGAGAGGCAAGAGCCAAAAAGTACTTTTTCATAGTCCGTGATAACATGGCGATAACTCTTTTGTAAGGTTTTGGCGAGTGCAGGTCTATTCTTTGTTGAGAAATTCTATCAGCTTTGCTACGGCTCTTGCGCGGTGGCTGATTTTGTTCTTGACGTCTTCTCCCAACTGTGCAAAAGTCTTTCCCGTTTCTTCGGGAATGAACACAGGGTCGTAGCCAAAACCGTTGTCACCCATAGGCTCATTTGAAATATAGCCGTCAACATGACCGCAGAACAGGCTTTCTTTGCCGTCCTTTATAAGGGCAATGGCGGTGCGAAAGCGTGCCTTACGGTTGGATTTGCCGTCCATTTCCTTTAGCAGTTTGCGCATATTGGCTTGGGTGTCGTGTCTGTCGGAGGCATATCGGGCAGTGTGTACGCCCGGAGCCCCGCCGAGAGCTTCCACTTCAAGACCAGTGTCATCTGCAAAGCAGTCCAACCCATAGTTGTCATAGATGTAGCGCGCCTTGATCAAGGCATTCCCCTCAAGGGTTTTTGCCGTTTCAGGGATGTCTGAATGACAATTTATATCGTTTAGGCTCAGTACTTTTGCGCGACCGTCAAGTATGGCTCTTATCTCGCGCAGTTTGTGGACGTTGTTTGTTGCAAAAACAATTCTGTACATTTGTTCAATGTTGTTTCCGTGTCAATTATAAACGCTCAACATCGTATATTATTGTATCATGTTGCCCGCACCCTCTCCTTGTCCTGAGTAGCAGTGCTGCTATTTCCCCTTTATGCGGTCAAATCCGTTGCCGAACACTCCGATGACTTTGCTTTGTGACACCAAAGCCTTTGGGTCAGTTTGCTTGATTATCCTGAAGACGAAGGGGCTTTCCTGCCGGCGCACCAACACAACAAGAATCTTTCGCTCTTTCTTCGTGTACCAGCCTATGCCGGAAAGCACGGTGACTCCACGACCGGTGGATGCTATTATACGCGAGAGTTCCTCGTATTTTTCGGAGATTATAAAGAACTGTACCGACTGCCGTCTGTTGCTGACCACATAGTCAAGGGTAACGGTTGTCACCATTAGGGTGATATAGCTATATACAAGCAGGTTGATATCGTGGAAAATGAAATAGCCGCTTGAAACTATGCAGAAGTCCGTACACACAATGACTTGTCCCAAACTCATGTCGCGGAATTTGTTGACCACGGCGGCGATTATGTCGGTGCCGCCTGTTGAGCCATTGTTGATGAACACCACGGCCAACCCAACACCTTCAAGAGCAGCACCTATGAGACACGACATGAAAGGGTTGTCAAGTATTTTGACAAAATGGTTTTGCGTGTCAATCGGTGCGACGTACTGAAACAATGCCATGAAGCTACCCAAACTGAGAACTCCGAAGATTGTGTTGATCAGGAACTTGAAGCCAAGGAATTTGAGGGCGACTCCGAGCAAAATCACGTTGAATGCCCAATAGGTATATTGCACCGGCATTTCCGTTGAGTAGAAGATCAACGCTGCCGCACCCGAAGTGCCGCCCGGTACAAGTTGGTAAGGCAATTGGAAAAACACATATCCGGCGGCATAGATAAACGTTCCCGCCATTATGTAGAAGAAATCGTGTGCAGTGTTTTTCAGACTAAAATGAAGCTGTATCATAATATCTGTCTATGCGTGGAATTTGCATACATGAGGATCACCGTGTTATTTCACCACAATGTTGACGATGCGGTGCGGCACAACAATCGTCTTGACGATTTGCTTGCCCTCAATATATTTTGCCGTGTTTTCCGAACTCATCACCGCTGCCACGATATCCTGTTCTTGGGCATCGGGAGCGAAATCCATTGTGAAACGAGTTTTCCCGTTGAAAGAGACGCTAATCGTTTCTGTGTCTTGCCTAAGGTATTCTTCCTTGACTTCTGGCCAGGGAGAGTCGCACACAGTGGAGGAGTACCCTAGCATTTCCCAAAGTTCTTCGCAGATATGTGGCGCAAACGGAGCAAGCAGTTCCACCAGCTGCTCAAGCACTGTGCGTGAAGAGCATTTCTGTTGTGCAAGTTCGCCTACACAAATCATAAACGCGCTGATAGACGTGTTGTATGAGTAGTTTTCGATGTCTTGGCTGACCTTTTGGATTAGCTTGTTGATGCTTTTGAGACTGTTGCGGCACGGTTTGTTGTCGGAGACAATAAATTTTCCCTCGCGGTCATGGAAAAGCCCCCACACTTTGCGCAGGAAACGCGAGCAACCGTCAATGCCATTGCTGTCCCATGGTTTTGACTGGTTTATCGGGCCGAGGAACATTTCGTAGAGGCGCAGGGTGTCAGCTCCGTAGCGTTCTACGATATAGTCGGGGTTGACTACATTGAACATGCTTTTGGACATTTTCTCAATTGCCCATCCACAGATGTACTTCCCGTCTTCAAGAATGAACTTTGCATCGGCATATTCCGGACGCCACGCCTTGAAAGCATCAAGGTCAAGCTGATCGTTGCTTACCATGTTCACGTCCACATGAATGGGTGTGGTGTCATACTTGCTTTTGAGACCATGCGACACGAAAGTGTTGGTGTCCTTTATGCGGTACACGAAGTTGGAACGGCCTTGTATCATGCCTTGGTTTACAAGTTTCTGAAAAGGCTCTTCCTTGCAGCTCACCCCGATATCAAGAAGGAACTTGTTCCAAAAGCGACTGTATATAAGGTGTCCTGTTGCATGTTCGGAACCTCCGATGTAGAGGTCTACATTCTGCCAGTATTCGTCAATTTCCTTGTCTACCAACGCTTTGCTGTTGTGCGGGTCCATGTAGCGCAGGTAGTAGGCGGAAGAACCGGCAAATCCAGGCATGGTGTACAATTCTATGGGGAACACAGTCTTGTCGTCAATCAGATTCTTGTCAACCACCTGTCTGCTGCTTTCGTCCCACGCCCACATTTGGGCGTTCCCCAATGGTGGTTCCCCTGTTTCTGTTGGCAGGAAATTTTCCACCTGTGGCAGAGTTATCGGCAGACACTCCTCCGGTATCATCTGCGGAATACCGTGTTTGTAATAAACGGGAAAAGGCTCGCCCCAATAACGCTGACGGCTGAATATGGCATCTCGTAGGCGATAGTTGACTTTCACGCGGCCAATGTGATGTTCTTTGACGTATATCTTTGTTGCGGCAATTGCCTCTTTGACCGTAAGGCCATTGAGCGAGAAGTCAATATAGGGTTTCACGCCCTTGCGTGGTGAGTTGGTCACTATTCCCTCTTTGGCATCGTAGCTCTCCTCGCTGATATCCGCGCCTTCAATCAGTGGGACAATCGGGAGGTTGAAATGCTTGGCAAAAGCATAGTCACGGCTGTCGTGGGCGGGTACCGCCATGATGGCTCCTGTGCCGTAGCCTGCCAGTACATATTCGCTTATCCAAATGGGGTTTTTTTCGCCAGTGAACGGATTGATGGCATATGCCCCCGAGAATACGCCTGTCACCTTGTGGTCAATCTGCCGTTCGCGTTCCGTACGCCCTTTTACATAGGCAAGGTATTTCTCCACCTCTGCCTTTTGCCCATCTGTGGTCACTTTTGTTACGAGTTCGCTTTCCGGTGCCAAGACCATAAACGTAACGCCAAACATGGTATCGGCGCGGGTGGTAAAAATGGTGAAAGTTTCGTTGGAATCAGCTATTTTGAATTCTACTTCTGTCCCCTCAGACCGGCCAATCCAGTTGCGTTGTGTCTCCTTGATGGAGTCACTCCATTCAATAGTTTCCAAACCGTTGAGCAGACGTTGTGCATAGGCACTGACACGCAGACACCATTGGCGCATCTTTTTCTGTTCTACGGGGTAGCCGCCCCTGAGGCTCACGCCGTCTACCACTTCATCATTGGCGAGCACAGTTCCGAGTTTTGGACACCAGTTTACCATCGTTTCACCCAAAAAGGCGATGCGGTAGTTCATCAAGACCCGGCTCTTCTGCCGCTCGTCCATGGATTTCCATTCGCTGGCGGAGAAGTTGAGTTCTTCGGACTGTGCAGCATCAAGGTCTTCTGTCCCCTTGGCATCAAGATGTTCCACAAGTCTGGAAATGGGTTGTGCTTTCTGGCATTTATTGCAATAGAAAGAATTGAACATTTTCTGGAAAGCCCATTGTGTCCAGTGATAGTAGTCGGGCGCGCAGGTGCGCACTTCGCGATCCCAGTCAAAACTGAAACCTATCTTGTCCAGCTGTTTGCGGTAGCGATCAATATTCTGGAAAGTGGTTTTTTCCGGATGCTGTCCGGTTTGTATGGCATATTGCTCAGCAGGCAGGCCATAGGCGTCGTAGCCCATGGGGTTAAGGACATTGAAGCCTTTCTGACGCTTGTAACGCGCATATATATCGCTGGCTATGTAGCCCAAAGGGTGTCCCACATGCAGCCCTGCGCCGCTGGGATATGGAAACATGTTTAGCACATAGTATTTGGGCTTGCTTCTGTCCTCTACAACGTGATAAGTGTTCTGCTCCTTCCATCGCTGCTGCCACTTTTTCTCAATTTCACTAAAATTGTAGTCCATTATGTGTCGTGTGTGTTTGATTTGCAAGCAAAGATGTGCCCCGAAAATCTGTAGTGGTGCATCTGAAACGCAAAGTTAGCAAAAAGAAATCACTCTATAATACAAAACCCGTCAAGAACACGTCATGCACATTGCATTGAGAGGGGTAAGTGTCAACAGCAAAGGTGTGAATCGTTCTTCCCCTCGGTCTGCATCATCTGCAAAAATCAGACAATGCCAATGGAACAGACACAGCGAGTCCTTCTTGTGAACGGCCTGTGACCAGTCTTGCCCATATCAATATCATGGACAGGCCCGTGTCTCCTCGATATTGGCGATGTCCGTAAATCTATGGATGTTACGTTTCCTTTGCTTTTTTGCGTTGAAAGAGCTTGGACTTCGTCAACGCCTCACTGACCGCCAAAGGAAATACAGATGGCGGCATACGGTTGGCAGGAGCCCGTAATGTTTGGCCATAATACGGAAACGCTCCATGAGTGAATTGCGGTGGTTTCTGGTCGTTATTCCTTCTTCAAGGTAGTCCGCCACTACGGAGCCGGTGCCGGTCATGGGTAGTCCGAGTTTTTCGCCCGCCTTCATGATGCGTATACACCAGTCGAAATCGGCGGAAAAACGGTATTTGAGATTATAGGGGGTTTGCCGTGCGAGGTCTGTGCGTGCGAAGAAGGCCTGATGGCAGACCAGCATGCCATGGCGGAAAGATGTCCAGTGCAGGTGTGTCGGAGGTTGCAGATGGCGTTTGCGGAGGAAATTGCCGTTGTTGTCAACAACATCGGTGTTGCCGTAGATTACGGCCGGATGCAGACCAGCGCAGTTTGCCACTTCGCTTAGCGTGTGTCTTGAATGGAACTTGTCGCCGGCATTGAGAAATATGATATAGTCTCCGGTGACCATGTTGATAGCCTTGTTCATGGCATCATATAGGCCGTTGTCGGGTTCGCTGAGCATATTGATCTCGCGCCTTGCCGTACGCAGGGAGTTACGCTCCTGATATTGGTGTAGCAGAACCAGCGTGTTGTCCGTCGACCTGCCGTCAACAATGATGTGCTCAACATTGTCGTAGTCCTGGTCTTCCACGCTGTCAAGGGTGCGTTGCAATAAGCTACCGGGATTCCAGATAACGGTGGCTACAGATATCTTTATACTCATTTTCCTGCTTTATTTTGTATCATACAGGCTCTGCCAGCATGTTCCTGTAACATTCAATGTATTTTTTTGCGACAGTCTCCTCTGAATATTTGGACAGAGCGTCAAGTCGGCTGTGGTTTGCCATTTTGCTTAGGTTTGCTTCGCACAGCATCCACTCCAGGGCTTCAGCCAGTTCGGTAGGGTCTCCGGGGGATACCAGGCAGCCGTCAATCTCTTGGTTTATCATTTGCGGAATACCCCCAACCTTTGTGCCCACGACAGGCAGACCGCTTGCCTTGGCCTCTACTATCGTGTTTGGGAGATTGTCCTGCAGGGAGGTGATGGCAAATATGTCGGTTGCACAATATAGACTAGCCTTTCTGCGCTCATCGGTCACAAGCCCCATAGGATATACTTCTATGGGAAAATCTTCGCCGAGACCTTCCGAACCTTTGCCTGCCAAAACGAGTCCCAACTGCCCTTTGAGTTCCGGCCGTTTGGCTACAAGCAATTTCAGAGCCTGCTTCAGGAAAGTCAATCCTTTTATCGGCAGTAGGACGTTGTAGGCGCAAAACAGTATAAGTTTCCTCTTTTCAGTGGGTAAGCCGAATTCCTGCCGGGCTTTTGTCTGGTCGTGCGGTGCATAGAGACTGCAGTCTATGGGGTTGGCTATGTCCAGCACTCTATGGTTTTCAAGCAGGGGACTTGTTTTCGCTGTCTGTGCAAGCCATTCGCTACACGCCACAAAAGTCAGGTTGGGGAAGCGGCTCCACAGAGCTTGCTTGCGTTTCCATATTGCGTTTGAAAGGTCTTCGGCTCCTCTGCGGAAAAGCAGCGGACAGTTGCCGCATCCATGTTTGTAGTTTTCACATCTGCGCACGTAGTGGCAGATACCTGTAAAAGCCCACATGTCGTGCATGGTCCACACCACAGGCTTGCCGCTTGCCAGAATGCGCTCAATACTCTTGAGTGACAGAAAGCCCTGATTGACCCAATGCAGGTGGACAATGTCGGCCTCCTGAAATATCGGCGTGCGGGTTATGTCTACTCCTGTCTGGGCGGGATCGATGTCAAAAAGGTGTGTCTTTCTGAAATTCTGGCGAACGAAGACAGACAGCCTCTCTGCAAGGAAATGCCATTTGTATTTCCAGGGCCTCGGCAAAGAAACGACATCTGGATTTTTGCAATCGTCGTTGTTGGCGACAAGCATCTTGGCCAGGACTCCGTTGTTGTTGAGGGCGGCGACAAGGCGCGAAGCGGCAATGGCAGCCCCTCCAGTCCTGCCGTTTGTGTTGACTAAAAGGACTTTCATTGTTCCTTGTTTTCAATAAGTTGCGGGACTATTATCATGGAGTGCGCCTGGCGTTTTTCCACAGGAGGAATCTGCCGCCAGTTCCCGTAAAGCGTAGTAAGGTATTCGTCACTTTTGGCAGGGACGGGGAATTTTCTCCCCTCAAAATCAACTTCGGATAACGGAAACACGTTTTCCTTTGGGTGGACGGCACGACACCAGCTGAAATAAGGATCTATAGCTATGTACTTGCCGTTGTCCGTGAGTTTGCGCGCCAGTTTCCATATAGCAAGAAACACCGTCCGCTTGACCCCGAAATAGAACAAAGCCATCGCCGAACGCCATGAATAGCAGTGTGGCTTGCGGATGGTGGTGTCTGCAATGCATATCGCCCTTGCCACCTTGCCCATTAACCTGCGGCATACAGAGGGCGCGCCGTCGTAGGGAAATATATCTACAAAAATCCCCTTTTGATAGGCCTGCCCGTTGTTGTCATCAGCATCGGCAATATACGAGTTCAGGTCTCTTATCTTGCACGCTCTGAAAGAGATACCGGGATCGCTGTGCCGGGTCTGTAGAAACATCGTTTTCGGCAGTTCGGATGGAGCGACCTCTATGAATCTGTTGTAGTCAGAGCGCATCATCGACACGTCAAGGTCATCGTCCCACGGAATGAAGCCTTTGTGCCGCACCGCCCCCAGCAGAGTGCCGCCCTCAATCCAGTAACGAATGTTGTGCGTATGGCAGATGCGGTCTATCTCCTCAAGGATTCCAAACATCTTGAGTTGGGCGTTACGCAGCGATTGGCGGCGGAATTCTTCCATATATGTGTTGTCCATAATAGCGGAGGAAATTATTTCTTGATGTGGGATCTGTAGTAGTAGCCACATGAATATACAAAAAATATCGCCCTGAGCAGTCTCACAAGGGTACGGTGCTCCTCTGTGTGGAAGATGTGGTGTGAATGCCTCGCGAAAAACGCAATACGGCGAATAAACGCAAACAGGCCGCGTTGCATCTGCAGGTGCCCCATTCTGATGGCCTCTGCAAGACTGTGGGTGGAAAACGGCAACGTTTCAAGAAAAGGGGTCACTATCATGAAGCGGCGGCGCACTTCGCTCTGCAAGGCTTTGTGGCGAAACAGCGAGGTTGCGATGTAATTCCACGCTCCACCGGAGAACAGGGCATTACCCACAGGTGCGGTTGCCGTGGCTGCTCCGGCATGGCGGCGGAAATGTACCAGCGTCTTGTCTATGAAGACCACACTCTCCATTGCCGATGCCACACAAGCCAGCTGCCAGTCGTAGTAGAGCGGCAGCTTCTCTCCCCCTGTCAGATAGTTGAGGAGTTCCTTTCTGAACAGCATGGTATGACCGGGAATTTGACTGAGATAGGTGTTGCGTATCAAATGGAGATTCGGGATGCGCATATCGGCCTTAGCAGGGAATCCATCGCTTGAGAACGGTACGGAAAAGCCCGTACACATTGCGTTGTCGCCTATCGCTTCGGCTTGCCAACGCAGTTTGTCTCGTTCCCACACGTCGTCCTGGTCGCAAATGGCGATATAGTCGCCCGTGGAGCGGGACATGGCAGAGAAAAAATTGCCGTTGATGCCGTGGCACTCTGACGTGTTGGCATACACTTTCATGGTGGGATGCTGCTTGGCATAGCTGTCAAGTATGGGCAGGGTGTCATCCGTAGAGCCATCGTCCTGTACTATCAGTTCGTAAATGGGATAGGACTGGGATACCACGCTGTCCAACTGCTCGCGCAGATAGCGTGCTCCGTTGTAGGTCGCCATCACTACGGATATCCTTAGCGTTGTGTCCTGTTCTGTCTTTTCTGCCATATAGCCCGGACCGGATGTATATCTCTCCGCAAATGTACGAAAAAGCTCCGTTTTCCACGCTCTTTTCAGCACAAAAATACTTGTTACACAATTGCCGCGAGGTCATTTGCAGGTCTCCCTCAAAAACAGAAAGAGGGTCCGTGTCCCGATCCGAGCGTGAAGTTGCGGCCTCTCTCCAACGACAAGTGCGTAAAGTCATGGGCTTTGCGTGCGGAATCGTCAAGCGAATTGCCGAGAGCGAGAAAACAGGCGAGAGCCGTTGAAAGGCAGCACCCAGTACCGTGGGTGTTGTGTGTGTCTATGCGGTGTGCATTAAGACGGATCAGCGAGTTTGTTTCTGAATTGAAGAACAAGTCTGACAGCGTTTGCCCTCCACCGTGTCCTCCCTTGAGATAGACAGACACGCCCCCGAACTTGCGGCTGATAACCTCCGGCATTTTTTCGGGTGGGATCTTTTCGCCCACGAGCAGTTTTTCCGCCTCCGGCAAATTGGGCGTGATAACACGGGCAGCCTTGAGCAGTCGTTCAAAAGCCCCGCTGCAGTTCCCGTTAAAGAGGCTCTTGCCGGACGTGGATGACAGAATGGTATCTGCCACAATGTCAGCGTGCGGCAGCAACTCCACCGTCTTGGCAATTTCCGCCGCAACCTCTTCTGAGGCTAGCATGCCGACCTTTACTGCTCGAGGCGAGATGTCGTCAAGCAACACTTTGCTTTGCAAGGCTACTTGGCGTGCGGTGCAAGGCCATACCTCCGCCACTTCATACGTGTTCTGCGCGGTAAGGGCCGTAACTATGGTTGTGGCATAGCACCCCAGATGCATGGCGACCCTGATGTCTGCCTGTAAACCCGCACCGCTACAAGGGTCGCTGCCTGCAATGGACAGAATCACAGGACGGGAACTTTCTGTTGTCAACCGTTTCACAAGACGGAGTTTGGAAAAAGGACACAATTAAAACAAAAAAAGCGAACTGCGATTCTTTTCCGTTTCATCGCAATTCGCCGCGTTGTTCCAGGCGGATTCGAACCACCACTGAGAGAACCAAAAACTCTAGTGCTACCATTACACCATAGAACAATCCCCTGACAGACGGTCTTTGTAGAGACACGTCCCAAGCAGTGGTGCAAAGATAAGCATTTATTTCTATTCAGAACAAATGAGCCCCTGTTTTTTTGCTCTTCTGCGTTTTTATGTTTTTGGCATTGTCTCTGTGCAACACAGTAGTTGGAGAGGGTTCTTTTCCCCTCGGCATACAGAAGCAACTCTCGTTTTTATGCGAGCAGTTCTTTTCTTGTTAAAGCTCCCACCGCCCGATAAACACGGTGGAATTTGCTCGTTTAAAATAAAATACATATTTTTGCACTTGCATGAATGCGGAAAGTATAAAAAACATTGTCTTTGACTTCGGCGGAGTGATATGCGACCTTGATTCGGAAAGATGTCTCGGGGAATTCCGGAAGTTAGGCTTGTCCGGAGATATTTTTCCACAGCAGTACTCACAGTTTGAAGGCATTTTCCAAGAGATAGATCGTGGCATAATGTCTGTAGAGGAATTCTATGGGGCTCTCCGGCGGAGAAGTTCCACACCAGACATAACAGACCAGCAGATTCATGACGCATGGGTGAGCCTGATAGTACCCATACAACAAGAACGCTTTGAGGCTTTGCGACAGTTAAAGGAACATTTCGATCTCTTCATCCTTAGCAACAGCAACGAGATTCATTGGGAGTACATCAAACAACATCGGATGGCGTATAGGGGCGAAGACGCCACCCGGTGGTTCAAACACATTTTCCTTTCACACGTACTGCATCTGGAAAAGCCGGAGTCTGAGATTTTCCGGGCGGTACTCGATACAGCTCAGATAAAAGCATCCGAAACGTTGTTTGTCGATGACAGCCAACCTAATCTTGACGGAGCGGCAAAACTGGGATTCCATACAATGTTGTCCAAGCGGGGAGACTGGATGTCAAGGATTATCTTGCAAAACCACTGACACTATGCAAATAATAGACGACAGTTCCGACAACCAGATCAGTGGTTCCTTCGTGCAGACCATAGGTTTTTTTGACGGCGTACACTGCGGTCACCAATACCTGCTCCGGCAAGTAACCGATGAAGCGGCAAGACGAGGATTGAAATCCATGGTTGTGACTTTTAGGCAGCCTCCGCGCCAAGTACTTGACCCGAAAAGCAGCATTCCCCTGTTGACAACCCTGCAAGAGAAACTGCGTCTCATCGAACAGTGCGGCATTGACAGCGTGGCGTTGCTGGATTTCACTCCGGAACTTGCGGAAACGGGTGCATATCGGTACATGGAGAGAACTCTTAGGAACAGACTGCACGGCAAGGCTCTTGTGATAGGCTATGACAACCGTTTCGGGAAGAGAGATGGCAATGGGTTTGCCGAATACAGACAGTACGGTGAAGAGCTGGGGCTTGAGGTAATACAGGCTCTGCCGTTGCCTGCCAAATACTGTCTGCAAGCCTCGTCAACGGTCGTGCGCAATGCTCTGGCCGAAGGGGACATCGTGACGGCAACACGCATTTTGGGGAGACCATATTCCATAAGTGGAACAGTGACACACGGACAAGCCATAGGACGTGCCATCGGGTTTCCTACCGCCAATATAACATTGGACTCATCTGAAAAGCTCGTTCCGAAAACCGGGGTCTACGCCACAACGGTGACAGTCGGGAATTCTTGTTTCGGGGGAATGCTCTACATAGGGAAAAGACCCAGTATCCGCAGTTGCTCGGAGCCGCGTATGGAGGTGAATTTGTTTGATTTCAACGAAGAAATCTACGGTTGCCGTATATGCGTTAATATAATTTCACGGATACGGGATGAACAGCAGTTTGAGTCTTTGGACTTGTTGCAGGCACAACTTGCCAAGGACAAGGAACAGGCAATAAAACTCGTGCGGAAATGAAAAAGGCTCTGTTCATCATTGGCGCATATTTCATACTGCAGACGAGCATAGGACTTGCAGCTCAATTGTATGTGACGGCGACGGGGATTCGGCAGGCAGATTCCGCACTTCCGATACCTGCCGACATTCTGCTTGTGTCGTTGTTGGCAAGCTCGATACTGACAGCTATTGCTGCCATTCTGATTTGCAACAAAGGGAGAAAGGCTCCATTCAAGGGAATGCAGGTACGCACAAGCTCCACAACGGTATTGCTCCTTTGCGTTCTGACAACAATTCCCCTCGTCGCCATATCAAATGGTCTGGTTGAGATAATCGGGATCCCCGACAACATGGAAAACGATTTTTCTGAAATGAGTGCAGGAGTATGGGCTCTGCCTGTCATGGCAGTAATCGGTCCAGTGTCAGAGGAGATTTGCTTTCGCTATGGTGTTACGGGCGCGCTACTCAGGCAGATGCCTGCTTCGCCGACAAAGGTCATTGTCGTTTCCGCTCTGATATTCGGTATCATTCACATGAATCCAGCCCAGACGGCGAGTGCGTTCCTTTTGGGGCTGTATTTTGCATGGCTTTATGTCAGAACACACAGCATCTGGCCATCCGTACTCTGTCATGTCTGCAACAACTCCATTGCCGTGGTGACAATGCGGACGTTGCCCCAAGGCGCAAGCCTTTCAACCCTACTTCCAGCTCCGGAATGCATTTATCTGGTTTTGGCAGTTGCCGTTCTTGTTGCAATACCGCTTCTTTTTGTACTTGGTAGGAAACTTGCACCGACAGAGTCTAACCATTAAAAGTTATATACATGAGAACAAGACAGTTAGTTGTAATTGCCGCATTCCTGCTGTGTTGTATTACACTCACGGCACAACAGATCGGCATTGCCTCATATTACGCCAAGAACATACGTAGCAAGATGGCAAACGGACAGCGTTACCACAAAGACAGCATGATATGTGCCCACCGAGGTCATCCTTTTGGCACCTTGTTGAAAGTGACGCACCTGAAAAACCATAAAAGCGTGGTCGTGAAGGTGACCGACCGCGGTCCTTTCGGGCGTGGCAGGATTATAGACTTGTCGTGGGGGGCGGCAGAAAAACTCGGCATGATTGCCGCAGGCATCGCCAAGGTGAAGGTGGAGCCGTTTGTGGGGGAAATAGACTCTGAGATAGATACACACCCGAACGACTCAACAGACCTTTTGATTGACTATGAAAACCGCGACTATGAACTACCTTTTCTGCCGCCTAAGCGCAGCCAAAAGTCTGCAGACAGTCCAAAAAAATGAAGGCGTTGACGGCAAGAGAGACAAGAGTGCCGATGTGAGACAAAGAGCAACGGTCATTGTGATGACAGACGCTTCCTTATCAGAGTCAGACCGTCGCGTAGGGGAAGGATGACCTTTTCCACCCTTGTGTCTAGAACTACGGTGTCATTGAATGCCTTCACACCTGCTGTCTGGGGATCGTTGTCGTACGCAGGGTCAATCACGTGTCCGTCCCATAGGGTGTTGTCGGCCAGAATGTACCCGCCGTCGTTCAACACCTGCAGAGCCAGTTCGTAGTATTCGGAATACTGCCGTTTGTTGCCGTCGATGAAAACAAGGTCGTAATGTTTGCCGGTCCCCTCCAGCATTTCAAGTGCATCGCCTATGTGCAGGCGGACTTTGTCTGCCCAAGGCGAGGCTTCAATGCGTGGTCGGGTGAAATCCTCCATTTCTTCGTTGATTTCGTAGGTGTCAACAAGGCAGCCCTCTTCCAGTCCCGATGCCATGCAAAGAGCCGAATAGCCTGTGTAGGTGCCTATCTCGAGAATCCGCTTTGGCTTTATCATCTCCACAAGCATCCTGAGCATTATTCCTTGGGCATGCCCCGATGCCATCCGTGGGCGGAGAAGATAGAGGTTCGTGTCGCGATAGAGCTTGTGCAGGTAGGGGTGCTCTGCGTCTATGTGAGTTTCGATGTAGTCGGAAAGATCCTGCATTAGGGGTTTACTATCGCTTCAATAGCCAAACGGTAAGAAGAAAGGCCGAAACCGCATATCACTCCCTTGCATCCTTCCGAAATCATGGACTTGTGTCTGAATCCCTCCCGCTTGTGCACGTTGGAGATGTGTACCTCTATCACGGGCGATGTTACAGCTTTGATTGCGTCAAGCAGGGCAATAGAGGTATGGGTGTAGCCCCCCGCATTCAGCACAATGCCGTCAAAAGAGAAGCCTGCCTCGTGTATTTTGTTTATCAGTTCTCCTTCTATGTTGCTCTGATAATACGACAGTTCCACATCGGGATACATGGCGGTCAGTCTGTCGTAGTAGTCGGTAAAGGATGATTTGCCATAAACCGCAGGTTCTCTTGTGCCCAGCAAGTTCAGGTTCGGGCCGTTCAGAATAAGAATCTTCATCGTCCTAATGTTTTTCAGTGTTGTCGGCAAAAACTATTGTCGCCTTTTCGTAACTTTGGCACAAAATTAAAAAGAAAAGTTCAGACGGTCTTCCATGTCAGCACAAATTATTGACTCTGCACAGCCGACGGGAATCGGCATACCGCAACAATGGGAAACGGATTATGTCCGCCCGTTCTCCATCTTCCTGAGGTTAGAGTGTGGGCTGTCTGTCAACACGTTGGATGCCTACACGAGAGACATAGGGAAACTTCTTGACTTCTGTGCGACAGAGGGCATTGCGCCGCTATCCGCCAACGTGGACGATCTTCATCGCTTTTCTGCCGCACTGCACGACATTGGACTTGACGCACGCTCTCAGGCGCGCATCCTGTCTGGCGTGCGGACTTTTTATAGGTTTTTGCTGACGACCAATCGGATAGAGGCCGACCCCAGCGAACTTCTGGTCTCGCCAAAGATCGGACTTCACTTGCCAGAGGTGCTGTCACCGCAAGAGATAGACAAGATAGAAAACGCTGTAAGGCTTGACACGCGCGAGGGGCAAAGAAACAGAGCCATAATAGAGACGTTGTACAGCTGTGGACTGCGTGTAAGCGAACTTTGCAACTTGAAGCTTACAGACCTGTATCTCGACGAGGAGTTCATCAGGGTCAAAGGCAAGGGGGCGAAAGAGCGGCTTGTCCCTATTTCGGGAAAGGCAATCAAGGAACTCAGGCTGTATTTCATAGACCGCAACCAATGGCGTATTCCGCCGGAGTATCAGGACTATGTGTTCATCACAGTCAAGCGAAAAATCAAAAATATTGGCAGGATAATGGTTTTCCACCTTGTAAAGGAACTGTGTGCCAAAGCGGGCATCACCAGAAAAGTGTCGCCGCACACTTTCCGGCATTCGTTTGCCACACATCTTCTTGAGGGAGGGGCAAACCTGCGTGCCATACAGGCTATGTTGGGGCATGAAAGTATTGCCACGACAGAGATTTACACTCACGTTGACAGTGCTCGTCTGCGTGAGGAGATTCTTCTCCACCATCCGCGCAACAACCGGCACTGACGCAAAGGCGTAGCTTTTGGCGGAACTCAAAATATTAAACACCATTTCACCGGGAAAGGATTTTTTTCGCTAAGTTTGCATGCGACAAGGTCTTTGCCTTTTCACGATATTACAACAACACGACATAAACACACCTATGAAAACATCAAAATTTTTTCTGCTGGTAACGTTTTGCTGCATTGCCGGCTTCGTCGCAAATGCCCAAGACAGGACTCCACAAGGAATGAGATCTCACAAGTTTGAGCCGACACTTAACGGAACATGGCAACTCTGTACTCTTACGCCCGGAGAAGGCCGGCAGCCGCAACTGACACTGCTACCGGTGCTGAAAGTGATAGGTACAGACTATGGATTCCAGAATATCGGGCTTCCGTCAGAGGGGGCTTGCTTCATACAGAAGCAGGGCAAGATAGAGAAAATCTCTGACAGTACGTTTGTGGAACATCGCCTTGCCATGAGGCGTGACTCTGCCATGAACGACAATACTGTATACCGTTTTAGGCTTGAGGGTCCCATGTGGCTAATGATAGACTATACGGAGACAGGCAAGCAGGAGCCGACAAGCGAACTGTGGCTGCGTGTACAGCCGCAGCGGCAAAGGGACTCTGGTCAGCACGCTGGAAAGCGCCCGGTCTCCAGGCAAAGGGAGGGCGACAAGATAGGGCGCAAGGCAAAAAGTGGAACGGGTGACTATAATCCGTTTGCGAAAGAAACCGATGCCGATGATGATTTTGAGCAATGAGGCGCACGTCTGGCGTGCGTGTCGCATAACCCCCAAAAAGCCGGAGTCGCTCACGTGAGTGTCTCCGGCTTTTTTCATTCTATTCCTATTTTGTGGAATTCGGTTTCAAGGTCATCAGGAGCAATGTCGCGTGCCTTGACAACTCCGTTCTTGTCAACAAGGATGTTTGCAGGCAACCGCCGGAGCCCAAACAGCTTGACAAGAGGAGACCCGAAAGCCTTTCCGTCGCATACATTGTATCCCCCGATTGTGTCTCTTCGCAACATGTGCATACACGAAGAGGTGTCTGCGTCAAGACAGATGTTGAGCTGCGCCACACGGTCGCTCATGCGGTGCATCAAATTGCGCTGGCTGACAAGAGGAAACCGGAACTCATTATCCATAGTGCTCCAAAACGTTATTAGCAAGGCTTTTCCTTTGAAAATCGTGTCGCATACAACTTTTCCCTCAACGGTATTGGTCTTGAATGGCGGCAGTTTTGTGTCTGTCCTACACTTCAGTAAAGGCATGATTTCATTTTCGATCAAGCGTATATAGGAGCGGTTAGGACGAACTTTGAGCATCAGACCGAGAAGCCTGTTTATCTTGGCAAGGTCTGGGTTTTCCGCCTGCAGGAAGAACCTGTCAAGCAAGGCGATGCTTGCCCACAGATGGGGGTTGCTGCGGATGAACTCCTCGGCTTCCTTTTTTGCCTGCGCCTCTTTCATGTTGGCTGTTCTGTCATTGAAGTCGCTCAGTTCCTCATTCTCGGTATCACCTCTCACACTGATGCGTTTCATGTTGTTCGCATCACCTCGCAGCATGGCCTTTGCTCCTGGGACGGCAATAATTTGGGTCTGCATGAAATTGGGGTATTGCAAGACGATGATTGACGTGTCGGTCAGAGAACGGGTAAAGGCAAACTCTCCGTCAACAACCTTGATGGTGTCCAGCGACCCCCACCCGGGCGATCGGCTGAAGCAAAGGAACTCTCCGCTCTGCAATCCCTTGAACTTGCCGGTGAGAGTAAAGCTCTGCTTATTGCCCGAACACGAAGCAATAAGCAGAGCTGTCACTGCTATATATAAGTATGAGAATTTCAAGTTGCGGCTATTTTTGCTGCGTAATCTCTCTGAAAGCAGCGTTGTTTCTCAACTTGGCGAACTCAAGGTCTTTTGAGGCGTAGTCCGCCAAGGAGGAGTCAAGAGAGACGGCTGTCCTGAGATTGTTCACGGCCAAGTCCGTATTGTTTGTTCTCGCTGCGATGATTGCTTTTATGTAGCTCGTCATTGCGTCTGGCTCCACTACGCCGTTGAGCGTAGTGGCTGCCGAGAGGTAGTCCTTGGTAAGCAGTTGGGCAAGGGCGGCACTGTTGCTTGCGTCTTTGCCAAACGACTTGACCGCCTGGGCGTAGTTGCCCTGGAGCAGGTAGAGATTTCCCAGGGCCTCGTTTAGGCCAAGGGCATTGGATCCCTTGGAGAGTGATTGCTCGGCTTCGGTTGTCTTGCCCTCCGTCAAAGAGAGCAGACCCATGTTTACGTTGGCCTCAGGGGCGTTGGCATTGATGGCGAGAGCCTTGTCAAGCAATTGTTTTGTCTGTGCATAATCGCCGCGCTGATAAGCCAATGTGGCCAGGTTGTTGTATCCTCTGTAGTCTTGGGGATAAAGTTCCGTCATCTTGTCGAGAATGTTTTCCTGTTGCTGCTCGTCTTCCGCCAGACTTGCGGCGTAGAGCATTTCTTCTACACTGAGTTTCGCGGGATCTTGGCTGAACTGTGCTGCAATCTCATCATCGGTACGCCCTATGAGATTGTAGCGGAGCAATATGCGCGAGCGGCGCAATCTGGGCAGTATCTCTTTGGCAAGATCGCCGTAAGCTGCAGAGATGTTGCGTATTTGTTTCTCGCGCTCTTCGGGGTCGCTGTACATTGACAGCACGCGGATAATCACCTCTTTGTCCTGAATGTTTGACTGGGACACCAGTTGCTGGAAGCCTTCCCAGTCTTCGGCGGTATATTTTGAATCAATGTTTCCGGTGACACCGGCCTCTTTCATCTCGTTTTCCACATAGCTCTTGGTCGTCTTGCCACGTTGGCCTGCCAGTTTGGTGTTGAAGTCAAGGGAGCCGTCAGGTGATGCATAGGATGATATCTCGATGCCGTCAAAGGCTTTGCGTCCCTCTTCTGCGGGAATTTGTTTGAGTGTGGCGAGGAAATCCTGCACCGATACACTGTTTATCTCTCCGGTACGTATCTTTGCCTGATTGATAAGGAATTGGATATTGGCCTCTTGCTGTCGCTGTATGGTGCGCTGGAAGTTGTCGGGAGCATAGGACATCGATGCGCTCTTTATTGTGCGTTTGGCCAGTTCGGAAGTTGCAATGATGCCGTCGGCCACCTTTACTTCCGGAATGGACACAGATTTTTTGCCTACAGTGGCGGTGAAAGCCAGATACAGTTCGCTTTTGTGCATCGGGTCAATATAGTCGAAGGTAGTCTTCATCGTGTAGTTGCCGCCCACGCGGTATGAGATGGCCTGGTTGTTGCCAACGACTTTTTCGCCCTGAAACGTAGCTGGCTGTCCGAGGGCTTCGCCGCCTTCGTAGCGCAGTACGGGGGTTACTGTTACCACAGCCTTGCGTTTCATGTATTTTTCAGGGAAAAGCCCGCTGATCGTCACAGGGACTTTGCTTGCATGAGTCTCGAGGGGGTTTGGGGTTACGGTAAAGTAATCCGGGCTCAGCGGCCCCATCTTGCTGCAAGAAGACAACACGGCAACTGCCAGAACGGCCAAGCCGACAGTAATGTTCTTTGACATAGTTTATTACGGTTTTGTTTTAATGAAAAATCCTTGAAGACACAAAGTTACTAATTAATTCTTTCCCCGAACAGAAAACGGACGACATTAATTCCCGCATGGGAACAAACGGGAGGAGTCCCCGCCATTTCCCCGGCACCGGTCGTGGACAGAAACAGACCGGTTAGTGTTTGACAACGATGTCGGCACGAACCTGCTCCCACTTTTTGCGGGCCAGATCCTGCATGTCTGTCACAGTATCGCGTTCGTCCATGATTTCAAAGCCGAGCATTGTTTCTATGACATCTTCGAGCGTAACGATGCCGCGCATGCAGCCGTACTCGTCAATGATGACGGAGATGTGCTCCTTCTTGGCAAGCATCAGTTCAAGTATGCTCGATACGCTGGTCTCTTCCTGAAAAGTAAGAATCGGACGCACTATTTCCTTTAGTGTGGTAGAGAACTTGTCTTCGGCGAGTTTCTCAAGAATTGTCTGGCGCAACACATACCCCGTGATATATTCCTCGTCATCCCTGTATACCGGTATGCGTGAATACGTGTTATACTCCTCCTTGGTATAGAACTCCTTGACGGTTAGAGCCTCGTTTGCCGCAGTGACCACCACGCTTGGAGTCATGACTTCGTGGGCGGTCACGGTTGACAGCTTGATGAGGTTTTGGATCATTTTGTTTTCCTCTTTCTCAAACACGCCTTCATCTGCTCCTACCTTGACCATGGCACTGACTTCATCGCGGCTTACCGACTGCGACTTGGTTTTGCCCAGACATCTCGTCAGCCCTTCAGCCAGTATTACAAGCGGATAGGTAATGAACAGCATGACCCGTATGATGTTGGCTGCCGGAAGTGCCAGTGTGCGCCAATAGCGGTTGCCAACGGTTTTGGGGATAATCTCCGAAAAAACAAGGATGCACAGGGTCATGATGCCGCTGGCCAACCCAATCCATTCGCTGCCGAAGACCACTCCGGCCTGTGTGCCGACTGCTGCTGCGCCCATGGTGTTGGCGATGGTGTTGAGTGACAGAATGGCACTGATTGGACGGCTCGGGTGCTTTTTCAGCTTTTTGAGAAGTGCCGCTGAACGCAGGCTCTTTCCCTCTACACTCGCCACAAAGGTTGCGGGGGTAGACAAAAACACGGCCTCAAGTACAGAACACAGAGCCGAAATTGACAAGGCAAGGAACAGGAACAGGAGTAATAAACCCATAAAAGACTGGAACGTAATGTTATTCGCTGCAAAAATACTTACATTTTTCAGAACAACAGTGTTTTTCATGTAAAAGATTTTACTGCAAAATTTTGCAGGAAGTGAAACGTTGGTCTTGTTTGAGAAAAAGACGATGGGAAAACACAATAAAGGCTAATAAAGGTTAAAATGTCCCGTAGGGCTTAAACCGTAGTTGTTTTTTTCTGTCAAATATGCGAGTAAACGACAAACAACATTTAAGGATGAAAACAAAGTATTTTTTCACCATGCTTATGTGCATGGCGTTGCTGGCTTGCAAGGGTCAGGCAGAACAGAGAGTGGCGGCAAAAGGCACTGTTGTTGACAGGCAGTTTTCGGTAAGCGACTTTGATGAGATTGATATCAAGTGCAAAGCAAACGTGACGGTTGAATTCGTGCAGGGAAACAGCTGTGAGGTGACTGCCCGTGCGGCCGGAGAGGTGCTGGATGATGTCAAGATTACAGTCAGGAACGGAGAACTCAACGTAAGGTACGGCAATATGCTGTCATCATTTGGTGGCGAGACGCCCAATATCCACCTTACAGTCAAGGCTCCCTGCCTGAGAGAACTCTCGGCGCATGGGGAGACGGTATTCAACTGCAAGTCACTGGAGCAGTTGCAGGACTTCGAAGCGGATCTGTCGGGCAAGTCCGTCCTGAATATAGGCAGTCTCAAGTGTGGAAAACTGGAAACAGATATCAGTGGAGTCTCTTCTCTCTGTGTTGACAAGGCGGTTTGCCACGAGGTGGATCTTGATGCTAGCGGATCTTCTGTGATGAAGGGGGACTATGAGGCAGCCCGTAGTGTTGACTGCGATTTTTCGGGCAAGAGTCGGGTCTCCGTGTCGGTCAAAACAGCGGAGGTGGATCTTGATGCCGCAGGTCTGTCCGATATAGCTTGCAGTGTGTCGTGCGACAGGTTGGAACTTGATCTTTCCGGCAAGTCCAACGTGGTGCTTGATGGCAGTGCGGGCAGTGTGAGAAAAACCGTGACGGGTGCAGCCAACCTTCGTACAGACGGGCTGAAGACCGTGTTATGACACTGTCTGTTCCCGGTTTGGGGTTAAAAAAGACAGAGATATGAAAAAGCCCGGTTTCTGGTTAGGAAGCCGGGCTTTTTCTGATTATGTGGGACATGAGAGATTATTCCCTGTCGCCTTCATGGCGCGGCGGACGCGGACCGCGGTTTTCGCGGCGCGGTCCTCTTGGACGTGCAGGCCGCTCTTCGTAGCCTTCGGGCTTAGGTATGAGCACCTTGTGCGAAAGCCTGAACTTGCCGGTCTTGTCATTTACTTCAAGGAGCTTCACCTCTATGGTATCACCTTCCTTGAGCCCGGCCTCTTCCACTGTTTCAAGACGTTTCCAGTCTATCTCGCTTATGTGGAGAAGACCTTCGCGCCCGGGCATGAATTCCACGAAGCAGCCGTAGGGCATGACACTCGTTATCTTGGCGTTGTAGACCTCGCCGACTTCCGGCACGGCCACGATTGCCTTGATCTTGGCCACAGCGGCATCAATGCTTGCCTTGTCGGGTGCGCTGACCTGTATTTTGCCCACGCCGTCTTCCTCATCTATGGTGATGGTTGTCCCTGTGTCTTCCTGCATACCCTGTATTATCTTGCCGCCGGGACCTATCACGGCTCCGATGAACTCCTTGGGTATCTCAAACGCCACGATGCGCGGCACGTGCGGCTTGAGGTCGGCGCGCGGCTCGGCGATGGTTTCGGTTATCTTGCCGAGAATGTATTCCCTGCCGGCTTTGGCCTGCATGAGGGCTTTCTCAAGTATTTCGTATGACAGCCCGTCGCACTTGATGTCCATCTGTGTGGCGGTGAGTCCGTTGACTGTACCTGTGGTCTTGAAGTCCATGTCGCCCAGATGGTCTTCGTCACCGAGGATGTCGCTGAGCACGGCATACTTGTCTTCGCCGGGATTCTTGATGAGTCCCATGGCGATGCCGCTGACAGGACGTTTGATGGGAACTCCCGCATCCATGAGAGCGAGTGTTCCGGCGCATACCGTGGCCATTGACGAAGAACCGTTTGACTCAAGAATCTGTGACACAAGGCGCACAGTGTAGGGGAAATCAGAGGGTATCATGTCCTTGAGGGCGCGCCATGCAAGGTGTCCGTGACCGATCTCGCGGCGTCCCACGCCACGCTGTGCTTTCGCTTCGCCCGTGCAGAACGGGGGGAAATTGTAATGCAGCAGGAATTTCATGTAACTCTTGTCGAGAACGTCGTCAACCAGCTTCTCATCAAGTTTGGTGCCGAGTGTGCAGGTGGAGATGGACTGTGTCTCGCCACGCGTGAAAATCGCACTCCCGTGGGGCATTGGCAGCGGCTCTGTCTCGCACCAAATGGGGCGTATATCGGTTGTCTTGCGCCCGTCAAGGCGTATGCCCTCGTCAAGCACGCAGCGGCGCATGGCATCGCGCTCAACATCGTTGTAATAGCGGTCGATCAGAGCATTCTTCTCCTCAAGTTCCTCGGGGGTGAGACCGGCGTTTCGCTCCGCGTAGGCAACTTTGAAATCCTCGCGTATCTTTTCAAAAGCCTCAGCGCGGGCGTGTTTCTCCAGAGCTTGCTTTGTCACATCATAGGCAGGCTGGTAGCAGGCTTCTCTGAGCTGTTGGCGGAGGTCTTCATCATTGACCTCGTGACAGTACTCGCGCTTCACGTCGGTGCCGAGTTCTTTGGAGAGTTCCGTCTGCAGGTCGCACATGGGCTTGATAGCTTCATGGGCGGCCTTAAGGGCTTCGAGCAATGCGCTTTCCGGCACCTCTTTCATTTCTCCCTCTACCATCATGATATTGTCGCGGGTGGCGGCTACCATGAGGTCCATGTCAGCCTCTTTCATCTGTTGTGAGGTGGGGTCGATAATGTATTCCCCGTTTACGCGTGCCACGCGCACTTCGGAGATAGGTGTCTCAAACGGGATGTCGGAGCAGGCCAGTGCAGCACTGGCGGCAAAGCCCGCAAGGGCATCAGGCAGGTCTACGCCATCGGCACTGAGGAGCATGATATTGACGAAAACCTCTGCATGGTAGTTGCTCGGAAAGAGTGGGCGCAAGGCGCGGTCTACCAAACGGGAGGTCAAAATTTCATTGTCTGACGGGCGGCCTTCACGTTTTGTGAAACCACCGGGGAAACGCCCTGCGGCAGCATACTGCTCGCGGTAGTCACACTGCAGGGGCATAAAGTCTGTTCCGGGTACTGCGTCCTTGGCTGCACAGACGGTTGCGAGCAGTACGGTCTTGCCCATACGCAACACGGCCGATCCGTCAGCCTGTTTCGCCAATTTGCCTGTCTCAATGGAGATTTCGCGTCCGTCAGGCAATTGGACTGTCTTCGTAATAATGTTCATCTAAATAAAAAATTAAATACCTTTTTCTTAAAACGTCTGAAAATCGTGCAAATATACCTCTTTTTGTTTGAATTCGCCCTGCGCGACGGACATTATTTGCTACCTTTGCTGCGAAAAGCCTCGTTTAGCGGCGGTTGCACGCGCAATCTTTCGCAAGAATGCTTTCTGGCGAGAGCGAAAACATAACGGCAAAAACGACAGAATCATGAAAATTGTATACCTGCACGGCTTTGGCTCGTCTGGCACGAGCGGAACGGTACAGTTGCTCTCACAACTCTTGTCTGAAGCGGAAATAGTTGCACCGGACATTCCGGTGGATCCGGCCGAGGCATTGCCGTATCTCAGGGATTTTTGCAGGAGGGAAAATCCCGACCTCGTGATAGGAACTTCCATGGGTGGTATGTATGCACAGCAGATGAGGGATTTCAAACGCATCTGCGTGAACCCCGCTTTCAATATGTCGACGATGAGCAAAGTCCTCAAAACGGGCGAGCACAAGTTCTTCAACCGCCGCAAGGACAACAGTAAAACTTTTCGGATAACGCGGGACATCATTCAGCACTACAACCAGATGGAACGCCAGCAGTTCAAGGACATAACTCCGGAACAGGAAGCGACCTGTTGGGGGCTCTTCGGCATTAATGACCCCGTGGTGAACACGTATGACACGTTTAGGAAACATTACTCCAACGCCATTAAGTTCGAGGGGGAGCATCGGCTCAACGAAAAGGTTCTCCGCAAAGTCCTCATCCCGCTGATAAGGGAGATTATGGGGCAGGAATGAGCCTGCTGCCTGTCCGGGCGAGATGCTCCGTGACTCCACATACAGCAAACGCCCTGCAAAACTTTGCAGGGCGTTTGCTGTATGTGGGCAAAGGCTTATTTGCCGGTGCTGGTCGGAATCTTGGGCTGCGGAGCGGCCTTTACGGAAACCAGTTCCACCTTGAAGATAAGCGTGGAGAAAGGTTTGATAGGTGAGTTGCGGTTCTCGCGTGTACCGTATGCCAGATCGTGTGGGAGGTAGATTTCCCATGTGGAGCCTACGGGCATTAGTTTGAGTGCCTCCGAGAAACCCGGCACCACGCCGTTTACGCTGAACTCTTGTGTCTTGTTGCGCTTGTATGAACTGTCGAACACGGTGCCGTCGATGAGGCGACCCTCGTAGTTCACCTCAACTCTGGAGTTCTCACCGGGCTTTTCTCCCGTACCGGCTTTCAGGATCTTGTACTGCAGACCGCTTGGGAGGGATACCACGCTGTCTTTTTTTGCATTTTCAGCGAGGAACTTCTCTCCGGCAATGCGGTTGTCGCCGTATTTCCTTTCCATAAGTTGATCGTGGTAGTATTCCATTTGGTGCGAAGCCACGTTCATGGCGGAGTCTGCGCTGATGGTACTGCGGTTTTCTGTTGCCTCGGTGAAGCCGCGCAGGAATTCCGCAGTATTGACGAATGCCGAATCGCTGCTGTCGGTAATCTGCTTGTTGGCCTGTGGCAGCATCTGGTTCATCACCTGGTCTGCTATTTGCATTCCTGCATAATACGCCTTGAGTTTGGCGTTTTTTGGGTCGTCGGCGAATTCGCGGAAACCGCGCATGAAATCGCCCATATACTGTGCTGTGTCGATGCGGAGCTGTTGCTGGAGATATTGCTTGAGTCCGTTGGTGTTGGCAGCTCCGAGACAGTAGCTGAACACGTCTGTGCTGACGGTGTCCGGGGCGGTCTTGGTAGGGACGGGTGCTTCCGTTTTGGCTGCTTTGCGGCTCTTGTTTGCTTTCTTCTGTGCACTGACGGCGCCGAATGCAATTAGAAGAACGACTGCAGATAAGACTATACGTTTCATATTGCTGTGTTTCTGGATGATTGTTACTTGGTTTTCTTTGACTTGCTGCCAATTTGCTGTGCGGTGATGTCGGAATTGGCGTTTACGAGCTTTATCTTGAAGATAAGGGCGGAATACGGCTTGATGACACCCATGTCGCGGTTGCCGTAAGCTTGGTCGTACGGGACATAGAGTTCCCATTCTGAGCCTTCGGGCATTGCGGCGAGGGCTTCTTTCCATCCAGGCACCACCTGAGAGAGCATGATCTCGGTAGGCTTGCCGCCGTTGTTTTTCTCCGAGCTGTCAAACACGTTGCCGTCAATGGTCTTGCCCTCATAGACAACCTGTACTTTGTTTGAGGGGTCCGGCACTGGGCCTGTGCCCTTTGTCAGGACTTTGTAGAGAGTGCCGCCGGGCAGCTTCTTTACATCGGCCTCCTTGGCCTTTCCGGCGATGAAAGCATCGCTTTTCTTCTTGTTTTCGCCATAGGTCTTGGTGAGGTTACGGTCTTTGTAGGTCTCCACGCGCTTTGTGAGTTCTTTTTTGACTTGTTCAAGCTGGATTTTCGGCTCGCCCTTGGCTCCGTCTATGAAACCGGCTACAAGTTGGGTGAGGCTGATGGTCTGGGTGGAATCCGTGCCGAAGAGCTCGCTGTTGGCCGCCGCATAGACCTGGGTGCCAACCTGCTGTCCGATTTGCACACCCGCATAGTAGGCGGCGAGCTTCTTGTCGTCGCCGGCCTGTGCTGCTGCGGCAAAACCCTTGTAGAATTCGTCCATGTAGGCGGTGTCAATGCCGAGTTGGTTGGCTATGTACATCTTCACTCCCTGCGAATTGGCCACACCGAGCTCATAGCTCAGAGTGTCGAGATCCGTTTTGGGATTGCCCTTGGGGATGCCTCCTTTGTTGCAGGAGCCAAATGCCACAATCGCTGCGGCAATGATGATAACTGTCTTTTTCATGATTGTTATTTTTTGTGTGTTTTGTCTTGCGCTGTTTGCTGTGCTGTTGCGTTTCAGCTCACTTCAAGAAGTTCCACATCGAATACCAGGGCAGAGTACGGCGGAATGCTCTCGCCGGCCCCGTTTGCTCCGTAGGCAAGGTTGTAGGGGATGTGGAAACGGTATTTGGCTCCTTCCTTCATGAGCTGCAGCCCCTCTGTCCATCCGGCGATGACACCGTTGAGCGGAAAGGTGGCGGGAGTGCCGCGGCGGTAGGAACTGTCGAATACGGTGCCGTCGATAAGGCGGCCTTCGTAGTGGCACTTCACGCTGTCGGTGGCTTTGGGACTCTTGCCGCTGCCCTCGTTGAGGATTTCGTACTGTAGTCCGCTGTCGGTGACGTAAACCCCGTCCCTGTCGGCGTTCTTGGCAAGATACTGCTCACCGGAGACCTTGAACTGGGCTCCGGCCTCTTCTCTGGCCTTGCGGTTTTCCTCTTCCGCTTCCTGCATAAACGCATTGGCGACAATCTGTGCCTCTTTCATGCTCATCTTTAACTCCTTGCCGCCAATCACGTCCTTGATTGCGCTGGCAAAGTCGTCAATGTTGAGCTTGTCGCCGCCCATACCTCTAAGCTGATGACCGATGCCGAGCCCCAAGGCATAACTTGCTTTGTCCATAGCTGAAAATGTCGTTTTTAATATTGCTGTGCAAAAGTAGTGTTTTTGACTGACAAAGCGTTGAGGGGGCGGCAGTTTATTAATTCTTTTTATGAATATGTCTGTAGAAACGGAAACGTTGGCAACCTTTTTTATGATAAAATTCCGGTCCGCCTGCCGTAACGCAGGCGGACCGGAACTGTGTTGCCGCGACAGAAGTCCGCATTATTTGACAAGCACTTTGTGGCCGTTTACAACGTATATGCCCTTTTCAAACGGCAGGAAGTGGACTCCGTGTACATAGTCGTTGAATACGCATTGTCCTGCGGCGTTGTAGATGCGGAATTCTTTTCTGTTTTCCGAGGCAATCATGATTCCGCCATCCCGTCCGTAAGCTTCGCCGGCTCTGCCGTTGCGGATGGTTTCATAGATGCTGGTCTCGCCGTCGGCTTCTATGATTTCAACATCTTGTCTGACAAGTTTGAACGCCTCTATGTTGAAACGGGAGTACGACGGCAGGTTGTAGAGTATGCCGAGGCTGACTTCGGTCTCTTTGCTCAGTATAAATTCCATACTGGTCTCGTTCCCAAGGGGAGTGTATGCCAGACTCTTGTTGATAGTCTCGTTGTCAGCAAGCTCCGGGCCTTCAGTTGCCGTGAGGTACGAGTTGCTGACCGTCCCCGCCTTGCTGCTCACGCCCAGACTGAAAGTGTATTTGCCTGCCGGCAGGAGTACCGTCTGGTAAGCGCGGTGGTTGGACACGCTGCTTGCGAACTTGAAGTAGTCGGTGGCTATGCAGAAGTCGCTGTTGTAGTTCTTGTCTACGCAGACTCCGGTGGTCACATTGAGGTTGGTTGTCGCGCCGCGCAGCTGCCATGTGGAGTTTGGTGTGTTTTGCTCCAGAGCGTAGAAACGGTCTGCCGAATAGTCGTTTACAATCGTTGACTCATCGTAGATAAACGGGCGTTTGTAGTTTGTGAGATAAGTTGAGGTCACGTCTTCTTCTGTGGTGCCACCGTCGGTATCAAGTGTGAACACTCCCTGTGTTATGGGCCATGCGTCGCCATCGGGACCGAAGCCTTCGCGTACACCGTCATTGCCGAATGCCGTCTGGTCAGCCACGTTGCCCTGCCCCTGGTTGAAGTTATAATAGAGGGCAAGCCCGGTCTCCTCGCCCTGTAGCGGGGCGTTTGCATTCTTTTTCAGGTCGGAGCCGGTAAGGACTTTTTTCCAGACACGTACCTCGTCTATGAGGCCCTTGAAAGGAGTCTCAGAGTTGCTTATGGACATATTGCCGGTCCATTTGCCGATAGCATAGCCGAGGCTTGACGACGGGGTCTCGAACAGTTCTCCGTCGCGGTACAACTTGATGTTGCCGAGGCTGAAAGTTATGGCGTAGTGATGCCATTCGTTGAGGATGACGTAGCCGTCTGATGACTTGAGTGACGCGTTGTTGAGTATAATCTGGTAGGCTCCGTTGGCCACTCCGTGCATATTGACAAAGCCGTTGTCCGTATAGAAACCTCCGGCCCCGCTGTATTGTGCGGGGTTCATCCACCATTCAATAGTCCATGTCTTGCAGTTGGATGAGAGAGGGCAGTTGAATGTGACTTTCTCGCTGCCGGTGAAGCTGAGTGCATTTTTCGGATCGGCGTTTGAAACGCAGAGCAGTCTTTTCTGGGTGAGGGTGCTTGTGCCTACATCATTGGTTGCTGCAAGCGTGATGTCGTAGAAACCGGGGCGGGTGGGGGTGAACGACGAGTTCTGGCCGTTGATTACAGTGGTGTGGCTGTGGTTGTCGGCAGTCCACGTCCATTTGTCGGCGGTGCCGCGGCTGTTGTCAACAAGATAGGTTGTCTCACCGAGCATGATGCTTGACGGGTTGATGGAGAACCGGGCGGTCGGAGCTGCTGCATTGACGGTTACGGTCTTGCTCCGCGAAGACTGTCCGGTGCTGTTGGTTGCCGTCAGTGTCACGGTATATGTTCCGGGCACATCGTATATGGCAGTGGCGTTGGTGGTCTTCACGGTTTCGCTGCGCGCACCCGCGAGAGTCCACGTATACGAGGCGTTTGCCCCCGATGAGCGGTTGATGAAACTGAACGGTTCGCCTGCGTCTTTGACGGTGTCGGCCATAATAAAGTCCGCAACTGGCATCTGTGCCGCTTTCACCACGATGTCCTTTGTGGCTGTCACTGTTGTGTTGTCGGCCTTTGTGACAGTCAGGCTGATGGTGTATTCGCCGGCCTTGTTATATATAATGTAGGGGGCCTGCGAAGAATATGTGCTGTTTTCCGCTCCGGGAGTGTTCCATTGCCACAGGATAGTGGATATCGGTGATACGGCGTAGAACTTTGTCGGCACACCGGCTTCCACGGAGTCTTTCTCGCAAGAGACTGACGGGGCGGTGTTCAGCTTTGACCCTTTCAGAATTGTCGCATCGGTGGTCTGCGTATAGCTGTCATTGCTGAAATAAGCATGGTTGGTCATGGCATATTCGCGTACTTTGGTCTCGCCGTTGTCTTCAATAAGATCCATAGGCAGGTATGCTATGAGGTCGTTGAGGGCAGCCGGGTTGGAAACGGCTTCGTCCTTGCTGCCGTATATTTCGGTCATGGAACGTGCCGTGTTCCAGATGCGGAACTCGTCGATGGTGGCGTCCATGAGACCGTCGGTCAGCCCAATGGTAAAGTCGCCGATGGCGGGGAAGCCGCTGTAGTTGGTGGATGTGGTTGTTTTCTTTTTCATTCCGTCAACATAGATGGTAATGGTGCTTCCGTCTACCACAACGGCCACATGATACCACTTGCCCGCCTTTATGGTGTTGGCGGCGGTGTTGGCAAAATCAAGAGGGTCCTTGTTTGACCATCCGGCACTGATTTGTCCCGAAGCCGAGATGTTGACAAAGAAATTGTTGTCGGGATTGCCCATCTTGTTCAGAGAGCCGCCCAAGGATGTCGGCTTTACCATAAACTCCACTGTACCCTGGTTGTAGGCTTTTGTTATGGCGTTGGGTATGGTTATGCCGTTCTGGCTTAGTTGAAGCACACGGTTCTCCTTGTTGTCTATGATGAACGGATTGCTCGCTGTGTTGCTCTTCTCCGACACGAGAATGCGCCCGTTGTATCTGTAGGCTGCGGCAACGGAGTAGATGCCGTCCTTGTCTTTTACTGTGTATGACTTGTTTGCCGTCCCGATGCTGTCAATCAGTGAACTGCCGCTGTAGATATAGTACTTGGCGACAGGCAGTGTGGTTGCCGCCGGCGAAGTCCATGAGAGGGTTGTTCCGTTGAGCGAGGCGTTGAGCGGCGGGTTGACGGCTTCGCCCGGCACCACTACTGACACGCACAGGGTCGCCTCTCCGCCCTTTATGTCTATCGTGTCGATGTCAAACGGTATTTCCACCGGGGTCTCGCGGTCAAACTCATAGTTCATGATTGATGCCTTGTAGAGGTGTCCGGCTCCTATGCCGCCAGTCTTGGTGCTGACAAAGAAGAAATACTTGAGCGGCTTGCTCTTGTCGAACCGCTCGCCGAGGTCTGTCAGGTCATAGCCGAACTCCATCGGTTCATAGTGGTAGCCGTCGGCCCAGCGTCCCAGCATGGGTACGAGAGGGGACTTGCCGTCAACGTCATATTTGGTGGTGCCGCTGAAATGCACGAAATCAGTGGTTACTTCGGGTTTGGTAGCCGCCGTGTCCTGTGCGATGCCCGCACTGAGCTTGAGTTCCCAGCGGTGGTCGTAGTCCATGAGCAACTTGATGGTGCGCTGCGGCTCGAAGTCAGGTCGGTGTTCGTATAGTTCGGTAGCCCAGTCCAGTTTCATGGATCCGTCTTCATACACGCAATACGTGAAAGCGTAAGGGCAGTAGATGAACCCCTGGTTGCACCAGTAGCCGCCCCACGAGTTGCATATGATCCATGCGCCGAGTTCGTTCTTGTCCTTTTCTCCGTAGACACCGTTGGAGTCAAGATCAAACTCTATGCGGTCGTCATAGCCCACGATGGTCATTCCGTGGTCGTAGGTCTTGCCCCAGTTCTTGACGCAGTACATGTTTGTCACGCCGATGGCATTGTTGGTGGCTGTGGCCGGCACCCGTCCCCATGTTCCGCCGCTTGCCACCCCGAATCCGGCTACTCCTCCGTCGTTGTAGCCCTCCGTTCCCCAACGGTTCCACAGCCACTGTTTGAGCTGCTCCTGCGTGGACTCGTCATCCTTGGATACTCTCGGTCCGAAGAAAAAACTTTTGCTCCTGTTGAACATGGCTGAATACCACTTGTCGTAGCCCTGCATCCACCCGAAATAACTGTTGTCGGTGGTCTGGTAGCCGAAAGTGTTGGAGTAGGTGCGTCCGCCGTAGGTCGGCACGTTCGGAATGCCGTTGGACACCATTATGTATTTCTTCTCCACGTCGGGTCTGGTAAACAGCCACGTGAAATGGGTGGGATACTGGTTCTCCTCGAGAGAGGCGTCCTTGTTGCGCCATGAGTTCATTTCGTGCGTGAACATATAGCCTATGGCCTGCGCTGAACCGCACGAGCCTCCGCTCTGGTTGAATATGGGCGGATAGTACATGCTCAGGGCGTTGTTGATGTGGTCTGGCCGCTGTCCGCGGTTCATGGATTTGGCATTGCCCCGCACCGTCGTCTGAGGCATGGTTCTCTGTAGGCTTGCGTCAAACGGCGTATAGTCGGGATACTTGGTCTTGTCCACCTCCTGCGCCGGGCTTGTCAATACGCCACCCGAAAGCATCGTGGCGCTAAGTGCGGCGATGAAAAAAAGTCTGTGTCTTTTCATTTATGTTGTTGTTTTTGCTTGTATGGCCGTGCAAAGCGCAGGAAGAAACTCCCTGCACCCGACTCCGTAATTTTGGAACTCGCAAAGATATTTATTTTTTTTGTATGAGTATTGCTTTGAGGGAAACAATTGCTCTTTTCGTACCGCCAAAATGAATAACCGCAGAGAATATTTAGGCGATATTCGTTTTTTTGTGTCGCACAGGAGCCGGAATGTGGCAGAACGTCCGAGCCTTGTGTCTGTGGGCAGGGAGAACGGTGGTTGTGGGAATAATTCAAGAATATATTGGGAATATGCAATGAAACCAATTGCCGGAAGTAAAAAAAAGGAAAGATTTTTATGAGGGAAGAAAAATAATATCTATTTTTGCCGCGTTTTGTGGGCGTATGCGTCCCAATGCGTGAAACACTTAAGATTTCCCCGTTCGGGAAAGAAAAACGAAAAACAAACAAAATACATATTTTTGAAAATGAAAATCAAAATTCTTAGGAACAGTCTTCTCGTGAGTCTGATGGTGCTTGTAGCGGCAGGATTTGCGTCATGTTCCGACAAGGTTGACGAGTCTGATATCTATACCTTCAAGGGCAAGACCATTGCAACGTTTCTTGAAGAGAACGGAGACTACAGTTCTTTTCTCTATGCGTGCGGCAAGGTGAAACTGAGTTCCCGTAGCGACTCTTATGTTTCCCAACTCCTTTCGGCCCGCGGTCACTACACGGTCTTCGCTCCGACTAATGAAGCCATTCAGCTGTACCTGGACTCCATTTACCTGACCAAGGACTACGACATCACGCAGATACCCGACTCCACAGCGGAATATATTGTCCGCAATTCTATCATTGACAACGGCAATTCGGATGCGTTCTTGTCAACGGACTTCATCGATGAAAAGCCGCTGAACAAGACAAACATGAACGACCGCTACATAACCATAAAGTTCTATACCGACTCCGTCTCCGGCAGGGCATCGACCTATGTCAATGCGTCATCGAGAATTGTCAGTTCGGACAACGAGGTCACAAACGGGGTGATACACGGTGTGGATCATGTGCTGCAGCTTTCCAATGCCTATGTGCCCTCTCTTCTGGAACAGACCCCCAACACGAAAGTGTTCGCCTATCTGCTCAAGCAGACGGGATGGGACGAAAAGATGAACCAGTACCGCGATGAGGACTATGAACAGAACCACGAGGAAATGGGGCTTGACCTTAACGGGAAGTCGGTGGCCTATCCGGAACACCGCTATATCGGTTATACGGCTTTTGTGGAGACCGATAGCGTGTTCGTGGAGAAATGGGGGATACCGGAGCCTGTCGTGGAAAACGGCATCCTCATGAACGGTCCTGAAATCATGGATGTCATCAAGACAAAGTGCAGCGAGGCATATCCCAGGGCTACGGGGTCGGATATGACGAAGGAAGACAATGCAGTCAACCAGTTCGTTTCGTACCATCTGGTGCCGATTCTGCTTACTTCCAAGAACCTTGTGGTACACCACGCCGAGATGGGATACGCCTATGCCAATCCCGAACAGCTCAGCATAGACTGCTTCGAATACTACGAGACGATGTGTACCGCTCACCGCCGTCTCATAAAGCTCACCGAGGGAAAGCAGACAGAGGGCATACGCATCAACCGCCACTGCAAGTACAAGGTGGATGTTGCGGCCGGCGATTTCTATGAGGAGTACGACATTGATCGTCCCGGTATTCTCGTGAACAAGACCAATGGGAGTTACGCAAACCAGGCTCTCAACGGCTTCTACTATCCCATTGATGACATTCTGGTCTACGACGATGATGTACCCAACGTTGTCCTAAACGAGCGTCTGCGCTGGGACGTGTCGTCATTGCTTCCCGAGCTGATGACCAACGACTATCGTCTGAAGAACACCAATTCGGCTATTCCTTTCCCTCCGGGCTATTTCAGCACCATCACCTATTCCAATGAGTGCCGTTTCAACTATATGCCCTACTACTCGACCAATATCGACAACTATCAGGGTGACGAATACAACGTGCGCGGACAGTACGACATGACTCTGCGTCTGCCGCCGGTGCCCTACCGCGGCACATACGAATTCCGCATGGCCGCACCGATGAACACCTCTTTCGGTATGGCGCAGATTTACATAGGCAGGAACCCCGACAACCTCGAACCGGTCGGTCTGCCCCTTGACCTCCGTCTGCTGCAGACCAACCCCAACATAGGTTGGGAGCAGGACACCGAAGACTGGGATCACAACTACGAAAACGACAAGGTCATGCGCAACCACGGTTTCATGAAGCCGCCCTACCACGACGGTATCAAGAAAAACGGCATGATCATCACGGAGTCCATGCGCAACACCAAGACCTATGCCAACAACCTGCGTCTGCGCCGTATCGTGTACACTGGCACGTTTGACCCCGACGAGGTGTGGTACGTGCGCGTGAAGTCGGTATTGGAAAACACCAACCTCGCGTTCCTGCTCGACTATCTGGAGTTTGCCCCCAAGTGGGTGTACAGCGGTACAGAGGCAGAGGATATCTGGTAACGGTGTCAAACGCATACAATGCCAAGGTCTGAAGTATAGCTCCCGTCGGTGCCGCTTCAGGTCTTGGCGTGTTTTTTTTGGTAGCGAATTGTAAACATAATCAACAACTTTAAAAATAAATGCTCATGAAAAGATTTTACTGTCTTTTTACGCTGTTGCTCGCACTGGTGTGCGCAGTGACAACCAGTGCGCAGAAGTACCAGCTTGTCAAGCAGGCCGAAGTGTTTGAGACGGGCAAGACTTATGCCATTGTGAATGCCGAGTCAAACGAATTCCTTTCGTGCAAGTATGGCAAGGAGGGAGGTCTCCTTTCCATTCTGGAGGATGACGATGTACTCTGGCAGATCAAGGCTACTGGCGAGAAGACCGCAGCCGGCTTTGACCTCTACTACATCTGGTCTGTAGGTCAGCAGAAGTACATTCAGGAAGTGGACCTCGAGGGAAATCCCGATCTTGACGGCTTTGATGTCTTCGCCTACAATGGATTCAACTTTGAACTTGGCGAAGAGGCCAACGCGGCAAAGGTTACCATTGAAAAAGGCTCTCCCGCCGCCGAGGACGTGGAGGAAAACGAGGCCTGGCGTACCAACGGGCCCTCTACCGGTTACGTCATCGCGCGCAATGCTATGGTGACAAAGACCGATGGCACACCGTGGTTCATGAAGTTTGGTTCGCAGAACACCAACGTTGCTTTTGAGCCATACAATGAAAAAGTGGGATGGCAGTTCTGGGAGGTTGAGGAACTGAGTGCAAAGGCGGAGCTGGAAGCCCTCGTGGAAACCTACAGCAAGAAAGAGTACGTCAGCGGCACAGACCCCGGATACTACCGTCAGAACGAGGTAGATGCTTACAATGCCTCTCTGGAAAGTGCCCTGTTCCTTACCATTTCTTCCTCGGCTACCGAGGAAGAATATGAGGCTGCCGTAAAGGATCTCCGCGCAAAGCGCGAGAGCGTGGAAGCGGCGATCGTTCCAATTACCGATGGCTACTATTTCATGGTCAGCGGATTTGACGACTTCCTCAACAATTTCGGTGTGGAGAAGGCCGCTTATACCAATTCAACCACAAACCTGTTGTCTTACAAAACGTTTGACGCTGGCAATGTTGAGTTTGTGTTCTACGTGGAGAAGGGCACCGATCAGGACGAATACTGGGTGCAGGGCTACTCCAACGGTCTATATGTGGCAAAAGGGTCTGTCTGGTACAACTCCACTCCTGTTCTGACTTCCGAGAAAGCCGAACCGCAGAACCTCCGCCAGTATGTTTCTGGCAAATGGTATTGGGGCAGCCGCACATGGCATACCACGTCCTACACTCCTTATGCAAGTTCAAACCCTGTGGCATCTGACTCGCAGGGGAACTTGACCACTTGGGGCCAGTGGAGTGACGAGTCGACCGTAAGCACCCACTTCAACCTGTGGTACATGCGGAAAGTTTCTGACGAGCAGATGGAACAGTTCGTATATCAGAGAGAACAGATTGTCCGCGCACAGACTGTCAAGGATCTTGCGGCCGATGCCAATGAACTGTATGCCAAACTGTTCGACTACGAGACGGGTTATGATAGCCCGCTCATCACAGTGGCCAACGGTGGTGTTAACGAGACTCCTACCGCCGACAACCAGATTACATTTGCCACGATACGCAAGCAGGGAATCAAGACATCCGACGACTACAAGTTCCTCATCGATGCGGACTCTTCTTCCTATATGCAGGGTTCCGGCTATATACAGGTTGACATCAGCAAGACTCCGGCGCAGATTGTCACTTTCGAGTACAATGTGCGCAGGGGAACAGACAAGCAAAACACCTGGGGCCAGCAGGAGCGTCCCGACAACGTGGACATCTATGCCACCAACGACACAGCCAACGCAGACTCGTGGGTGCTCATCGCCAATACTGACATGGGAACTCTACAGGTTCCGGCGCGCTACACTGTAGACCTTGGTCAGGAGTATTCGTTCCTGCGCTATGTGGTCAAAACCAATGCCAACAAGGGCAGTTACTTTACCGTTTCCGAATTCCAGGTCTACAAGGCTACCGTAAACGAGGAAACCTCACAGTACTACACGGTAGAGGGACTTTCGGCAAAGGCCGATGCCATGAAGCGGATCGCCGCCGAAAAACTCGCCAATGCCGACAATGCTACCTCCGACGACATTGAGGAGCTTTATGACGCATACGAAGCCGTACTTGCCCTCTATGCCGATACTACCGTGCTGTCCGACATGATCAAGGCCGGCGAGATCCTTGCCACGACGGTCAAGTTCGGCACTGGCGTAGGCGAATGTAGTGATGAGGAAGCGCCGGGTGTGCTGCAGGCCGCCGTTGACAAGGCTCGTCCGTTTGTGTCAGCATCGGTTTCGTCAGCTGATCTCAGGGGTGCCATCAACGACCTTTCTGCCGCAGTCAATGAATTCATGGCTACAATCAAATCCTTCGAGCCCGGCAAGTTCTATTATGTGGTGAATGCCGCCGGAGACTTCGAGGGAATGCCGATGTATGTGAAGTTCCCGACGACTTCTCTCACTTCCGGCACGTTCGGCATCAGGGCCGGCAGCGCCGACGATGATTACACCAATGCGGCCACCCATATGTTCCGCTTCATTCCTGTTGAAGGCGAGGATGACACATACTGTGTCCAGAATCTGGCGAGCGGTTTCTATCTTCCCGCATTCGATGCGCTCAAAGGTGTGGTCAACGCTTCGCGTACCGCCGAAGAATACGAGGTGACCTATGCCGGCTACGGAGGCTATCTCTTCTCTTCGACAAGTCCGCTCAACACCCTTGCCGCTTCTCTGGGAGTGCAGAGCAATGACACCATTTCCCATCTTGCCGTTGATGCCGAAGACTGCCAGAGGTGGAGAATTGTTGAGGTCGGCGAAGACGTGGAGGCCGTCATCAACTCACGCATAACCAACGGCACCGAGGGTGTCGTGGTGTTCCCTTACAACGTTTCCGGAATGGATATCAACGAGGATTTCCACATATATGGAGTAAAGAGCATGACCCAGGAAACCAACGCCGCCGGCGAACTGGTGACAAAGATCGCTTTCTATGAGAAAGAAAGTGCGGAGGCTGGTGAACCTGTCTATTGCAAGTGGACTGTCTCTGAGGATGCGGACGAGCTCATCGTTCCCATGCCCGAAGACCTTGCAGATGCAAGCGTTCCTGCCAATGGCCTTGTAGGCACTCTCTTCTCCAAGGCATTCGGAAAGGGTGTCGCTTTCGTGAACAGCGAGGGAACCAAAGTCACGACTTCTTCACTGACAGTTCCTTTCCAGCTTGGTGTGATAGACCCGGCATACTACGAGGGTGAGGTGGCTGACGTGGAAACAGCGTTTGAACTGAATATTTCAGGACTGAACGCCATTCCGTCGGCTGTCGCAGGCGATGTTGACGGCGACGGTACGGTAAGTTCTTCCGACGTTGTGGCTCTCTACAACTACATACTCTCCG
>CAVEQO010000015.1:0-49390 GCA_963617965.1 Anaerovoracaceae bacterium
TGGTAAGAGTTCCACCAATTATATATACTGTTCCTCGTGTTCAGATTGTTGAGCACATTGTTGTACGTCACATTACAGAAGGTAAAGCCTTTGCCTTCATAGTAGTCAATCTTCACAACTTGCGCATCGCCCTTGTCTTTCACACATGTGAACGAGGCCGAGCTGTTGGCATTGCCTTTGGGCCAGTAGTAGCCGAGTTCGTTCTTAATGTAATAGCCGGAACTGTCATCCGCCTTTTCCAGAGTCCACATTGCACCGGCAGACGACCCGTCCGGCGATTTTGTCAAGTCATAGGCCGTGGCGGCATTACTGCACATAAGGGTTCCTTCCTCCACTTTCGTGCAAGGATAGACCTTAAACTGATTCGCTTCTGCCAATTCCTCAACCGAGGTGACCTGCACCCAAACACGTTCTGCCCCCCCTACAGTGCAGACTGACAGCACTGTAAACATTAGCGTAACAATAAAATACTTCATAATCCTAAATTCTGTAGCATTGTAACATCAATAACCCCATAACACAATATCATTCTGTATTTTTGCCATATAAGAGTTTTCTCCGAACTCGGAACTGCAATTCATAGCAAGAGAAAAAGACCAAATGGCACAGTCGGGCAAAGTTACAAATAAATCTGAAGAATGTCATGTCCTTTATCGTAAAATCTTACGTTACGACCCAATGGGAAAGTCAAACCTGCCACACATTGCTACTATCCTGGGCAAAAAAAGACACGGCCGTGTCTTAATAAAACCGTCCACATTAACAACAAATCGCCAATGCCGGACATTGGGGTTGCCATCCTCCGAGTATTCCGCTGACGAGGTGTCTAACCATCATTAAAATACTGTATTTCAATTGTTTCAAAGGTCGATTAATCCTCTTTTGCGGGACAGCAGTGAAGATACAGCAACAATGTCAATTTTGCATGAAGACCAACACTATTAAATGATTTTCACCTTGCACTCCCTTTTTTGTCATTCTCGCTCTACGACTCATTTCGGGAACAAAAAACCATTCCGTTATAAAAAAATCCGACATAGTCCAAAAACCGGAGCAAGATAATTGCTTTCAAGAAACTTTGCTTTCAAAGTTGGCGTGATTTACCAATAATGTTGTATTTTTGCACAGGATTACGAACAACCTTAAACAGGATTCCAATCATGAAACGAGTTTCAAAACCCTCCGACATCGTCTTCCAGACGAGTTGGGAAGTTTGCAACAAAGTCGGCGGAATATACACGGTACTGTCAACACAGGCAAAGACACTGGGGCAGATATACAAAGACAATTTGATCTACATCGGCCCCGATCTTGATGCCCGGGGAGAGAACCCGCTGTTCCAGCACGATGAAAATCTTCTGAAACCTTTGAGAGAACATGCGGCCAAAGAAAACATAGCCGTGCGCTTCGGTCGGTGGCAAATACCGGGGAAACCCGTTGTGGCCCTTGTGGATTTCCAAAAACTTTTCGCGGAAAAAGACGCGATATACGCTGAAATATGGAACCGTTTCAGGGTGGACTCCCTGCACGCATACGGGGACTATGATGAAGCGTGCATGTTCTCCTATATGGCAGGCAAGTTTGCCGTTGCGGCGTACGAATGGTTCAACAGCCAGTCCGCATCAGCCTTGACGGCTGTGTTTCAGGCGCACGAATGGATGAGCGGCTTCGGCCTGCTCTATGTCAAGGCGGCCGCTCCCGCCATAGGCACAGTATTCACCACACACGCCACAAGCGTGGGGCGTTCCATCACGACCAACAACAAAGACCTGTACGAATATTTCGGGGGGTACTACGGAGACCAGATGGCCACGGAGCTCAACATGCAGTCAAAGCACAGTGTGGAAAAGGCTGCCGCCCTTGAGGCCGACTGTCTTACCACGGTGTCCGAAGTGACGGACAGGGAGTGCCAGCAGTTTCTCGGCCGCAAGAGCGATGTCATTCTGCCCAACGGCTTCGAGCCTTCGTTTGTAGTGAAAGGTGCGTCGTTCAATAGCGTGCGTTCCAAGGTGCGCAAGACGCTGCTCAGCACATACAACGCCCTTGCGGGTTGCGCTCTCGGCAACGACACCCTGATTGTTTCGACAAGCGGCCGCAACGACTTCAGATGCAAGGGACTTGACCTTTTCCTCAGTGCGCTCGGAGTACTTGAGAAGAACGCGGCCCTGTCGTGCGATGTGCTGGCCGTCATAGCCGTGCCATGCTGGAAAAAAGAAGCCCGCAGTGATTTGCGCGACCGTCTCGCCGCAAAGCAAAGTCCCAAAGTGTTTGACGGCAGTGGGCAGGAGTCACTGCCCAATCCTTTCATCACGCACGAGCTGTATAATTTCGATTCGGAAAAAATCGTTTCGGCCATACGCAGCTGTGGGCTTTCGCTGTCAAGAGAGAGCAAGGTACACCTTTTGTTCATCCCGTCGTACCTTGACGGGCAGGACGGGATAATAAACGTGCCTTACTATGATTTCCTTACAGCCTCAGACTACTGCGTGTACCCGTCTTACTACGAGCCCTGGGGCTACACTCCGCTTGAGAGCATAGCGTTCGGTATTCCATGTCTGACAACCGACCTGAGCGGCTTCGGCCAGTGGGTCAACACACAGGTAGGGCATCAGGCGATACTGTCGGACGGTGTGGCGGTAATCCAAAGGACAGACCGCAACTATGACCAGTGCGCCCGTGAGATAGCCGTTTCCATACAGGGTATATCCATGCTGTCGGAACAAGAGTACTGCCGGATACAGGAAGCTGCCCGCAACCTGTCGCTGAAAGCCCAGTGGAAAGATTTCATAAAACACTACCTTGACGCCTACACGCTGGCGCTGAAATACAATGCAGCCAAGAAAGAACAACACACGCTATAACCGTATACCCTAATAAAAAATAAAAGACAAGAACAAATGAACGTGAAAGTAAGCAATGTGAACACTCCCGATTGGAAAACCCTGATTGTTCAGGCGAACATACCGAAAGAGTTGTCAAAATTGGAAGAAATGTCAAGGAATCTGTGGTGGACATGGAATTCCGATGCCTACAATCTTTTCCGCAGCATAAAGGAGGAACTTTTCATCCAGAAGAAAGAAAACGTCATTGAAGTCCTTGCCGGGCTTTCCTACGAGGAGCTGACTGCTCTCAGCAAAGACAAGGTTTTCGTGGGGCGCATGAACAAAGTGTATGAGCAGTTCAAGTCATACATGACGGCGCAACCCGACAAGAGCCGTGCGTCAGTGGCATATTTCTGCATGGAATACGGTCTTACCCATTTTCTCAAGATCTACTCCGGCGGACTCGGCATACTTGCCGGCGACTACCTCAAGGAAGCATCCGACAGCAACACCGATCTGGTGGGCGTGGGCCTGCTGTACCGTTACGGGTATTTCACCCAGGAACTGGCGATGGACGGCACCCAGATTGCAAAATACGAGCCGCAGGACTTTGACCAGCTGCCCTACCAAAAAGTACTGGACAGCAACGGCAACCAGCTTGTCATAGGCGTGCCGTTTCCTTACGCCACCGTGTATGCAAACGTGTGGAAAGTGGCCGTGGGACGCGTCTCCCTCTACCTGCTGGACACCGACAACCACCTCAACTCGGAATTTGACAAAAAGATCACCCACACCCTGTATGGCGGTGACTGGGAGAACAGAATCAAGCAAGAATACCTGTTGGGCATAGGTGGGATGCAACTTCTTGACCAACTTGGAATCAAGCGCGATGTTTACCACTGCAACGAAGGACACGCAGCCCTCTGCAACCTCTACCGCCTCGTGAAGTACGTAGAGCAGGGGCTGACATTCAACCAGGCTCTTGAACTGGTACGCGCATCGGGTCTGTATACTGTCCACACACCGGTACCCGCAGGCCACGACTACTTTGACGAGGAACTGACGATGAAGTATCTCGGCGCCTATGCCGAAAAGCTCGGCATAAGCTGGGACGACCTCATCGGACTGGGCAGGACAAATCCCGACGACAAGGGCGAACGCTTCTGCATGTCCACATTCTGCTGCAAGACATGCCAGGAAATAAACGGAGTGTCGAAACTGCACGGCAAGGTCAGCCAAAACATGTTCAACGACATCTGGAAAGGCTATTTCCCGTCGGAAAACCACGTCGGCTATGTTACCAACGGCGTACACCTTCCCACATGGGCTTCGCGCGAATGGAAGTCGCTCTACGAAAAATATTTCGGCGAGGACTTCTACCTTGACCAGAGCAATCCGAAAGTATGGGAGAAAATCTACGATGTGCCCGATGAGGAGATATGGGACTTGCGCATAGAGCTTAAGACCAAACTCATCAGTTACATACGCGGCCGTTTCCGCAAGACTTGGCTGAAGAACCAGGGCGACCCCTCGCGTGTCGTATCGTTGCTTGACAAAATCAACCCCAACGCCCTGCTGATAGGTTTCGGGCGCCGCTTTGCGACCTACAAACGCGCCCACCTGCTTTTTACCGACCTTGAGCGTCTCAAGAAGATTGTCAACAACCAGGACTACCCCGTACAGTTTATTTTCACGGGCAAGGCCCACCCCGCAGACGGTGCAGGCCAGGGACTTATCAAAAAGATATACGACATCAGCCAGTCGCCGGAGTTCCTCGGCAAAATCCTCTTTCTGGAAAACTACGACATACAACTCTCACGCCGTCTCCTCTCGGGCGTAGACATCTGGATGAACACCCCCACGAGACCACTGGAGGCCTCCGGCACATCGGGCGAGAAAGCCCTGATGAACGGACTGCTTAACCTGTCGGTTCTCGACGGCTGGTGGCTCGAAGGATACCGCGAGGGCGCAGGCTGGGCTCTGACAGAGAAGCGCACATACCAGAACCAGGACTACCAGGACCGTCTCGATGCGTCTACAATCTACAGTCTGCTGGAGCGCGAGATAATCCCTCTCTACTATTCACGCAACAAGAAAGGGCTTTCCGTTTCGTGGGTACACGCTATCAAGAATTCCATAGCACAGATTGCGCCGCACTATACGATGAAGCGGCAACTCGATGACTACTACGACAAGTTCTACAACAGGATGGCAGACCGTTTCCATTACATCAGCAAGGACGACAATGCCAAAGCCAAGGAGATCGTGGCATGGAAAGAGACTGTTGCATCCAAATGGAACGACATCAAGATCGTTGCCGTAGAAGTCAACGGCGGCACCGCCCCCAACTCTGCCACCAGCGGCGTAAAAAACACCGTTGTGGTGAAAGCCGACACTGCCGGCATAGAAGACTCCATAGGCATTGAACTGGTCACCATCGCAACAGACAGCGAAGGCAAGAACTATGTATATAACGTTATGCCTTTCGACCTGACCGGTCACGAGAACGGACTCTCCGTATACCAGCTTACGAGCACCATTGACAATGCGGGCAGCTTCAAATATGCCTACCGCCTGTATCCCAAGAACAGCGAACTGCCCCACCGTCAGGATTTCTGCTATGTGAAATGGTTCTGATACTGTTTCAAGCGTCCGGTTCGGTCACTTGAAACAGCAAAAGCCGCACTCAACGTTTACAGCGTTGAGTGCGGCTTTATAAGTTCAAGAAATTCGTTGCGAGTCGCCTTGTTGTTAAAAGCGCCGGTAAAGTCGCTGGTCGTAGTTATGGAGTTCTGCTTCTCCACCCCGCGCATCTGCATGCACATATGCTTCGCCTCTATGACGACCATCACTCCCAGAGGATTGAGTGCCGCCTGAATGCAGTCCTTGATTTGCGTTGTCATCCGTTCCTGCACCTGCAGCCTGTGTGAAAAGATGTCAACCACACGCGCTATTTTGCTGAGCCCTGTGATGTAGCCGTTTGGTATATAAGCCACGTGAGCCTGTCCGTAGAACGGAAGAAGATGATGCTCGCACAACGAATAGAAGTTTATCTCCTTCACTATGACCATCTGGCTGTAGTCTTCCTTGAACTTTGCCGAATGCAGTACGGCCATAGGATCCATTCTGTATCCTTGTGTCAAGGTCATCATAGCCTTTGCTACCCGTGAAGGAGTCTTTTTAAGTCCCTCGCGGGACGGATCTTCGCCCAAAAGCTGTAGTTCCCTGCGAAAAATATGCTCAAGTTCTTCGAGTGTTTTTGCAGAATGTTCTTGTTGTTCCATATTGATAAAAGCCTGTTCGTTGCGGCAGACAACAAGGCCCGGTGTCAGCTGCCATATATTTTGACTTTTGATTTCACCACAATCATTTCAGAAGTCCGGACAGAACCTTCCCCCTTCACCTCTTTTATAAACTCGTATGCTTCCGTCTGTGTGGCAAAATCGCCTGCGGTGCATATCCAATGGGGTGACACAAAATGCATGTACACGGAGACATGCGGAAAAAGCCTCTTGAACTCCCGGCCTTTCAGCTGCGCCTCTTCCTTACCTTCGCGCGTGCCACTCCCCGTAAAGAACTTCACCCGGTATCCCTGAACATAGCGGACACCCTTGGGGGAGGTGTTTGCAGACTTAGACTGCGGTTTGGCTTCTTTCTCCGCAGTCTTGCCTCCGGACTGCACCGTTGTGTTTCCCGGCGTGGCCGCATCGTTTCCCAATGTTTTGGCATCCGGCTCCCTGCCGTTGACCAACAAATCTATCGTCCTGTCCTGTTTGAGCACGATGGCAGACTTCTTCCGCAGCCTTTCGGTGAAAGTCAGCCTTGCGCCTGCGGTGACGGAACTTACCGCAAACAGCCAGATCGCAATGAGTCGCGTGACGAATGTTTTCTTCATGACAGGAACAGAATGTGTTGTAGCCAGAAATATGCGAAGCAATACGGCAGTGCTGCCGGTTTTATCGCCCGCTCCGGCTTATCTGCGCAAAGATACTCAAAACTTGGACAAACGGTATGCAATTATCCGGAAAACGCAAAAAAACATATGCAGAGCCGCTCCATTACACCCATAGAACGGCTCTGCATGATAAAAAGCCGGACGGCACTATGCCTTCCAGGCGTCGATTATACCTTTGAAATCCGCTGCCTTGAGAGCGGCTCCGCCAATAAGCCCACCGTCAACATCAGGCTTGGCAAACAATTCCTTTGCGTTTCCGGGTTTACAGCTGCCTCCGTATTGGATTGTAGTGTTTTCCGCAACATCCACTCCAAACTGTCTGGCTATTTCAGAACGGATGAATGCATGCATCTCCTGCGCCTGCTCGGCCGTTGCCGTCTTTCCGGTCCCTATGGCCCACACCGGCTCGTATGCAAGCACGACATTGGAGAACTGCCCGGGAGTAAGGTCATAAAGAGAACCTGCAAGCTGGGCGGCAACGACCTCGTTCTGCCGACCGGCTTCGCGTTCTTCAAGGACTTCACCAACGCAGAAGATTACCTTAAGCCCGTTGGCAAGGGCGAGATTCACTTTCTCCTTGAGGATTTCCGGTGTTTCGCCATAGTATGCGCGGCGTTCGGAGTGACCGAGAATCACATATTCCGCTCCAGTGCTCTTTACCATGGCGGCACTGACTTCGCCTGTGTAAGCGCCCTTTTCCTTGTCGGCACAGTTCTCTGCGCCAAGTTTGATAATGCCGCTGTCCAGCATCGGGGCGATCGTTGCCAAATGGATAAACGGAGTGCAGATGATCACTCCGCAGTTTGGCTTGTCGGCAGAAAGAATCCCGTTAAGTTCCTTTGCAAGGGCAACACCCTCTTGTAGGGTCATGTTCATTTTCCAGTTGCCCGCAACAATTTTTTTTCTCATGTTTTTGTTGTTTGTATTAGGGTTTGACATTAAATGTTTTGTTTTCTTTTGAAGACTGCGCTTCCGCAGGAAGTCGACCGCATGCGCCAACAATATGACAACCGCCATCGGGAGCAGATACCACAGCAGGATGCGCAGCAAGGTCTCCTCTTTTTCCCTTGCGGTTGTTTCGAACTGACTGATGGAGACAGTGCTGTCCTGTATCACTGGCAGGTCATTGCGGCTCCATTTGTTGCGGATTATACCGTCGCGCAACAGCACCAAGCCCGGACTGGACCTTATGACAGTCTGCAGCACGGTACAGTCCGCCTCCAGAATCGGATATTGTATGTCGTTGTCATCGCCCCACTTTTCCATTTCCGCTGAGGGCGAGGATGTCAAGCAGAACATACGGCATCCATGGTCAACGCACCAGTCGTTAATGGCATTGAGGTTTTCAGTCACACTTGTATCGGTTTCGTCCAGACGAGGACAAACGACCAGAAAAACTGCCTGTTTGTCCATCAGGATGTTTGCCGTGCAGTCGTTGCCGGCGGTATCCGTGACCCAGAAATCGAGAGGCGTGTGATCTTCTTCAATGCAGGAGGGAAAGACCGCTTCCCTCAGATTGGTACCGATGCTGTAAGGGCGGAAATCCATCAGTGGAAGGCTGTAGAGGGAGCGCAAAGAAAAAACCAGAATGAAGACACACGTATACAACGACAACAACCAATGCCAACCTACGGGAACGAACAATACCGTTTTGCGGTGATTATAGTAGAACACTACAGACAACGCCAACAGTACAACGTTTTTCAGCAGAGTCTGGAAATCCGTCAGGACAATGGCGTCTCCGAAACAGCCACAGTCCGCCACGGGGTGGAAAACGGCCTGCAAGAGGGAAAGAAGCGTAAACGCGGCAACCATGACCAATGTCGCGACAGCGCAGAATTTCCTCCTTATGCCGAGCACCAGATAAACTCCCATGACAAACTCCACGGAGACTATTGCCACGCTTGCCACAACCGGAATGTCAATCCACGAAGGAAAAGACAGGTGGGCGGCCCTGAAATATTCCCCAAGCTTATAGCTGAAACCTGTGGGGTCTATCGCCTTTACAAAGCCGGAAAACACAAACACCATACCAAGCAACACGCGAGCTGCCGTGTAGGAAAAGCCTCGTAAGTGTTTTGCTGCCGTCATTTTTGTCTGTTAACTTGATGTGGTTTCATGCCGTGCGGAGAAAAGAGCCCATGACCAATGCGTTTCCTCCTGCAATGCGAAAGCAACAGCCCTTGGATTGGAGTCCCCTGTCGCTTAATTATGTTCCCGGAGTTTCAAACTGGAGTTTTATGATGGCAAATACCGAATAGTTCAACATATCCAGATAATTGGCATCAACGCCTTCGCTGACAAGCGTGTGACCATGGAGTTCCTCAATCTGTTTTGTCCTGAAAACCTTCATGAGGATAAGGTCGGTATAAGAACTGATCCGCATCATTCTCCATGCCTCATCATAGTCGTGGTTCTTGCGCACCATCAGCTCGTATGCTTTTTTTGCATACTTGTCGTACTCCCGCATTGCCTGCTGCGCAGTCAAATCCTGTTTGTCCGCCACTCCGAGTGAAAGTTGAATCAGGCCGACAATGCTGTAGTTGACTATTCCTATGAACTCGGCCAACTCGCTTTCGCCGACAAGATTGTCAACTTTCGTTTGCAGAGTACGTATGCGGTTGGCCTTGATGTAGATCTGGTCTGTCAGCGACTGCGGGCGCATGATCCGCCAAGCAGCACCATAATCGTGCAGTTTCTTCTCGAAAACGCCCCTGCACAATTCCATTGCCTCCTCAAACTGCTTGTCTGTACCGGTCATAACGTTCTATTTTTGCGCAAAGGTACTAATTTCCCTGCACCTATCAGAAGCGTGTTTTTAAAAATTCCGCACGCCAAGAACAATACTTGGCTTTTTGTCCGTCCCCGCGACCGATTTGTGGCAAAACGGCTTGCAGCTTTCACTAAGTTTCACGAACTTTGTAAGTGTATTATGCATGTATTTACAGCCGATGCCTACAAACGAATTTGAACTTCTGTCACAGTTCAAACCCACGGGCGACCAGCCTGAAGCCATCCGCCAACTGACAGACGGGATACTGAGGGGAGAAAAAGCCCAGGTGCTGCTTGGAGTGACGGGGTCCGGAAAGACCTTTACGATAGCCAACGTCATCAGAAACATAGGGCGTCCCACCCTTATTCTCAGCCACAACAAGACTCTCGCCGCACAACTGTATCAGGAGTTCAAGAATTTTTTTCCGCACAATGCCGTGGAATACTATGTAAGCTATTACGACTACTACCAACCGGAAGCATACATTCCGTCCACCGGGAAATACATTGAAAAGGAACTGCTGATCAACGACGAGATAGACAAGCTGAGAATCGCCGCGACAAGCGCACTCCTTTCCGGACGCAGAGATGTGATTGTGGTCAGTTCCGTATCGTGCATATACGGAATGGGCAATCCGAGCGCATTCTACGAAAAGGTGATCAGTGTCAAGACCGGGCAACGGATAAGCAAGAACAAGCTTGAACGGGACTTGGTTTCCAGTCTATACACGAGGAACGACCTTGACCTGACACGCGGTTTTTTCAGGGTGAAAGGAGACACCATAGACATAGCGTTGGCTTACTCCGACACCATACTGAGGATACAGATGTGGGATGACGAAATAGACAGCATACAGGAACTGGACTCCACGACATTCCAGACCGTCAACAGTTTTGACCGCTACAAAATCTACCCCGCAAACCTGTTCATCACATCCGACAACACCGTTGCCGCAGCAACAAAACAAATAGAAGACGACTTGTGGGAACAGGAAGAAATGTTCAGGAAAGAGGGCAAACTGACGGAAGCGGAGCGTCTGCACGAAAGAGTAACCTATGACGTACAGATGATCAGAGAACTCGGGCACTGCAGCGGCATAGAGAACTACAGCCGTTATTTTGACGGAAGGAAACCGGGGACACGCCCCTATTGCCTGTTGGACTTTTTTCCCAGAGATTTCCTTACGGTAATTGACGAGAGCCACGTTACCGTGGGTCAGGTCAGCGGAATGTACGGCGGCGACAGAAGCCGCAAAGAAAACCTTGTGGAATATGGGTACAGGCTACCTGCAGCTTTTGACAACCGCCCGTTGAAATTTGCCGAATTTCAAGAACTCACAAACCAGACCATATACATCAGCGCGACACCCGCAGACTATGAACTGAACGAAGCGGGAGGTGTCGTCGTGGAGCAACTCATCCGTCCAACGGGATTGTTGGATCCAAAAATTGTCGTGCGGCAAAGCGAGAACCAAATAGACGATCTGATGGAAGAAATCGTTGTAAGGAAAGAGCGCAATGAGCGCGTTCTGGTTACGACTATTTCAAAGCAGTCAGCCGAAGACCTTACCGAATATCTTCTGAACTCGGGTGTCAAAGTCAACTACATACACTCTGACGTTGACACGATAGACAGGGTGAACATACTAAAATCTCTCAGGGAGGGTGAGATTGATGTTCTTGTCGGCGTCAATCTGCTGCGCGAAGGACTGGACCTCCCCGAAGTGTCTCTGGTTGCAATACTTGACGCAGACAAGAGCGGCTTTCTGCGCGATGCCCGCTCGCTGACCCAAACCGCAGGCCGGGCGGCCAGAAACGTACACGGACTGGTAATAATGTATGGAGACTCTGTCTCTTCCGCAATGCAAGAAGTAATTGAAGAAAGCGAGCGAAGACGCTCAAAACAAATATCATACAACAAGGCACACAACATAACGCCCTCGCCCATAAAGAAAGCCATCAATGCCAATCTCGCAAAAAGCGGGAACGCGACATTGTACCAAGATAGCACTGACGGCTCCATCCGCAATATGGTAGCAGAAGACAATATGAGCTATGGGTTTGAGGATGAGACAGAAGACAGCCTCAAACAAAAAATGGAGAAAGCTGCAAAAAACCTTGACTTTATCCTTGCTGCCAAGTACAGGGACGAACTGTTAAAACTCAAATCCCGCAAATGATATTTTATTTTTCGGCGACAGGAAACTCCAAAGCCGTAGCAAAAGCGTTGGAAAGAGAATTGGGCGACAGGGCTGTCAGCATCACAGACTTCAAGGAGCCATGCCCGTCCCACAGTGCAGCCGCATGGCCGTCTTTGGGCATCGTGTTTCCTGTATACGGATGGAATCCGCCCTCCGTTGTATATGAGTTTCTGGACAATCTGTTTGGCCTTGGCGTAAATACGGATTACCTGTATCTTGTCGCCACTTGTGGGGATGACATCGGGATGGCAGACAAACGGATGTATGAATTCTTGCGCAGCCACAACATGAAGTGCAACTCCGCTTTCTCCATAACAATGCCGAACACGTATGTCTGTTTGCCCGGATTTGACGTGGACGAGGAAGATGTCAGGCAGAACAAACTTGCCGGATTCCATGACCGCATTACGTATATCGCAAGTCAGATAAAAGCCAGAAACCATACGGTATCGGTAAACAGAGGGGCTTTCCCACGAATAAAGACAGATCTTCTCGGTTGGTTGTTCGCCAAGTTCCTGATGACGGACAGATATTTTCACACAACGGGTACGTGCGCCCTATGCAAGAAATGTATCACAGTATGTCCGCGCCACAACATCAGTATCTCATACAACAAAATAATGTGGAACAAAAACTGCTCCGGCTGTCTGGCCTGTTATCACCACTGCCCCCACAGAGCTGTCAGATTTGGAGTTTTCAGCGACAACAAAGGACAATATTGTCTTGACAAATACAGGCAAGAACTGAAAATCAGACCCGGTTTGGACTGTTCCTCCAAACCCTACATCAGATACGAAACGGATCTCATCTGCCTTGCTTGCAGACGAGATCCGCCTCAAATGTCCGACTGATATCGGCTTTGCAGCTGTCTACTACCCCTACTCCATACCATACTCCTGCCATGACTTGATTGCCAAGTCATCGAGAGAGAGAGAGCAGAACGCGTTGATGAACGCCGTCGCCAAACGGGCGTTTGTGATCAGCGGAATATTCAGGTCAATAGAAGCTCGCCGCACCTTGTAGCCATTGGTCAACTCCTTTGGAGTAAGGTCTTTCGGGATGTTGACCACCATGTCTATCTTATGGTCGTGAAGCAAATCAAGTGCCTGTGGCGTACCCTCCTCGCTAGGCCAGTATGCCTTCGTGTTTATAACGCCATTGGCACTGAGGAAATCGCTCGTTCCGCCCGTGGCATACAGCTGGTAGCCGTGTCCGACAAGCGTCTTGCACGCATCGAGCATGGAAGCTTTCTGTTTGGGAGTGCCTGATGAAACAAGTATGGACTTCTCCGGTATACGCATACCCACGGAAAGCATGCTCTTGAGCAATGCATGTGCGGAACTGTCACCCAAGCATCCGACCTCGCCAGTTGACGACATGTCTACACCGAGGACAGGATCAGCATTTTGAAGCCTGTTGAAAGAGAACTGCGAAGCCTTGATTCCGACATATTCCAAATCAAACAAATTCCGCGCCGGAGCCTCTACGGGAATGTTGAGCATGACACGCGTGGCCATCTCTATAAGATTAATCTTCAGAACTTTGCTGACAAACGGGAAAGACCTTGAAGCACGCAAGTTGCATTCTATCACCTTTATGTCATTGTCCTTGGCAAGATACTGAATATTGAACGGGCCGGAAATGTTAAGTTCCCTGGCTATCTTGCGGGAGATCTTCTTGATGCGCCTTACTGTTTCAACATACAATTTCTGCGGGGGGAACTGTATTGTCGCATCGCCGGAATGAACTCCCGCAAACTCGACATGTTCAGAGATGGCATAAGCCACAATATTTCCGTTTTGCGCAACGGCATCCATTTCAATTTCCTTGGCGTCTTCAAGGAACTTGCTTACAACAACCGGATGTGTCTTGCTCACATTGGCCGCAAGCTGAAGGAAACGCTCCAGTTCCTCCTTGTTGGAGCACACGTTCATCGCCGCCCCTGACAGCACATAGCTCGGCCTTACAAGTACGGGAAAACCGACGTGGTCTATGAACCCGTTGATGTCATCCATATTGGTGAGAGCTGCCCACTCCGGCTGGTCTACTCCTATACGGTCCAGCATGGCAGAGAATCTGTCGCGGTCTTCCGCGTTGTCAATGTCCTTGGCAGAGGTGCCGAGGATAGGTACGCTCTGCGAGTCAAGACGCACCGCAAGGTTGTTAGGGATCTGCCCGCCCGTGGACACGACAACGCCATAGGGGGTCTCAAGTTCTATGATGTCCATTACGCGTTCAAACGTAAGTTCATCAAAGTACAGGCGGTCACACATGTCATAGTCCGTGGAGACCGTTTCGGGATTGTAATTGATCATTACCGAGCGATACCCTTCACGGCGTATGGTATCAAGAGCCTGCACGCCGCACCAGTCAAACTCAACGGACGAACCTATGCGGTAGGCCCCCGAACCAAGCACCACGACAGAACGGCGGTCCACCTCATACTTTATGTCATGGGCCACGGCACTGTATGTCACATAAAGATAGTTGGTCTGGGCGGGATATTCAGCGGCAAGAGTGTCAATTTGCTTTACATAAGGGAAAATTCCCATCAACTTGCGTTTGGAACGCACCAACAACATTGCCTTGTCAATGACCATGTTTTTTTCCATTCCAAGCTCACGTGCAATCTGGAAGTCGGAGAATCCCTGCTGTTTTGCCTTCAGCAAAAGCCCATACTCAAGCCTGTTGATATTGCCGCACTCCTGCAACCGCCTGGCGGTATCGCTGATATGGCGCAGCCTCTGCAGGAACCAGCAGTCTATGCGTGTGAGTTCATGAATCCGTTCCACAGAATACCCTTGGTGCAAAGCCTCCGCAATGACCAGCAGCCGCTTGTCGGTAGGTTCTTTGAGTGACTCGTCAATATTGTCTATACGAACCTCGTGGTTTCCCTCAAAGCCATGAATGCCCTGCCCTATCATGCGCATTCCTTTTTGAATGGCCTCTTCAAAAGTCCGTCCGATAGCCATCACCTCGCCAACAGACTTCATGCTGGAGCCCAACTCCCGGTCTACTCCACGGAATTTGCCAAGATCCCAGCGGGGAAGCTTGCATACGACATAGTCCAATGCCGGTTCAAAAAAAGCACTTGTTGTACGGGTAACGGAGTTGTTGAGTTCAAAAAGCCCGTATCCCAAGCCAAGCTTCGCCGCTACAAAAGCCAGCGGATAACCCGTGGCTTTGGATGCCAATGCAGAAGAACGGCTCAACCGCGCATTGACCTCTATGACGCGATAGTCCTCCGACTCGGGGTCAAGGGCATACTGCACGTTACACTCGCCGACAATGCCGACATGGCGCACGATCTTGATAGCCAGCGCACGCAATTTGTGGTACTCGGAGTTTGTAAGGGTCTGCGAGGGGGCGACAACGATGGACTCTCCCGTATGGATGCCAAGAGGGTCAAAGTTTTCCATATTACAAACGGTGATACAGTTGTCGTACTGATCGCGTACAACCTCATACTCAACCTCTTTCCATCCCTTGAGACTCTTTTCCACAAGAACCTGCGGAGAAAACGAAAAAGCCTTTTCGCAAACAGTCTGAAGTTCAGCCTCCGTGTCGCAAAAGCCAGAGCCCAACCCTCCCAAGGCATAGGCGGCTCTCACGATGACAGGATAACCAAGGTCGCGGGCGGCAGACTTCGCCGCCGCTATGTCAAGGCAAGCATGGCTTTTGATTGTCTTAACGTCAATTTCGTTGAGTCGCTTCACAAACAGTTCGCGGTCTTCCGTGTCCATTATGACACTGACAGGAGTGCCCAACACGCGGACGTTATATTTGTCAAGTATCCCCGAACGCGACAGTTCCACGCCACAGTTCAAGGCTGTCTGTCCGCCAAAAGACAGCAAAATGCCGTCAGGACGTTCTTTCTCTATGACTTTCTCAACAAAAAACACCGTTACAGGCAAAAAATATATTTGGTCGGCCACGCCCTCCGATGTCTGCACCGTAGCGATGTTCGGATTGATAAGCACCGTCTGTATCCCTTCCTCTTTCAAGGCTTTCAGAGCCTGAGAGCCGGAATAGTCAAACTCGCCGGCCTCGCCGATTTTCAGAGCTCCCGAACCGAGCAGGAGCACTTTCTTTATCTTGTCGTCACGCATAAAGTATTCTGTTTGTTTTTCAAATGTTCGTTTTGCGGCATCTGCATATTATGCCGTATACAGGCTAAATGGTATCAAGCATCTTGGCGAAATCGTCAAAAAGGAATTCCGTATCAACAGGACCGCTGCAGGCCTCGGGGTGAAATTGTACCGAAAACCACGGCTTTGTCGTATGCTTTACGCCTTCATTACTGCCGTCATTCATGTTTTCGAACAGTGGTTTCCAATCGCATGGAAGTGTCCGGCTGTCTACTGCATACCCGTGGTTTTGGCTTGTCACAAAACAACGGTTGGTTCCTACCATCCTGACCGGTTGGTTATGGCTTCTGTGCCCGTACTTCAACTTGTATATCGTTGCACCGGCGGCCTTTGAGAGCAGCTGGTTGCCCATACATATGCCCATTATCGGTTTTGCATCAGCATTGCCAAGAAACCTGCGTATGTTGTCTACAGTCCTCACACACATATCGGGATCGCCCGGACCGTTGGCCAGAAAAAGCGCATCGCATTCCAGATTGTTGAAATCATAGTCCCACGGAACACGAACCACTTCAAGATTCCTGCGCACAAGGCAACGGATTATGTTGTGTTTAACGCCACAGTCAACCAGCACCACCTTGTGCAGCCCCCCCTCGTTGTAACGGACGACCTCCTTGCAACTTACCTTTTCCACATAGTTCACGCCTTCGTATTGGGCTGTCGGAACATTGTCAGGCTCATCGTCAAAAATGATCTTGCCCATCATCACTCCGTGTTCACGCAATGTCTTGGTCAACTCACGCGTGTCGATGCCTGTCACTCCGGGTATCTTTTCGCGTTTCAGCCAATCGGCCAAGCTCTCATTTGCATTCCAGTGAGAATATTCATCACTGTATTCGCTGACAATGATTGCCTTGGCGTAGATACGGTCACTTTCCATGAATGTGGCAATACCGTTGGAATCCATCGAGAACTGCGGCACGCCGTAATTGCCAACCAGAGGATAAGTCATAACCATGAGTTGCCCCGCATAGGAAGGATCTGTAAGGCTTTCCGGATAGCCCGTCATTGCCGTGTTAAAGACAACCTCACCGGCAACCGGCGTTTCATGGCCAAACGATTTACCTTTAAAGGAAGTACCGTCATCAAGCACGAGTGTAACGTTTCGCATCGCTATTCAATATGATTTTATTTGTGGTCAATAATTATTTTCCATATAGTCTATAAAGGCCTGATTTACCCTTGCGTTGCCTCCCGGTGTCGGATAATGTCCGCTGAAATACCAGTCACCGGAGTGGCCGGGGCAGGCTTTGTGGAGGTTTTCAATAGTCTGATACACTATCACAACCTCTGCCCGGACATTTTCCGAACGGAGCATCTGCGCCATCTTTGCGGAGATTTGTTCCTGGCTGAAAGGCTCATATATCTCACGCACATAATTCACCATTTTCTCCTTCGGCAAATTCTGCTGTTTCTTGCATTTTGCATAGACTTCTTCTATAAGCCTTTCGTTACCGCTTTCCTTGAGCATCTCTATCGTAGCCCGGAAAGCAATGAATTCATTCATCCGGCTCATGTCTATACCGTAGTAGTCCGGATACCTGACTTGTGGCGAAGAGGAAACAATTACTATTTTCTTGGGTCTCAAGCGGTCAAGTATCAATATGATGCTCTCTTTCAGCGTCGTGCCCCTGACTATGGAATCATCGATAATTACCAGATTGTCAACATCGGGAACAAGACTGCCGTAAGTGATGTCGTAGACGTGGGCCGCAAGTTCGTTCTTTTCGGTTCCTTCTGCAATGAAAGTCCTCAGTTTAATATCTTTCCACGCCACTTTTTCACTGCGCACACGCCGTCTCAGAATCTTCATGACTTCTTCGGTGGCAGCATTGTCTCCCAACGCTGCTATGTGGTGTGCCTTTTCTTTGTCAAGATATTCGTTGAGGCCCTCTATCATTCCATAGAAAGCAGCTTCTGCCGTGTTGGGAATAAACGAGAAAACCGTATGCTCAATATCGTTGTCAATGGCTTTAAGTATCGAGTCCACCAGAAAACGGCCGAGATTCTTCCGTTCCTGATAAATGTCCCTGTCACTGCCCCGGCTGAAATATATGCGTTCAAAAGAACACTGTTTCTTTTCACGCGGCTCAAGAATCTGCTCTGTCCTCACCTCCCCCCTGCGGTTAACTATCAGAGCCTGTCCCGGAAGCAACTCCTTGACATCGCTACAATCACAAAACAACGTGGTCTGTATTACAGGACGCTCGGAAGCCACAACTACCTGTTCTTCGTCACAATACCAAAAAGCGGGACGTATCCCCCACGGGTCACGCATGGCAAACATCTCTCCGCTGCCAGTTGTTCCGCAGATGACAAAGCCTCCGTCCCACAGGCGGGAAGATGACCGCAACACATTGGCAATGTCAATGTTGTCTTCAATATAACGCGTTATCTCCTGTTCGCACAACCCTTTCTGCTTGCCGTCCTGATAGAGTCGCTGACTTTCCATATCAAGTCTGTGACCAATCTGTTCAAGCAGGATAAAAGTGTCCGAGTACGCCCGTGGGTGTTGCCCGTCCTTCACTATATGTTCAAAAATTTCCTGAACATTGGTCATGTTGAAATTACCGCACAGGCACAGGTTGCGCGCCTTCCAGTTGTTGCGGCGCATAAACGGATGGACATAAGAAAGGCCACTCTTGCCGGTAGTACTGTACCGCAGGTGGCCCATATATATCTCGCCGGCAAACGAGCAGCGTTCTTTGATGTAATTGATGTCAACGCCAGGAAAAGAAAACGAAGTCCCCAATTCCCCATGCAGTTTGGAGAAAATTTCTTTTATTGCCGAAGCCCCCAATGCCCTTTCCCTAAACATATAGTCACTGCCAGGCATGGCTGTCATCTTCACGCAGGCGACACCGGCCCCCTCCTGCCCCCTGTTGTGCTGCTTTTCCATAAGCAGATAGAGCTCGTCGAGGCCTTTGGTCCATGTCCCGTATTTTTCCTGAAAATACTCAAGCGGTTTGAGCAGACGTACCATCGCGACTCCACACTCGTGTTTCAAGGGTTCCATAGGCAATAATCTTACATCAACTCTTTAACTGGAAATTTCTGCAAAAGTACGAAGTTTCTCCAAAACATTATAAAAAAGCGGTTGCCAATTTAAGTTTGTCAAACTTTTTTTGACTTACAGTGCAATTTTTATATTTTTCAATATGTCTGCGTCAAGCAGGTGCATGTATGCCAAAAGCCCCCGCCCCTTTCAGGACGAGAGCTTTTGTATTTGCCCAATCAAAAATCCGCCGACTTGGGAGTACGGGGGAAAGGAATGACGTCACGGATGTTCTGCATGCCTGTAACAAACAAAATCAGTCGTTCGAAACCCAATCCGAAACCGCCATGGGGACAGGTGCCGAAACGACGGGTGTCAAGATACCACCACATATCTTTCATCGGAATATTGCGTTCATTGATTTCATTCATCAGCTTGTCATAGTTTTCTTCCCTGATGGAACCTCCTATGATTTCTCCGATTTGAGGGAACAATACATCGGTACCCTGAACGGTCTGCTCCATCTTCCTTCCGCCAATCTCAGGAATCTCTTCATCAATTTTCATGTAGAAAGCCTTGATTTTCTTAGGGTATTTGGTCATTATCACCGGTTTCCTGAAATATTCTTCCACCAGATAACGCTCATGTTCAGAAGCGAGGTCTTCTCCCCAATCACACGGGAACTCAAATTTCTTCCCTTTTCTGACAGCCTCTTGCAGAATCTCTATGCCCTCGGTATAGGACAAACGTACGAAATCCGTGCCAACCACACCATTCAGACGGTCTAACAGGCTTTTGTCAATCATTTTGTTCAGAAATTCCAGGTCGTCCTTGCAGTTGTCCAAAGCCCATTGGACGCAGTATTTGATGAAATCTTCCTCCAAATCCATCAGGTCGTCAAGATCTATGAACGCCACTTCCGGCTCTATCATCCAGAATTCCGCAAGATGTCGTGGCGTATTGCTGTTCTCCGCCCTGAACGTTGGGCCAAAAGTATATATCGCGCCCAAGGCTGTAGCACCGAGTTCTCCCTCAAGCTGTCCGGAAACCGTCAACGATGTCTGCTTTCCGAAGAAATCATCACTGTAGTCAATCTTGCCGTCTTCGTTTTTCTTTATGTCATACAGGTTCTTGGTGGTAACCTGGAACATCTGACCTGCACCCTCACAGTCACTTGCCGTAATCAACGGTGTGTGGAAATAGACATAGCCGTGTTTGTGGAAGTAGGTGTGTATCGCCATTGCCATATTGTGACGGATACGCATCACAGCGCCAAAAGTATTCGTGCGCAAGCGCATATGCGCATGCTGGCGCATATACTCAAACGTCTGTCCTTTTTTCTGCATCGGGAAATCAGCGTCGCAAGTACCAAGCACCTCTATGGCTTCAGCCTGAATTTCCGTAGCTTGCCCCGCGCCTATACTCTTGACAAGAAAGCCGCTGCAGGACAGGCAGGCTCCGGTTGTTATGTTCTTGAGGGTTTCCTCGTCAAACTTGTCTACATCAGCGACAATCTGGATGTTCTTTATTGTAGAGCCGTCGTTCAGGGCTATAAAGTTGACGGACTTGCTGCCACGTTTTGTGCGCACCCAGCCCATAACCGTTACTTTAGACCCATAGTCCGTTGACTGCAAGGCATCTATTATCTTTGTTCGTTTCATCTTGTTTTAAACTTTAACCGTTCTCCGTTTCTCGCTGAATCACTGGAGATATCATTCTTTCCGGCATTTGCGGCAATTATTCATAAGATCCCATGCGGAGTATGTTCACTTCCGCCTCTTCAAGGAAACGCCAGTGGCCACGGCGCAGGTTCTTCTTGGTAAGCCCGGCAAAATAGACACGGTCCAACTTGACGATCCTGTACCCCAGACTCTCAAAAATACGGCGTACAACACGATTTTTGCCGCTATGGATCTCTATCCCTATCTGCTTGCGATCCGCCTCGCTTACATACTCTATGCGGTCTGCATGGACTTCTCCGTCTTCAAGCATTACGCCTTTGAGTATTTTCTGCATACTGGCGAAACTGACAGGCTTGTTGCAATAGACATGATATATTTTCTTCTTTGCAAATTTCGGATGCATCATCTTGGCGGCCATCTCGCCATCGTTCGTCAGAAGCAGCACACCTGTGGTGTTGCGGTCAAGCCTGCCAACAGGATAAATCCGCTCTGGACAGGCATCCTTTACAAGATCCATGACCGTTTTGCGTCCTTCCGGATCATCGACCGTGGTCACGTAGTCCTTAGGCTTGTTAAGAAGGACATACACCTTGTCCTCAAGGCTGACAGCCTTGCCGTTGAAGCACACGCTGTCGGTGCGGAGAACCTTGTGTCCCATTTCCGTAACAACCTCTCCGTTCACGGTTACCTTTCCGTTGGTTATATGCAAATCTGCCTCACGGCGCGAGCAGACCCCGGCATTGGACAGATAGCGGTTAAGTCTTATCGGTGCATTGGGATCAACATTTTCCTCTTTGTACCGCAGTACTTTCTGCACATTGCATTTTGCACTTGCGTCATAATCAGCGCTGCGTTGCCGCATGGGGCGGTCTTGCCAATCCTGACGGTTGTCCCTGTGTTCCTCGCCGTGCCAAAAGCCCGACCTCTGGTAGCCCGTACGCTGAAACCTGCCCTGCGGTCTGTAGCCGCCGTTGCCATGTCCATAGAAACGTTGATCGCCTCTGCCGTAGTTCCTTCCGCGTTGCATACCGTCACCGTCAGGATATGTCCTGTAGCGGTTGTCATCCTGCGCCTGTCTTTCTTCGCCGGGAGCATTCACTGCCCCGTTGTATTGCGGACGAAACGAATAGCCGCTTCTGCCGTATGGTTTGCGATAGCCGCTGTGATACTCAGAATTGTGTGTGCGGCGCACTACCTTCTCTCCGTAAGGTATCCTCTGCCTGTGAGGTCTGCCGAAAACAGCGTTAGACGCATGTCCCGGATCGTCTTGACTGATCTTCTCGTTCTCGTTTTCCATTTGTTTGTTTTTTCGCCTCACGGCGATATTAATTAAGTTTGCTGATTAAATTCCCGTGTAATTATGCGGCGTGATTTGCATCAACTCTGCTTTCACCTCATCACTGACATCAAGACTGCGGATAAAGTCGTGTATGCTTGCCTCCGTTATTGCCTCGTTTGTACGCGTAAGGGCTTTGAGAGCTTCATAAGGATGCGGGTATGACTCACGTCTCAAAATGGTCTGGATAGCTTCTGCAACCACAGCCCACTGACCGTCAAGATCTGCCTTGATGCTTTCCTCGTGCAGAAGGAGTTTGCCCAATCCCTTGAGAGTACTGGCAATGGAAATCATCATGTGGCCGATTGGCACTCCGATATTGCGCAGAACCGTGGAATCCGTCAAATCCCGTTGCAGTCTGCTTATGGGCAACTTTGCACTCAGGTGTTGAAGGATGGCGTTGGCAATACCGAGGTTCCCTTCCGAATTTTCAAAATCTATGGGATTGACCTTATGGGGCATCGCACTTGAGCCGACTTCACCCTCCTTGATTTTCTGCTTGAAGTAATTCATTGATATATACTGCCAGAAATCGCGGTCAAGGTCGATGATAATGGTATTGATGCGCTTCAGCGCATCAAAAATCTCTCCCAATCCGTCGTAATTGCTTATCTGCGTGGTGTACTGTTCTCTTTCAAGACCCAAATGGCGGGCAACGAAGTCGTTGGCTATATTCTTCCAGTCATAGGAAGGATATGCCACATGATGAGCGTTGAGATTTCCCGTTGCACCCCCGAATTTTGCAGGATAGCGCAGTTTTTTCAAGTTGTTGAACTGGCACTCAAGCCTGTAGCTGAACACCTTGATTTCTTTTCCCAAACGCGTGGGACTTGCCGGCTGTCCGTGGGTCTTCGCAAGCATCGGTATGTCTTTCCACTTCTGGGCACACGAGTTCAGCTGGTCTATCAGTTCCTGCAATGCCGGAAAATAAACGACAGACAGACAGTCCTTGAGCATCAGAGGGAAAGACGTGTTGTTGATATCCTGCGATGTAAGTCCAAAATGAACAAACTCCTTGAAACGCTCCAGATTCCCTATTTCGTCGAACTTCCGCTTTATGAAGTATTCAACTGCCTTCACATCGTGGTTTGTGACTTTTTCTATGTCCTTCACCGTCTGTGCATCGGCTTGTGAGAACCCTTCGTAAATGCTGCGCAATGCCGGAAAGAGCGTGTGGTCAAAAGCCGCAAGTTGGGGCAAGGGCAATTCACAAAGCATTATGAAATATTCTATTTCAACCCTTACACGGTATTTGATCAGAGCGTATTCCGAAAAATATCCGGACAGGCACTCTGTCTTGCCGTGGTAACGACCGTCAATCGGGGTCACTGCTGTCAACGCATTGAATTCCATTGTTTTTTGTTTTTTTGAGAAAACCCGCGCAAAGTTACGGACTTTTGTACAAACAGATACGGACTCTCTCTATTTTGTTCTGCATTCAGACCGGCACCGCTTTTGCGTATCCAGCGCAATTTCGCCAATATGAAACGGTCATGCGGAAACACACGTACAGTTTGGCACTATGCACAGCGAAGCCGGGATACCGGACTTTGCCGCTCCTGTATATCTGTTTGTTATTCCCACTCTATTGTTGAAGGCGGTTTTGAAGAAATGTCATAGCATACACGGTTTACACCCTTGACATGGTTTATTATGTCATTGCTGACTTTTGCCATAAAGTCATACGGCAAATGAGCCCAGTCTGCGGTCATGGCATCGGTGGAGGTCACCGCACGCAGAGCCACGGGGTGTTCATATGTGCGTTCGTCTCCCATCACGCCCACGGAACGCACGGTAGAGAGCAGCACCGTACCGGCCTGCCATATCTGGTCATAGAGGCTGACCTCAATCTCTCCGTTTTTGTCCATGTCAGCAGGCACACCCGCCGCAAGAACCTTGCGCGCCTCCTCTCCCTTGAGCCTAACCTTGTAGTTGCGGAGACTGCGTATGTAAATATCATCTGCATCTTGCAGGATGCGTACCTTCTCCCGTGTGATGTCCCCCAGAATACGAACGGCCAGACCCGGACCCGGAAACGGGTGGCGGGTTATCAGATGCTCGGGCATTCCCAACTGACGCCCTACACGACGGACTTCGTCCTTGAACAGCCATTTCAGGGGTTCGCAGAGCGAGAGGTGCATTTCCTTCGGCAGTCCTCCCACATTGTGATGGCTTTTTATCACTTTGCCGGTGATATTAAGGCTTTCTATCCTGTCTGGATAGATTGTACCCTGAGCAAGCCAGCGGGCATCTGTAATCTTTCTGGCTTCGGCATTGAACACCTCCACGAAATCACGGCCTATTATCTTGCGCTTCTGCTCCGGATCACAAATTCCTTTCAGGTCGGAAAGAAATTTGTCGCTGGCATCTACCCCGGTCACATCCAGCCCGAGGCACTCATAGTCATGCATCACGTCCGAAAACTCATTCTTGCGGAGCATGCCATGGTCAACGAATATGCATTTCAGCCTGTTGCCAATGGCTTTGTTGAGCAATACGGCACAAACGGACGAGTCAACACCGCCTGAAAGCCCCAGAATGACCCTGTCGTTGCCAACCTGAGCCCTGATTTCCTGTATCGTGGTTTCAACAAACGATGCGGGACTCCAGTTCTGGTCGCTGCCGCAAATATCTACCACAAAATTCTTGAGCAGGAGACTGCCCTGAACGGAGTGGAACACTTCCGGGTGAAACTGCACACCCCACACTTTTTCATTGTCTGCCTGATAGGCGGCATACTTCACCTTGTCTGTCGAGGCAATGCCGCGCCACCCTTTCGGAATCGCCGTAATGGTGTCGCCATGACTCATCCACACCTGCGAATTGTCTGCAAAACCTCTGAACAGAGGATTTGTCTTCTCAAACTTGCAAAGGTTCGCCCTTCCGTATTCACGGCTGCCGGCAGCCTCCACCTTGCCACCGTTTGTATGACTCATGTATTGGGCTCCGTAGCAAATGCCCAAAACAGGCAGACGGCCATATATTTTGCCAAGATCAACCCTGAAGGCTTGCGGGTCATACACACTGTACGGTGATCCGCTCAATATAACCCCTATGACCGATTTGTCACCGTACGGGAATTTGTCATACGGCAATATTTCGCAGAAGGTGTTGAGTTCACGGACTCTTCGCCCTATCAGTTGGGTCGTCTGGCTTCCGAAATCAAGTATTATTATTTTCTGTTGCATACAGGGAAAATTGTATATCAAATGGGGTTGTAGCTTGAACTGTCGTCAGCTTTGGTCGACAACGTTTCCATATTCCTGACAGAGCCGGTCCCGTTCAGTACGACAATTCTGAGTTCCTCTACCGTTGTGCGCACGAATTTATAGGTCTGCTTGCCCGCTCCCTTGGCTTTCTCTGACAAAACGGAATCAAACGATCCGTGGCCGCAGCTTATCTGGATGTCAAACTCGCAATCGGTTCCCTCTCCCCAGTCTACCGTGATATTGCGGGCCTCGCGCCCCATGAATATCGTTATCCTGTCACCCTGCTTGAGTTCTTTCACCTGTTTGCCGGCCGTGCTGGCTACAACTGTGCCGCAAGGTGTTTCGGCTTTCGCCTGCCAATTCGGAACACACACAAACAGAAAAACCAAGGCGCACACACAGACGTTCCTTTTCGCCCGTTCCACCCGAACAGGCCTGAAACATACAATTTTCATCTTTTCATCATGTTAAGGGGAGACACTGTAGGTCATTGTGTATGCAAATTTAGGGATAATTATTGGTTTGCACACCTGCAAAACAGGAAAATCTCAATGCGCTCAGCCAAAAAGGTCTCATGCAAAACTGCACAAAACACGAAAAAGCGATCCGAACAAACACTCTACTGCAATTAGGTTTCCCCGAATTGCGTACAGTCTACAAAAAGGAGACAAGCGGTGTCTTTCCTGTCCGGACTTGCCTACAGTCAGAGTGTTGTCCCCTCTTTCAGATAGCGGTCAATCTTCTCCGCAGCCATCTGGCCCGAACGTATGGCTCTTACCACAAGGCTCGGCCCGTTTGCCGCATCGCCTGCCACAAAGACATTTTCAGGAAATTCGGGTTGCTGCGGTTTCAGGAATCCCATGGCGAGCAACACCAGATCCGCTTTGATGACGTGTTTGTTTCCCGTCTTCTTCATCTGCGGGCGACTGCTTTCGCCGGTTTTCTCCCATTCTATTTCCTCAACCTCCGCACACGACACCTTTCCGTCCTGTCCCGTAAACCTGTTCGTATTCAGCAACCATCTCCGCTCGCAGCCTTCTTCGTGGGCAAAAGTGGTTTTCAGCACTACAGGCCACGACGGCCATGGTGTCTGCGGATTTTGTCCGACAGGAGGCTTGGGCATTATTTCAATCTGGGTGACAGACCGGCATCCCTGCCTGTGTGCCGTGGCAATGCAGTCCGCCCCTGTGTCTCCACCGCCTATTACCAGCACGTCCTTGCCTTTTGCCGTGATTCTCTCCTCTGACGGTATTTCCGCACCTGCCAGAAGTCTGTTCTGTTGTGCCAGATAATCCAGCGCCACATGAATACCGTCAAGCCCACGTCCCTCAACATCCAGATCACGCGCCTGCGGTGTACCTGTACATATGGCGTAGGCATGAAAGCCGGCAGGGAGTTTCGCCGGATTAACTTCCGTATCCGTACAGAATTTTATGCCCTCTTCCTCCATCAGCCTGATTCTGCGGTCTATTATCGTCTTGTTCAGCTTGAAATTCGGTATGCCGAAGCGCAGCAGTCCTCCTGCCAGTTCGTCTTTCTCATATACGGTAACATTATAACCCATTCTGTTCAGACGGTTTGCTGTGGCCAGTCCCGCAGGACCGCTTCCCACAACAGCCACGTTGTAGTCGTTGCGCCTTATCTTCAGGGGGACGACATATCCCTCCATAAAGGCGTGCTCCATAATGGCAACCTCATTCTCGCGGTTTGTTGTCGGCTGCTGTATGACGCGGTTCAGCACGCAGCTCTTTTCACAGAGGGCCGGACAGACTCTGCCCGTAAATTCAGGAAATTCGTTGGTCGTGACAAGTATTTCGTATGCCTCTCTCCATTCGCCCCTGTACAGCAAGTCGTTCCACTCCGGTATCTTGCTGCCTTGCGGACATGCCCAATGGCAGAAAGGGACTCCGCAGTCCATACATCTTGAAGCCTGTTCTTGCCGGTCATGGGAGTTCAGCGTCTGCTCTACTTCCCCGAAGTCGTGGATTCTGTCATGTATAGGTCTGTAGCCTGCCTCTTTTCTGGCTACTGTCATGAATGCTTTTGGATTTCCCATAGTTCGTGTTGCCGTGTTTTTAGTTGTTCATCCAGATATTGTTGATTCGCTCGCGCAGGACTCTGTCCTTCTCGTCTTGCATCACTTTCTTGTATTCTATCGGTGTCACTTGTATGAACTGGTCTGCATAGTGTTGCCAGTCATCAAGCATCCTGCGCGCAAGCTGCGAGTCAGTATAGGTCCAGTGGCGGTGGATCAGATCCCGGAGTTCGTTTCTGCTTGCGCTTTCGTCAAGCAGGGTAAGCTCCACCATCTCCATGTTGCAGTAATAGTCAAAGTCCCGGTTCTTGTTCCACACATATGCAATGCCGCCGCTCATGCCGGCGGCAAAGTTGCTGCCGGTTTCTCCCAGCACAACGACACGCCCCCCGGTCATGTACTCGCAGCAATGGTCACCCGCGCCTTCCACTACGGCAACGGCACCCGAGTTGCGTACGGCGAACCTTTCTCCGACGCGCCCGTTGATGTAGATCTCCCCGCTTGTCGCACCGTAGATTCCCGTGTTGCCGACAATCACGTTGTCCTCCGCTCTGAATGAGCATCTCCGGCTTGGTTTTATCGCGATCCGTCCGCCGGACAGTCCTTTTCCCACATAGTCGTTGGCTTCTCCTTCCAGGCAGAAATTGATTCCCTGAATGAGGAATGCGCCGAAACTTTGCCCTGCCGCTCCCTTGAACTTGATGTTGACAGTGGAGTCTGTCAGGTAGCCTGTACCGTATTCCTTCTCTATGAAGCCAGACAGTTTCGTGCCAACGGCCCTGTCCGTATTCTTTATGGCATACTCCGTGTTGCTCTCGCTCTTGCGCTCGATGGAATCCGACAGCTCTTTGATGATATCGTCGTCAAGAACCTTTGGGATTCGGTTGTAAGGACGATGGTCGTAATGGCGCAGGACTGTACTGGTGTCCATCGCAAGAAGCCGGCTGAAATCAAGCATCCGGGCTTTTTTGCCGAGATTGTCTTTCGTGACAATCAGATCCGTTCTTCCGATGATGTCTTCAAACCTTTCAAACCCCATTTCAGACAGATACTCCCTTACCTGCCGGGCCAGGAAACGGAAATAGTTGATGATGTATTCGGGTTTTCCGGAAAAGTGCTTGCGCAATTCGGGATCCTGCGTAGCCACGCCCATAGGACACGTGTTTGTGTTGCATTTGCGCATCATCACGCAACCCGTCACTATCAGCGGCAACGTCCCGAAGGCAAATTCGTCCGCTCCCAGCAACGCCATGAGTATCACGTCGCGCCCTGTCTTGAGCTGACCGTCTGTCTGTAGCCTTACCTGCTGGCGCAGACCATTGGCAATGAGTGTCTGCTGTGTTTCCGACAGACCGATTTCCGGCGGAATGCCGGCATAGCGCATTGAGCTCGCGGGACTTGCGCCGGTGCCGCCTTCCGCTCCGCTGATGACAATGAGGTCTGCATTGGCTTTCGCCACACCGGCAGCAACGGTGCCCACTCCACTCTCCGCCACCAGTTTCACACTGACAGCCGCCGTGGGATTGACGCATTTCAAGTCAAAAATGAGCTGCGACAAGTCCTCTATGGAGTAAATGTCATGATGAGGCGGAGGGGATATCAGCGATATGCCGGGAATGGAGTGGCGTGTCTTGGCTATGACCTCGTTGACCTTGAAACCCGGCAGCTGGCCACCCTCTCCGGGCTTTGCCCCCTGGGCGACTTTTATTTGTATCTCCTCCGCATTGACGAGGTAGTCGGTAGTGACGCCAAACCGCCCGCTGGCTATCTGCTTCGTCTTGCTCGACAGCGAAACGCCGTCAACCGTTGAAGTGAACCGTTCCCTGTCTTCGCCGCCCTCACCGGTGTTTGAACGGCTTCCGAGCTTGTTCATTGCCAGAGCTATGGTTTCGTGGGCTTCCTTGCTGAGTGCCCCAAACGACATGGCACCGGTGACAAAACGTTTCACTATGCTATCCTCGCTCTCCACTCTGTCCATGTCAACGGGAGCCTGCCCTCTCTTGAAATCAAAGAGGTCTCTTATGAAAATGGGCTTCGCGGCGTTGTCCACAAGGTTCGTGAACTCGTTGAACATCCTGTAGTCTCCCAACCTTGTTGACAGCTGCAGCTTGCTTATGACATCCGGTGTCCACGCGTGCGGGATACCGTCTTTTCTGTACGAGAACAGCCCGTTGTTTTTAAGTGGCGGAATCCTGTCGACAGGACTTGTCGTGTCAAATGCCGCATTGTGCATGGCAATGGAGTCTTGGGCAATTTGCCCGAGACCTATTCCACCTATTGTTGAAGAATCCGTGCCGAAATACTTGCGTAACAGCTCTTTGCCCAACCCTATGCTTTCAAAAAGCTTGGCACCCCTGTAGGAGCGGATAGTGCTGATGCCCATCTTGCTCATGATTTTGAGGAATCCCTTGCAGGCCGCCTTTATGTAGTTCTTTTCGGCCATCTCATAGTTTTCCTGAATCTTGTGTTTCTTCACGAGGTCATCGATCACGGCAAACACCATATACGGATTGATGGCACTTGCACCGTAGCCCAACAGCAATGCTGCATGCATGGTTTCCTTGATTTCACCGCTCTCCACTATCAGGGCGGTCTGCACCCTTCGCCCGAGGGCAATCAGGTAATGGTGTACCGCACTTACCGCAAGCAGCGACGGAATGGCGGCATGGGTCTCGTCAATGAACCTGTCGCTCAGGATTATGTAGTTTATGCCCTCTTCCACGCTCTCGGCAGCTTTCTCGCACAGGTTCTGCAGGGCGTCCTGCAGCCCTTGCTTGCCTTTGGAGATCTCAAACACCATCGGGAGCTTCTGCGTGCGGAAGCCCTTGTACTGTATGTTGCACAGGAGATCAAGCTGGGTGTTGTTGATGATGGGGTGAGGCAGGCGCACCATCTTGCAGTTGGCACTGTCGGGTGCGAGGATACTGCTCCCGATTCCACCCACATATTCCGTCAGCGACATCACGAGATCCTCCCGGATAGGGTCTATCGCCGGATTGGTGACCTGGGCGAACTGCTGTCTGAAATAGTTGAAAAACGTTTGCGGGCGGTCGCTGACAACAGCCAGAGGCGTGTCGTTGCCCATCGCTGCAACCGGTTCCGTACCGTTGACGCACATGGGAACTATAATCCGGTCTATGTCTTCCATGCCAAACCCGAAAGCCTTCATCTTCTGCTGCAGGTTGTCCACCGAGTCGCTTACCCTGCGGCCGCTGTGCAGTTTCTCCAATTGGATGCAGTTTGTGCTCAGCCACTGACCGTATGGATGCTCGCGGGCAAGCTGTCTTTTTATCTCGCCGTCATAGTATATTTTGCCCTCTTCCGTGTCTATTATCAGCAGTTTCCCCGGCTGGAGGCGTCCTTTCTCCACAATTTTTGTTGGATCAAAATCCATCACTCCTACCTCGCTCGCCACAACAACCGTGCCGTCCGACGTTATGGTATATCTGGCGGGGCGCAGCCCGTTGCGGTCAAGCATTCCGCCCGCATACCGTCCGTCGCTGAATATAAGTGCGGCGGGGCCGTCCCACGGCTCCATCAGGATAGAGTGGTACTCGTAGAAATTCTTCAGTTCTTCGCTGATGGGGTTCTTGTCATTGAAGCTTTCGGGAATCAGTATCGACATCGCCTTTGGCAGGCTCAGACCGCTCATCACCAGAAATTCCAGCACATTGTCGAGCGATGCCGAATCGCTCATGTCTGGCTGTATTATGGGAGTCAACTTGCGGACATCGCCCAGCTCCGGAGTCGAAAGGAGTGCTTCGCGGGCTTTCATCCAACCACGGTTGCCCCTGATGGTGTTTATCTCGCCATTGTGCGCCAGCATTCTGAACGGCTGTGCCAATGACCAGCGGGGGAACGTGTTGGTCGAAAACCTCGAGTGCACAAGAGCCAGACCGCTGGTAAAGTTCGCGTCTTGCAAATCAAGGAAATACTCCTTTAGCTGACGGCTTGTCAGCATTCCTTTATATATAATGTGGGTGCTGCTCAAGCTTACGACATAGAAGTCTGCATCGTGTATCCTCAACTCTATGGACTTGCGCAGCAGATAGAGTTTCCGCTCAAGTTCCATGCCCTCGGCATCAGACAACGGCACGACGAAAATCTGCAATATCAGCGGTTCGCTTTCCATGGCCGTCTGGCCTATGCAGTCCGTGTTGACCGGAACGGTTCTTACGTGAAGCAGTTTGAAACCATTGCGGTTTATTTCCTCCGTGAGAAGCTCTATCACCGTATTCCTCCGACCCTCTTCCTTAGGCAGGAAAACCAGTCCCGTGCCATATTTGCCTTTCTCCGGCACGGCAACGCCTTGCAGAAGGGTAAATTCATGGGGAATCTGGACCATAATGCCGGCCCCGTCCCCACTCTTCCCGTCTGCGCCCTCCGCTCCGCGGTGCTGCATGTTTTCAAGCACGGTCAGGGCAGACTCCACAAGCTGGTGGCTCTTCTTGCCCGATATGTTCACAACCATTCCTATGCCACACGCATCGTGTTCATACCGGGAATCATACAAACTGTGTTCTTTTGAGGTCATATCTGTCGGTTTTGCGCTTAGCCGTATTTCTTGCGGTGCAAACGTTGAAATTCGGTTGGTGTTGCCGTTTCACGGAAAGCGGTTTTGTTTCTTTGTGCAAAATTACAAAAAACACGACACATTTAAACCTTACGACCCGCAATGTTTAAAAATATCTACAAAACACTGTCTAAAACAGAAAAAATGTAACGTTTTCTCGCCTTTCGCAATCTGCTAATTGCAAAAAAGTATCCGGAAGACTTACCTTCTTATCCTGAAAAGGCTGTCCTCACGGCCTGCAATATGGTGCTTGCCGGAGAAGCGGTTTCCCCTGCCTGCCGTCTCTTTTCCATACCCGTCAGCCACCTTGGGCATACCGCCGTGCAAAGCCGCACGGTACCCGTTCCAACGGCACATCACGTCATCGACATAGCCGAAAGTTTCCCGCCCCACCATATAACCGCATCTTACGGCGTCATCCTTATAGAACTGCGGTTCGCTCAAATGCAGCACGAAATAGCCCGTGTCGTCCCACAAGTGGTGGTTGCGCCCGTATTTGCGCGCAAGTGCCATGGCATCGCGAATATGGCCGTACCCCCCGTTGTATGCTGCCAACACAAATTTCTTGCGCTCCACGGGGTCTGTTACCTCGCTGAACTTCCGTTCCAGCTGCTTCAGGTATCTTGCGGCCGCCATCACATTCTTTTCGGGGTCGAAAAGCTCATCCGCACCGAGCCCCATCGCCGACGCCGTTGACGGCATCAGCTGCATCAGCCCCTTGGCTCCTGCCCATGAAACAGCCTCGGCATCAAAGCCCGACTCCTGATAGCACTGCGACGCTATCAGTTTCCAGTCCCAGCCGCATTCCCTGCCCGCCCTGGCAAAAAGAGCGTCATAGTTTGAAACCACGCCCTTTGACCGTGAAGAGAAGACCGGATGCACCCTGCGCCTTATATACCTGTTGTCGTTGACGGCAAGAGCTGCCGACTGCACCTTGCGGACTACCTCGGCGGAGTACCATTCGTCCAAAGCCTTCCGCAAGTCCTCACTTGTAGACCTCACTGCCCACGAACCGGCAGAGTCTCCGACAGCGCAGCCGCTCAGACCGTTTTTGCCAATGGTGGCCGGAGGAATCTTGCAGGCAACGACATCTGCCTTTGAAGCTTTCAGTATGGCTATCATTCCGCCTGTGTCGCGGGCTGTCTCCATCCTCAGTCTCAGTCCGAGGCTGTTGGCAAACGACTCTGCCAGCATATACTGCAGACCCGCACTGCGCCCACGCAGCTCATAATAGGTATCCGGACCGTTCAGTGTAACGCAGATAAGCTCACCGCCCTCTTCTATCTCTGTCAGGTCAATTTCACCGCCCTCCTCACTGCCCGATTCCGGGCCGGACGTTTTCTTGCACCCGGCACAGAGGAGCAGGAAAAAGCATACCAACGGCATTATTTTCACAACATACCTCATATCTGCATTTCTGCGGATGCCGTCCATGGGAGCCGGACAATTCCCGGTTACATGCATAAAGGCCACAACAGTTCCGCATTGCAAAATTACTTGTTTCTCCCGTCATACGGGTTGTGGGCAGCACAGTACTTTTCGCCGCCTGTTGGTCATGTCTGCCGGAAAAACAGGTTTTCATCCCGTCCGGAACGGGAAAACCGGGAGTGGCGAAACAAAATAAACCCTGCCGCACACGGTGCTTTAACGAAAGTTTTTATAACTTTGCAACCGCTATGAGACACACAGGACTATACCACCATCATTCAACCAGATGAAAACACCATCCGGTAGATGAAACTATGAATATCAGCATTGGTACAATGCATACGAAGAGGTTTGCCGGAAGAGCGGCGAACCTCTTTGTCTTACTAAACGGACAATCACTAAAAAACATCATTATGCTAAGAATTGCAGTACAGTCAAAAGGGCGTTTGTATGAAGACACCATGGCTCTGTTGGCGGAAGCCGATATCAAGGTAAGGAAATCGGAGCGGTCACTTCTGGTCCGCGCCAATGACTTCCCGATAGAAATCCTTTACCTGCGCGACGATGACATTCCGCAGACTGTGGCGTCGGGAGTGGCAGACCTCGGCATCGTGGGCGAAAACGAATTTCTGGAACGTGGGGAAGACGCTGACGTTGTCAAACGGCTCGGTTTCAGCAAATGCAGACTTTCGCTTGCCATTCCCAAACAGGAGCAATACGCCGGACCGCAGTGGTTCAACGGCAAGACCATTGCCACCTCCTACCCCAACATCCTCCGGAAATTCTTGGACGACAACAACATTACGGCAAATATCCATGTGATTACCGGTTCCGTTGAGATTGCCCCCGGAATAAGCCTGGCTGATGCCATCTTTGATATCGTAAGCAGCGGCTCCACACTGATAACGAACAATCTCAAAGAGGTGGAGACCGTGGTGAAAAGCGAGGCTCTGCTCATCGCCACGCCCGGTCTTGGCGAAGACAAGAAAGCCGTCCTCAGCGACCTGCTGTTCAGGCTTCACGCCGTGATGGAGGCAAACCAAAGGAAATACGTGATGATGAATGTCCCTGCAGACCGGGTCAGCGACATAATAGGTGTCCTGCCCGGAATAAAAAGCCCTACGGTAATGCCTCTGGCTGACAAGGCGTGGTGTTCGGTACACACCGTACTGGAGAAAAAGAGCTTCTGGAACATCATAGGACAGCTCAAGGAGAAGGGGGCACAGGGCATTCTTGTCCTGCCGATAGAAAAAATGGTATTGTGACTCTGCCTTCACCGCAAACAGTATTTTTGTAACACTGACTGACATGAAAATCGTTGAATTTCCACAAGAAAGTTCCTGGGAGACTTTGCTCAAGCGTCCCGCAATAGACACGACAAAGCTGTTTGATGTTGTCAGGGATGTCATTGGTGACGTGCGGAAAAGAGGAGACCGGGCTCTCGTTGATCTGGAACTCAAGTTCGACAAGGTGCAGCTCTCCTCGCTTTCGGTCACTGACGAGGAATTCAGGCAGGCAGAACGGCAAACCTGCCCGCAGCTGAAAGACGCCATTCTTCTGGCAAGCCGCAATATCGCAGCTTTCCACGAAGCACAGCGGTTCTCCCCTATCAGGGTGCAGACAGCGCCGGGGGTGATATGCGAGCAACGCGCCGTGCCCATCGAGAACGTCGGCCTCTATGTTCCCGGAGGGACAGCACCTTTGTTCTCCACCGTACTTATGCTTGCAGTACCCGCAAAAATAGCGGGATGCAAGAACATCGTGCTGTGTACCCCGCCTGACAGAAACGGGGTTGTCAACCCTGCCATTCTCTATGCGGCAAAGGTTGCCGGCGTGGGAAAGGTGTTCAAAGTCGGAGGCGCACAGGCTATCGCGGCCATGGCCTACGGCACCGAATCCGTACCCAAGACTGACAAAATCTTCGGCCCGGGAAACCAGTATGTCACGGCTGCCAAACAGCTCGTGTCGCTCTCCGACGTGGCCATAGATATGCCCGCAGGCCCGAGCGAAGTCGAGGTGCTTGCCGATGAAACGTGCGTCCCGCGCTTTGTGGCGGCCGACCTGCTCAGTCAGGCGGAACACGGTGTTGACAGCCAGGTTGTCCTCGTGTGCACTTCAAGGCAGACCATAGGGGAGATAAAGGAGGAGGTTGGAAAGCAGCTCGCCATACTGCCGCGCAGGGAATTGGCGGCAAAAGCTCTGGAACATTCGCTGTGCATCTTGGCGGAGGATATGGATCGGGCCGTTGAGATAACGAATTTCTATGCACCCGAGCATCTGGTCATAGCCACCAAAGACTACCGCAAAGTCGCAGACAGGATAACACATGCCGGTTCTGTCTTTCTGGGCAACTACAGCTGCGAATCAGCCGGCGACTATGCCTCGGGCACAAACCACACTCTACCCACCAAAGGATATGCCCGCGCTTACAGCGGACTGAATCTGGACAGCTTTATACGCAAGATGACCCTGCAGGAACTGACCGAAGAAGGTGTCCGCTCTATTGGCAGGGCTGTGTCGGAAATGGCCGGCGGCGAACAGCTGCACGCACACCAGCGGGCCATGACCATCAGAATGGAATCCGTCGACAAACCATAACACATACGCCATGTTTGATCTGAAATCAGCCGTGCGCCCCAACATTCTGGCACTGAAGCCCTACAGTTCGGCCCGCGATGAATATCAGGGGAAGGAAGCGCACACTTTCCTCGATGCCAACGAGAGTCCTTACAACAGTCCCTACAACCGGTATCCCGACCCGCTGCAATGCGAACTCAAGCGGGAACTGGGCGAAATCAAAGGTGTCGCCCCCTCGCGGATCTTTGTCGGCAACGGGTCTGACGAAGCCATAGACATCGTGTTCCGCATCTTTTGCGTGCCGGGCAAGGACAATGTCGTGACTATAAACCCCTCCTACGGAATGTATGAGGTCTGCGCCAACATAAACGATGTCGAATGCCGCATGGTTGAACTCAACGGCAGCTTTGACATAGAGGCTGACAAAATCCTGCAGGTGTGCAACGCGCACACAAAAGTAATTTTCCTGTGTTCTCCTAACAACCCCACGGGAAACACTCTTGACGAAACCGAGGTGCGCAGGGTTTTGGAGTCTTTTGATGGAGTTGTCGTGATCGACGAAGCCTACGGCGAGTTCTCTTCCAAGCCCGTGTGGCGTTCGCGGCTGGACGACTATCCCAACCTCATTGTGCTCAACACGATGTCAAAAGCGTGGGCGTCGGCGGGCATCCGGTTGGGTATGGCGTTTGCCCAGCCGGCGGTCATTGACTTGTTCAACAAGGTAAAATATCCCTACAACGTCAATGTCCTCACGCAGAAACAGGCACTGGAAACCATACGGCTGCGCCGCCACGATATAGAAGAGTGGATACGGCTTATACTCAACGAGCGCACTTCGCTCATGTACGCTGTCAGCGAACTCGGCATCTGCCGGCAGGTATACCCCACAGAGGCCAACTTCTTTCTGGCACAATTCACGGAGGCGGACAAAATCTACGGCTACCTTGTAAACAAGGGCATCATAGTACGCAACCGCTCACATATCACCCTTTGCAACAACTGCCTGCGCATAACGGTAGGGTCTCCGCAGGAAAACACCACCCTGCTGTCGGCCTTGCGGCAGTACAAATAGCGATGCACACATGGACAACAGGAAACTGGCATTATTCATTGACCGCGACGGCACGATAATACGCGAGCCGGAAGACGAGCAGATAGACTCCTTTGAAAAACTGGCTTTCGTGCCCGGTGCCATCAGCGCCCTCCGGCAGATCGCGCTGAAGACTGACTTTGAACTGGTTCTCGTATCAAACCAGGACGGGCTCGGCACTCCGTCGTTCCCCGAAGACACGTTCTGGCCCGTACACAATTTCATCATGCAGACTCTTGAGGGTGAAGGGGTGGTTTTCAAGGCACAACACATTGACAGGTCTTTCCCTGAAGACAACCTGCCGACCCGCAAACCGGGTGTCGCCATGCTTGCCGGATATATGCAAGGTGACTACAATCTGGAAAAATGCTATGTCATCGGCGACAGGGAAACCGACAGGCAGCTTGCGGACAACCTCGGTGCAAAAGCTCTCATTCTGGGCCCCGGGATGGATTGGAACAAGATACAGCAAATCATAATCGGAGGACTGAGAACTGCCCACATACACCGTGTCACAAAAGAAACGGACATCGACATTTCCATTGACCTTGACGGGACGGGGAAATCCGAAATAAGCACCGGGCTCGGCTTCTTTGACCACATGCTCGAACAGATAGCGCGCCATGGCATGATAGATATCAGCATCAGCGTCAAAGGCGACCTGCACGTCGACGAGCACCATACCGTTGAAGACACGGCCCTTGTCCTCGGGCAGTGTCTTGACAAGGCCCTTGCAGACAAAAGGGGGTTGCAGCGTTACGGCTTTTCGCTCCCTATGGACGACTGCGAATGCCGGGTTTCTCTTGATCTCGGGGGACGGCCGTGGCTGATATGGAATGCCGAATTCTCAAGGGAAAGGATAGGCGACGTGCCTACGGAGATGTTTTTCCATTTCTTCAAGTCTCTTTCCGATACCGCACGGATGAACCTTAACATTGCGGCTTCAGGACAGAACGAACATCACAAGATAGAAGGCATCTTCAAATCGTTTGCCCGGGCTCTGCACATGGCACTGAACCGCGACACCGAACACTTCAGACTGCCTTCTTCAAAAGGCGTGCTTTAGACTCTGGCATGAAGATACTGTTGGTAGGAGAATACAGCAATGTGCACTGGACTCTTGCCCAGGGCATGAGAAGCCTTGGGCATGAGGTCACCGTCGTTTCTGACGGCGACGGCTGGAAAGACTATTGTCGCGACATTTCCCTGACAAGGCGGAGCCTGTCGCGCATAGGGGGACTGGCATACTACATTGAGTCGCTGCTGGCGTTCCGGCAGCTCAAGGGGTTTGATGTCGTGCAGATTATCAATCCCATGTTCATGCTGCTCAAGGCGGAGAAAATTCTGCCGTTCTACAAAAGGCTCAGAACCGGCAACGGAAAGATGTTCATGGGGGCGTTCGGCATGGACAAATACTGGGTGAAAGCGGGCATGGACTGCAGGACATTCAGATACAGCGATTTCAACCTCGGCCCTGTGCTCCGCCACAGCAAGCTGAACGACACCTACTGCAACGACTGGCTTCTGGGAGCGAAGGGACGGCTCAACGAATACGTGGCCAACGACTGCGACGGAATAATCTCCGGACTCTACGAATACGATGCAAGCTACCGCCCCTACTTCCCCGGCAAGCTGCGGTTCATTCCATTCCCCATCGACACCGGCAAATACAGGCCGACGGTGCGCAAGGCGGAAAACGGAATCGTAAAGTTCTTTATCGGTATACAGACAGCGCGCAGCGAATACAAAGGCACCGACATCATGCTCCGTGCGCTGAAAAGGGCCAAGAACGATTATCCCGGCAGGTGCGAAGTGACGGTTGCCGAGTCTTTGCCTTTCCACGAATATGTCAAAGCCCTTGACAGCTCCCACGTAATCCTTGACCAGCTCTATTCATATACGCCGGGCATGAACGCACTGCAGGCCATGGCGCAGGGGCTTGTGGTTGTGGGCGGCGGAGAAGAAGAGAACTACCGCATCCTCGGCGAGGACAAACTCCGCCCCATCGTCAACGTACAGCCCAGCGAGGACTCCGTATACCGTGAGATAACAAAACTGATAGAAAAACCCGAACTGATAGAAATACTCTCCGCCCAAAGCGTGGAGTATATAAACAGGTATCACCGGCACACCGCCGTAGCACAACAATATCTGGACTTCTACGACAGAATGCCTGCCGCTACGCAAACGCCCTAAGCTTCTCGACAGTCTCCTTGCGGGCCGGCACAAGAGGCAGACGGAGAACATTGCGGCACATCCCCTTTATGGCAAGAAGGGCTTTGATGCCCGCGGGATTGCCGTCAACGAAAGCCAGCCTGTACAGTTCCTCCAGCGAACTGTTTGTTCTGGCGGCCTCGGCATCGTTGCCGCCAAGCTTTGCATGGACCATGGAGGAGAACTGTTGCGGAACAGCGTTGCCTACAACGGAAATCACGCCTGATGCGCCAAGCCCCAAAAGCCTGTAAGTAAGACCGTCGTCACCGCTCAACACGCCAAAGCCGTCTGGAGCCTTTGAAATGATCTCCGCTATCTGGTCCACGTTGCCCGACGCCTCCTTTATGGCCACCACATTTGCCGCATCGTTGGCAATGCGCAGCGTGGTTTCCGGCAGCATGTTCACGCCTGTACGCCCGGGGACATTATAGAGCACTACAGGCATATCCCCTATGGCGCGCGATATGGCCATGAAATGCTCGTACATTCCGGCTTGCGACGGCTTGTTGTAAAAAGGCACTACCGAAAGGATGCCGTCAACGCCGCTGAAGTCAAACTCGCGGATTTCATCTATGACCCCGTTCGTGCAGTTCCCGCCAAAGCCCAACAAAACGGGCTTGCTTCCCTTGAGCGTATCAACGACGAAATTCTTGACTTCCGCTTTTTCCCTGAAACTGAGGCAGGGGGTCTCCGCAGTGCTTCCGAGCACGCAGAAAAAATCCACGCCGTTCTGTTCCTGATAATGCAGCAACCCGTACAAGGCATCATAGTCTATCGTCCCGTCTTCGCGAAACGGAGTAACCAAGGCCACTCCCAATCCCTTAAAAATGTTTTCCGTCTTCTGCTGCATCTTTCCTGCGTATTAGATCAATCCGTTACTGTTGTTTGATGCAAAATTAAACATTTTGTGCCAAAAAGGCGATTGTTCGCTGAAAAAAGACACGGTATGGCAGCTACAGGTTTTCATTTTTGAACTCAAGCTCCAGCCTCACACGTTTCATGTCGGTGCCCATATAGACATACCTGAACGAAACGCCCTCTTCCTTGAGGCGTTTCAGCGAAACGGAATTGATGATATCCTGTTGGATATTATGCTGCAGCTGCGGCTTGCCGTAGCTGATCATCTCGTCGGTGTAGACGGAGTCGCTCATCGTATGGTAATACACGAGTGTCTGCGATTTTGTCTCGTAGCGTATGGAGTCAAGTGTTATCCCCTTCGTCACGTTGCGGGGCAAACGCCGTTTCTCGTGTTTCACCATTTCAAGGCACTGCTCCTCGCGTGTGGTGCGGTGGCATGACAGACACACCGCTGCCACGATCGCCGCCAATGCAAAAAACCTGTTCATCTCTTATTTTCAAGTTAGCGGTCAAGTTATCCGAACATACGGTGCCATTCCATGAACCTGTCAGCCCCGTCTCTGCCAAAACGCAACAGCCCTTCATAAACCTGTTGCACAGACAAGATCTCTGCGGGACGTGATTTCGAATGGAACTTGTCGGCGTAGCAGATCAGTTTTTCCTCAAGCGTTTCCGGCAGATAGTCTCTGGCCGGCACGGACAGGCCGGCTCTCGCGACGGCTTCCTTTGTCAGACCCGCACCTGTGTGGCGTTCGCATATCCGCGCCTCCGGCTCCATCCCTGCCGCACGCAGCATGCGCGCGCCTATGAAACCGTGCATCAGATAAGGCTCGCTGCCGTTGCACAAAATCGCGGGGGCCGATGTCTCCAAAATGCCTATGTCGTGAAGCAACGCACCCCTCAGCACCAGACTGCGGTCTGTTGCCAGTTCGGGATGCCTCGCCGCACACGACAACGCACGCACCGCCACTTGCCAGCTGTGGACAAGGAGCAATTTCCTCAGGTCACTGCTGTCTGCGTAGTACCTGTCTATAATTTCCAGTGGACTCGTCATATTCCAGAACTATTCTTTGGTTCAGCCTGTATGCGGGACGCTTTGACTTCCACTCCCGTCGGGCAGAGTCGGGGCGGCGCACTGCCGTCGCGCCATCTGTGACAAACGGGTATTGCAGGGCGGGATTCCATGGGTTGCGGACAACGAAAGTGTACTCCGTATCGGGTTTCAGACTGCCAAACGACACCGTGTCCCGCATTTCTTCGCCGGGAGGGAGGTTGATCACCCTGAAATGCCTCCAGTCGCCCTCTTCCGCAGTATAGTCTCCCTCAAACAGGCTGTACGTCAGATTCCTGCCCGACCAGTAATATTTCGACAGGTTGCTTATGCCGATTTCAAGGCGCACCGACGTGTCCGACGCGGAACAGCCAAGGATCTCAAACCCCAACTGGGGCTGATAGGCTTTCTTTATTTCTACGGCGGAAAACGGCAGGTACAGCGAGTCTGTGGTGTTCACCGCCAGCAGCCTGTTACCTGTTTCCGAAAACTGCAGGTACGCCGTCAGCGTCGTGTCCGAACGGGCCTTGACCACGGCGTCTGCCAGACCGAGGTAATCCGCATCGGAGGGAAGACCCGCCGAATCGGTTTCCGTATAGGTGAACAGTTCCACCGGCGAATACACGTCAATGTCGGAAACGTTTCTCACCCTGATGCCGGCCGTAACGAATATGTTGGTGTCGGGGGGGCGGTTGAACTCTACCGACTCCACCTCTATTCTGTGCTCCGTGCCAAGGGTGTCGTCCACGGCATAGTCCACACTGTCAGGGCAGAGGAACAGTGCCTGCTGCAGATGGCCCAGACCCAGAACAGAGCCTTCCACAGTGGGTTCCATGGGGTTTTCCTGCGGAGTGAGGACTGCCAAATCAAAATAGCCGTCATAAAGCCCCCCGTAACCCCACGTTATGTGGAAGTAGCCGTCAGCATTGATGCCGTCTACAACAAATGCGTGGCCGCCGCCGTTCGTGCTGTATCCGGCATACAGGACGGGACGGCCCGCCGAAAGCTCTGTCATGACCAGGTCAAACCACCGGCGGGGGGAATACTCATAGCTGTTGAGACAGCGGACATAGCCATAGCCGAAAGCTCTCCGCAGGGGTTCCACAAGCCGCTCTATACGGGCACCCGATGACCCCACGCCCCAATTCATCCTGCAGGCCACGCCCAGATAATAGGACAGTTCGGCTACCGCACGGGCCTGGCCGGCGGAATAGCCGCCTTCGCTGTATTCGTCCAGAATATTGTCAAAATCAATCCGTGTGCCGGCAGGAATGCAAGGCTGCTCTCCGTTGTTTGCGGTTGAAAACCCGGCAATGCTGTCTTTCAGGGCGGCAGGATACGAATAGTGGCTCACTATCTGTTCCGCAGCCGTGGCCACACAGCCTACCAGACACCGCTCCAGAGACACCGCTCCGTCGTCGTAGATATAATACGGACAGAGGTTGTTGAACGGTGTCCCCTGATGGCGGACGCTCTTCACCAGTGGCGGCAACGGCAGTGCAAACCCGTCTGCCTTTGCCCATTCCGCATTTGTGCCGGCACGGCCGCAGACCGCCCCGCCGCCGGCAAGCAGGCTCGCCAGCTGGACAGGCACGGGGCCGCCGGCACTGTAACCGTAGCCCGCTATCTGCATCTGCTCGTCCGTTCCGCAAACGGCTACAAAGCCTCTGCCGTCGGCCAGAGACACGACCATGCTGTTGGAATTGCGGCAAACGATGTCAAGGTCTTGGGAACTGACCGCTCCCGCGCCCGCCCCGTCCGTTCCGAAACTGCGGCTCTTGCCGCCGTCTGAAGCGGAACCGGAAAAGGCGCGGCTGGAACCAAAGAACCTTGCGGCAAAGTCCAGAACTCCGTCTTCTGTCAGATTCCGGCCGGCAGACCCGCAGCACAGAAACAGCGACACGACAACAACCAACAGGTGTTTCATGTCTGCGAAATTACTAAATTCAGGACCAACGGGCAACCTTTGCATAATACAAAAACAGGGACTTGCACGAATTTTCTTTTCAATTGTCTTTGGGAAACAAAAAAAAAGCAGTACTTTTGCATCGCTGTTGAGAAATCACACGCAATGCGTCCTTAGCTCAGTTGGTAGAGCAATTGACTCTTAATCAATGGGTCCAGGGTTCGAGCCCCTGAGGGCGTACAAAAGGCTTCCTTTACGGAAGCCTTTTTTCGTTTCGTGAATGTACCCCTCGTGATTTTTCAAACACCATCACGGCCCTTTTATAAACTTCTTCTGTAAATTTGCACTTGGCATCTGGCTCTGCCGGGCAATTCAAGCAAGCCATGGACTGGACTGACACTGAGGCTTTCAACAACATCAAAGTAATCTAAGACAATGGGAGAAAACAACAAAATACTGATTTATACCGGCAGTGACGGGCAGACAAAGGTGGATGTCAGGCTGGAAGACGACACGCTGTGGCTAACGCAAGCGCAGATGAGCGAACTCTATGGCACAAGCAAATCGAATGTCAGCGAGCATATAAAGCATATCTTCAAAGAGGGTGAATTGATGGAAAAATCAGTTGTTCGGAAATTCCGAACAACTGCCGTAGACGGAAAACCTTGTTATTTCTTTTAACGCTTAATTCATAATATACAGTAGACAAACAATGGAAGAAACTAGTTCACTCAATAATAACAATCCCAGGCATTCAAATTTCTTCACGAACAGAAATGGCAATACTCTTATGAAAGAGTTTGAGGGAGTGTTGCAACATAACAATCATATAAAGCATCTTGATGCGGTAGTCGGTTTCCTTCGCGCATCGGGGTATTTCTCGCTTCGTCCTTTCTTGAATAACATAAGCAAAGTGCGAGTTCTTATTGGCATTGACGTAGACAAATATATAGCCCAAGCCGCAAGGCAAGGCAAGATATTCTTTGGCGCAGAAGAAGAAGTCAAAGAAGACTGTTTGCGTAACATCCGCAAGGACATCGAACAATCCACTTATACCAAAGAGGTAGAACAAGGTATGCTGCAAATGGTTCAAGACCTTATAGACGGCAAACTTGAATTGCGTGCTCATCCGTCAAAGAGAATCCACGCAAAACTATACATCCTTTATCCTGATGATTTTAATCAATATTCACAAGGTATAGCCATAACAGGGTCAAGCAACTTGTCCGGCAATGGTCTTGGTATTTCGCAGGAAGAGCAATACGAATTCAATGTGAAACTTTCCCGCTTCGATGATGTCAACTTCGCCAAAGATGAGTTTGGACTTCTTTGGGAAGAGGCAAAAGGGTGCGAAATAACGGCAGAAGACATAAAAACTTCGATTGACAGGACATACCTCAAAGGTGATGTCGCTCCTTATGATTTGTATATCAAGATGCTTATGGAGTATTTCTCCGACCGCGTGTTGGCAACAGACGACAACAATCCGTTTGATATTCCCGAAGGTTATACAAAGTACGACTATCAAATGGATGCTGTTGTAGAAGGCTACCAGAAGCTCATTCGATATGACGGCTTTTTCCTTGCAGACGTAGTGGGTCTTGGCAAGACTGTCATTGCAACAATGATTGCCAAGAAATTCCTGATAGAGAATGGGCAAGACAAAACCAAGATTCTTGTCGTTTATCCTCCGGCGGTAGAGCAAAACTGGAAAGCTACTTTCAAGGATTTTGGCATAGACAAATACGCAAAGTTTGTTTCCAATGGCAGCCTGTCAAAGATCCTTGATGAAGAGAACTATAACTATTGGAATGCAGACGAATACGATTTGATATTGGTGGATGAGGCACACAAGTTCCGTTCGCATACCACTTCTGCGTTTGAACAGTTGCAGGAAATATGCAAGATGCCGCGTATAGAGAATGGTAATGTTCCAGGATACAAGAAAAAGGTAATGCTTATTTCTGCAACGCCTATGAACAATACGCCGGCAGATATATATAACGAAATACAGCTTTTCCAAGATCCGCGCCGCTGCACCATTGATGGCGTAGCCAACTTGACAGCATTCTTTTCGCCTCTGATTAAAGAGTTCCAGCAACTAAGGAAAGACCCTAATTTCGATGTCACACAATTCAAGAAGCAGGCAGAACATGTGCGTGACCGTGTCATTAAGCCCTTGACCGTTCGCCGTACAAGAACTGACATTGAAAACGTGGCTCGTTACAACAAAGATGTAAACGGATTCCCCAAGGTGGAACGCCCTATTGAAAACAGATACGAGTTGAACGAGCATTTGGCAGATTTGTTTGAGAACGCAATGGAAGTCCTTGACAAAAAATTGTCTTACGCACGCTATCAAGCAATAGCCTATCTGAAACCGGAAGTATCGAATGGTTTGTACGACAACGCAGAATTGATAAGCCGCAGTTTGGCTGGTATCCGCAAGAATGGTTTGGTAAAGCGATTGGAAAGCAGTTTCTATGCATTCCAAATTTCCTTGAAGAATTTCCGACAAGCCAACCAAAACATGATTGACATGATCAATCGTGACAAGGTTTTCATAGCGCCCGACCTTGACATCAATAACCTGTTGGAAGCAGGGTTGTCTGACGAGGAAATCGAAGAGAAGCTGAATGCGAAAGCCGAGGATAATCCAAAGAACTCCGTATTCAAAGCAGAAGATTTTAATCCAGATTATATCGAGTTGCTGAACGAAGACCAAGCCATACTCGAAGATTTGTGCAAGAAATGGGAAGACATAACTGATGATGACGACTCCAAGTTTGCCAAATTCAACAAGCTGCTAAAACACGAATTGTTCAAGACCGACCGTAATCCAGAGCAAAAGTTGGTTATATTCTCTGAATCAGTAGACACGGTAAAATATCTCGAACGCCGTATCAACCGTAAAGACATGTTGGTAATATCCGCAGACAACCGCAGCAAACTGTTCAAGACGATTCGTGAAAACTTTGACGCTAACTATAAGACGAAGCTCAATCAATACAACATAATCCTCACAACGGATGTGTTGGCTGAAGGTGTCAACCTTCATCGTTCCAACGTGATAGTCAATTATGATACGCCTTGGAACAGTACACGCTTGATGCAACGCATTGGTCGTGTCAACCGTATTGGTTCCGCGTCAAAGTACATATACAATTATGTGTTCTATCCATCACGAGAAGGCAACAGGGAAATCAATCTGAATCAGATTGCTTTGAGTAAGATACAGACGTTCCACTCTACATTTGGAGAGGACAATCAAATCTACTCACAATCAGAAATCCTTGACCACGACCTTACCAAACTCTTTGACGAAGGAATGAAGCGTCAAAAGGAGGACAGCAACCAAGAGTTGCCGTTCTATGAAGAGCTGCGCACGCTTTACAAGACCGACCGCAGAGAATACAACCGTATAGAGAAGCTGTCCTTGCGCAGCCGCACTGGACGTAACGCAAGAGAAGTGGACGGTGTCACTCTGTCTGGAGACACCCTCGTGTTTCTCAAAACCAATTTCCGCAAGGTATTCTTCCTCGTTTCCGAAACGGCAAAAGAGTTGTCTGTGCTTGATGCTCTCAAATATTTCAAAGCTGCAAAAGAAGAGCAACCAGTGGAACGCCTAGAGCAACATCATAAGCACATAAACATGACGTTGCAAAAGTTCCGTGTCATACAAAACGAGGAATTGCGCAATCAGGAAAGCCCCCATGATGCCCAGAACTCCCTCGGCGCACAGGTAAGCACGGCGGTAAGTCTGTTGAACAACTTCATCCGAGAGATTGACGACAACGATTTGTATCTGAAGGTTGTTCAACTGAAAACTTTGGCTGAGCGTGGTGTTATCACTTATATCCCAAAGCGTTTGCAGCGTATCCAAAAAGATCTGCGAAGAACGAGCGGCAAAGCACGCATGACACACGACGAGGCATTGGCAGAAATCATAGAAATGGCGAAGAAATACGCGCCATACTTCATGGCGCAAGAATCCCTGCTCAACGAGCAGGAAACAAACGCTGAGATAATATTGTCAGAATCATTTAAATAAGCAATATGAATTACAAAGAGGTTATAGAGGCAAAATACAATCGTGAAGCTTGGCAGCAGCTGCTCCACGATATTTTCCTTAGCAAGGTGCAATTCTATAACAGCACGAGTGAGGTTAAAGTTAATAGTAGGCTTGCCAAAAGTGCGTTGTATATCGGTAAGATATCCCTCTCTGATGGAGAATCGCTTGGCATATACGAAGTGGAACTCGCCGACAAGGTTGATATAGAGCGCAACAAGCGTGGCATACGAGACATGCTCACCAAAGACTGGAAAGACATGGGGCATGCAGGTGCTTTCATGTTCTGCTATCGTAAGAATGAGAGTGTGTTGCGGTTCTCTTATGTCAGCGAGACATGGGGCTTCAACAAAAAAGGCGACTATGAGAAGCAGTCTACCAACACTAGGCGATACACCTATCTTCTCGGTGAAGGCCGTGGATGCCGCACTGCCATTGAACAGTTTAGCGCATTGAAAAAAAGTAAGCTGGCGCTTAGCGATATAACGGCGGCTTTCTCTGTCGAAGCTCTTACCAAGCAGTTCTACAAAGACTTGTTTGAGTGGTATCAATGGGCGGTAGCTCCTGAATCTGGCGTGTATTTCCCAAACAACACATCAACGGAAGACGATGACCGTGAGGATATAGAAACAAAGATTATCCGCTTTATCACACGAATCATGTTTGTATGGTTCATCAAACAAAAGGATCTTGTACCAAACAAGATTTTTGATGCCGGGTATTTGGAAACCATTCTGAAAGATTTTGACCCTGAAAGCACAGAGGTAGGCAATTACTACAACGCCATTCTTCAGAATCTTTTCTTTGCTACACTCAACCGTGCTATAGAGGACGAGCAAGGAAACAAACGTCGCTTTGCCACAAACGTAAAGAAAGACATCAAAACCCTCTATCGCTATTCTGAAATGTTCAAGATTAGCGAGGAAGAGGTTATCAAGTTGTTTGCCGAAGTGCCATTCCTGAATGGTGGCTTGTTCGAGTGTCTTGACAAGACCAAAAAGATTGACAGTGTTGAACAGGCGTACAACTATGACGGCTTCAGCCGCAACGCCAGCAAGTTTGCCGACGGTCGCTACCGCAATCGTGCAATTGTACCCAATATTTTCTTCTTTGAACCCGAAAAGGGATTGATTTCCATACTCAACCGTTACAACTTCACCATCGAAGAGAACTCACCCGAGGAGCAACAAGTGGCACTTGACCCCGAATTGCTCGGTAAGGTGTTTGAGAACTTGTTGGGCGCATACAACCCCGAAACTAAGGAAACAGCCCGCAATCAAAGCGGCTCGTTCTACACTCCGCGTGAAATCGTAAACTATATGGTCGACGAAAGCCTTATTTCCTATTTGGGTAATACCGCTTTCGTGCGTTCACTGTTCTCGCCTGAGTTTGCCTATGACAAGACGAAGGTAGATGACTATAATGTCATCATCGACAAGTTGAAAACTATCAAGATTCTTGACCCTGCCTGTGGATCGGGAGCATTCCCAATGGGATTGCTTAACCGCATGATTGATATCCTTGTGCATATTTCACCCAACGAGAATGTCTACGACTTGAAGTTGTCAATCATAGAAAACTGTATCTACGGTAGTGATATTCAGAGTATCGCTGCACAGATAACCAAACTGCGCTTCTTTATCTCGCTCATCTGCAACTGCGAGAAAGATGCAGCGAAGCCAAACTTTGGCATACCTACTTTGCCTAACCTCGAAACGAAGTTTGTCGCTGCAAACTCGCTCATTGAAAAGAAGACTCTTAAAGCAGGTGATTATTATGGAAGTCTATTTGATAATGCCGAAATTGAAGAGTTAAAGAATGAACTTAAAAATGTACGGCATGAACACTTCCTCGCGAAAACTGCGAACCGCAAAATGACATTACGCAATAAAGACAAAGAGCTTCGCGAAAGAATGACGCAATTGCTGGCTGGTGACTATTCCTTTGCTCCAACTGATGCCAAGCAAATGGCAGAATGGAATCCATACGATCAAAATGCCGTTACCGGATTCTTTGATCCCGAATGGATGTTCGGTGTCAACGAAGGATTTGATATTGTGATTGGCAATCCGCCTTACATCCAGTTGCAGAACAATGGTGGCGAGTTGGCTCAATTGTACGCAGACTGCAACTATAAGACATACGCACGCACAGGTGATATTTATTGCCTGTTCTATGAGCGTGGGTATCAGTTGTTGAAGCCCAACGGGCATCTTTGCTATATCACTTCCAACAAATGGATGCGTGCTGGATATGGAGAGAAGACTCGTGGCTTTTTTGCCAACAATACCAATCCGATATTACTCGTTGATTTTGCAGGAGTAAAGATCTTTGAGAGCGCAACCGTAGATACAAACATTCTGCTTTTCGCCAAAGCCAAGAATGAGCACAAAACGCTCTGTACGGTGACGAACAAACAGAACAAAGACAGCGTGAAGAATTTGAGCGTTTTTGTGCAGCAAAGCGGCA
>CAVEQO010000016.1:0-48657 GCA_963617965.1 Anaerovoracaceae bacterium
TAACCACCAAAACATTCCTTTAGCCATGAAAATGTTCCCTTTTACTTTTCTGTGTCTGATACTGGTTTTCGTGCTCAGTTTCTTTTCTCCGCCCAAGACCTCCCTTGACAGCGTGGCATTCATTGACAAATGGACACACCTCGTGATGTACGGCGGGACAACGGGGGTGTTCTGGACCGAATACTGGCACGCCCACTGGAAGAAAGGCTATACGCTCTCCGGGCGTGAACTTGCCCTCGTGGCAATAGCCATTCCGGTTCTGCTCGGTGGTCTGATAGAAATACTCCAGGCCTACTGCACCAACGGGCACCGCAGCGGAGAATGGCTTGACTGGGTTGCCGACAATGCCGGCATTGCCGTTGCCTGCATACTCGGCTGCACTCTTGTCAAGCGCATAACCAAGAAGCTGTGGCACAAAGGCGGCAAGGCGTAGCCCCCACGCACAGGGCAACGACACCGAACGAACGGGAAACCTACCTGTACCTGTATTTGTCCCGGCTGCTTGTCGCAAGCTCAAAAGTGGTCATGACGTACTGGCAGTTACGCTTGGCGAAACTGACAGTAAACTCCGCCACGCCGTTGCGCAACTTGTCGTTGGCATAGACCTCGGCGGTGTAGCGGACGGACTGGCCAGACGGAATTTCGCTGATGACGGCGGTAGGCGATATTATTATGCACTTAGTCCCCTTGACGGAGATGACCGGAGCGATGTTGTATATTGTAGCGGCTCCTTTATTCCTGACCTCAAAGGCAATCTTGCAATTCTCGCCAGCATCAATGGTTTTGTTGCTGTTGGTGTCAATGAAACGCAGGTTGCGTATCTCGATGTCGGCATACTCGCGCCCCATTTCCCGGGCTTCGTCGGAAAAGGAGGAATACTCCACCGTACTGCGCCTGTTGTAACGGTCGGACGTATAGTCGTAGCCGCTATAGTCGCGCTCCTGCACCTCCGGGCTGGTGGCGACCGCACCCAATGCGGCTCCCGCAACCATTCCTATCACCGTGCCGGCATCCGAACCGCGCGGACCACCCATAAGACCGCCGATAGCGGAACCAAAAATGCCGCCAAGCAGTCCACCGCCGGCAACCGCACCCAACTGGTCTGAACTCGTACAGCCGCCCAACAACACCATGGCGGACAGACCGTATACAAAAATCTTCTTCATGTCGCAGCAATGTTTTGTCCTGCACAAAGTTACAACCCAACAGCTATGTGCAGCACCACAGACACAGGGTTTTTGCCCTCCGTTTAAGTTTTTTTATATTATATCGCACCAGAGTCTTGCAAGAGATACGGCATTTCCCATTTGCCCAATCCTTATGCAACAAATACAAAAAAAGAGGCTGTACGTTTACGGTACAACCTCTTTTTTGTATTTGTTGCGGGAAAATTATTCTACAGGAGTTTCAGCAGGCTCCTCGGCTGAAGCCTCTGTACTCTCATCGACTGCCGACACGGTCTCCTCTTCTGTTTTCTTGGTGCCGCGTGAACGACGAGTACGAGTCTTCTTGGGAGTCTTGGCCATGTTGTCATCAAAATCCACAAGCTCGATGAAGCAAATCTGCGCTCCGTCGTCCTTGCGAGTGCCGAGTTTGATGATGCGAGTGTAGCCACCGGGGCGATTCGCCACCTTTTCCGCAACCGCCTTGAAAAGTTCTTTTATGGCACCCTTGTCCTGAAGATAGGAGAAAACCACACGGCGGGAATTGGTCGTGTCATCCTTTGACCTTGTAATCAGCGGCTCCACGTATTTTTTGAGAGCCTTGGCCTTGGCGAGAGTCGTAGTGATTCTTTTGTGCATAATCAAAGACACTGCCATGTTGGAAAGCATTGCAGCTCTGTGAGATGCAGTACGACTCAAATGATTGAATTTCTTGTTATGTCTCATTTCTTAATCTTTGTCAAGTTTATACTTAGATATATCCATACCAAACGACAGATTCAGACTCTGGAGCAAATCATCAAGCTCCGAGAGCGATTTCTTTCCGAAATTGCGGAACTTCAAAAGGTCGCTCTTGTTGTATTTCACGAGGTCGCCTATGGTCTCCACGTTGGCAGCTTTCAAGCAGTTGAGCGCACGGACAGACAGGTTCTGGTCAACGAGCAGCTGCTTGAGGAGCTGACGCATACGCAAGACATCTTCGTCAAAGCTTTCCGCCTCATCGATTTCAGTGTTTTCAATGGTCATCTTCTCGTCAGAGAAAAGCATGAAATGCTGAATCAAGATACGGGCAGCATCCTTGAGGGCATCCTTGGGGGTTATTGAGCCATCGGTTGTCACTTCGATGGTCAGGCGTTCGTAGTCAGTCTTTTGCTCTACTCTATAATCATCTACAGCGTACTTCACATTGCGGATCGGAGTATATATGGAGTCAATAGGCAGCGTATTGATTTCCGTACAGAACTGGCGGTTTTCCTCCGACGGCACATAGCCGCGCCCCCTGTTGACAGACAGCTCTATGGTCATAGAAGCTTTGGGGTCCAGGTGGCAGATGACCAGTTCCGGATTCAACACCTCAAATCCTGTGAGTACTTTGGCGATATCACCGGCTTTAAACTCTGAGGTTTTTTCTACGGTTATACTAGCCTTTTCTGTATCAATTTCACTTATTACCTGCTTAAAACGGACCTGTTTCAGGTTAAGGATAATGTTGGTCACATCTTCTATGACTCCCGGCACAGTAGAGAACTCATGCTCCACGCCATTAATGCGGATGGCATTGATGGCAGAACCTTCCAACGAAGAAAGAAGAATGCGGCGCAAAGCGTTTCCGACTGTTGTTCCGAAGCCAGGCTCCAATGGACGGAATTCGAATTTTCCGTATGTTGGCGTCGACTCCAACATTACCACCTTGTCAGGTTTTTGAAATGCTAATATCGCCATACTTAAATCACTATTTAGAATACAATTCTACAATCAACTGCTCCTTAATGTTCTCTGGAATGTCCGCACGCTCCGGGAGGTGAAGGAGCTTGCCGCTCTTGGAAGCCTCGTCCCACTCAAGCCAAGCGTACTTGCTGTGATTGAAGCCTGCAAGCGAGTCTGCTATAACCTCCAGAGACTTGGAGCTTTCCCTGACGCCGACAATCTGCCCCGGCTTTACAGAGAAAGAAGGAATGTTGACAACTCCGCCGTCAACAACAATGTGCTTGTGGTTGACAAGCTGGCGGGCTGCAGCACGGGTCGGGGCAATGCCAAGGCGGAACACCACGTTGTCAAGACGCGACTCCAGTCCCTGAAGCAATATCTCGCCCGTCACACCGGACGCACGGGAAGCCTTTTCGAAAAGGATGCGGAACTGGCGTTCAAGCACACCATACGTATATTTAGCCTTTTGTTTCTCTGCGAGCATGACACCGTACTCAGAAGACTTGCGGCGGCGGTCATGGCCATGCTGGCCAGGAGGGAAATTTCTCTTTTCAAAAGACTTGTCCGGTCCGTAGATTGGCTCGCCAAACTTACGGGCAATGCGTGTTTTGGGTCCTGTATATTTAGCCATTTGTTTGTTTTTTTACTTTTGTGTTCAATAATGAAGTGAAATTATACTCTTCTTCTCTTGGGAGGACGGCAACCGTTGTGCGGAAGCGGAGTAACGTCAACGATTTCAACAACCTCAATGCCCGCACCATGTACCGTGCGTATCGCGGACTCGCGGCCCTGGCCGGGGCCCTTGACATAAGCCTTGACCTTGCGAAGACCAAGGTCGTATGCTACTTTCGCACAATCCTGAGCAGCCATCTGGGCAGCATAAGGCGTGTTCTTCTTTGACCCGCGGAATCCCATCTTGCCCGCGGATGACCATGAAATCATTTCGCCCTCACTGTTTGTCAAAGACACTATGACATTATTGAACGAACTATGAACATGGAGTTGCCCCATAGCCGTAACCTTAACTACTCTCTTCTTCGCGGATACTGTTTTCTTCGCCATAATTACTTGTTATTTAGTAGCCTTTTTCTTGTTAGCAACTGTCTTCTTCTTGCCTTTGCGAGTACGGGCATTGTTTTTGGTACTCTGACCGCGCACGGGCAACCCATTGCGATGGCGGACACCCCGATAGCAGCCGATGTCCATCAGACGCTTGATGTTCATCTGGGTTTCCGAACGAAGGTCACCTTCTACCTTGAAGTTTGCTCCGATCACTTCACGAATCTTGGCGGTCTGTTCGTCTGTCCAGTCCTGAACCTTGATATCGCGATCAATTCCAGCCATCTCAAGAATCTTGTTTGAGCGGCTGCGACCTATGCCGTAAATATAGGTCAAAGCAATTTCGCCTCTCTTGTTCTGAGGCAAATCTACACCAACAATTCTAATTGCCATATATTATATCAATTGTTTTTTGTTTGTGATTACCCCTGACGAAGTTTGAACTTGGGGTTTTTCTTGTTAATAACATACAGACGTCCCTTGCGGCGCACGATCTTGCATTCCGGGGTACGCTTCTTTATAGATACTCTTGTCTTCATATTGTGTGTGTTTTTATTTATATCTGAATACTATCCTGCCCTTTGACAAGTCATAAGGACTCATTTCCAGCTTTACCTTGTCGCCGGGAAGAATGCGGATATAGTGCAAGCGCATTTTGCCCGACAGATGAGCTGTTATCTGATGGCCGTTTTCCAGCTCCACGCGGAACATTGCATTCGACAACGCCTCGAGGATAACGCCATCCAGTTCAATTGCTGTTTCCTTCGACATAACTCCTGTTTGCTAATATAACTTACCTTCGATCTGTTCTACTTCTTCAAAAGATGACAATATGTCCGCCTTTCCGTTGTGGACGGCAATGGTATGCTCAAAATGAGCGGCAGGCTTGCCGTCACGCGTGACAACAGTCCAGCCATCGGACATCAAGCATATTTCGCGACTCCCCATGGCAATCATAGGCTCTATCGCTATGCACAGGCCGTTTTTTATCACAGGGCCGGTGCCTCTCCTGCCGTAGTTCGGCACCATGGGGTCTTCGTGCATCTCACGGCCAATACCATGACCGCACAACTCACGGACAACTCCATAGGACTGAGCCTCGCAGTGCTGTTGCACAGCATAACCGACATCACCGATACGGCGGCCTGCGATTGCGGTTTCAATTCCGCGATACAAGCTCTCCTTCGTGGTTTTCAGCAGCTTTTTCACCTCACCGGAAACCTCGCCCACACAAAACGTGTAGCAGGAATCTCCGTTATAACCGTTGAGGAGCGTGCCACAGTCTACCGAAACGATGTCGCCGTCTACCAGCGGCTTGTCTGTTGGAATGCCGTGTACAACCTGCTCATTGACGGAAGTGCAAACCGATGCGGGAAACGGAACTCCCTCACTACTCGGAAAACCCTTGAATGTTGGAACCGCACCGTTATCCCTGATGAAAGTCTCGGCAAGGGTGTCAATCTGTCGCGTTGTGACCCCCGGCTTGATTATGCGAGCTATTTCGGCAAGCGTCCTGCCGACAAGCAAGTTCGCCTGCCGCAACAGCTCTATTTCATCTTCTGTCTTTAAATAAATCATTTCAATAAGCACTTACACCACGTGTGCGCGTGCGTCTGGCAGTCAACAAGCCATCGTAATGCCTTACAAGCAAATGGCTTTCTATCTGCTGCAGGGTGTCCAGGACAACGCCTACGAGGATCAGCAAGGATGTCCCACCGAAGAACTGGGCAAAGCCCTGATTGATGTCGAACATACGGGCAAAGACAGGCAGTATTGCTATCAGGGCGATAAACAAAGAACCCGGCAAAGTCGTGAACGACATTACTGTGTCAAGGTAGTCCGCAGTATTCTTGCCGGGCTTGATTCCCGGAATGAAACCGTTGTTGCGCTTGAGTTCATCAGCCATCTGGACAGGGTTGAGGGTAATCGCAGTGTAGAAATACGTGAATGCGATAATCAGCAATACAAATATAAAATTGTAAAGGAAGCTGTTCATGTCCAAAAGGTTGTTCAGGACTGCACCATTCTCGCCACCGGTATGGGCAAGAGTGACAGGGATGAACATCAAGGCCTGTGCAAAGATAATCGGCATCACGTTGGCTGCAAACAGCTTGATAGGGATGTACTGACGAGCCCCTCCGACCTGCTGGCCTCCCTGAACCTGTTTGGCATATTGCACGGGGACCTTGCGCACGGCCTGCACCAAAAGGATGGCAACGCCGATAACAACGATGAGGGCGAGGATCTCAAACAGGAACTTAACAAGACCGCCCGCTCCCGGAGAAGTAAGCGCTGTCACGAATTCCTGACCAATGGACTGCGGCAGACGGGCAATGATACCAACCATGATGATCATTGACACACCGTTGCCAACCCCCTTGTCGGTTATGCGCTCGCCAAGCCACAGGATAAACATACTTCCAGCAGCCAGAATTATTGTGGACGTGATGAGGAACATACCCCATGGCAAAGCGTTGCTGATGGCACCAGCTGCCTGAGTCTGGAGGTTAATCAAGTACATCGGAGCCTGAAAAAGCAAAATCGCGATTGTCAGGTAACGAGTGTACTGGTTGATTTTGCGGCGGCCACTTTCCCCCTCGCGCTGCATCTTCTGAAAATAAGGGACAGCGAGTGCCAGCAACTGCATAACAATTGAGGCGGAGATATATGGCATGATACCCAATGCAAAGATAGACGCATTGGAGAACGCACCACCAGAGAACATATCCAGCAGAGACATCAATCCATCCCTGGTCTGATCCGAGAGAGAACTCAACTTCTGCGGATCAATGCCCGGCAGGACAACAAATGAACCGAATCTATATATAGCGACAAACAATATCGTAATGAGCAGACGGATTCTCAAATCCTCTACTCGCCATATATTCTTTAATGTCTCAATGAATTTTTTCATTTGTCAGATTTTGGTGGCGTTGCCGCCAAGTGCCTTAATAGCCTCTTCCGCAGACTTTGAGAAAGCGTTAGCCTCAATATCCAATTTGGACGTGAGCTTGCCGTTCCCGAGGACTTTCACAAGTTGGCGCTTGGAAACGAGACCGGCCTCCACGTAATTGGCCAGAGTGATAGCAGACAGGTTCTTTGCTTCTGCCAAAGCCTGAATTGCATCCAAGTTGATTGCCTTGTATTCTATACGGTTGATGTTTTTGAAACCGGACTTCGGCACACGGCGCTGAAGCGGCATCTGACCACCCTCAAAGCCAATCTTTTTCTTGTAACCGGAACGGGACTTGGCTCCCTTGTGACCACGAGTAGAAGTCCCACCCAAGCCTGAACCCGGTCCGCGACCAATTCTTCTTCTTGAATGAGTGGATCCTTCTGCAGGTTTTAAACTATGTAATTTCATGTCTTTTTTGTTTTTACTATTCAACAATGCTCACCAGATGATGAACTTTCTGAATCATTCCGCGAATGCAGGCATTGTCCTCGTGTGACACAACTGCATTCATTTTTCTCAAACCTAAAGAATCAAGTGTTCTTTTCTGGTCTTTCGGAGCACCTATACGGCTCTTGACTTGCTTGATTTTGATGGTTGCCATACTACACTTAACCTTTAAATACCTTTTCCATACTTATATTACGAGTCCGGGCAACGGTATGCGCGTCACGCAGTTCCGCCAAAGCGGCCACCGTAGCCTTGACAAGATTATGAGGGTTGGAAGACCCCTTTGACTTTGCAAGGACATCGGTAACGCCCACACTCTCAAAAACGGCACGCATGGCACCGCCAGCAACCACTCCGGTACCGGGAGCAGCAGGAAGCATGAGCACCTTGGCTCCGCCAAACTTGGCAGTCTGCTCGTGTGGGATGGTTCCATTGAGTATAGAAACCTTGATAAGGTTTTTCTTTGCGGACTCCGCACCTTTGGCAATCGCGGCGGAAACTTCGCCGGCTTTGCCAAGGCCATAACCGATTACTCCCTTTCCGTCGCCAACTACAACAATTGCAGCGAAAGTAAAGGTTCTACCACCTTTTGTAACCTTTGTTACCCTGTTAAGCGCCACCAATTTCTCGGTAAGCTCTTCAGCGCTTATGTTAACTCTATTTGCCATAATCAATTAAAATTTAAGTCCGCCCTTACGAGCTCCGTTAGCGACTTCCATAACACGCCCGTGATAGAGGTATCCGTTACGGTCAAAGACAACCTGCGAGATACCCGCTTCAATGGCGAGCTTTGCAATCTTTTCTCCAACTATCGCAGCCTGTTCTCTCTTGGGCTTCTTTTCCAATCCGAGGGACGATGCGGAAACCAGAGTAGTACCGTTCTCGTCATTGATAACCTGAACGTAAATCTGCTTGTTGCTGCGGAACACGCAAAGACGCGGGCGCACGGCGGTGCCGGAAATCTTGTTGCGCACGCGGTATTTAATTCTAACCCTTTTATTTAATCTCTTTGTCATAATCTAAACGTTTTTATGATTATTTGGCCGCTGCCGACTTGCCGGACTTGCGGCGAATAACCTCTCCTACATACAAAATACCTTTGCCTTTGTAAGGCTCCGGCTTGCGGAACGAGCGAATCTTGGCACAAACGAGTCCGAGGAGTTCCTTGTTGCAAGATTCCAGACAAATATAAGGGCGCTTGTTTCTCTCAGATTTGGTCACGATTGAGATCTCTTTCGGCAACTCCATGAAAATGGGATGAGTGTAACCAAGAGCAAACTCTATGACCTGACCTTCGTTGGACACGCGATAGCCGACACCGACCAATTCCATCTCGCGTTTGTAACCCTCAGACACTCCAACCACCATGTTGTTGACCAAAGCACGGTAGAGACCGTGGAAAGCATGCTTCTGCTTCGGGTTGACGGAGTCGTTAGCCTCGTCCATTTCAAAGGTCATCTGGCCATTATCAATCTTAACTACAATAGAAGGATGCACAAATTGGCTTAACTCACCCTTCGGTCCTTTTACAGACACTACATTATCCTTGATGTCAACTGTTACACCTGCAGGAATGTTAATCGGCAATTTACCTATTCTTGACATGTGATTTCCTCCTTAAACGTTAATAAACATAACAGAGTACCTCGCCACCGATCTTAAGCTGCGAAGCCTCCTTGTCCGTCATCACTCCCTTGGATGTGGAGATGATGGCAACTCCCAAACCGTTAATTACTCTCGGCATGCTCTTGTAGCCGGTATACTTGCGCAAACCCGGCGAAGAAATCCTCTGCAAGGATTTGATTGCATTGGTCTTGCCTGTTGCATCGTACTTCAGCGCGATTTTAATCATGCCCTGCTTGCCATCCTCAATAAACTTGAAATTGAGAATGTAGCCTTTCTCAAAAAGGATTTTGGTAATGTCCTTCTTCAAATTTGACGCCGGCACCTCCACTACCCTGTGATTGGCGTGAATAGCGTTTCTGAGGCGTGTCAAATAATCTGCTATTGGATCTGTCATATGAAATAAATGTTTTAATTAATCGGGAGAACCCGACAATATTAAAAAAGCTGTCTTGCTTTCAAAAATTACCAGCTTGCTTTCTTCACTCCGGGAATGAGACCAGCTGAAGCCATCTCGCGGAACTGGATACGGGAGAGACCGAACTGACGGAGATACCCCTTCGGACGGCCGGTGATCTTACACCTGTTGTGCAGACGGATGGGATTTGCGTTGCGCGGAATCTCCTGCAGCTTGCGGGCGGCCTCATAAGCCTCCGCCGGATCTGTAGACTTGTTGACGATCTCTTTCAGCGCTGCACGCTTGGCAGCATATTGAGCAACCATCTTCGCGCGCTTCACCTCACGCGCTTTCATTGATTCTTTTGCCATCGTAATTATTTTTTAGCATTCTTAAAAGGAAGGCCGAACTCTTTCAACAGCGCAAATCCCTCTTCGTCAGTGGCGGCTGTCGTAACGAATGTTATATTCATGCCTTGGATACGGTCTACTGCATCAATATTGATTTCGGGGAAAATGATCTGCTCCTCGATACCGAGTGTGTAATTCCCGCGACCGTCGAATTTTCCGCCAATACCCTTGAAGTCACGGATACGCGGCAAGGCAACCCTCACAAGTTTCTCCAGAAACTCATACATACGCTCACGGCGAAGTGTAACTCTGGCACCGATAGGCATCTTCTTGCGGAGCTTGAAGTTGGCAATATCCTTCTTCGAAACCGTAGCGACAGCCTTCTGACCGGTAATTGCCGTAAGTTCATTGATTGCGACATCAATGATTTTCTTGTCCTGAGTGGCGGCTCCGAGTCCCTGATTGACAACAATCTTCTTCAACACAGGAATCTGCATCGGTGAACTGTAGCCGAACTGTTTCATCAATGCAGGAGCGATGCGCTCTGCATATTCTTTCTTTAATTGTGCTGTATTTGCCATTAGTTGATTTCCTCCCCTGATTTCTTTGCATAACGCACACGCTTGCCGTCTGCATTCATTCTACGACCGATACGGGTAGGTTTTCCCGTCTTGGGATCTACCACGTTCAAATTTGAAATATGGATAGGAGCCTCCTGCTTAATGATACCTCCCTGAGGATTCTTCGCACTCGGTTTCTGGCTCTTTGACACCATATTGATACCCTCTACAATGGCGCGCTGCGTCTCTACCAGCACCTTGAGGACCTTGCCTTTGGCTCCTTTGTCCTCACCGGCGTTAACATAGACAGTGTCGCCTCTCTTGATATGTAATTTACTCATTGTGATAATGCGGTTAAATAAGTTAAAGTACTTCGGGAGCCAGAGACACGACTTTCATGTTAACTGCACGCAATTCACGGGCAACAGGACCAAAAATACGGCTGCCTCTCAGCTCGTTGGCATTATTCAGCAAAACACAAGCATTGTCATCAAAGCGGATATACGAGCCGTCAGCACGGCGGATCTCCTTCTTTGTCCGTACAATAAGTGCCTTGGAAACAGTACCTTTCTTGATGTCACTCGACGGGATAACGTTCTTGACGGTAACGACAATCACGTCGCCAACAGAGGCGTAGCGTCTTCTTGTTCCGCCCAAAACACGGATACAGAGACACTCGCGTGCACCACTGTTGTCTGCAATAGTTAATCTGGATTCTGTCTGTATCATAATTACTTGGCTCTTTCTACGATTTTAACAACTCTCCATCTCTTGGACTTGCTCAACGGACGGGTTTCCATGAGCAGCACGGTGTCACCGGGATTGCACTCGTTGTTCTCGTCGTGTGCATGATATTTCTTTGTCTTAGAGACGAACTTACCATAAATCGGGTGCTTTTCCTTAAAGCGGGCGGCAACAACGACAGTCTTGTCCATCTTGTTGCTGACAACAACACCCTGACGTGTCTTTCTTAAATTTCTTTCTTCCATGGAATTCAAACTTTACTTGTTTAATTCTCTTTGACGGAGCTCTGTCTTGATACGAGCAATATTACGACGCATAGTCCTAATTTTGGCAGTATCAGCAACAGGAGAAATGGAATGGGTCAAGAGCGTCTGGGCGTAGACTCCCTCTTCCGTTTCAAGTCTTTCCCGCAATTCCTTTGTAGGGATTTCTCTAATTTCTGCGTTTTTCATAAGGCTTTTTCTTCGTAATCACGTCTAACAATAAACTTCGTAACAATCGGAAGCTTCTGCGCTGCAAGGCGCAATGCCTCCTTGGCTATCTCATAAGAAACCCCTTCTACCTCAAACAGGATACGTCCGGGCGTTACAGGAAACACGAAACCCACAGGGTCACCCTTACCTTTACCCATACGCACATCCGCAGGCTTCTTGGTTATCGGCTTGTCAGGAAAAATTCTGATCCAGACCTGACCCTGACGCTGCATATAGCGTGTCACCGCTACACGGGCAGCCTCAATCTGACGACTATTGATCCATTCGGTCTCAAGGCTCTTGATGCCGAAACTGCCAAAAGCCAACTGATTACCTCTCTGGGCGTTGCCTTTGCTACGACCTTTTTGCGGTCTTCTGTATTTAGTTCTTTTAGGCTGTAACATAGTTCATCAAATTAACGGTTATTATTTCTTCTGCGGTGATTGTTCCTGTCGCCGCCTCTCCTGCCGCCAAAGCCGGAACGGCCGCCCTTTTCGGACTGCTGCGTGAAATCAGGCGCCAAGTCTTTCTTGCCGTAGATTTCCCCCCGGCAAATCCAGACCTTGATGCCAAGGAGACCAACCTTTGTCAAGGCTTCTGTCTGGCAATAATCAATGTCTGCGCGGAAAGTGTGCAGCGGGGTACGCCCCTCCTTGTACATTTCCTTGCGCGCCATTTCCGCTCCGTTCAAACGTCCTGAAATCTGGATCTTGATTCCCTCGGCACCCATTCTCATTGCGTTGGATATGGCCATCTTGATTGCACGGCGATACGCCACCATACCCTCTATTTGACGAGCGATGCTCTTGCCAACAATCTGAGCGTCAAGTTCAGGCTTCCTTACCTCAAAGATATTGATTTGAATATCCTTGTCGGTAATTTTCTTAAGTTCTTCCTTAAGCTTGTCGACTTCCTGACCGCCCTTGCCAATGATCACACCCGGGTGCGAAGAGCAAACAGTGATAGTTACAACTTTAAGGGTACGTTCAATGACAATCCTTGATACGCTTGCCTTGGCAAGGCGGACATCAAGATATTTGCGGATCTTGCTGTCCTCAAGAATAGAATCACCGAATCTCTTACCTCCGTACCAGTTGGAGTCCCAACCACGGATAATACCAAGACGGTTACTTATCGGATTAATTTTCTGTCCCATACTCAATCATTTTTTGAATCTACGTAGAGCGTAATGTGGTTTGAACGCTTGCGGATTCTGTATCCTCTTCCTTGAGGGGCGGGTCTCATGCGCTTGAGAGTTACACCTTCGTCCACATAAGCTTTACTAACATACAGTTCGCCTGCTTCGGCTTTCCTGTCATTTTTCTGCTCCCAGTTAGAAATTGCAGAACGAAGCAGCTTCTCCAAAGGAACAGACGCCGCTTTCTGCGAGAATCTAAGTGTACCAAGAGCACGACCTACCTCCATCCCGCGGATAAGATCTACCACATAGCGCATCTTGCGTGGAGAAGAGGGCACATTTTGCAGACTTGCAAAATACTGGGTCTTACGGGCCTCTTTTCTTTCATTGGCCGCATTCTTTTTTCTTGCTCCCATTATATTATTCTTTTGTTTTTCAAAGGTTACAACTCCTATTTCTTGTTGCCGGCATGGCCACCGAACTTACGGGTCGGAGCGAACTCGCCCAACTTATGCCCTACCATGTTTTCGGTAACATAAACAGGAATAAATTTATTACCGTTGTGGACTGCAATTGTATGACCAACGAAGTCTGGCGATATCATTGAAGCCCTGGCCCATGTCTTCACGACAGACTTCTTGCCACTCTCATTCATAGCGAGAACTTTCTTCTCCAGAGAAACTGCAATATATGGACCTTTTTTAAGTGAACGACTCATAATCTACCTGATTTACTTTTTATTACTTCTTTCAATGATATACTTGTTGGACTGCTTCTTTGGCGAGCGGGTCTTGAGACCCTTTGCATACAAGCCGGTGCGTGAGCGCGGATGACCACCACTCTGGCGTCCTTCACCACCGCCCATCGGGTGATCGTGCGGGTTCATTACAACACCACGGTTGTGTGGCCTGCGACCAAGCCAGCGAGAACGACCGGCCTTACCGGAACTCTCGAGTGCATGGTCAGAATTTCCCACACTGCCGATTGTCGCCTTGCAAGCACTCAGAATCTGACGGATTTCACCAGAAGGAAGCTTGACTACGCAGTAACGTCCCTCACGAGAAGTCAACTGTGCGAAATTTCCTGCCGAACGTGCCAACAAGGCACCCTGACCGGGACGCAACTCTATATTGTGAATCACCGTACCTACAGGAATGTTCTGCAGAGGCAAAGAGTTGCCCACTTCCGGAGCGGCATCCGCACCGGACATCACTACAGTCCCTACGGTCAAGCCGTTCGGGGCTATGATATAACGTTTTTCACCATCGGCATAAAACAGCAGCGCAATGCGAGCAGAACGGTTCGGATCATACTCGATTGTTTTTACTGTTGCCGGAACACCATCTTTTTCTCTTTTGAAATCGATGAAACGGAACTTTCTCTTGTGCCCGCCGCCCAAATAGCGCATTGAACGGCGTCCGGCATTGTTACGACCGCCCGTAGAGCGTTTGCCGTATACAAGAGACTTTTCTGGTACTGACGCAGTAATTTCCTCAAACGTACCAATAATCTTATGTCTCTGGCCCGGTGTTGTAGGCCTAAATTTCCGTACTGCCATTTTTGTTAGATATTACTATAGAAATCAATTGTTTCACCTTCGCTCAACTCTACCAATGCCTTTTTGTAGGCGTTTGTGCGGCCCTTGATAAGTCCCGAACGGGTATAGCGCGACTTATTCTTGCCTGCGTAGTTCATCGTGCGAACTGATATAACATTCACATTGTAGCGAGCCTCGACCTCTGCCTTTATCTGCAGCTTGTTGGCCTTGGGGCGCACAATAAAGCCGAACACATTGTTATGCTTTTCTGTAATGGCGGTCATCTTCTCAGTGACCAGCGGTTTTATTATATAATATGCCATATCTTAAATCTGCTTACTTGTTAAGGACGCCTTCGATATCTTTAAGCGCGCTCTCCGTAACGACAAGCACGCCGGCATCAAGAATTCCGTAGGTGTTCAGCTGGCTTGCCGTGGTGACACCGGCTTTCTTGAGATTGCGGGCTGACAAAAACATATTCCTATCTATGCCGCTCAGAGCTACAAGCACTTTCTTGTCGGCAATTTTCAGATTTTCCACAAAAGCTATGAAGTCTTTTGTCTTCGGTGCTTCAAATGTGAAATCCTCAACCACGACCAGCGCGGACTCCTTGACCTTGTAGGAAAGGGCCGACTTGCGCGCAAGCTGCTTTACCTTTTTGTTCAGCTTGAAACCGTAATCTCTGGGCTTCGGACCGAACACACGGGCTCCGCCTACCAATACCGGCGAGTTGATATCACCGCGGCGGGCACCACCGCCGCCTTTCTGACGACCGAGCTTGCGGGTGGAACCGCTCATTTCACTTCTTTCCTTCGTTTTGGCTGTACCCTGACGCTGTGCGGCAAGATACTGCTTCACGTCCAGATATATCGCATGGTCGTTAGGCTCAATTGCAAAAATCGAATCGAGGAGAGTTACCTTCTTGCCGGTATCTTGACCATTTCTGTTTAATACGCTAACTTCCATTATCCTTTAATTAAAACGATTGAACCTTTACACCCGGCCACAGACCCCTTGATGACAAGAAGGTTCTTCTCCGGGATAACTTTCAAAACACGGAGGTTTTGTGTAGTAACACGTTCATTACCCATCTGACCACCCATGCGCATACCCTTGAACACCTTTGCCGGATAAGAGCAGGCACCTATAGAACCCGGCTTGCGGGCCCGGTCATCCTGACCGTGGGTTGCCTGACCTACACCGCCAAAACCATGACGTTTCATTACGCCCTGAAAACCGTGTCCTTTAGAAGTTCCCACAACATCAACAAACTTGGTGTCTGCAAAAATTTCTACAGTGACAGTGTCTCCTAAATTCAGGTCTTGATCAAAACCCTTGAACTCGGCCAAGTGTCTCTTGGGGGTAGTACCAGCTTTGTCAAAATGTCCTTTCAACGCCTTTGTGGTGTTCTTTTCCTTTGCTTCCTGGAAGCCAAGCTGAACAGCCTCATAGCCATCTGTTTCAACATTTTTAATCTGAGTAACTACGCAAGGACCACATTCAATAACAGTGCATGGAACATTCTTTCCATCGGCACTGAAAACGGAAGTCATTCCGATTTTTTTTCCAATTAATCCTGGCATTTCAGTTAAATTTAGTTTTCTTTCTTTTTCTAATAGTTACTTGTCTGCGGTTGACTACACTTTGATTTCAACCTCCACGCCGCAAGGCAATTCAAGTTTCATCAATGAATCTACGGTCTTCGCTGTGGTGCTGTAGATGTCAATCAGACGCTTGTAGGACGAAATCTCAAACTGTTCACGGCTCTTTTTGTTCACAAAAGTAGAACGGTTCACAGTAATGATGCGTTTGCGTGTAGGCAAAGGGATGGGTCCGCTGACCACCGCACCGGCTGCCTTTACCGCCTTGACAATCTTGTCCGCACTCTTCTCTACAAGAGTGTGGTCATAAGATTTCAGTTTAATTCTGATTTTCTGACTCATGTTTTTTCTTTTTTTCAGAAAGGCGGAGAACCCTTAAGAGTCATTCGTTAAGAGTTCCGCTCTTCCAATCCGATTTATACTGTGTGTTATTTAATCAAATCAACCCTGCCGTTGCATTCCTCAAGCACTGCCTTGGCGATGCTTGAAGACACAGGAGCGTGGTGGTCATACTGCATGGAACTTGTAGCGCGACCCGAAGTGATGGTACGCAGGGCCGTCACGTAGCCGAACATCTCCGCCAGCGGAACCATCGCTTTCACGATGCGTGCGCCGCTGCGACTGTTCTCCATACCCTCTACCTGACCGCGACGCTTGTTGAGGTCGCCTATGACATCTCCCATGTTCTCTTCCGGAGTGACAACCTCAAGCTTCATGATCGGCTCCATAAGGCATGGACCCGCCTGCGAACAGGCGTTTTTGTATGCTTGCAGAGCCGCGATCTCAAATGACAGCTGGTCTGAGTCTACCGGGTGGAAGCTTCCGTCAACAAGTTCAACTTTGAGACTGTCAAGCGGGAAGCCCGCAAGGACTCCGCTCTTCATGGCATTTTCGAAGCCCTTCTGGACAGAGGGGATGAATTCCTTCGGAATACGGCCACCGGTCACGCTGTTGACAAACTGGAGCGGACCGTCCTCTTTTATATTGTAGTCCTCGTCCACCGGACCTACATTCACGATGATGTCCGCAAATTTACCGCGACCGCCCGACTGCTTCTTGTAAACCTCACGGAAATTGCTTACAGTCTTGGTAATGGCCTCCTTGTAGTTAACCTGCGGCTTGCCCTGATTGCACTCAACCTTGAACTCCCTCTTCAGACGGTCTATGATAATGTCAAGGTGCAACTCGCCCATACCGGAAATCACGGTCTGACCGCTCTGTTCGTCAGTACGGACAGTAAATGTCGGATCTTCTTCCGCAAGTTTGGCAAGACCGTTGCTCAGCTTGTCAAGGTCTTTCTGAGTTTTGGGCTCCACCGCAATACCAATCACAGGATCAGGGAATTCTATTGACTCAAGGATAATCGGTGAGCCCTCTTCAACAAGAGTGTCACCCGTACGGATGTCTTTCAGACCCACAGCCGCACCGATGTCACCTGCGCTGATGACATCAACGGGATTCTGGTGGTTGGAGTGCATCTGGAACAGACGGCTGACACGTTCTTTCTTGCCGGAGCGCACATTATACACATAAGAACCCGCCTCTACCTTGCCGGAGTACACACGGAAGAACACCAGACGACCCACATACGGGTCTGTGGCTATCTTGAACGCAAGAGCAGAAGTCTTGTCATCCTCCGATGGCTGGCGCGTCTCCGTTTCGTTGGTTTCAGGATTGATTCCCTCGATTGCGGGAGTGTCCAGCGGACTCGGGAGAAACATGCAGACGTAGTCAAGCAGCGTCTGCACGCCCTTGTTCTTGAACGAAGAACCGCAAGTCATGGGGACGATGTCAAGGTTCAGGCAGCCTTTGCGGATAGCGGCAATAAGTTCCGGCTCTGTGATGGAATCGGGATTGTCGAAGAATTTCTCCATAAGGCTTTCATCCTGCTCCGCAGCCTGTTCAACCAGTTTTGAACGCCATTCGTTGCACTCGTCAACGAGTTCTGCGGGGATATCGTCTACCTCATATTCTGCACCCATCGTTTCGTCATGCCAGAAAATGGCCTTCATCTTGATGAGGTCAACAATGCCCTTGAAGTTCTCTTCCGCACCTATAGGCACGGATATCACGCAAGGAGTTGCACCGAGCACATCCTTCATCTGGCGTACGACCTCAAAGAAATCCGCTCCGGAACGGTCCATCTTGTTGACGTAGCCGATACGAGGCACATTGTATTTGTCAGCCTGGCGCCATACGGTTTCAGACTGGGGTTCGACTCCTCCCACTGCGCAATACGTAGCTACAGCACCGTCAAGGACACGCAGCGAACGCTCCACCTCTGCGGTAAAGTCAACGTGTCCCGGAGTGTCGATGAGGTTGAACTTGTACTTCTCTCCGTTGTAGGTCCAGTAGGCTGTCGTGGCAGCCGAAGTTATGGTGATACCGCGCTCCTGCTCCTGCTCCATCCAGTCCATCGTAGCAGCACCCTCGTGCACTTCTCCGATTTTGTGTGTCTTGCCTGTATAGAAAAGGATTCGCTCTGATGTTGTCGTCTTGCCAGCATCAATGTGAGCCATGATACCGATGTTGCGGGTCAAATGCAAATCGTGCTTTGCCATAGTCTTTCTCTTGTTTGTGGATTAAAATCTAAAGTGAGCAAATGCACGGTTGGCCTCTGCCATACGGTGGAGATCCTCCTTACGCTTGAACGCACCGCCCTGCTGGTTGTAGGCATCCATGATTTCAGCGGCAAGTTTCTCCGCCATGCTCTTACCGCTGCGCTTGCGGGCGAAAGCGATAATGTTCTTCATTGAAATGGACTCTTTCCTGTCAGGACGGACTTCCATAGGCACCTGAAACGTGGCACCGCCTATGCGGCGGCTCTTCACCTCAACCTGAGGCGTAACGTTGTCCAGAGCACTCTTCCAGATGTCCAGAGCACTCTTTTCCTCGTTCTGCATCTTGTCTTTCACAATGTCCAATGCCTTGTAGAAGATTTCGTACGAGAGGTTCTTCTTGCCGTCATACATGAGATGGTTGACGAACTTGGTCACTTTCTGGTCGTTGAATACCGAGTCAGGAAGGATCACTCTTTTCTTTGGTTTTGCTTTTCTCATTTTTGTTCTTGATCTTTTCGGTTTGGGTTGTGCTTCTTGTTCTTCAAGCGCTCTCCTGCTGCTTTACTCAACCTTTCCGCCTGCAATAACCCAATTCAGGTTAACTATTTCTTTGCCGCCTTGGGACGTTTCGCACCGTATTTGGAACGACGCTGCGTGCGGTTGGCGACACCGGCAGTGTCAAGCGTACCGCGCACAATGTGATAACGCACGCCAGGGAGATCCTTCACACGGCCACCCCTTACCATAACGATGGAGTGCTCCTGAAGATTGTGTCCCTCGCCGGGAATGTACGAGTTGACTTCCTTGGAGTTTGTCAAACGCACACGCGCCACTTTGCGCATGGCCGAATTAGGCTTCTTGGGAGTGGTGGTGTAGACACGCACGCAGACTCCGCGGCGCTGCGGACATGAGTCCAGTGCCGGAGACTTGCTCTTGTCCTGCAAAGCCACTCTGCCTTTTCTAACTAATTGTTGGATAGTTGGCATTTTGATTTACTATTTTTTTGGTTTATTATATTGTTTTTCACACGAAAACAAGACCCGTCACGGACCTTATGGGCACAAAATACCCATTTCAGACTGCGAAATTACTACTTTTCTGCAAAATAGCACATTATACCGGGCATTAATTTTGCTTACCGGTGGTCATTAGCTCCATATAGTACACTGTTTAATGTTATTTAACGTTGTAAGGAATATTTAACAGCGTTTTTACACGTCAGACTGCCTTTTTCACGAAAGCAACGGACTTCGTCACAGCTTTTCTTATTAAAAGAGCGGTACAAAAATCCCCCGAGAGCCGTCAAGTCCAGTTCGGGAACCAGAGTTTGACGGCTCTCGGGGGAGGGCAGAAAAAACAGTTTGTCAAGCCTCGCCTCTCGGTTCCGAGAAGGAGCCGCCGGAAACCGTCGTATGCAAATCAATGGGGCCGAAAGCCTTTTCGTATTTGGAAATATTGTCGTTTAGTGCATACATCAGCCGTTTGACATGTTCGGGGGCCATGACAATCCTTGACTTCACTTTCGGATTTCCGCTGTTGGGAAGCAACCGTATGAAATCCAGGATAAACTCGGCGGACGAATGCGTTATGACCGCAAGGTTTGAATACACGCCGTCTTCCACCTCTGGGGCAACGGCAATCTGGAGTTGGTTTTTGTTATCTGTAGCCATCCTTATATATGTATATAATGTTAAACATTCCGGTGTTGTCGCCAAGGGCAAATTTAAGAAAAAAGGGGCGATTGTACCCGCCCCACCGTATTCTTTTTCCCATGCAGGCAAAAAAGGGGCTTCTTTTCAGGCAAAGCAACCCGCATCTGCAAGAAACACGCTAACTTTACAGCACCTAAGTAAAAAGTTCTATGAACACACGTTGTATTCTGGCAATCTGCCACATTTCTTTTCTGGTATCCGTAACCCTTGCCGCACAGACCGCCAACCGCAACCTTTACAAGAAAGCGAAAGCCTATTTTGAACACGGGGCCGCAGCGAAAGTCATCCCGACAAAAAATGTGAGTACAGACAGCCTTGCCGTCTGGGCTGCATGGAGGGAACATACGGCCGCAGTATGCACTGGCAAACTGCCCGGGCTACAGCCGCTGGACAACGGGAGCAAGTACCGTTGGACTCTACCGGATTCGCTGGAACCCGGAGCTACGCTGAATTTCTGTTATGGCACAAAAGGGCAGACCGACGGGCCTCTGCCCCTGTTCCTATACCTTCACGGCAGCGGACCGCGCAGCATCGAATGGACGACAGGGCAGAAAATATGCCTGTCGTTCAACGATGCACCCTCGGCATATTTCATACCCCAGATACCGCAAGAAGGCAAATGGTATCGCTGGTACCAGCAAAGCAAGCAGTGGTTCGTGGAGTCGCTGTTCCGCCAGGCTCTCGCCTCCGGGCAAATAGACCCTTACAGGATTTATGTCTTCGGTATTTCAGAAGGCGGCTACGGCAGCCAGCGACTGGCATCATTCTACGCGGACTACCTTGCCGCCGCAGGGCCCATGGCCGGCGGCGAACCCCTCAAGAACGCTCCAGCGGAGAACTGCGGCAACATAGGCTTCTCCCTGCTGACAGGGGAAAGGGACTTCGGCTTCTACCGCAATATGCTGACCACATATACGGACAATGCTCTTGACTCTCTGCAGTCGGCATATCCCGGCGAATACTGCCACCGCGTGGAACTCCTCGCCGGCATGGGTCACAGCATCGACTACAGCCTCACGACCCCATGGCTGAAAGGGTTCAGGAGGAATCCCACACCGAAACATTTCATTTGGGAGGACTACGACATGGACAACCGCCACCGCACAGGCTTCTACAATATTCTTGTCAACCGCCGGCCTTCAAGCGGCAAACGGACGCGCTACGAGTTCACTGCAAAAGGCAATGCCATAGACCTGTCCGTACAGGATGTGGAGTACTCCTGTACGCAGCAAGACCCCCGGTGGGGAATCGAACTAAGTTTCAGCCGGACATACACCCCCTCGGACGACGGCAAAATAACAATCTTCCTCTGCGATGCTCTCGTTGATACCGACAGGAAAATAACAATCCGCCTTAACGGCAAGGAAGTCTACAACGGAATACCGCAGAAAAGTGCTACCGCCATGCTGCGCAGCACCGAGGCTTTCGGCGACCCCCTGCGCATCTTTCCTGTAGCCATAGACTTGGATATGTCCGACACTATCCATTAGAGCCGCATTCCGACCGCTCTCGTTTAGTCTTCTTCCTTTTCCGCGCGCGGATGCGCCTTCGAATAAGCTTTCTTCAGCTCTTCAAACGTCGTGTGCGTGTATATTTCTGTTGTCGTTATGCTCCTGTGGCCAAGCAGTTGCCTCACCACCTCTATCTCCGCTCCGTTGTTGAGCATCGCAGTGGCAAAAGTGTGCCGTAGCACATGAGGCGAGCGTTTCTTCAGCGTGGTAACCTGTGACAGGTATGTGTGTACGATTTTTTCCACAAGCGAACGACTCACGCGACCGCCGCGATTCCCAAGCAACAGCGCAGGCGTGTCGTCTGCGCCGCTCCGCACACTTCTGACCGTCAGATAAGTCCGCAATTCTTCCTCCAGCTCCACACCAAAAGGTATCATGCGTTCCTTGTTCCGTTTGCCTACAACCCTTATGGTCAAGTTGCCGAAATCTACCGACTCGAGGTCAAGCCCCACCAGTTCCGACAGGCGAATGCCGGTAGAATAGAAAAGCAGGATCACCAAACGGTTGCGGCATCCCTCAAAGTCTTCGCCGAAGCACATGTTGTCAAGGAGGTTGTCCATGTCACTCTCCCTCACGAACTCGGGCAGTCTCTTCTCGTTCTTCGGCCCTCTGACTCTCCGCGCAGGATTCTTGCTTGCCACCCCCCTTGTCATCATGTATCGGTAGAACGACCGGACAGCGCTGAGCTTCTTGTTTACCGTAAGTGTGGAATATTTTTCAGACATCATTAGCACTACCCATTCCCTTATGTGCACATCTTCAATTTCCTCCCAGTCGGTCACGGAATACCGTGTCTCCACAAACTCAAGCAAACTGTTCAGCGCAGGGGCATATACCATTGCGGTATTTTCCGAGTAATGGCGTTCCGCAATGAGAAACGTTACAAAACTGTCAATGTAGTCACGTGCAACCATAACAAAGATGCCTTTCAATTTTGCCTGATGCAGAAACAAAAAAGGCGGGCCATAAAAGCCCTGCCTGAAAAACTATGAAAAAATTTGAAAAAACAAGTACTTTCCTGCTCCTTAGCCGACACCATCCATATATGGACAACCGCTCCGCAACAAAACTGCACCTGTATGTATCTCTTGTATCTTCAGCCTCCTTTCGATCACCGCCAAACGGTCAAATTTTCTTTAGTCCTCGTCACGGTGGAGTGCTGTCACATAGATGGCATGCTCCTTGGCGAGACGCTTCCTGACAGAAGGTTTGTCAAACTGCTGGCGTCTGCGCAATTCCTTTACGACACCCGTCTTTTCAAACTTTCTTTTGAACTTCTTCAGAGCTCTCTCAATGTTCTCGCCCTCTTTTACTGGTACAATAATCATACTGTTTCGATTTGTTGTTTTTTACTCGTTGTGTCACACCTTTAGTGGGCGCAAAGTTACGTATATTTTCATTCACCGCCAAATTTCTGCAAGGGAAAAACAACTTGTAGAAAAAATGAGAAGCGGCAATTCGGTTGCCGCTTCTCGTATCTTATGATTCTATTTTGCCCTTTACAGCAGGACTGTTATTTCGTCATCGTGGAGATTGCAACGCGGTTCCAGCTACGCTCTGCAAAGACAGAACCTACGCCGCAGCCTTCGGTAGTGATGCGCGAAGCGTCAATGCCGTACTTCTTGACAAGCATCTTCTTGACTGCCTCCGCACGTGCGGCAGAAAGCTTCTGGTTGAGTCCTGCAGGACCCTCGGGAGAAGCGTAGCCCTTCACGGAAACGGTCGCACCCGGATTGCTCTTCAGGAAAGAAGCCACGCGGGCAACGTTAGGCATTTGGGCCTTGGAGATGATAGACTTGCCGCAAGCGAAGAACACATTCGATTCGATGCTGTTGGTTGCAGCTGTTGCAGTCGGCGCGGCCGGCGCTTTCTTGTTGCGGCAGTCGTTGAGTTCATCCTGAAGCTTCTTGATGGCAGCAGCATCGGCAGCAATCTTCTGATCCTTTGCGCCGAGCTGGTTACGGAGATCATTGATCTTGGCGTTAAGACCGTCAACCTCTGCCTGATCGTATTCCTTCACGAGAGCAAAGTTGTGTGTGCCGTTGGAGTTCTTGAACTTGTAGGTAACACCGGCCATAAGCTCAAGGTGAGCAAGGTTGATGTTGTAGTTCTGGCCAACCTGTGTATAGCCGCCGTCACCGAGACTCCACACGATGGCGGGCTTGACATTGATCTGCCATTCCTTGGCTGCACCGAGGTTGAAACCGATGTTAAGACCGGCCTTGCTGGTGAGGAGGTTCACGTCATTGTAGTCGCCGGGATAGTACTCGTGACCCCAACCGAAACCATAAACGGCTTTCACGTCAACGAGACGAGGTTCACCCTTGTAGCCAAGGATAAGGTTGGACAGGTTGAACGACATCAAACCGCTGATGTTTGAGGCATCAAACGCATTTGCGCTGTAGGTGCGGTTGTTGTGGCCTGCATTGATAAGGGTGTTGCCTTCCAGAGCAAGACCAAAGATAGGAGTGATCTCCTTGGCGATGGTGATGCCTACGGAAGGACGGAGATCATCGATTACCTTGTGGTGTGCGGCAGGAGTAACACCACCTACCTGCAAACCTACAGACCAGTTGTCGGTAAGTTTGCTGCCACGTACTGTTGTCTGTGCGCTTGCAAAAGAAACCGTTGCACAAACTGCGAGAAGTGTAAAAAATCTCTTCATTTTTTAATGTTTTTCAAAAGGTTTCCTCAATACTGGGATTCCTTCTTCTGGTTAGTAATTTTTATAATAATCTGTTGTCGTCGTTTGTCTTGTGCGCCAAGCCCCTCTCAAAAAGGGTCTCCATCGGCAAAGGAACGACTTTTTTCTGATTCCGCACACATTTTCCAATGAAAATTTAACCATGCAAAGCCTTTTTTATGCGTTTTTTCGCCAAAAAACAGCGTTTCGTCAAAAAAAGATCCCGAATATGCGTACACCAGCGACAAAAAACACACACAGATCAGCCCGTTCTATCTTCAATGCCGGGGCTGACAGCGCAAGGGGAAAAGCCGCACGGACACAAACACGGGACTGCAAAGTTCTGTGTACAGACATTTGCAGTCCCGTGGGCGATTGCCATAGGAGCGGCGTTATACCAGATTGGGGTTGATTTCACCCCACTTGGATATTTCCGGAACGATGTTCAAGGTCACAAGTTCATCGCGCATCTTGCAGAGGTGCTCATAGCTCTGGTCAAGCTTGGCGTTTTCCCCGGCAGTGCCCTGCGGCACTTCATAGTGGCAACCAGTGGTGTCAAGCGTCGTCTTCATTGCCATCATGATATTGCGGTATTTGTCCGTGTTCACGTATGTGCCGGCAGGGAAGCGGAACGGTCTGCCGCCCATCACGCTGGCAATCATCTCGACAGAGAGCTGCGACGGGCTCTGGAACGAGCTGCGTCCGCGGAGTTTTATGATAGCACTTCCGCCCTGCGTCACCGCTGTCTTCATTGCCTCCCATTCTTCCTCCGGGAACTCAGGCGTTCCGATGATATCAACGAGCTTGCGTCCGTCAATCTCGACGTGACTGCCGAACACTGCCATCTGCTCCCCATGGCCGCCGTAGGTCGCACACCCCGTGATCTTGTTCTGCATAACGCCGAACTTTTTCGCGAGGGCACTCTGCAGACGCGTGGTGTCAAGTGCGGCAAGCGTGGTGACCTGACTTGGCTTCAGCCCCGAATAGAGCAGGGTTACCAGACCTGTAAGGTCGGCGGGGTTGAAGATGATTACCACGTGCTTTACTTCCGGACAGTATTTCCTGATGTTTTCGCCAAGACCCTTGGCTATCTCGCAGTTTCCCTTGAGGAGGTCTTCGCGCGTCATGCCATCCTTGCGCGGAGCACCACCCGACGAAATGATGTACTTGGCACCGGCAAACGCTTCTGCGGCATCGGTGGTAGAGGTGATCTTCACACCGTCAAAGCCGCTTTGGCGCATCTCTTCCGCCACTCCCTCTGGAGGGAACACGTCATAAAGGCAGATATCCGAAGTAAGACCCAAGGTAAGGGCGGTCTGGACCATGTTGGAGCCGATCATGCCGGCTGCGCCAACAATAACGAGTTTGTCATTTGTAAGAAATCCCATAATTATAATGTTTTTAGCAATGTCTTCGTCTTTCGTTATCGCACAGCAAAAATAACACAAATATCTTTACTTGCGTTGTTTCGTAGGGAGAAAAGAGTGTTTTTCGCGTTCTTGAACGGTTTCCTGCCACACGGGGCTAATCCGTCTGCGCATATCCTTCCATATCGCCGCCAGAGGGAACGTTCAGCGTTGGATAGCTTATGCGCGTGTGGTATACGGTCTTGAGATTGGCCACAAGGACATCCTTTGCCACCGCCACATCGCGGAACGTGATCGGACAGTCGCGGAAGAACCCTTCATTCACTTGCTGGTCCACGATGTTGTCGACAAGCTTGCGCAGACTCTCCTCGGAAATTTCCGCCATACTGCGCGAAGCCGCCTCCACGGCATCGGCCATCATGAGAATGGCCTGTTCCTTTGTGTGCGGATTGGGTCCCGGATACGTAAACAGTTCTTCATTCACCGGCTCGCCGGGGTGCTTGTTGACATAGTTGATATAGAAATACCTGGTCTTGCCGCGCCCGTGATGGGTGGCTATGCATTCCCTTATTACTGACGGCAAACCGTATTTGTCGGCCATGTCCACCCCGTCGGTCACGTGGCGTATGATTATCTGCGCACTCTGCTCTTCGGGCAGGTCGTTGTGGGGATTCACTCCTATCTGGTTCTCCGTGAAAAACACGGGATTGGCCAACTTTCCTATGTCGTGGTACAGGGCCGCCGTCCTTACAAGCTGTACGTTGGCATCCAGTTTCGAGGCCACTTCCGTTGCCAGATTGGCCACCTGCATGGAATGGTTGAACGTTCCCTGCGCTTCTTTTGACAGACGTCTAAGCAGCGGGGTGTTGACATTTGACAGTTCCACGAGCGTTACGCTCGAAATGAACCCGAACACTTTCTCAAACAGCAGCATCAGCGGGTAGGCGAACAGCAGGAGCACCCCGTTGACGGCAATGCGCATGTACCACGACACGTCAAGAGTGCTCAGAAAGAACCCTTGACTCAAGTCATAGCCCAGCTTTATCAGAGCCGTCACCGCTATCACGAGGGCCGCGGAGCGGAACAGCTGCGATCTTGACGTGAGTTCCTTAAGGGAGTATATCGCCGTGAGACTCGACACTATCTCCAGCATCATGAATTCGTACGAACCGTGTATCGACAGCGAACACAGCCCTATTATCAGAAGCATCATGACAAACGCCGTGCGCGAGTCAAGGAACACCCTGACGAATATCGCCACTATCGCAAATGGCACCACATAGACATTCTGCTCGTTGGACTGCTGCACATAAGACGTGGCGACCGAAAACACCAGTATCAACGACAGCAGGAAGAGCATCGGACGCATCCCGTCAATGTAGTCGCGCCTGTACAACATTATGTAAGTCAGGAACACGCTCATGAGAACCGCAACACACAGAAACTGACCCACGAGAACCAGCATTTCATCCGCACCGCTGCCGCTGCGCTTCTCGGACTCCCTCTCCAACGAGCGCAGCACCTTCACCGTGTTTGGCGTGACAATCTCGCCTTCACCTATGATCTTCTCCCCTTTCTGGACCATGCCGCGGCACAGTGCCACGTTGGCCAGCACCTCCCTCCGCACCGACTCCGTACGCTCCTTGTCATACACGAGGTTGGGCACCAGATAGTCTGCCACCCTGCTGTAGTCCAGAATTTCTTTAGGCAAATGGAGGGAATCTACCTTGTGGGCGATATGCTCATAGGCCATACGTGGGGAAAACACCATGTCTGCCCCTACCGAGAGTGCTGCGGAATTGCTCACCACGCTGATTTTTTCTGCCCCGGAAACCGCCGCATTGTAACTTGCCTGGCTCACGATTCCCCTGTCATACACCGCCGTCAGCAATTTCGCGACAAGGACTCCGGCCTTGCGGAGGTCTGGCCCGTCTGCCCTTCCGGCCAAGTCCGCATTGAACTTGTGCAACTGATCACGCTCTATATCCTTCTCAAGGTTGAAAAACGGCTTCACCTTGCCCAGCACACTGTCACGCTCGTGCTTCAACTGGGCATCCGACTTGTATACGGGGAAATTGTATTCCGCTATCAGCTGTGAGTATTTCCATGGCTTGCCCTCCGAGTAGTCATAAGAGAAACTGTGCTCGTGAGGCATGAAATAGACAATCACCACACTTGCAATCAAGTGCAGTGCCACACAAAGAAGCATTTTGTATCTTGTCCACATGTCTGGCTGTACTCCGTTGCGGACAATGCGCAACATTACGCATACAAAATTAGAAAAGAATACGAAAGCGCGCCACATAAAACGGCAAAAACTTGCGGCATTCCTGTTCTGCGCCGCTATTTGTCTGCTTGCATACAGGATGTTTTCGGCAATTTATGTTTAATTTTGCATTCTACATAAATTTCGGTCTGTCATGAACCAACAAAAGATACGGGTGCGCTTTGCGCCGAGCCCAACCGGTCCTCTCCATATCGGCGGTGTGAGGACGGCTCTCTACAACTATCTGTTTGCCCGCAAGAACAAGGGACAGATGATTTTCCGCATAGAGGACACCGACTCCAGCCGCTTCGTTCCGGGGGCTGAAGAATACATTGCGGAGAGTTTCAAGTGGCTCGGCATCAAGTTTGACGAGGGCGTGGGTATCGGAGGGGACTGCGGACCCTATCGGCAGTCCGAGCGCAGGGAAGTCTACCGGAAATATGTGGATGTCCTCCTCCGCAACGGCAAGGCATACATCGCATTTGACACTCCAGAGGAACTGGATGCAAAACGCGGAGAAACGAAGAATTTCCAGTATGACGCAACGACGCGCATGACAATGCGCAATTCGCTCACCATGCCGGAAGAAGAGGTGCAAGCCCTCGTTGCTCAAGGACACCAATACGTAGTGCGCTTCAAGGTGGAGCCGGGCGAGGACATTCATGTGCTCGACATGATCCGCGGCGACGTGGTCTTCAATTCCTCCGTGCTTGACGACAAGGTCCTCTACAAAAGTGCCGATGAACTGCCCACATACCATTTGGCAAATATCGTGGACGACCATCTCATGGAGATATCCCACGTCATACGCGGCGAAGAATGGCTGCCGTCGGCTCCGCTACACGTGTTGTTATACCGTGCATTCGGTTGGCAGGACACCATGCCGGCATTCGCCCACCTGCCTCTTCTGCTCAAGCCCGACGGGAAAGGCAAACTCTCCAAACGCGATGGCGACAAACTGGGATTCCCGGTCTTCCCCCTTGAATGGCACGACCCTTTGTCAGGTTCTGTTTCAAGCGGATATCGCGAGAGCGGCTACCTGCCAGAGGCTGTCATAAATTTTCTTGCGCTGTTGGGCTGGAATCCCGGCACCGACCAGGAGATTCTGTCCATGGACCAGCTTGTGGAGCAGTTTGACCTACGGAAGTGTTCGAAGAGCGGTGCGAAGTTCGACTACATGAAAGGCTGGTGGTTCAACCGCGAATACCTGCTCATGAAAACCGACGAGGAACTTGCCCCGGCTTTCGTTGATATTCTTGCACACAACGGCATCTCCGTATCTGCCGCACGGGCTGCGCAGGTAATCGGCATGATGAAGCAGAAGGTGGTGGAATATGTCGACGGGCAGTCCGGCCAAATAAAGAAAAGGGCTGTGTCGTTTGTGGGAGACCTATGGCCGCTCTGCGATTTCTTCTTCTCCGCACCTGTAGGATTTGACCGCGACGACAAGTTCATACGCAAGAACTGGAAAGAAAACTCCGCCGCCGAAATGCAGCAGCTTGCCGGTATGCTCGCTCAGCTCGATGAATTCAGCGTTGAAAGCCTGGAAAGAACCATAGCCCCCTGGGCGGAACAGACTGGCATCAGACCGTGGAACGCATGGCGCATCTGTCTCGTAGGCAAGGGGCAAGGACCCGATATGTACGAACTTGCGGCATTCCTCGGCAAGGAAGAGACTCTCCGCCGCATGGACTTTGCGGTCTGCTCTCTGCAATAGTTGCCGCACGCAAGGTCTTTACATACAGCAACACACACTTAACTGCCAAAGTTTCGAAACATGTATTCACTCGCTATATACCTGTATATGTTCTGCGTGAACATAGCGGCCCTGTTCAACAAGAAAGCCCGCCTCATAAAAGCCGGACACGGCAAGACATACAAAATCCTGCGTCGCGGCAGACAGGAGTGCGACAAATACCTGTGGTTCCACGCCGCATCGCTGGGAGAGTTCGAACAGGGACGGCCCCTGATGGAAAAGATACGTAGGCGGAACCCCCAATACAAGATATTGCTCACGTTCTTCTCCCCGTCCGGCTATGAGGTGCGCAAAGACTACAAGGGTGCCGACATCTGTTGCTATCTGCCTTTCGACACCATGCTCAATGCGAAGAAATTCATCCGCATAGCAAAGCCCGAAATGGCTTTCTTCATCAAGTACGAGTTCTGGCAGAACTACCTCTCTGAACTTCACCGGCGCGGCATCCCCACATATAGCGTGGCAAGTATTTTCCGACCCAACCAGATTTTCTTCCGGTGGTACGGTCACAAATACCGCGATGTGCTGAAATGTTTCACCCACCTGTTTGTTCAGAACCAGCAGTCCGTAAGCCTCCTCAAGCGTCTTGGCATTGAATGCGCCACGGTGGTGGGAGACACCCGTATGGACCGTGTCCTGCAGATACGGAAAACGGCAAAGGATCTGCCGTTGTGCGAAGCTTTCTGCCGTAACCTGCCCACCAACGGCCACGTTGTCGTGGCCGGCAGCAGTTGGCAGCCCGACGAAGACATTCTGATAGACTATTTCAACAACCACTCCGAACAACGCCTCATCCTCGCACCGCACGTTGTAAGCGAAGTGCATCTTGCTGAGATTGAGGGGAAACTGCGACGGCCGGCTGTGCGCTATTCCAAAGCAACAGCCGAGAGCGCGGCACAGGCGCACTGTCTGATAATAGACTGCTACGGACTTCTGTCGTCAATCTACCGCTATGCCTCCGTAGCGTATGTGGGTGGAGGCTTCGGCGCAGGAATCCACAATGTGCCGGAGGCCGCGGTCTACGGGCTGCCTGTCATAGTGGGGCCCAACAATCAGCGTTTCCGCGAGGCAACGGAGCTGATAAAGTTGGGCGGTTGCTTTGAAATACACAACCCGCAGGACTATATCTCCGTGATTACCCGGCTTACCGCCGACAGTTCGTTTCTGCAGCGCGCCTCACAGATATCACACGACTACATCTGTGCCAACGCCGGCGCAGTGGACAAGGTCTACGACAGCGTCTTCAGCGACGGACATGAAAAATAGCGGCTCCACACAGCTGCTCCGGATCGTCTTCGTAGCAGACAACGGCAAAGGGCCGGCAGGAGTGTTCCTGTCGGCCCTTTGCCGTTGCAGAACCTGTGGCAGCCCTACAGTATGCGCCCGACAAGACGTATGTTCAGCACAGGCCATACCGTCACCTTGCTGACAGTCTTGACAAAGGCCCCGTCGCCGCCCAAATTGGTGTCCTTTGCCAGTTTGGTGTCGCGCAAATAGACATCCGGAGTTCCCCAGAATTGCACGCCCATGTCAAAGTTCAAGGCGAAACGGTGCTTTGCGGGCACTGCGCGACCGAAACCCAAACCAACATAGGGGCGGAATGAGGCTACCTTGAGTGTCGCGTCCACATTACCGTTGTCGTCAGGGGTGAGCAGGAAATCTCCCATGGCAAGTCCTATCTTGTTGTCGGGGAACATCCTGTTGTATTCAGCCACCTGCGAAAGGACTCCGTCCTGACTGTTCTTCACCGTGATAATCTTGCTCTTGCCGAAATACGCTCCCACAGTCACATGGAAGGCACTCTTTTTGAACGGATACACATCGGCCAGCAAATGACCCGTCGTTAGAGTGGTCTTGCCTTCCACATCAAACCGGTCAGGTCCGGTGTACACCGCCGGGGTTTCATTGATCTTCAGATGTGTCTTGATCTTTACGCTGGGGAAAATGTCCATTCCGCCGCGCAACGCAACATACGGTGTCACAGGGGTCGCCACATCAAGGCTTATTCCCGTGGTGCCTATGCCCACACCGACACTCACATTGTTAAACACTCCGAGATTCTCCACTCTGTCCTGTGCATGGACTCCTGTCAGACCTGCTGCAGCCACCAGTAGCAACGCGATTTTTTTCATTCTGTTTCTTTTTTCGTTAATATTTATCAAATAGGCTCTCCTCCCGCAAAAATAGTAAACTTTTCTGTTCCTTTGTCACTTTTTACATGATTTTCGCTGCTTGGGACGGTGTTGCTGCAAAAAAAGCCGCTCCGACCTGCATTTTCTGGCGCAGACCGGAGCGGCATATATAGTTGCCGCAACCGCAATATCAGGGTCTGTAGCTTTCTTTCCATTTTATGAACCACTCCGGTTCTTTTCCGAAAATGGATTTCAGCTTGCCCGCATCAAACTTGAGCTGGCGATCGTAGGTATAGATGCCGTTCTGTTCCTGTTCCACATCCGTGAGCTGTGTATAGGTATAGCCGTTGATATAGTCAAAGGTCAGGATTGTGTCAACCGTACTCTCCAGACGGGTGTATAACGCTTTCAAGTCTTTGGGACCGTCACCGTAACCCCATGTGTTGTCGGCATATTTCTCAATGACCCAGCCTATGCCGCCCATCTCGTCCAGCAGATACGGCTGGCCTCCGTAGGCATCCTCTTTGTCCTTGTTGAGTGTCGGCACCGTACCGTCGCCCTTGAGAGTAAGCTGTTTTTTGAGTTCGGCGGCATTGCCCTCATAGTCATGGAACGACCAGATATCCGTTTTCTTCTGATGATAGCCACCCGACACGTCATGCACAGGCCGGTAGTCCAGCCGGTGTGTCAAGTCGTAGACATCAGCCAACAGACGGTTGTGGTTGATTCCGTCTGCAGCACGTCCCCATGTCTCGTTGAACGGAGTCCACGTTATGATACTGGGATGGTTGCGGTCGCGCTCCACCACCTCCGACCACTCCGTCAGGAAATTGCGGGCGGCGGCGGTGCCGTTGATGTCCATGCCCCACGATGCGGCTTCACCCCACGTAAGGTAGCCCAGCTTGTCAGCCCAGTAGTGGAAACGCTCTTCAAAGACTTTCTGGTGCAGACGGGCGGAATTGAATCCCACTGCCATGGCTCGCTCTATGTCTCCCTTGAGGTCTGCGTCCGTAGGAGCAGTCCACACGCCTTTGGGATAGTAGCCCTGATCAAGCACCATGCGCAGGAAGAGCGGCTTGTTGTTGAGAAACAGGCGATTGCCCTCTATATGTATCTTGCGCATTCCCGCATAGCTCCTGACCATGTCGACCACCTGACCCTGCGCATTGAGCACCTCGTACTCCAAGCCATAGAGGAACGGGCTTTCAGGCGACCAAGTCTTGGCATTCTTCACGGGCAGAATCACGGTCATCGGGACGGTGGCTTTCGCCGTGACCGAAGCCACCGCTTTTGTTCCGTCAAGCACTTTCACGCGCAATTTCAGCCCCTTTTCAAGAGCATGGAAATTCGGTTCTACCACAAAGCGGCTGTTGTCAAGGTCGGGTTTGACGTATGCACTGCGCAACCCTGTTGGCGACACGGCTTCCATCCACACGGTCTGCCAGATTCCCGTGACACGGGTATAGTAGCAGCCCGACGAAGAGAAGCCGTGGCTTTGCTTTCCGCCCGTCTGCGCCCTGCCGCGCAGGTCATCCTTGACCCAAAGAACCACATTGGCTTCTTCTCCGGGCTTGACACAGTCGGTGATGTCTATGGCAAACGACGAACTGCCACCCCAATGGCGGCCTGCCACCTTGTCATTGACATAGAGGGTGGCGTAATAGTCTACCGCTCCGAAATTCATGAATATTTTCTTGCCGTTCCACGAGGCCGGTATCTGCACCTTGCGCTGATACCAGATTCCGGGAATGAAATCCTTGTAACCCACCCCCGACAGTTCGCTCTCCGGGCAGAACGGCACAGTGATTTTCCGGTCAAAGCCGCGGCTTTTGTCAAACTTGCGGTCTATGCCCGTGTTGCTGAGATCAAGCGAATAAGTCCACTCGCCGTTGAGGTTTATCCAATCGGCGCGTTCAAATTGGGGACGCGGATACTCCGGACGAGGAATGTCCGTCTGCGCCGCCGCCACAAGCGACAGCATGATGGTTGTTACACCAAAGAGGAATCTTTTCATTTTGTTTTTTCATTTTGTTTTTGAAGACTGTCACCTGCCCCTGTAATGACGGGGATTGTGATGAGATGGCGGAGGCGTAGCCTGACGGTAGTAATGTCCGCTGCGCAACGGACGTTCATGCCGTGGCGGACGGTCATAGTAGTCGTCATAGCATACCCAGCAACTTGTCATTAGCAAAGAGCCGGCAAATGCGATGAGAAGCACAAGGTTTTTCATAAGCGTTGTGTTTTGGATGGTTTTACGGCTGCCGGGATCGCAGTCCTTTGAGTTCCGGACAGTTACCGGTCATTGTTTTCTTTTAGTGTAAATGCCGACGAGCCGTCAAAGCAGTGGGTACACAGCTGGCATTTGGGCAACCCGATGGCTTCCACAAGGGTTTCAAGCTTGGTGAACCTCAGGCTGGAGAGATTGAGACGTTTAGCTATCTCACTGACCATGCGCCTGTACTTCGGGGAGTCGGTGCGGGTGTATTCCGCAAGGATCTCTTCACCGACATTGTCGCCCTCAAATTCGCTGATTATGCGGCGGCAGATAAGTTCCATGTCGCTCTTCGACGAAGTGAAGTTGATGAACCTGCACCCGTAGACCAATGGCGGACAGGCTATGCGCATGTGCACCTCTTTGGCTCCCTGGCGGAACAACACTGCGGTGTTGTCGCGGAGCTGGGTGCCGCGCACGATGGAGTCGTCGCAGAAAAGCAGACGTTTCCCTTTCAGGAGGTCTCTGTTCGATATCAGTTTCATCTTTGCCACGAGGTTGCGCATCTTCTGGTTGCTGGGCATAAAGGACCGCGGCCATGTCGGGGTGTATTTGGCTATGCTGCGGAGATATGGTACGCCCCTGCCGACCGCATAGCCGGTGGCCATGCCGACACCCGAGTCCGGTATGCCGCATGCGCAGTCCACTTCCGTCTCGTCGTCCTTGCCCATGGCGCGGCCGCATTCAAAACGGACTTCCTCCACGTTGCGCCCCTCGTAGCATGATGTCGGAAAACCGTAGTATACCCACAGGAAAGAGCATATCTGCATCCGTTTGTTGGGCTTGCGCAACTGTTCCATCCCTTCTGCCGTAATCTTCACGATTTCGCCGGGACCGAGATAGCGTTCCGTCTCGTAGCCGAGGTTCGGAAACGCCGTGTTCTCGCTCGTCACGGCCATCGCATCGTCTTTCCTGCCTACCACTACGGGAGTGCGCCCCCATGAATCGCGTGCGGCAATGACACCGTCGCACGTCAGCAGCAGCATTGAGCAGGACCCCTTTATCTTGTTGTAGACGTTTTCTATGCCCTCCACGAAATTGCGGCCCTTTATTATCAGCAGCGATACCAGTTCCGTGGGATTTATCCTGCCCGACGTAAACTCCGACAGGTGCTCGCCCTCCCTTATCAGCTCATCCGCCAGTTCTTCTAGGTTGTTTATCTTTGCCACCGTAACAAGGGCAAAACGGCCCAGATGGCTGTTTGTCAGCATGGGCTGGGCATCTGTGTCACTTATCACGCCTATGCCCGCACGGCCCGCGAACTTGTCCAGCTCGCTCTCAAAACGTGGACGGAAATAAGAGTTTTCAAGATTATGGATTTCACGCTCAAAATGGCCTTCGTCATTCACCGTCGCAATACCGCCGCGGCGCGTGCCAAGATGGAACTGGTAGTCTGTACCGTAGAATACGTCCGCAATGCAATCCTGCTTTGATACACAACCGAAAAAACCGCCCATATAATTGTTTGCTGTAATTTGTAATTGTTGGAAAAAATTGGAGTCCAAAGGTAGCGAAATTATCTCACAAAAGATTTCCACCGACGCACTTTTTTGAGCGGCAGCACCCAATCTCGTCATATTTGTGCGCCGCACTCGTCTGTACCATCCGAAAATTTGGCGGTGTTGGTTTTTTGTCGTAACTTTGCCGTATATGGTACGTCCCTGTAGTTCAATGGATAGAACAGCAGTTTCCTAAACTGCTGATTTGGGTTCGATTCCCAGCGGGGATACAACAGCAAGAGAGGCCCGGATGTCGATTGACATCCGGACCTCTTGTCATGTCAGGGGTATACGACAAGGGGGATGGCGTAAAAGCTGTTTGTTCTGTTCTGACGCCACGGCAAAGGAAATAAAGAGGGACCTTTTCAACAAGACAGGAACGCACAGCATTACAGAAGCGTTGGCCTTCTGCTTCAACTATGGCCTTTTGCAGAGCCTGCGCATAACAACCAACGGAAAGGGCCAAGCCGTCGTGACGGCTTGGCCCTTTCCGTTGTTGACTGGCAGACTAATACTCTGCGGGCTCAGTGTATGTCTGTTCCATGTTCTCCTCATACTCATCCTTGCTGCCAACAACCATGTCCTGGAACTGAGGCATTCCTGTTCCGGCAGGGATGAGGTGACCGCAGATAACGTTTTCCTTCATACCCTTGAGGTAGTCGACACGACCACGTATGGCGGCTTCGTTCAAGACCTTGGTCGTCTCCTGGAACGACGCGGCTGACATGAAGCTCGAAGTCTGGAGGGCAGCTCGCGTGATACCCTGAAGAATCTGGTTTGAAGTAGCGGGGATCGCATCACGCACCACAACGGGCTTGAGGTCACGGCGCTTGAGGTAGGAGTTTTCGTCACGCAGTTTGCGTGCGGTGACGATCATTCCATTGGTCATGTTCTCGCTGTCGCCAGAGTCCACAACGACTTTCTTGCCCCAGATACGGTCGTTCTCCTCAAAGAAGCTTATCTTGTCAACAAGGTCGTCCTCAAGGAAGTTGGTATCGCCGGCGTCCACGATGCGTACCTTGCGCATCATCTGGCGCACGATTACCTCAAAGTGCTTGTCGTTGATTTTCACACCCTGCAGGCGGTAAACGTCCTGTACCTCATTGACGATGTACTCCTGTACGGCTGTAGGACCGTTGATTGCCAGGATGTCGGCAGGGGTTATGACTCCGTCAGACAGCGGCGTGCCGGCACGGACATAGTCGTTTTCCTGCACAAGAATCTGGCGGCTCAGCGGCACCAGATATTTTTTGGAGTCGCCGACCTTGGGGGTTACAATGATCTCGCGGTTTCCGCGCTTGATGCTGCCCATGCTGATTTCACCGTCAATTTCGCTGACGATGGCAGGGTTGCTCGGGTTGCGGGCCTCAAAGAGTTCGGTCACGCGCGGCAGACCGCCGGTGATGTCACCGGCCTTGCCTACGGCGCGGGGAATCTTGACGAGCGTCTCACCCGTCTTGACCTGCGCCCCGTCTGCAACCACAACATGACCGCCGATAGGAAAGTTGTAGGTACGCACGACATTGCCGTCTTCGTCAACAACATGGCAGGCCGGAACTACCGACCGCTCCTTGGATTCTATGATTATGATTTCGCGCAAACCAGTTGCTTCGTCTTCCTCTATGCGGTAGGTTACACCCTCCTTGACTCCGTCGAACTTGACCTTGCCGGCAGACTCGGTGACAATCACGGCATTGAACGGGTCCCACTGGGCTATGACAGTGCCCGTTTCCACGACATCCCCGTCATGCACGAACAGCCGTGAACCGTAAGGTACATTCTGCGTCGAAAGGACGATGCCCGTGTTCTCGTCAACCTGACGAACCTCAGCCAGACGGCTGACAACAATCTGTCCGGGTGTCCCGTCGGGATTTACCACCTCGACAGTGCGTAGCTCGTCAAAGTCAAGGCGCGCCTTGTGACGGGCCTTGATGGTTGCGTTGGCCACTGCGTTCGACGCGATACCGCCGGCGTGGAACGTACGGAGCGTAAGCTGGGTTCCCGGCTCGCCGATTGACTGGGCGGCAATGACACCGACAGCCTCGCCGATCTGGACCATCTTGCTGGTGGCAAGATTGCGTCCGTAACATTTCTGGCATACGCCGCGCTTGCTCTCGCACGTAAGCACCGAACGGATTTCAACCGTCTCTATAGGCGAGGCCTCTATCTGCGCAACGACAGCTTCGGTAATCTCCTCGCCCGCGGGAAGAATAAGCTCGCCCGTGGTGGGATTTATGATATCGTGAACGCTGACACGTCCCAATATGCGCTCGCCGAGCGAGGAGATGACCTCGTCGCCGTCTTTCAGGGCAGAACACTCCAACCCGCGCAGCGTGCCGCAGTCCTCTTCGTTGATGATGACATCGTGGGCCACGTCAACCAGACGGCGTGTGAGATAACCGGCATCGGCTGTCTTCAGCGCCGTGTCGGCAAGACCCTTGCGCGCACCGTGGGTGGAGATGAAGTATTCAAGCACCGACATGCCCTCCTTGAAGTTGGAGAGAATAGGATTCTCGATGATCTGCGCGCCCTCAGCTCCTGCCTTCTGGGGCTTGGCCATCAGACCGCGCATACCGGCGAGCTGGGCTATCTGGTCAGCACTACCGCGTGCACCGGAGTCAAGCATCATGAAGACGGAGTTGAAACCCTGGTCGGCTTCGGTCATCTGCTTCATGAGGGTCTTCTTGAGGTTGTTGTTCACGTGAGTCCATGTGTCGATTACCTGATTGTAACGTTCCTTGTCGGTAATGAAACCCATGGAGTAGTTGGCTGTGATCTGCTCGACTTCCTCGTTGCCTTTCTGTACGAACTCGGCTTTCTCCTTGGGAATGATGATGTCGTCAAGGTTGAACGACAGACCGCCCTCATACGCCATCTTGTAACCGAGGTTCTTGATGCCGTCAAGGAAAGCGCAGGCGCGGTCCATACCCACGCTCTTGATCACCTTGGCTATGATGTCGCGGAGGGATTTCTTTGAAATGACGGTATTTACATAACCTATTTCCTTCGGCACGATCTCATTCACGATGACACGGCCCACCGATGTTTCCACCATTGTGGGGACAATCTCACCGGAGTCGTTGAAATCGTCAACGACTACCCTTACAATCGCATGTATGTCCACACGCTTCTCGTTGTAGGCAATGATGGCCTCCTCGGGACCGTAGAACGTGAGTCCCTCACCAAGCGCACCCGGGCGCAGTTTGGTGATATAATACAGTCCGAGCACCATGTCCTGCGAAGGCACCGTGATAGGCGCACCGTTGGCCGGGTTCAGGATGTTGTGGCTCTGGAGCATCAGTGTCTGAGCCTCGATTATGGCCTCGTTGCTCAGAGGGAGATGCACAGCCATCTGGTCGCCGTCAAAGTCGGCATTGAACGCCGTACATGCCAGAGGATGGAGCTGAATGGCCTTGCCCTCTATCATCTTGGGCTGGAAAGCCTGGATACCCAGACGGTGAAGTGTCGGCGCACGGTTGAGCAATACGGGATGCCCACGCATCACAAACTCCAGAATGTCCCATACAATAGGATCTTTGCGGTCTATTATGCGTTTGGCACTCTTGACCGTCTTGACCACGCCGCGCTCTATGAGACGGCGGATAATGAACGGTTTGTATAGCTCGGCAGCCATGAGCTTCGGCAAGCCGCACTCGCCCATGTTGAGCTCTGGACCTACCACAATCACGGAACGTGCGGAATAGTCCACACGCTTGCCCAACAGGTTCTGGCGGAAACGGCCCTGCTTGCCCTTCAACGAGTCGCTCAAGGACTTCAGGGGGCGGTTGGAGTCACTCTTGACAGACGAACTCTTGCGGGAGTTGTCAAACAGGCAGTCCACTGCCTCCTGCAGCATACGCTTCTCGTTGCGCAGGATGACCTCTGGAGCCTTTATTTCTATAAGTCTGCGCAAACGGTTGTTGCGGATCAGCACCCGGCGGTACAGGTCGTTGAGGTCTGACGTGGCAAACCGCCCACCGTCAAGCGGCACGAGCGGACGCAGGTCCGGAGGAGTGACGGGAAGGATTTTCATCACCATCCACTCGGGACGGTTGATGCCCTTGCTCGAGCGGAAAGCCTCAACCACCTGCAGGCGTTTCAAAGCCTCGGTCTTGCGCTGCTGCGACGTGTCGGTATGGGCACGGTCGCGAAGCTCAAACGACAGTTTGTCAAGATCTATGTTGCAAAGGAGGTCGTAGACTGCTTCCGCACCCATCTTGGCAACAAACTTTGCCGGGTCGGCATTGTCAAGCTGGGCATTGTCTGATGGGAGCTTGTCCATAAATCCGAGATACTCGTCTTCCGAGAGAAGATCAAGTTTGCGGAGCACACCTTCCTCAATTCCGCGCTTGTCTTCTTCGTCTTTTGGGGCGAATACGCCGGGATTGATTACAACATAACGCTCATAGTATATGATTGACTCCAGTTTCTTGGACGGGATGCCAAGGAGGTAGCTCATCTTGCTCGGAAGCGTACGGAAGTACCAGATGTGGGCCACTGGCACCTGGAGATTTATGTGGCCGCTGCGCTCGCGGCGCACTTTCTTCTCTGTCACCTCTACTCCGCAACGGTCGCACACCGTGCCCTTGTAGCGGATGCGCTTGTACTTACCGCAATTACACTCATAGTCCTTTATGGGACCAAAAATCTTCTCGCAGAACAAACCGTCACGCTCGGGCTTGTATGTGCGGTAATTGATGGTCTCGGGCTTTGTCACTTCGCCGTGAGAGTTTTCCAGAATCTCCTCCGGAGAAGCCAAACCAATAGTTATCTTGGAGAACGAACCCTTTGATTTTGTTTCTTTCTTGAATGCCATATTGATTTATGATGTAAAAGAGGTAATTTTAATCTAATTTTATGCTAAGACCAAGACCGCGGAGCTCATGCAGAAGCACGTTGAGCGACTCCGGTATGCCGGGTGCCGGTATGGGGTCGCCCTTGACAATGGCCTCATAGGACTTGGCACGCCCTACCACATCGTCAGACTTGATGGTAAGCATTTCCTGCAGCACATGCGACGCACCGAAAGCCTCAAGAGCCCACACCTCCATCTCTCCGAAACGCTGGCCACCGAACTGCGCCTTGCCGCCAAGCGGCTGCTGGGTGATGAGAGAGTACGGGCCGATGGAACGGGCGTGCATCTTGTCTTCAACCATGTGGCCGAGCTTCAGCATGTAGGTAACGCCCACCGTGGCTTTCTGGTCAAACTTCTCACCGGTCGCACCGTCATAGAGCTGGGTCGACCCCAAGTGGGGCAAGCCGGCCTTGTCCGTCCACTCTTCAAGGTCTTCCAAAGACGCTCCGTCAAAAATCGGAGTGGCGAACTTCACGCCCATCTTGCTGCCGGCATAGCCGAGCACAGCCTCGAAAATCTGGCCCAAGTTCATACGCGACGGCACACCCAGAGGGTTAAGGACGATGTCTACGGGAGTCCCGTCCTCAAGGAACGGCATATCCTCCTGGCGGACAATCTTCGACACGATACCTTTGTTGCCGTGGCGGCCTGCCATCTTGTCGCCGACACCTATCTTGCGCTTCTTGGCCACAAGCACCTTGGCCAGCTGAAGTACGCCTGAAGGCAATTCGTCACCGATAGTGACAGCAAAGTTCTTGCGCTTGAGTTCCGCATCCTGCTCCCTGTATTTCTTGAGATAGTTCATCACAAGCGTGAAAATCAGCTTGTTGGTATGTTCATCCTTGGTCCAGCCGCTGAGCTGTATGGAGGAATAGTCTATCGCTTCAAGAACGGCCTTGGTGAACTTCGTACCCTCTGGTATCGCGACTTCTCCCAGATTGTTCTTGACCCCGCAAGCAGTCTGGTCTTTTGTCAGCACGAGGAGCTTCTCTACAAGAACCCCACGCAGCTTTGCCACGCTGGTTTCAAAGTCCTCCTGTATCTTCGCCAGCATTTTTTTGTCATCCGCACGCGAGGAACGGGTCTTCTGTGCACGGGCAAACATGTGCTTTTCGATTATTACACCCGAAAGCGATGGGTTGGCTTTCAGCGAAGCGTCTTTCACATCGCCGGCCCTGTCGCCGAAAATGGCGCGGAGCAGCTTCTCTTCCGGCGACGGGTCGCTCTCGCCCTTGGGAGTGATCTTTCCTATGAGGATATCTCCGGGTTCTACGCGCACACCGATACGCACCACACCGTTCTCGTCAAGGTTCCTGGTCGCTTCCTCGCTCACGTTGGGGATGTCGGAAGTGAACTCTTCCTGGCCGCGCTTCGTTTCGCGCACAGCAAGGGAGTACTCGTCAACATGGACAGAGGTGAGGATATCCTCGCGCACCAGCCGCTCGTTGAGCACTATGGCATCCTCATAGTTGTAGCCCTTCCACGGCATATAGGCCACAAGGAGATTGCGGCCGAGTGCCAGCTCGCCCTGAGCCGTGGCATAGCCTTCCGTGAGGATGTCGCCGGGCTTGACCCTGTCGCCCTTCTTGCAGATGGGTCTGAGGTCTATCGTCATGTTCTGGTTCGTGCGGCGGAACTTGGGCAACTTGTATTCCTTCACCGCACTGTCAAAGCTTACAAACTCCTCATCGGCAGTGCGATCGTAGCGGATAACTATTCTGGAGGCATCGACATACTCTACCACGCCTGCACCCTCCGCTGCTATCATGGTACGGGAGTCCTCGCACACTTGTTTCTCTATGCCGGTGCCCACTATAGGCTGCTCAGTTCTGATGAGAGGCACAGCCTGACGCATCATGTTCGATCCCATCAGGGCACGGTGGGCGTCATCATGTTCGAGGAACGGTATCAGAGCCGCTGCAATGGAGGCTATCTGCTGCGGAGCGACATCCATAAGCTCAACCTGCGACGGCGGCACAACCGGATAGTCGGCATCCTGACGGCATTTCACCACCTTGCGTATGAAAGTACCGTCATCATTGAGGGGAGCGTTGCCCTGCCCTATTATCCTCTGGTCTTCCTCCTCGGCAGAGAGATATACGATATTGTCGTTGTTCAGATCCACTACGGAATTCTTGACCTTGCGGTACGGAGTCTCAATGAAACCGAGTTCGTTGATCTTCGCATAGACGCAGAGCGACGAAATAAGACCGATGTTCGGGCCTTCGGGAGACTCGATAGGACACAGACGGCCGTAGTGGGTATAGTGTACGTCACGTACCTCAAATCCGGCACGGTCACGGGTAAGACCGCCGGGGCCGAGAGCAGACAGACGACGCTTGTGTGTGACCTCCGCCAGCGGGTTCGTCTGGTCCATGAACTGCGAAAGGGGGTTGGCCCCGAAAAACGAGTTTATCACCGACGAAACGGTCTTCGAGTTGATCAAGTCCGTAGGAGAGAACACCTCATAGTCCCTCACGTTCATGCGCTCGCGGATAGTGCGGCTCATACGCGTCAGACCGATGTTGAACTGGTTGGCCAGCTGCTCGCCAACCGTGCGCACACGGCGGTTGCTCAAGTGGTCGATGTCATCGAGCTGGGCCTTCGAGTTTATCAGCTGGATGAGATACTTGATAATCTCTATTATGTCCTCTTTGGTAAGCACACGGACATTGGCATCAGTCGTCAGTCCGAGCTTGTGGTTGATGCGGTAACGCCCCACCTCGCCCAAGTCATAGCGGCGGTCAGAGAAAAACAGGTTGTTTATCACCTCGCGGGCACTTGCGTCGTCAGCGGGATCTGCGTTGCGCAGCGAACGGTATATGGTATATACAGCCTCTATCTCCGAGTTGCTGGTGTCTTTCTGGAGAGTGTTGAAAATTATGGAATAGTCAAGGGCGGAACTGTCCTCCTTGTGTACAAGAATCTTCTTCGTGCCGCTTTCAATAATCTTGCCGGCCACTTCCTCGTCAAGCACTGCCTCGCGCTCCACCAGCACCTCGTTGCGCTCTATGGAGACAACCTCGCCCGTGTCTTCGTCCACAAAGTCCTCCGACCAGCTGTTGAGCACACGCGACGCCAGTCTCTTCCCGTAGTGCTTCTTGAGGCTTGCCTTGCTCACCTTGATTTCTTCCGCAAGGTCAAACACGTCGAGAATGTCCTTGTCGCTCTCAAAACCGATGGCACGCAACAACGTTGTCACCGGCAGCTTCTTCTTGCGGTCAATGTAGGCGTACATCACGTTGTTGATGTCCGTGGCAAACTCTATCCACGAACCCTTGAACGGAATGATGCGGGCCGAATACAGCTTTGTCCCGTTGGAGTGGGTTGATGAACCGAAGAACACACCCGGCGAGCGGTGAAGCTGGGAAACGACAACGCGCTCGGCACCGTTGATGATGAACGTGCCGTTGTCCGTCATGTACGGTATGGGGCCCAGAAACACATCCTGAATCTGGGTGTCAAAATCCTCGTGGTCAGGGTCTGTACAATACAACTTGAGCTTTGCCCTCAACGGCACACTGTATGTGAGACCGCCTATCAGACACTCCTCAATGGTGTAGCGGGGAGGGTCAATGTAATAGTCCAAAAACTCAAGCACAAAATTATTGCGGGTATCAGAAATCGGGAAATTCTCGGCAAAAACCTTGTACAAGCCGTCGTTCTTGCGCAATTCCGGCGGAGTGTCCAGCTGGAAGAACTCCCTGAACGACTTCAGCTGCACATCCAGAAAATCCGGATAAGGCATAGGCTTTCTGATCGACGCAAAATTAATTCTATTGTTTACTATCTGAGACATAAAACGCGCGTTATCGTTTGTTGTGAATATTTCTGTAATATAAACCGCCCCTCTGGTCCTGACACGCAAAAGACATCACGGACTCGCCGTCTACGTCCCCTCTCCGCGTGCCGGATTTCCGCAAAAAACATACGGGACTGATATGTGTACGGATACAAAAAGGTTAAGAACCCCCTACCAGAGGATTCTTAACCGATAAAGTCTTCGCTAAACGGAATTACTTGATTTCCACTTCGCCGCCGGCTTCTTCGATAGCCTTCTTGAGAGCCTCGGCATCGTCCTTGGAAACGCCTTCCTTAACAGCCTTGGGAGCTGCGTCTACAAGCTCCTTGGCTTCCTTCAGACCAAGACCGCAAGCTTCCTTGACGGCTTTCACAACCTGAAGTTTGGCGGCACCCGCACTCTTCAACACTACGTCAAAGGAAGTCTTCTCCTCTGCAGCCTCGGCTGCACCGCCAGCTGCGGGGCCGGCAACAGCTACAGCGGCAGCTGCAGGCTCAATGCCGTATTCTTCCTTCAATACTGTAACCAAATCATTTACTTCCTTTACTGTCAAATTTACCAATTCTTCAGCAATAGCTTTAATATCTGCCATTTTTATTCTAAATTAAATTGTTTGTACTTAATAAATGTTAAAACTGATGCTTCAAGCAACGTACTCCACTAAGCACGCTCGCTCAAAGTCTTGAGGACACCGTGAATATTGTTGCCTCCCGACTGGAGGGCGGAAACAACATTCTTGATCGGAGACTGAAGCAAAGCGACAACATCGGCAACAAGTTCTTCCTTGCTCTTGAGGGAGGCAAGTGCGTCAAGTTGGTCTGCACCGAAGAAACCGCCTTCGGCATAAGCGGCCTTGAGAGCCTTCACGCCGGAATTGGAATTGTTCTTCAGCATCTTGCCGGGAACGTTGGCTACGTCCGCAAACAGTACAGATGTAGTACCTTTCAGAGAATCATACAAAGGAGTGAAATCCGTCTCCGACGCTTCCAGAGCTTTCTGGAAAAGGGTGTTCTTGACGGTGACCATCTTGACGTTCTGCTTGAAGCAGAGACGGCGGAGAGCTGTAGTCTGCTCTGCATTGAGACCCTCCGTATCTACAAGGTAGAAATGAGGGTGCTGCGCAAGCATCTCACCCAAATTAGCTATAACTACGTTTTTATCTTCTTTTCTCATGATTGACTTCTTTGTTTTTATTCAACGATGGATTTGGGATCAATCTTGATACCTCTACTCATCGTAGTCGAGATGAAAACGCTCTTCACATAGGTTCCCTTGGCGGTAGACGGCTTTAGCTTGATAATCGTGGACATGAACGCACTCGCATTCTCCACTATCTTGCCCGGCTCAAAGGAAATCTTGCCGATGGAGGCATGGATAATGCCCGTCTTGTCTACCTTGAAATCAATCTTGCCGGCCTTGACCTCCGTCACAGCCTTGGCAACATCCATTGTCACAGTGCCGGCCTTCGGGTTAGGCATAAGTCCGCGGGGACCGAGCACACGGCCCAAAGGACCGAGCTTGCCCATCACGGCAGGCATCGTGATCACTACATCAACGTCTGTCCAACCGCCCTTGATCTTCTCGATATACTCGTCAAGACCCACATAGTCCGCTCCGGCAGCTTTTGCCTCGGCCTCCTTGTCGGGCGTGCAGAGAACCAATACCCTGACCGTCTTGCCAGTGCCGTTGGGCAGTGTACACACGCCGCGGACCATCTGGTTGGCCTTGCGCGGGTCTACACCCAAACGCACATCCATATCCACTGACGCGTCAAACTTGGTCGTCGTGATTTCCTTGAGGAGTTCAGACGCTTCAGCAAGGGTATAGGACTTTCCTGCTTCAATCTTCCCGGCGGTCAACTTCTGGTTTTTTGTAAGTTTACTCATTGTTTGAAGATTTTAGTTGTTTGCGGGAAATTCCCCGGTTACAGTGATACCCATACTGCGCGCAGTACCAGCAATCAAGCGCATAGCACTCTCCACGGTAAAACAGTTCAAGTCCGGCATCTTGTCTTCTGCGATGGACTTGATCTGATCCCATGTCACGGAGGCAACCTTCTTGCGGTTAGGCTCGGCAGAACCCTTCTTCACCTTGGCTGCTTCCATAAGCTGAACCGCTGCAGGAGGAGTCTTTATGACAAATGTAAAGCTCTTGTCATCATAGTAAGTGATGACCACCGGCAACACCTTACCTGCCTTGCTCTGCGTCAGTGCATTGAACTGCTTGCAGAAGTCCATGATGTTCAAGCCCTTCGAACCGAGGGCCGGACCAACTGGAGGCGAAGGATTCGCTGCGCCGCCTTTAATCTGTAATTTGATTATTCCAGCAACTTCTTTAGCCATTGTTTTTATTGTTTTTAAATATTCCGAGACTTCCTCAGCACCGCCCGTAACACAACGGCACTAAAGTTTCTCAACTTGCCCAAAACCAAGGTTCAATGCCGTCTCGCGACCGAAAACCTTGACCAATACCGTAAGCTTCTTCCTCTCGGCGTTTACCTCGTTGATAACTCCATTGAAAGAAGCGAACGGACCATCGGTAACCTTGACCTGCTCGCCGACCAAAAACGAGAAGCTTGTATCAATCTCCACGTTTTCGGACTCGACGTTGCCCATGAGCCTGTCAACTTCGCTCTGCCGCATCGGCACAGGGTTGTCCATCCCGCCCAAAATGCCCACTACGTTAGGCACGTTGCGGAGTGCGTGACAAATCTCACCGACCATGGCTGCCTGCACATACACATAGCCGGAATAGAGAATACGGTCAGCAACAATGCGCTTTCCGTTACGCACTTGGACTACCTTCTCCGTAGGCACCAGCACCTGGGCGACATATCCCCCAAAAGCACCGTTGCCAATGGCGGCATCGATATATTCCTTCACTTTGCTCTCCTTGCCTGTAATTGCACGAAGCACATACCATTTCATATCAGCCATAGCGCAATTCTATTCAGGAGGTCAATGAGGATATACCGCTGTCATCACAAACTCAAACAGCTTGTCCATGGCAAACACGACAATGGCAATGATCACGGAAGCAGATAAAACGATCAGTGCCTTGTGCGTCAGCTCATTACGGGTAGGCCAGGTCATCTTATGGGCCAATTCCTCATAAGAACCTTTACAGTATTTGACTAACTTGTTCAACATATGTCTTGTTTTTCCGCACGGGAAGAGAGACTCGAACTCCCGACACCTGGTTTTGGAGACCAGTGCTCTACCAACTGAGCTATTCCCGTAAACAAGCCCCCTGCGCAAGATTGTGCGTCAGACACAGGGGACTTTTCTTTAAATATCTGTCAGCTTGTTAAGGCCGAGGTGTTATTCCATGATTTCGGTAATCTGACCGGAACCAACCGTACGGCCGCCTTCGCGGATAGCGAAACGGAGACCTACGTTGAGGGCAACAGCGTAGATGAGCTCTACAGTGATTTCCACGTTGTCACCGGGCATTACCATATCCGTACCTGCGGGGAGAGAAATCTCACCGGTGCAGTCCATGGTGCGGAGGTAGAACTGCGGACGGTACTTGTTGCCGAACGGAGTGTGACGGCCGCCTTCTTCCTTCTTCAGCACATAGATGGATGCCTTGAATTTCTTGTAAGGCTTGATGACACCCGGATGGGTGATAACCATACCGCGCTTGATCTCTGTCTTGTCAATACCGCGGAGGAGCAGACCCACGTTGTCACCGGCTTCACCCTGATCAAGGATCTTGCGGAACATCTCCACACCGGTAACCACCGACTTCTTGTCCTCGCCAAGACCGAGGATCTGGACTTCGTCACCAACCTTTATCACACCGGTTTCAATACGGCCCGTAGCTACGGTACCACGACCGGTAATGGAGAACACGTCCTCCACAGGCATAAGGAAAGGCTTTTCCACGTCGCGCACGGGCTCCTGAATCCAGGTGTCGCAAGCGTCCATCAGCTCCATGATCTTGTCTTCCCACTCAGACACACCGTTGAGGGCACCGAGAGCGGAACCGCGGATGATAGGAGTGTCCTCTTCAAAGTCATAGGACTCGAGGAGTTCCCTTACTTCCATCTCCACAAGCTCAAGCATTTCCTCGTCGTCGACCATGTCGCACTTGTTGAGGAATACTACGAGACGGGGTACGTTCACCTGACGCGCGAGGAGGATGTGTTCACGTGTCTGGGGCATCGGACCGTCAGTAGCGGCAACCACGATGATAGCACCGTCCATCTGGGCGGCACCGGTCACCATGTTCTTCACATAGTCGGCGTGACCCGGGCAGTCCACGTGAGCGTAGTGACGCTTGGCTGTCTCATACTCGATGTGTGCGGTGTTGATGGTGATACCACGCTCCTTCTCTTCAGGGGCGTTGTCAATCTGGTCGAAAGACTTCACTTCCTCGCTGCCGAAGCCCTTCTCGTGAAGAACCTTGGAAATAGCAGCTGTAAGAGTGGTCTTACCGTGGTCAACGTGACCAATTGTACCAATGTTAACATGCGGTTTGGTAC
>CAVEQO010000017.1:0-44417 GCA_963617965.1 Anaerovoracaceae bacterium
TCTCTTTGCTAAGGTAGAAATTTCTGCCTTAGCATTACTTCCTTTTTCGTTTTTTTATTGAAAATATTTAGGACAACATTGGCTGCTGCACCAAAAAAAACGTCTTTTGTTGGGCAGAGAAAAAATATTGTAGTAATTTTGCCGTACACTGGGTGAGTGAGAGGTCCACAGGGTTGGACTTCTCACTTTCGGTTATAAGAGAAACCCGCCGGAATGGAGAGCCCTGCAAACGCTGTCGGGTTGGACTTGATTTTAGCGACTGAAGAATGATAGAGAAGGAAAAGGTTAGACACCTTGTAAACCAATGGTTGGACGGCAAGGATTATTTTCTTGCCGATTTGACCGTTTCGGACGATGACCGCATCGTGGTGGAGATAGACCACAAGGAGGGAGTCTGGATTGACGACTGTGTGGAACTCAGCAAGTTTATCGAGGCAAACCTTGACAGGGATGTTGAGGACTACGAGCTGGAAGTGGGCAGTGCGGGCATAGGCCAGCCTTTCAAGGTGCGCCAGCAGTACGACAACAATGTCGGCACGGAGGTCGAGACGGTGCTGGTTGACGGAAGGAAGCTGAAGGGTATCCTGAAATCAGTGGACGACAGCGGCGTCGTGGTTTCGGTCAGGACAAAGGTCAAGCCGGATGGTGCCAAGCGGCCCAAGATGGTCGACGTGGACACTCCGCTGACGTTTGCGGACATAAGGGAAACCAGGGCTGTCATAAAGTTTTAGGCGGGGGCTACCGCACCGGGTCCGGTGTCGGGTACGGACGGCCTTGCCTTGGCAACAGGAAACAGGAAAAGAAAAAATACATACTATACAATGGCAAAGAAAAATACAGACACAGTGAGTCTTATAGACACTTTCGCAGAGTTTAAGGAAACCAAAAGCATTGACGCCGCCACCATGGTGAGCGTGCTGGAAGAGAGCTTCCGTGGTGTGATAGCCAAGATGTTCGGTTCGGACGACAATTACGATGTCATCGTGAACCCGGCCAAGGGCGACTGCGAAATATACCGCAACCGTGTGGTGGTGGCTGACGGCGAGGTGACGGACACCAACCGCGAGATTTCGCTCAGCGAAGCGCGCAAGATAGCGGATGACTACGAGATAGGCGAAGATGTCAGCGAGCGCATTGACTTTGCCAAGTTCGGGCGCAGGGCCATACTCAACCTGCGGCAGACCTTGGCTGGAAAAATACTCGAACTGGAACACGATGCCCTCTACAACAAGTACAAGGACCGCGTGGGCGAGGTGGTCAGTGCTGAAGTCTACCAGATATGGAAAAACGAGATGCTTCTCATTGACGACGAGGGCAACGAACTGCTCTTGCCCAAGAACCAGCAGATACCGGGCGACTTCTTTCACAAGGGCGACATAGTCAGAGCTGTGGTGAACCGTGTGGAGAACGCCAACAACAACCCCAAGATTTTCATCAGCCGCACGGCACCGGAGTTTCTGCAGAGACTGCTTGAGGCGGAAGTGCCGGAAATCAATGACGGTCTCATCACCGTCAAGAAAGTCGCGCGCATTCCCGGCGAGCGTGCCAAGATTGCCGTTGAGAGCTATGACGACCGCATCGATCCGGTGGGAGCCTGTGTGGGCGTGAAGGGCCGCAGGGTACATGGCATAGTGCGCGAACTCCACAACGAAAACCTTGACGTGCTCAATTACACCTCCAATGCCAGTCTCTTCATGCAGCGAGCCCTCAGCCCGGCAACAGTGTCAAGCATCGTACTTGACGAGGAGAACAAGACCGCACAGGTCTATCTCAAGCCCAAGGAGGTATCGCTTGCCATAGGCAGAAACGGCCTTAACATCAAACTGGCCAGCATGATAACGGGATATACCATAGACGTGTTCAGGGAATCTGCCGAAGACGAGCCTCAGATTGACGACATTTATCTTGATGAATTCAAGGACGAGATTGACTCGTGGATTGTAGACTCCCTCAAATCAGCCGGCTACCAGACGGCACGCCAGATACTGGCGGCATCGCGCGAGGAAGTGGCGGATCAGGCAGATCTGGAACTTGACACCGTGGATGACGTGGTCAGGGTGCTCAAAGAGGAGTTTGAACAGGAATAGCGGCAACGGTCGGCAAAGTGCCGGACATGTCTCCCCCGGGGGTTATACAATACACATATTCATTTTATATAGCAATTGATGAGCGTGAGATTAAATAAAGTTTTAAAGGAATTCAATATCGGACTGCAGACCGTTGTGGATTTGCTGGAGAAAAAGGGGTTCAAAGTAGAGGCTGACCTGAACGCAAAAATCACCGAAGACCAGTACGACATTGTGAAAAAGGAGTTCGGAAGCGACAAAACCCAGAAAAAGGAGGCGGAGGATATCAGTACCAAAAGGGCTTTCGAGAAAAAGGCTCAGGCCAGGGCTGCCGCAAAGGAAATCAAGACAGAACTGCCCAAACAGCCGCAATTCAAAACCGTGGGCAAGGTTGACCTTGACAACCTTGTACCGAAGCCGGCCGTGGTTGCGCCTGAACCGCAGGAAGCCGCCGTTGCCGATGCGGTAGCCGTCAAGGAAGAAGAAACCGTAGCAACGGCCTCCGCCGCCAGTCCCGCTACGTCGCCAGAACCGCTTCCCGAACAAAAAACCGCAGCAACTGTCGCTTCTGCGGAAACTACAGCGCAGCCGGCAGGGGAAGAAGCCGTGTCCGACGGGTCAGGAGAAGTTTTCAGACCCGGCAAGTCACAGACTCTGGAGGGTCCCAAGGTTCTCGGCACGATAGACCTGTCGTCAATCAACGAAACGACACGCCCGAAGAAGAAGAGCAAGGAAGAGCGCAAGAAGGAACGCGACGAGAAAATCCGCCAGCAATTCGCAGTGCCGTCATCAAGCAAGAAAAAACGCAACCGCATACAGCCCAACAAGGTTGACATCAATTCTGAGGCCAATGCCATTTCCAACAGCCAGCAGACTCACCAGAACACTTCTGGCAACAACGGCAAAAGCCAGAAGCAGAGGAACAAGAACCAGAAATTCACCGGAAACGGGGCAGCCCATGCCTCCGTCAAACCGTCTGTGTCTGACGAGGATGTCGCAAAAGAGGTGAAGAAGACTCTGGCGCGCCTGCAGAACAAAAAGGCTTTTGCCAGTGGTGTGAAATACCGCAAGGAGAAGCGCGACCAGATACGCGACAGGATGGAGCAGCAACTCAGCGAAGAGGCATTGGAGGGCAAGACGCTTAAACTCACGGAATTTGTTACCGCCAATGAGCTGGCGAGCATGATGGGAGTGCCGGTGACCAAGGTTATCGGTACTTGCATGAGCATCGGCATGATGATCAGTATCAACCAGCGCATGGATGCCGAGACTATCAACATGGTTGCCGAGGAATTCGGTTTCAAGACGGAATATGTCAGTGCATCGGTGTCGGAGGCCATACAGGAAGAGGAAGATCAGATAGAAGACATGGAACCGCGCGACCCGATAGTGACCGTTATGGGCCATGTGGACCACGGCAAGACCTCACTGCTTGACTGGGTGCGCAAGAGCAACGTCATCGCTGGCGAAGCGGGCGGCATTACCCAGCATATCGGAGCCTACAACGTGGAGTTGGAGAACGGTCGCAGGATAACATTCCTTGACACCCCCGGTCATGAGGCGTTTACTGCCATGCGTGCCCGTGGTGCACAGGTGACCGACATTGCCATCATCATCATTGCCGCCGACGACGACGTGATGCCGCAAACCAAGGAGGCTATAGCCCATTCACAGGCAGCCGGTGTGCCCATGGTGTTTGCCATCAACAAGATAGACAAGCCCGGTGCCAATCCCGACAAGGTGAAGGAGTCGCTGGCCAACATGAATCTCCTTGTGGAGGACTGGGGAGGCAAATACCAGTGTCAGGAGATTTCCGCCAAGAAGGGTATTGGTGTCAGTGAGCTGCTTGAGAAAGTACTGCTCGAGGCTGACATGCTTGAACTCAAGGCCAATCCCAACCGCAGGGCTACGGGCACCATCATAGAATCGTCGCTTGACAAGGGGCGCGGATATGTGGCGACAATACTGGTCAGCAACGGAACTTTGAATATTGGCGACAATGTCATTGCCGGTACTTGCTACGGGCGTGTGAAAGACCTCACCGATGAGCGTGGTCGCAAGATAAAGAGTGTGGGACCCGCACGTGCGGCGACTTTGCTCGGCCTTAACGGCGCGCCCCAGGCAGGCGACACTTTCCACGTGATGGACTCGGAGCCTGAAGCCCGCGAGATAGCCAACAAACGTCTGCAACTGCAGCGCGAGCAAGGCATCCGCACGCAGCACCGCATTGGCCTGGAGGAAATCGGTGCCCGTATCGCCATGGGCGGAGTGGAGGAACTCAACATCATTGTCAAGGGCGATGTGGACGGCTCGGTAGAGGCACTCTCGGACTCGCTCATCAAGTTGTCTACCGAAAAGATAAAGGTAAATGTCATACACAAGGCTGTCGGGCAGATTTCAGAAAACGACATAGTGCTGGCGGCAGCCTCCAAGGCCATAATCATCGGATTTCAGGTCAGGCCGAGCAAGGGCGCACGTGCCGAAGCCGACAAGCAGGGCGTGGACATCCGCCTGTATTCGGTGATCTATGATGCCATAGAGGAAGTCAAGGAAGCAATGGAGGGCTTGCTCAAACCTATTGTCAAGGAAGAGCAGACCGCCCAAGTCGAAGTGCGCCAGATATACCGCATCAGCAAGGTCGGCCTTGTGGCCGGAGCCTACGTTGTGGACGGCAAGGTGTCGCGTACTGACAAGGCTCGCGTGATACGTGACGGCATTGTGGTTTTCACCGGCGAGATCAACGCGCTGAAGCGTTTCAAGGATGACGTGAAAGAAGTCAGCACCAATTTCGAGTGCGGAATCTCGCTGACCAACTGCAATGACTTGCGCGAGGGCGATGTGATAGAGACGTATCAGGAGATAGAAATCAAACAGAAACTGTAACGCGGGTTGTCCATGCTGTCGGTAGATGCGGTAATAGTGCTGATTTTGCTGTGGGGAGCATGGAGGGGATGGAAATCCGGCTTCATAAAGGAAGTGTTCTCCACTTGCGGTCTCGTTGTGGGGCTGCTTGCTGCCGTGCTGTTCTACAAGACGCTTGGCGAGCATTTCACGCCTGTCCTCGGATCTGGCAGCATTGCCTCGTATGCAGGCTGTGTACTGGCGTTCGTGCTGATATGGGTACTGGTGCCCGTGTTGGCCGGCATGGCCGCCAATGTCATGACCAAGGCAGTGAAGAGTGTTTTCCTCGGTCCGCTCAACTCTTTGCTCGGAATGTTGCTCGGAACGGTGAAATTCCTGATACTGATCAGTTTCGTGTTCAGTGCGATGTCGTATGTGGGCATTGTGTCCGAGCGGAAGAAAAACGCCTCCAGACTGTATCCCTACGTCACGGCATTGGGTGACTTGGCATTGGGCGGAAGTACCATTGCGGAGGAAAGCGGAAAGACAAAAGACAAAACTGTGGTTATCAGGTTTGACAGAAGTCACAAGGAGGGAAAAGATGGGGCAGAACGGGGAGAATAGCTTCATAAAGAAAATTGCCGGCAAGGATTACGAATACGGTTTTACCACCGATGTCAAGACCGAAATAATAGAGAAAGGCCTTGACGAGGGTGTGGTATGCCTTATTTCGGAAAAGAAAGGCGAACCGCAGTGGCTGCTTGATTTCAGACTCAAGGCTTTCAGGCACTGGCTTACGCTTGAGCAGCCGTCGTGGGGGCATGTGAGCCTCCCGCAGATTGACTATCAGGCGATATCCTACTATGCAGACCCACGCGGCAATTCGGCAGGAAAGAAATCTCCGGCGATAGACCCTGAACTTGAGAAGACATTCGACAAACTGGGCATACCGCTTCACGAACGCCTTGCTCTCGGTGGCGTGGCCGTTGACGCGGTTATGGACTCTGTGTCGGTGAAGACCACTTTCAAGGAACGGCTTGCGGAAAAGGGCATTGTGTTCTGCTCAATGTCAGAGGCGGTAATGTCTCATCCTGATCTGGTGAAACAGTATCTTGGCAGTGTCGTACCCTATCGTGACAATTTCTTTGCCGCTCTCAACAGTGCCGTGTTCAGCGACGGTTCCTTCGTGTATATCCCCAAGGGCGTGAGATGCCCGATGGAACTGTCTACATATTTCAGGATAAATGCCGCCAACACCGGACAGTTTGAACGTACGCTCATAGTCTGTGACGACGGCGGCTATGTGTCTTACCTTGAGGGATGTACTGCGCCGATGCGTGACGAAAACCAACTCCATGCTGCAATCGTGGAGATTGTGGTCAACAAGGATGCGGAGGTGAAATATTCCACAGTGCAGAACTGGTATCCCGGCGACAAGAACGGAAATGGCGGTGTGTACAATCTTGTCACAAAACGCGGACAGCTCAGGGGGGAGAACAGCAAGCTTTCATGGACACAGGTGGAGACGGGTTCTGCCGTGACCTGGAAATATCCCAGCTGCGTGCTGCAGGGCGACAACTCGGTTGCCGAGTTCTATTCCGTGGCCGTGACCAACAATTATCAGGAGGCCGACACAGGCACAAAGATGATTCATGTGGGCAGAAACACGAAAAGCACTATCGTAAGCAAAGGCATTTCTGCGGGCCACAGCCAGAATTCTTACAGAGGGCTGGTGAAGACCGGTACCCGGGCGCATGGGGCACGCAACTATTCAAGTTGCGATTCGCTGCTGCTCAGCGACACGTGTGGCGCCCACACTTTTCCATACATAGACGTCAACAACGACACAAGCATAGTCGAGCACGAGGCTACCACCTCAAAGATTTCAGAGGAACAGCTGTTCTATTGCAACCAGCGTGGAATCCCTATGGAAGAGGCGGTGGGGCTGATTGTCAACGGCTATGCCAAGGAGGTTCTGAGCAAGTTGCCGATGGAGTTCGCCGTAGAGGCACAGAAGCTCCTGTCGGTGTCGCTTGAAGGCTCTGTCGGCTGACAACAAGACAATATGAAGACAATGCTTGAAGTAAAAGACTTACACGCCTCCGTGGAGGGGAAGGAAATACTGAAAGGAGTCAGTCTCACGGTAAATGCCGGCGAGGTTCATGCCCTGATGGGACCCAACGGTTCGGGCAAGAGTACGTTGAGCAATGTGCTGGTGGGAAACCCGCTGTATACGGTGACCGGTGGTGACATTATTTTCAATGGCAAGGACTTGCTGGCCATGCCGGCGGAGACCAGAAGCCATGAGGGATTGTTCATGTCTTTCCAGACACCGGTAGAGATCCCCGGAGTCAGCATGAACAATTTTATGCGTGCCGCAATCAATGCCAAGCGCAAATACCAGGGTCTGCCGCCCGTTTCCGGTGCGGAGTTCCTGAAAATGGTGAAGGAAAAGCGCACTTTGGTGGGGCTTGACGCCAGCCTTACGCGCCGCAGTGTCAACGAGGGGTTCAGCGGCGGTGAAAAGAAGCGCAATGAAATCTTCCAGATGGCGATGCTTGAGCCCAAGCTGACCATTCTTGACGAAACAGATTCGGGATTGGACGTGGATGCCCTGAGAATCGTGGCAGACGGGTTCAACAGGCTGCGGTCGCCGCAGACCAGTGCCATTTGCATAACCCACTACCAGAGAATGCTGGATTATCTCAAGCCTGACATTGTCCATGTGATGATAAACGGACGCATTGTCAAGACGGCCGGCCCGGAACTGGCATACAAAATTGAGGAACAGGGCTTCGATTGGATAAAAGAAGAATTGGGTGGGGAGTAGGAGATGGATGACAGCCTGTTGCCTGAAAATTTAGACAGAAAACCGTTTGCCGTGAATAGCGAAAGACAATATATTGACCTGTATTTGCAACACGAGGATATCGTCAACCATGGAAGCCATGCTCTGGTAAACGAACACCGTGCAGAAGCGTTGGCCACCCTGCGGAAGAGCGGTTTGCCGTCGCTGAAGGACGAACGTTTCAGGTATACCGATGTGCAGGAAGTGTTCGGGTACGATTACGGTCTCAACATAAAGCGCAGGAAGATGGTGTCTGATCCGCGCACGGCATACCGCTGCAGCGTGCCTGGTCTTGACAGCGCACTCTATTATGTGTTCAATGACCGCATAGAGGCCTGCGACACGTGCGGTATTGAGGGGCTTTTTGTAGGTTCGCTTGTTGGTTTCGCGGAGAAATGCCCGGAGATATTCAAATCACACTACAACCGTCTCGCTCCCGATGGCATAGTGTCGCTGAACACCCTTCTGGCGCAAGACGGAGTCGTCATATATGTGGCTGACGGTCATAAGATAAGGCGGAATATACAGATTGTGAACCTCACTGTCGGCGACTCTCCTGTCATGACCAACCGGCGCATGATGATAATAACGGGAGAGGGTGCGGAAGTTTCCGTACTGCTGTGCGATCACTCCCTTGCCGGAAACCGGCATCTCACTACGGAGGTCGCGGAAGTGTATCTTGGCGCAGACAGCGAATTGCATCTGTGTGCCATAGAGGAAACAAATGAAGCCAACAGCCTGTTCCGCACTACCAGTGTCGTGCAGGAAAAACGGAGTGTCCTGTCTTATGCGGACATGACGCTGCACAATGGCGTGACCCGGCATTCCTTTGTGACCCGTCTTGTGGGGGAGGGGGCTGCTGCACGGATTTCCGGACTCGTGATTGGCGACGGTACCCAGCATATTGACAACAACTTGCTTGTGTCACACGAAGCCTGCCGTTGCAGTAGCGACATTCTGTATAAGTATGTGCTTGACGGCGAGTCAAGGGGTGCTTTTGCCGGCAAGGTCTATGTCGCAAAGGGTGCGCAAAAATCAGACTCGCAAGAGACAAACGCCAACCTGTGTGTGTCGCCCAAGGCTCATGTCTATACTCAGCCCATGCTTGAAATATATGCCGACGACGTGAAGTGTAACCACGGTTCCACCGTAGGGCAACTCAGCGAAGCCGCATTGTTCTATATGGCGCAACGGGGCATAGATCTTGCCGAAGGCCGCCGGCTGCTGCAGCAGGCGTTTGCCGTGGAGGTCATTGACCGCATTGGTTTTGAAGCCCTGCGCAACCGCTTGTCCCGTATGGTCGAGGAGCGTTTCCGCCACAGGGACGGGGCGTGCGGCGACTGCTCGTTGTGTTCAAAGAGATAACAGGAGAGGACAGCCATGATTGACGTGAAGAAAATAAGAGAGGATTTCCCGATTCTTTCAACGGAAGTATACAACCACCCGTTGGTGTATCTGGACAACGGGGCTACCACGCAAAAGCCGCGTTGTGTGGTAGAGGCCGAGCGCACGGAATACTACACCCTCAACGCCAATGTGCACAGGGGCATACACTATCTGTCGCAGCAGGCCACGGATCTCATGGAACAGGCGCGCGTGAGGGTGAAGGATTTTATCAACGCCGGCAGCGAGGGAAACATAATATTCACGAGGGGCACTACAGAGTCTATAAACCTTGTGGCTTCCTCGTTCGGAGAGCTGCTCAATCCTGGCGATGAGATTGTCGTGTCCGAAATGGAGCATCATTCCAACATCGTGCCTTGGCAGCTCCTGTGCGAGCGCAAGGGTACAGTGCTGCGTATGTTGCCGTTCAATGATGACGGTACACTTGATATGGTTGCCTATGAGAACCTGCTCTGCGACCGCACCAGACTTGTGTGTGTGGCACATGTGAGCAACGTTCTGGGAACGGTAAATCCCGTGAAGGAATTGATAGCCGTTGCCCATGCGAGAAACATCCCTGTGTTGGTTGATGCCGCCCAAAGCGTGCCGCACATGAGAGTTGACGTGGAGGATATGGATTGCGATTTTCTGGCGTTCAGCGGTCACAAGATATACGGCCCCACAGGCATAGGAGTTCTCTACGGCAGGGAAAAATGGCTGGAGGCCATGCCGCCCTATCAGGGAGGCGGCGAGATGATAAGCTCGGTGAGTTTCGAAAAGACGGTTTTCGAGGGATTGCCGTACAAATTTGAGGCAGGCACGCCCAACTATGTAGGCTGTCACGCTCTGGCCGTTGCTCTTGACTATGTGGACAAGATAGGGATGGACAACATCGAGGCCTATGAGCGCAAGTTGACACGTTATGCCATGGACAAGCTGGAACGGATAGACGGGCTGCGCATATTCGGCCGGGCGGAAGACAGGGATGCCGTCTTGTCTTTCCTTGTGGGTGGCATTCACCATCTTGACATGGGTACGCTGCTTGACCGGTTGGGCATTGCCGTGCGCACGGGACACCATTGCGCCCAACCTGTCATGACGCATTATGGCATAGAGGGCACGGTACGGGCATCGTTTTCGTTCTACAACACTTTTGAAGAGGCGGACGCTCTTGCCGAGGGCATAAGGCGTGTCGCAAAAATGTTTTAGCCTGTGTGGACAACATTTTGTTTTCCGATTGGATAATGTGCGGCAAAAAAGCGGACAGGAGATGTTGAAACCTTATTTGGTGCCTGATGCTATTGAGGCAGGATGCGATGAAGCCGGTAGAGGCTGTCTTGCCGGCAGTGTGTACGCTGCCGCAGTGGTGTTTCCTCCTGACTACCGCAATGATGACATCAACGATTCCAAACAGTTGACGGATGCACGTCGCCACATGTTGCGCGAAACGATTGAGCGCGAGGCTCTGACATGGGCTGTCGGGGTGGTGACGGCGGAGGAAATAGACAGGATAAACATACTCAATGCCTCTATCCTTGCCATGCACAGGGCTCTCGGGCAGCTCAAGACAGAGCCGCAGTCAATCATTGTCGACGGCAACAGGTTCAAACCGTATCGCAATGTGCCGTGGCAGACAGTGGTCAAGGGTGACGGAAAGTTCCTTTCCATTGCTGCCGCATCCATTCTTGCCAAGACATACCGTGATGACTATATGGATATGATAGACAGGGAATTTCCCTCTTATGGCTGGAAACGCAACAAGGGATATCCCACCAAGGAACACCGCGAGGCAATCAGAAAACATGGCATAACTCCCTATCACAGGAAGACGTTCAATCTTCTGCCTCCTATACAACTGGACTTGTTTGACTGATGAATACGGATGAATTCTATATGGCCCGTTGTCTCCAATTGGCCAAGAACGGAGAATTTGGTGCTGCACCCAACCCTATGGTAGGTGCTGTCATCGTCTGCAACGGCAGAATAATAGGTGAGGGCTATCATGTCCGTTGCGGCGGACCTCATGCGGAAGTCAACGCTTTCCGCTCCGTCAAAGACGAGTCCCTTCTCTCTGAAAGCACGCTGTATGTCAGTCTGGAACCTTGCGCACATTACGGCCATACGCCGCCCTGTGCCGATCTGGTGGTTGAAAAGGGCGTGCGCAGGGTTGTCATAGGATGTATGGACCCGTTTTCCAAAGTACACGGACGTGGAATAAGGATAATCCGCAATGCCGGCATAGACTTGCGGATAGGAGTCCTTGACAGGGAATGTCAGGAACTCAACCGCCGCTTTATTGTCTACAATACTTGCAGACGTCCGTATATAACACTTAAATGGGCGCAGACTTCCGACGGGGTGATGGGTGTCAGGCCCGGTGCTGACGGTTGCGGCAGGCGTCTGATGATCTCGTCGCTTCCGGCATGGCGGAGGGCACACCGTCTGCGGGCGCAGCACAGTGCTATTCTGGTGGGACGCAACACGGCTTTGTACGACAACCCTTCTCTTACGACACGACTTGTAGACGGGCCGTCTCCGCTCCGCGTAGTGATAGATCCGCACGGGAGACTTCCGCAGTCCTTGTCGTTGTTCGACGGGAGTGTGCCGACGTTGGTTGCGGGCTACCGCAAGAAATCATGCGTTGCGGAAAGGCCCAATGTCGATTTCCTAAGGATAGACAAGTCCGGGGATTTCTTGGGGCAACTGCTGGACGGCTTGTATAGCCGCAATGTGCAGTCGGTGCTTGTGGAGGGCGGTGCTACGGTTCTGCGGCAGTTCCTTGAGCGGGATCTGTGGGATGAGGCGCATGTGGAATATTCATCGCAGAGTTTTGGCCTTGTGTCCGGAAACCTGCCGAAAAGCCGGGCTGTCTATGCTCCGTCTGTCGGAGTCAGACCCGTGGGCAGTGAACGGTTGGGATCTTCGGTCGTCGAACATTATTCCAGACGTTTTCACGGCTGACGGAAGTCCAAAATTGCAGGGTTTTAAATACGCTTGCTATTGTAAAAAGACATAACTTTGCACCCGTAAGGAATCGCAGACTGTGAAAATGAAAAGGTTATTTGTTTTTCTGTGCGTGGTGGCGGGGTTGTGTGCCTGCCGGGACACCAAGCCGGGTATAGACCGTTCCGCTCCTGTGCAGGACAAGCGGGAAGCTTTGAGCGATGGCAGCGAATATGAAAAAAACGGGCGTTACTGCATTTTCCGCACTCCCGTATCGTTGGATTCCGAAGACGGGGAGTTTAATGTCAGCATAACGATGCTTCCTGATTTTAGTCAGCCTTCGGTCAACAACGAAAGTTTCAACCGTGTCTACTGCGACAACAAGGCTACCCTCTGCATTACCTCGTCGGGCGACACCATTGCGCTCAAGTACTTCAACAAGACCTCGTTTCTGGATTACATCGACCAAAGCATTGCCCCGCGCGCTGTGTTCAACAGGCTCTCATGCCGTGGGTTTACAAAAGACGCGGTGAAACTTGAAGCTGAAATTTCCGTGCCCCACAGTGACGAGGAGTGTTATGTGACTATTGTCGTGAACCGTGATGGCACCGTGTCAATGAAGCGTTTTGAAACGGAGGAAGTTCCTGAGGAAATAGTGGGGGCATGACATCCGTTCCCGTGCGCATGTGCGGCAGTACTGTTATGCGGATTTGACGGTGGAAGGTTCTGCTACTTGCTGGGCCCGTGGTACAACTCCGCTATTATCCCGTTGCGCACTCCTATGTCGGGCACGGCTATCTCTGTGGCTTTTATTGTGTTGGCAATGCGCAGGAAAATGGATGAAGCCGGGGTGATGATGTCTGCCCGCTCAAGAGGGACGGAATATTTGCGGGATATTTGTTTGGGCGTGAGTTGCAGAAGTTCGTGATATAGCGTGTTCATGTCGCTTACGTTTATGAAAGACGGCTTGTCGCTCCAGTTGAGTATGCTCCTTACCATCTTGACACACCCTCCCACGCCTACATAATGCACGGAACCGTATTCCCGCAGGATGTTTTCCATGGCTTCGTCAAGGGCCGCCTCTTCTTCTCTTGACTGGGTGTCGCACACATAGCGCATGGATCCGACCTGAAAGGATCTGGTGAATATCGGTTTCCCCTTTTTCATCAGGCTTGTTTCGGTGCTTCCTCCGCCGACGTCAACAAAAAGGAAAGCGTCGTCTTCGAGTTCCTGCGGGGTGCGGAAACTCCGGCGTGTCAGCCTTGCCTCCTCCTCGCCTGAAATGATGTCTACGGTCAGACCGCTTATCTGTTTTATCCGGCGGATGACATCGGAAGAGTTGGCTGCGTCACGGTAGGCGGAGGTGGCGCAGGCACGGTACTTGCTGACACCGTACTCTTTCATCTTGACGGCAAAATGGCACATGGCAAACGTGAGCATGGCGGCGGTCTTGGGTTGTATCGCTCCGTATGTGAATGTGTCTATGCCGCTTTTCAGGGGCACTCTCTGGTAGTACTCGTCCTCATGGAGCGTGTCTATATTGTCCTGCAAACACGGATGATCTGTGTTTTTGATTAACAGTCTAAGTGCGTTTGACCCGATGTCGATGGCTGCGATATACATTGTGGAAAGTGTCGTTTCCCGGAGGATGAAGCCCTGGATCGTTGTTATTTGGAAATGCTGATGCCGACATCTCTGATGCCTGACAGCAGGTTGCGTCTCATGATGTGCGACAGGCGTATGACACCGTGCTGTCCCTTGTACAGGTGCAGTTGGTGCGGAGTTTCTGTTCCTGTTGTGTACAGATACAGCCCCCGTCCTTCAAGATTGCCCCGGTTGTCTGCAAGCATCACTTCTACGGTGTCACGCGACTGGTATCGGGGATTTTCAAATCTTTGCTCCACTACAACCGAGATGCTTTGGAACGGGATGTCGCGTGTGGTGCGCACATTCACTCCAAGCTTGTAGTCACCGGAACGCCCTATGCTGTCAACTGGAAAGGAGAGCGTGTTCCGGGCATCCCACCCGGAGGAGGGCAATGGTTTGAACTGGTCTGTTATGGTCTGTTCTTTGTCGCAGCCGCATAAGGCACACAGCAGCGTGAGACAGGCGAGACATGCAGCTTTACTCCTGGCCATTGTCGTTGCGGTTGGGTCGCCTGTGCCTGAAATTGCGTCTGCGGTTGTTGGCGTGCGGTTCTGCGGGATTTTGGCTGTCGGCAGTCCGTGGGGGTGTTCCGGCACTGTCTTTGTTGCCGGAGCCGGCCTCGGCATTCTGTGCCTTGTAGTCGGTGCGCCTGTTCTTTTTCTTTCTGCGTTTGCTCTTGTCGAAACGCGTGAGGCTGTCCTGCTCTGCAAGGTCTACGACTTCCGGTTTCTGTGCCGCTGCAGTTTCGTCGAGAAGGCTGTCCGGCTTTTCGCCGTGCTGGTTGAGCCTTATTATTTCAGTGGCGCGTTGGCTTGTGATGGTCACGACATTGGCGGCAAAGTGTTTGTCGGTGGAGTAGCTGACAAGACCTGCCAGAATGTCGGCCTTGAAATAGTAGTAGGTGGTGTCTTTGGTCTCAAGGTTGACATTGCGTTGCGGCAGTTTCTGGAGAGCTTCTGCGTATACCGCCGTTTCGTAATTGAGGCAGCATTTGAGTTTGGCGCACTGCCCGGCCAGTTTCTGCGGGTTGAGAGACACGTCCTGGCAACGTGCGGCACCAGTGCTCACAGTGTTGAAGTTTTTCATCCATGTGGCGCAGCACATCTCCCTGCCGCAAGGACCGAAACCGCCTATTAGACCGGCTTCCTGGCGTGCGCCGATTTGCCTCATCTCGATACGTATGCCGAATTCCTGTGCCAGCACTTTGATGAGCTGCCTGAAGTCAACGCGCTGGTCGGCTATGTAGTAGAAAATGGCCTTTCCGCCATCGCCCTGATATTCCACGTCTCCTATCTTCATGTCCAGACCGAGTTCCTTGGCAATGGCACGCGAGCGTATCATGGTGCTTTGTTCCAGAGCTTTGGCCTCATGGAATTTCTCCATGTCAACCTCCTTTGCCAGACGGTATATGCGCCGTGTGCCGGCATCGGCTTTGAGGCGTTGCTTCGACATCTGGAGCGGCACCAGCGGTCCCGTAAGGCTTACCGTTCCTATATCGTGTCCTGGCGAGGCCTCGACGGCGACTATGTCCCCTTTGTTAAGGGGAATGTGGTTGGAATTCAGAAAATAGTCCTTGTGTGTATTCTTGAATTGCACCTCCACGAGATCTGTCATATCTATGGCTCCGGGCACGTCTGCCAGATAGTCGTATGTGTTTAGCTGCTTGTCTGTGCGGCTGCAGCCTTTGGCACTCAGTCCACGGCCTGCACAGCATACTGTATTGTCGTTCATTTTGTTGTCTTTTATATATGGTTGATGTCTGTGTGTCTTGTTGCTGTCCCTTGTTGTCAAGGTTGCCCTATTTGCTCCTTATGAGTATTGTGGTCTGTAGGGCGAGGTTGAACAGGACGGTCTTGGAATTTACGTTGTTGGATATGTCGTTTTGGGCACGCTGGAACTCGTCGGCAAATCTGATTACGTTGCGCTCGTTGATGAATGGTGCGAATTTTCGGGCGAAGGCAAGTTCCTGCGGCGTCATGAAGTTGAGTTCCGGTCTTCCGAAATTGTACATGAAGTTCTCGCGTATCATGTTCTGCATATACGAGAGCAGCTGTTTCTGCTCGTCCCTGCTTTGTCGTGCAAGGCTGTCGCTCCATTCCGCAAGGCCTTTCACGTTGCGTGTGTAGGCCATTCTCATAAGTCCGGCGAATTGGTCAAGCATCGCCTGCGGGGTATCGTCGGCACACAAGTGCCGCAAGGCTGTCAGATAGTTGCCTTTGGATATCCGCGCAATGTCTGTAGCGGCGGTTTTGTCAACTCCGCGCCGCGTGGTCAGTGCCTCGCACAGATCTTCGTTCTTGACGGGCGGAACGTCAATGCGCTGGGAGCGGCTTAGAACGGTTGTCAGCATCTGTTCCGGATGCTCGCTGCAAAGAATGAATAGGGTTTTCCCCGACGGCTCCTCAAGTGTCTTGAGCAGGGTGTTGGCCGGTGCTCCCCCCATTTTTTCCGGCAGCCATATAATCATGATCTTCCAGCCGCCCTCGTAGGGAGTCAGGCTGAGCTTCTGTATGATATTCTGGCTTTCCGCCTCCGGGATGATGGCCTGTTTCCTGTCTGCTTTCATGAAAGCCAGCCAGTCGTTCAGGTCAAAATACTTGTCGTCCGACAGAAAGTTGCGCCACTCTTTCAGATAGGAGTCTGACGTGGTGGATTCGGATTTCTTGATTACGGGAAACGAGAAATGCAGGTCGGGGTGTATGAACTTGTTCGTTTTGGTGCATTTGGGACAAACGCCGCAACTGTCGCTTTCGCTTCTGTTGTCACACAGCACGAAACTCGCCAGAGCCAGAGCCAGTGCCATTGTGCCGTAGCCCGTTTCTCCGGCAAGCAGGAGGGCGTGGGGCAAACGTCCTGCGTTTGCCTGTTGCCTCAGTAATCGTTTCACTTCTTCCTGTCCTATGACGTCTTTGAACTGCATCTTTCTTGTATTGCGTCGGTTCGCAGCCGGTACATTGTTCAGAATATTTTCTTTGCCACCTCCCGCAGACTGTCGACATTGCCTGTCATGTAGAAGTGTATGCTTGGGACACCGGCTTTCATCAGCTCCCGGCATTGGTGGATACACCATTCTATACCCAGAGCTTTCATCTGTTCGTCGTCCTTGCACTTGTATGCCTCTTCCGTGAGTTCCTCGGGCAGGTCGCAGTGAAACAGCCGCGGCAGTATGGCCAGCTGGCTCTTTTTGGCCAATGGTTTTATGCCGGGAATGATGGGCACCTTGATGCCATCCGCTCTCATCCTGCTCACAAAGTCAAAATATTTTCTGTTGTCGAAGAACATCTGTGTCACGCCATACTCAGCCCCGAGTTCTGTCTTCTTCTTGAACCATGAAGCGTCGGTCGTGAGGTTGGGGGCCTCTTCGTGCTTTTCCGGATAGCAGGCCACACCGTAGCTGAAAGCAGGTCCCGCTTTTTTCATGGGCGACCCGTCCACGAAGAAGCCCTTGTTGAAATTGTTGACCTGTTCCTGTAGCTCGGTGGTGTGGGAATACCCGTTGGGGGTGGGGTGGAATGAAGTGTCTTCACGGGCCTTGTCACCCCTGAGGAGCAGCAGGTTCGAGATTCCCAGATACTGCAGGTCTATTAGCACGTATTCTGTCTCTTCGCGCGTGAAGCCCGAACACAGTATATGGGGTACGATGGGAATATTGAACTCTTGCTGCAGGGCGGCGGCTACCGCCACGGAGCCGGGTCTGCGTCGCAGGGTGGAGCGTTCCATGAGACCGTTGCCCAAATCCTTCATTACCACCTCACTGCGGTGAGTGGTAATGTTGATGTATTTCGGATCAAACTCCAGCAGGCTGCGTATGTCGTCCTGAAGCTTCCTTATCCCGTCGCCTTTGAGCGGCGGCAGTACCTCAAACGAGAAATTCGTGCGCCCGGTCTGGCTTATCAGTTCGGTTACGGTCATTATGGTATCAGCAGTTTCTTGTTGTTGACAATGTAGATGCCCGAAGGCAGGTTGATGCGGTTTGTCCCCGCTTTAAGCTCAAGCACGCGGAATATGCGCCCGTCTATGCAGTATACCGGAACGGCGGTGTCATGTCCTGCCGACACTGTGACGGAAGTCCCGTTCTGCGCGACGGTAACCACAGCGTTGTCAATGCCCGTGAGCTGGTTGTGGACAAATGTGGCTGAGCGTGAGTCTGTCCTCTCGTCTTCTCCCGTCGAGTTCACGAACATTATGTCCGACATGGTGGCACTGAGCATTTCGGTGCTTTCTTCGTGTGTCCCCCAGTCAAGCCGCAGGATGATTGTGGAAGTCCCTTGCGGTATGAGGTGCTTGGCCGAGGAATAGACAGACACCCGGTAGCGGTCAATGCTGGTTGACTGTCCTTCTTCGGCATCAATAGCCACGATGTTGATGTCGAAATCCGGCATGGACTGTGAGATGTCAAGGTCTTCTATTGTCATGCCCGCCGGTATGTTGAGGTCAAACTGCATGGCGCAGTATTTCCCCTCGTCTACATTGACGGTCAGGGGGATCTCAACGCCCTGCTTCCCTACGGTCAGCGGGCTGGTGCCAAGGGTCGCCTCGGCCACGGGCAGACCGTAGAAGCCTTTTGATTTGTACGTCCCGAGCAGGCTGCGCACCCCTATGAGGTCGGCAATGGTGATGATGTTGTTGCCGTCAATGTCGGCTTGTGGGAAATTGAACTCCTCGTTGGGCAGCCCGAGAATGTTGTTGAACACGCATACCACGTCGGCAGTCGTTACGCGTCCGTCACCGTTCACGTCGCCGGGAATCGGGTCAAGGTGTGATGTGAGATACCCTTTCTCGCCATAGCCGAGCGAGTCGGTCATATAGTCCAGAATGTAGTTCGCCCGCTTGCGGAGCCATGTCTTCGCGTTTTCCGTTATGGTTGCGTAGGTCGTGGCGTCCCCGTGGTTCCATTTCGTGTTGTCGTGGCTGAACGACAGGGCTGCAAATTCATAGTAGTCGTCGCAGAAGTCAACCAGTTCGTCGAGCTTGCCTTCCGTCACGAACTCATGCCACAGGTTGTAGTATTTCTTGTTGAAGTTCTCGCCGCAGTAGCGTTGCTGGTACGCCCACGGGTAGCCGTTGCCCTGTTTGCGGTTCCAGTATTCCACAGTGGCGTGGGCGGTGAAATAGTTGGTGTTGCTTACGTAGCCGTAGCCCCAGTCGAAGTCCCACACCGGACCGAAGACGAGCTTGGAATCAGAGTCTATCACATTCGGGTTGTAGCAGAAGGTGCTCTTGGGATGCATCAGCTCGAAATTGGCGACATACTCGTCAACGAAGAGGAAACGTGCCAGATAGTCAAGGTCTACCAAATAGGACAGGTCTTCACCGTTGTACAGTGCCTCAATCACACGGTTGAAGCTTGTCTTTATCTGGTCTACGGTCAGGGCTGTCGTGCTTTCGGAAAAGTCCGGCTCCTTTATGTTCACCGGCAGGTCGTAGTATGTGGAGCGGAACTTCTGGTCTTCGTCATAATAGCTGTCAAGTTCCAGCAGCGTGGCGTAGGTCTCCGAGGGCAGGTCGATGCTGTTGTTTGCGAAGCCGATTTTTTCGGTCAGGTTGTATGAGCCGCGGTAGTCTCCGTTGATGTACAGCTCCACGGGAATCTCGTGGTTGCAGCCCGCAGTCTCCACCAGCTGCGCCATCTTCATGGCAACGGCGTTGGTTGTCATGGAGTATCTCTGTGCATTGGCGATGAGGTTCCAGTGTTTGCCTTTGGTCAGCCCCAGCGGTTTTACGCCGCTGGTGAATTTTATATGGTACGGGCTTTTGCCCCAGGCTCCTGCCCACGAGGAGTTGCCGCGCCCTTTTATCTGGATGTCCGTTTCTGCCATGTCGGGAAACACGCCGCCGCCGTCAATGCTTATGGTTGCCTCCACGTATGTCGTCTTTGAACTTATCATTGACCCGTCGGCCGTGTTGATTCTTATCGTAGGCACTTTGTATGTGGCTGTCGCGTGGTCAGTGGCGAAGTCCACCCTCACTGTGGTCTCGCTTCCGTACGGGCGCATCACATACGTGCTGTCAAGGCGTTGCCGCAGTATGGTATAGCCGCGGTGGGCGATGGTATAGCGGATGTCGCGGTCAAAGCGCAGGCTGCTTTTCTTGCTTGTCTGTGGCTTGTCGCCGACCCAGGCCTGGGTGTTGTCGTCAAGTTTGAACGAGGGGCGCAGGTTCTTGCCTATGCCGACAACATAGGCGGTTATGAGACTGTCGCCGTAGAAGATCCCCTGACTGTCATCGATTATGTGATGGTTGTATTTGTTGTTGAACTTGAAGGAGTTGAAATGAGGCATTACCGGGGCGGTCATTGACACCGAGTCCACCTCGTAGGCGGCATAGGAGTAGGTCTTGCCGTCAACGGCGGTTATCTTCACGGAGTCGCCGTCAATGCTGCGTTCGGTTATGTAGTCTTGTGGGAAGGCCTCGAGTCTTCCGTCTGCCCTGTACACGTGTACAACCGGACAGTCAAAGGGAATAAGGTCTGTGCTGTCGGACGGCGTGGGGTCGGGGGTCGGGTCAGGCGTGGGATCTGGTTCTTCGCCCCATTCTTCCTGCTCATACGCGTTCCCGTTGCTGTCGTAGAGTCTGAAAATTTCGTTCGTGTACTCCGGGATGTCGTCAGACCCGAGCTCAAACGCTCCGAGCGCACGGGATTTTGTGCGTAGGTTGAAGAAGAAAGTGGGCTTGCTTGCACTCTGGAAGTAGTACACGTCGGTATTGTTGTATTTCGTCGCCTTGATATACCAGAGTGACGTCTCGCCCTCAATGGAGCCTGACAGATGGATATAGCGCAGGATCTGCGGCGAGTCCTCGTAGTTGTCGTCAATGGTTATGTATTGCCCCGTGCTGCCGTTGCGTATGGCGTATTTGCCGTTGCCCTTGTACTCGAAGAACCACAGGCAGTCGTTGTCGCTCGTGAGGTTGACGTTGCGTTGCACGCACAGGGGTGAGTTGATGCTGTGGTTCGCACCTATGGCGATGCCGCTGCCGTAGTAGTATTCTGACTCTATGCGGTAGCCGGTAGTGGAGTTGAATTTCAATACACCGGCCTCTGTGGTCAGTGTTGCCATGAGTGTCAGCAAAATGAGTGCTTGTATGCGTTTCATAGTCTGTGTCGGAATGTGAAATGTTTATTTCAGGGCGTTGACCAGAGCTTTGTGGTATGCCTTGCTGGCGGGTTGCGTGCCGTAGGTTATGAGGTTGTATTCGGCTGTGATGTCGGCACTGTTAATTGTGCCGTCGCCGTTGATGTCGGCGCACGCTTCAAGGATTCCGGAACTTTCGCCGTTGATGATGTAGTTGTAGATGCTGACCACATCGCTGGAATTTATTTGTCCGTCAAGGTCCACATCGCCCAGAAGGGCAAGCTGTGCCTCGTAGCTTATGTCGTGGGCGGGCATGGTGTCGTAGCTGTCGCCAACCCACTTGATGAACACATGGGTTTCGTCGGGCGCATAGTCAAAGAGTTTCACAGAGTCTCCGTAAGCCACCTGCTCCGAGTGTACCGTACTGCCGTTGACGGTGTAGCTCACGGTAAACGACTGCCGGCACCATATGGCGTGTATGTCAAGGTCATGGTCGGGCATCACGGCGGTACTGTCGCTCCAGCCGCAGAAAGTGAAACCCTCTGCTGCGTCGGGAACGTCGGCTTCCGGAATGGTTTCTCCCACTTCAACGCTCACTGTCCTGAACAGGGTCTCTCCGTTCCAGTAGTTGACGTTGTATTGCGGCCATTCTTCCACGGAGAATTTGAGACTGGTGCCGGGCAGCACCGTTTCCGTGGAGGTGTCCGAAAACCTTATGTTCTTCACCGTAATGCTGTTTTCTCCGAGGGGGATAGGGGTGGTGCAGGTCAGTTTCACGGTGAATATCTCTCCGCTGGTGCCCGTTATGTTTTTTTTGTTGTTGGCCCCGTAGCCCACAACCCTCAGGTTGCCGCTTGCAAGGACGTTGGCTTCCATGGTGATGTTCTTCAGGCGTGTTGCCTTTTGTATGCTTCCGGCATCTGCCGAGAATGGCTGCGGCAGTACGAAATCCATCTGGAAGCCCCCGTATGTTGTCTCGTTGTTGAGGGCTACGGACAGGGTCCACTGTGTCTTTGAGTCGCGCGTGATGTTGAGTTCAATGTTTTCTTCCGCATTTGAGATTGCCGGTATGCTCAGCAGTGTGAGGGCCAGAGCCAGTATCTTTTTCATCTTGGTGTATGTGAGTGTGTAAATAGGTGTTGTAACAATATGGTTATTTCACTGCAATCTTTTTCTTGTTGATGATATACACGCCCTGCGGCAGTGTTATGGTGCAGCCGCCTTTGCGTGTGCTGTATGTGCCAAACAGTTTTCCGTCTATGCCGTACACCGGCACTGTCGTGTCTTCTGTCGCGCCTATGGTCAGCTTGTTGCCGTTCTGGCTCACCACCCATGCGGTGTTGCTTATGCCTGTCAGCCCGGTGTTGCGGAATCGGGTCGAGCGTGAGGCGGAACGTTCGTCCTCGCCGAGCGAATTGGCAAACAGCACGTTTGACACCGATGCGGTCAGCTCTTCGGCCGTGTTCCGGCAGTCTCCCCAGTCAAGCGACAGGGTCATGATGGAGTGCCCGTTTGGCAGGGTGTGGTTGGCGGACGAATATATGGATATCCTGTACAGGTCGCGCTCGCTGTCCGTGTTGCCGGAACTGCCGAGCTTCGCCGTGAAGAGCTTGAATTCGGGAATGCTGCCGCTGATGTCAAGGTCTGTCACTGTCATCCCGCTTGGAATGGCCAGGTCAAACTGCAGCCCGCTGTATGCCGTGCTCTCACCGGCGTACACGTCAAGCGGGATGTCCACGCCCCCTGCCCTGTACGTTGCCGTGCCGGGGGTGAGGGTCGCCTCCGCTTCTGGCAACCCGTAGAACCGGCCGCTGGCGGAACTCTGTGCGGTCAGGTCGCGTATGGCCAGCACGTCGTTGACGGTTATGATATTGTTGGCGTCCTGGTCGGCCTGCGTGAAGTCAAAGTCCTCGTTGGGCAGGTTCAGCATATGGTTGAGCACACACACCACATCGGCTACGGTGACTGCCCCGTCGCCGTTCACGTCACCGTTCACGGTGTTGTCGGTCGTCACCAGATAGCCCTTGCTGTCATAGTCGAGTGTGTTTTTCATGTAGTCGTGGATATAGTTGGCGCGTTCCCTGAGCCATGTCTTCGCCCGTGCGGTCACGGTGGCGTAGCTCGTGGAGTCACCGTTGCTCCACGTGCTGTGGTCGTGGGTGAACGATGCCGAGGCGTAGTCGTAGTAGTCCTGGCAGAACTCCACCAGTTCGTCAAGCCTGCCGTCATTGACAAAATTGTGCCACAGGTTGTAGTAGGCTTTGTCGAGGCTCTCCCCGCTGTATCTCAGGTCTCTGGTCCAGTCGTCGGCTTCCATGCTGACACTGTTCCAGAAGTCGGTGGTGGCGGGGTAGGTGAAGTAGTTGTAATTGAACTGGTAGCCGTAGCCCCAGTCGAAGTCCCACACCGGTCCGAATATGTATTTGGAGTTGTCGTTGGTGATGTCCTCGTTGTAGCAGAACGTGCTCTTGGGATGCATGAATTCCGTATTGAACGAAAGGTCGTTCACGAAGAGGAAGCGGGCCAGATAGTCAAGGTCGAAATGGTTGCCCGGCTCTTCACCATTGTAGAGGGCGGTGATGGCGTTGTTGAAATGCTGGCTTATCTGTGTGTATGTCAGTGCCGATGTTCCCTCGCTGAGATCGGGTTCCTTGATGTTGACCGGCAGGGAGTATTTCGTGGTGCGGAACCTGTAGGTCTCGTCATAGTAGCTGTCAAGTTCCAGCATCACGGCCGAGGTCTCGTCCGTCAGGTCGATGCTGTTGTTGGCAAAGCCTATTTTTTCCGTCAGGTTGTACGATCCGCGGTATTGCCCGTTGATGTACAGTTCCACGGGAATTTCGTGGTTGTAGCCTGCCGTCTCCACAAGCTGCGCTATCTTCATGGCTATGGCGTTGGTTGTCATGGAATACCGCTGTGCGTTGGCTATGAGGTTCCAGTGCTTGCCCTTGGTCAGTCCCAGCGGCTTGACACCGGCGGCGAATTTCATGTGATACGGGCTTTTGCCCCATGTTCCTGCCCACGAGGAGTTGCCGCGCCCTTTTATCTGCATGGCGGTCTCGGCCATGTCGGGGAACACTCCGCCGCCATCAATGGTTATTTTGGCATCCCAGTAGGTTTCCTTGGAACTTATCATGGTGCCGTCGTCTGTGGTGATGTATATGGTGGGCACCCTGTACTGCGCCGTCGACTGGTCGGTGGCGAAAGTCACCCTCACCGTGGTCTGTCTGCCGTAGGGACAGGTGACGTATGTCTCCTTGCTGGTGCGTCGCAGAATGGTGTGACCCCTGCGTGCTATGGTGTAGACTGCGTCTTTGTCGTAGCGCGTGCGGCTGGTCTTGCTTTTCTGCAGCACGGCGCCGAGATATACCTCGGCATCGTCATCGGTTTTGAACGAGGGCCTCAGCCGCTTGCCTATGCACACGGGGTTCACGGTGATGAGCGTGTCGCCATGGAACACGCCTATGGCATCGCTTATGAGATGGGGGTTGTACTTGTTGTTGAACTTGAACGAGTTGAATCTTGGAAAATCGGCGGGTACTGCGTATGATACGGAGTCCACCTCGTAGCTTGCGTAGCTGTAGACCGGCCCGTCGTCCTTTGTGGTTATGGTTATGCTCTCGTCAGACTGCCCCCGGGTCTCTATGTATTCGTCCGGAATGGCGTCAACCTTGCCGTCGGCCCGGTACACGTGGGTCACCGGACCTGAAAACTGCACCAGGTCTTCCTGCTCTTCCGGCTCGGTAGGATCGACAGGGTCAACAGGATCTACGGGCGTTATCGGGTCTTCCGTGTCGTTTGGAATGACGATGCCCTGTTCCGCCAGATGGTTGCGGTGGCGTATGTCCTTCGACTTGAACGCAAACGTGGAACCGCCGTCTACGGAGTAGTAGCATATTCCCACATACGAGAAGTCGTTCCAGTAAATCCGCGAATTTGTCAAATGCCAGTTGGCGGAGCTGTTTTCGCTGCAAGCCGCCACTCCCACGGCATAGCCGGGATACGTGTCCTGTGCGCTGTAGGCTATGCTCCACACATGATCGTTGGTGCCGGGAGTGCCGTTTACCACCTGCACGTCTGTTGCGCTGGTGATCGTGGTCGTCGGCAGTTTGGCTGACACATACCCGCCGCCTTCTGTCATGATCTGCACTCCGCCCTGCGCCTCCTTGAAATAAAACAGCCTGTCGGGTATCTGGTCTGTCTGGGTAAGGGCCGTCCCGTCAATGACGTAAAGCCCCGACCTGACATTCGTTATGGCGTAGAGCACTGGGTCTGAATCGTCTGTGGTGTATACCACTGGCTGCTTCAGTTCCGTTGTCGCCCAGTAGTAGCCGTCCTTGTCCACGCCGCAGACGGTGTTGCTGTCTGTCTCCTGGTCATACTGCGTGCCGTTTTCCTTGTAGATGTAGAACAGTTCGTTGCTTGCCGATGGCGTGTCGCTTTGGTCGTATGTACCCAGAACATAGCTGTCCGTCCTCATGTCAAAGCAGTAGGAACTCTCCACCGCATTCCTGAAATAATACGTGCCGTCGCCCAGTTGCCCTATGGTCCAGAGGGCGGAGTCGCTCCTCACGGCACTGTCCAGATGCATGTAGCGGCGTATGGGGCTGTTGCTCCTCACCTCGTCCCACACGAGGTACTGGCTTGTCTGTGCGTTGCGTATGGCGTATTTGCCGGCCTTGTATTCAAGGAAATACCAGTAGCAGTCGTCGCTGCCCGTATTGGTGGTCGTGACGCATACGGGGGAGTTGACTCCGTGGTTGCTGCCGGTGGCTATGGCACTGCCGGAAACCATCTTGGGCTCAATCCTGAACTTTATGGAGGGATTGAACGACAGGCGGTCCGCATGCGCGCAAACGGCACACACAAGGGCTGCTGCCAGAGTCGCTGTTTTCATGTGTTTCATGGGTAGGGTGTGTTTTTGTTGTGGCGCTGGAACTTACCTTATGTATTGACAAGCAAAGTTAAGAAAAAAAAATCACCCGTGGGAATTTTGTCGTGCAAGTAATCCTCCTTGCCTGTCGTGCTCCGTCCGTGGTCTCCTCCTTTTTGCTGGCGGTGGTAACGGCAGCGAGAATCAGCGGGACTAAAACAACCGCTACAGACGGTACCAAATCGCCGATATTATCAATAAAACTTAAAACATGAGTTGTACGTGTTTTATACGCGGAAAAAGTGGCAATGTTGCCAAAAAATCCGTGGCATTTCAGTTGGTAATAGAGTAATATCACTAACTTTGCAGATGAACTTTTGATGACATCCCTACAGATTTTCGTATATTGGTTGAGTGGTTCTGGTGTCATTTTACTTTAAGATTTAGACACTAAGATTTAGACACTACTTGACCAATGTTCTATGATAAGTCAGGAGTATTTGCTCTTAAACTCGTTGAGTATGATGCCAATATTGCAAAGGATAACGAAAGCTATACTTGTCGCATAAAAAGATTCAAGGGGATTAGTTTATGAAATGGTTTTGCGTAACGATGAAGAATCAGGACAACTGACTCCTGACTTTGAAAATAACGTAGATATCACACATGCATCCGCCTGACTTTAAGCCCACAGTCTAAGGTCAGGCGGTGGCCGTTCATCACGTCCCATAGTGCCTTGCTATCACCCCGGCAATCACGGCACAGAAACCGAATTTGAAGCAAAAGCCACAAGCACAAAGAACGTTGCTTGCCAATCTGTCACCTCGTCCGACCTATCCCAACATTGCCAATACGGAATAGAGAGGATAGTTGGTGAGCCAGTCTTGCTCACGGTATGGCGACATGGACAGGCGGATGCCTTGCAGGCCCGGATTGCGATCCACGAAGACGCGGAGACTCTTGGCCTGAAGGTTTTCCTCAGCCTTCACCTCTACGGGTAGAATCTTCTCCTCTTTTTGCAGCAGAAAATCTATTTCCCCACGTGAGTTCTCGGCCGACCAATAATAAATGGACAGGGAGGGAAGCGTCTTCAGTTGTTGCAACACATACTGCTCGGTCAAGGCTCCCTTGAAGTCGGAGAAAAGCGCATTGCCGCCCAGCAGGCTTTGGACGGGCACATTGCTCATGGCACACATCAAACCGATGTCCGACAAAAACATCTTGAAGGCAGAGAAGTCTTCATATGCCGCCAGAGGCAACAGGGCTTTCTTGCATCGGCTCACTTTATGGACAAGCCCGGCGTCCTTCAGCCATTCTATCGCCAGTTCGAAGTCCTTGGCGCGGGCTCCCTCTTTAACGGATCCATAAATAAATTTCTTGTTCTCCTTGGCGAGCTGGGTGGGGATGGAATGCCACACCATCCTGATGCGTGGCACCTCGATGGCAGGGGCGTGCTTGGAAAAATCTCGCTCATAAGCCTCCAGTATCGCATTCTGTATCGTCCTGACCTTGCCCGGATTGTTGTCGCAGACAAAGGAGGAGACAGCCGCTGGCATACCGCCCACAAAATAGTATTGGCGGAGGCGTTCCTCAAACCTGTTTCTGAACATCGTGATCATCGGCCACTCCTTTGCCTTGAGCAAATCCACCATCTTCTTTTCCCCTGTCGCTTCCAGAAACTCAAAGAAGGAGAGGGGGTGGAGATGCATGAAGTCAACCTTGCCCACAGGGAACGAATCGCTCTTGTGCATGGCGATGCCCAGCAATGAACCGGCAGCCATCACATGATATTGCGGAGCTTTCTCGGCGAAATACTTGAGGGCGGTTATGCCTCGTGTGGCCTCTTGTATCTCATCAAGTAGGATAAGCGTGTTCTCGTCGATGCCCACTCCCGTGGTCCATTCCAGACTGGCGATGATGCGCGGAATGTCAAAGTCGTGTTCGAATAATCCCCGGAGCGTACCATTGTCCTCGAAATTCACATAGGCATACTTGGAATATGCTTCCTTGGCAAATTCTTGCATCAGCCAGGTCTTTCCCACTTGGCGCGCTCCGAGCATGATGAGCGGTTTTCGGTTGCCGCTCTCTTTCCACCGGTATAGTTCCTTGACAGCATCTCGCTTCATAATAGTCTGATTGTTTGAATGTTCAATGCCGCAAAGTTACTTGTTTTCATTTGAAACGAAGCAAAAGTCATCATTAAAAGTGTGTGGCATTACAAAAAGTCGTCCTTAAAAGTGCGAAAAACCACAAAAAGTCGTCCTGAAAAATGTATGGCGACTTTCTCTTCGCATTCAAGGAGCCTCTTCTGTTGTCAGTCGGAGTCTGGGATAACCTCACGGTCTTGGATGACACGAAGCCTGTCGTGTTCGGCAAGAGTCTTTTCTGCTGCTTGCTGACGCCATACTCCTTTTTGCTGACGGTTGCCGCCTCACTCCCCGAAAACTTTCAGTCCTATGATGGAGCATACCAGAGTGGTCAGAAAAAACATGCGGGCCAGAGTCACGGGTTCCCTGAAAACCAGTATGCCCACAGCCACCGTGCCGGCCGCGCCTATGCCGGTCCACACGGCATAGGCCGTCCCTATGGGCAGGGTCTGCGCCGCCTTGGCCAGCAGCCCCATCGATGCCGCCGACGCCACAAGGAAAGCCGTGCCCCACGCATACAGTTCCACGCCTGCCGTGCCGCGCAGCTTGCCGAGACAGAAGGTCATAGCCACCTCAAGTATCCCTGCGCCAAAAAGTATCACCCAACTCATATCTGTGCCCATATTTTGTCTTGTTGGCTGCAAATTTAGCCATTTGCAGCCAACAGCCAAAGCGTTTTGCCGGTATTCCCGGCCTATGGCGGACTCAGAATGTCAGGTAGTAGAACCGCTTCTTCAGAAACTCGTAGTCGTCCACCTTGTTCTGGTCATACTTCTTGCGGCTGAAACCGCAGATGCGGCAAAACTCGTCATACCATCCCGCAAACGATTTGGGCTTGTTTATCATCTCCTTGCTGTTGTAGAGCATGTTGGCGATGCGGGCCTGATCCTTGGGCAGCTGGAATGCGCTTATGTCCTCCGCCAGCATGGGCAGGTAGTCTATCTTGAGAGGGTTGCGCCCCTTGAAACCCATGCCGAAATAGTTATCCAGACCGGACTGTATGTCCTGGGTGGCCACCGACCGCAAGGGCGCGTCGGCCGACTCGCTGCAGTTGTAGGTGTCCACGTGCTCTATGCGCGTGTGGATATAGGTGGCGCCGGCGGCCACATCCACCTTGGTGCCTATGGCAATGTTGCCGTTTATGGTCACGTCCATCTTCGTTAGTGTTTGGCTACCAGAGTGTTTATGTTCACGTTCTCTATCTTTATCACCGAACGCCTGCGCTTCAGCAGACGGTTTTCGGAAAACAGGGCCAGCAGGTGGGTCAGCAGGTGCCGCAGACACATCTCGGCCACACGCACCACCACACACGAGAGGATTATCAGCACGGGGGCAAACAGCCCGCCGTACACAAGGCTTACAAGCAGCAGGGGGATAATGCACAGCAGAGCCGCGCTCACTGAAATGCCCATCGCCGCCTGACGGCGGAATTCACTTTGCGTTACTTTGTTTTTCATGACGGTTGTTTTTTGTTTACTGGTGCAAAGTAAACGTCATAGTGTTCCAAAAAGCGGAACACTTCAGAAAATTTTCCTATCTTCGCCCAAAAATTTGTTCTGCACCGTGAAACTGACACAACACTCGTGGCTCGTAAGCCTGCTCAGCCAGCACCCTCAAGGCTATACTCTGGCGGAAATCAACGGATTCTGGCAACAGTCCAACGCCTACAACGGACGGCCGTTGTCGCGCACGTCGCTCTTCCGTGCGCGCGATACCATACTCAACCAGTTCGGCATTCTCATAGAGTGCGAGTTTCACCGGGGCAACTCGCGCTACAAAATCGGCAATCCGACCGAACTGCAGCGCGACTCCATGAAAAACTGGCTCTACTCAAACCTCGCCGTAGGCAACCTCCTGGCTGACCATACCGCACTCAAAGACCGCATAATTCTCGAAAACACACCCGTCAACACAGCCCACCTCCACTGCATACTGCAGGCCATGCGCCGCCACAGGCAGCTGGAAATGCACTACCAGAAGTACACCTCCGACTGCGCCACTGTGCGCACCGTGGCACCCATAGCCCTCAAACTGTGGAAACAGAGGTGGTATCTTCTGGCGCACCAGGACTCCGGCGACAACAGCGCGTTCCGCGCCTCGCTGCGCGTCTTCTCGCTCAACCGGGTAAAGGATGTCACCATCACCGGACAGTCATTCAAAATTCCCGAAGGCTTCTCGCCGCACGAATATTTCAGCGACTGCTACGGAGTGCTTGCCAGCGACGGGGTCAAGCCCGAACGCATAGTGGTCAGAGCCTTCGGTCAGACACCACACTATCTCAGGGCTTTGCCGCTGCACCACTCGCAGAGGGAACTGGAGATGGGACCCGACCACACCGACTTCGAACTCTGCCTCAAACCCACGCCCGATTTCCTTTCACACCTGCTCACACACGGAACGGGGCTCAAAATTCTCTCGCCGCAGAGCCTTGCGCAGGAAATGGCCGGCCGTCTGCGGCAGATGCTGCAGGCCTATGCACCGGAACTGCGGTCTCCGTCTAAATCCTGACAGCCTTGAGAATGGACTCGATGCCCATGAGGTCACGGCATATCTCGTTGACCTCGGCAGTGTCGTGTACCAGCACTGTCACACAGGCATTGAACAGCCCCTTGTCGGTCTCTATGTTGAGCTTCTTCACGTTGAGCCCGCGCTTCTTGAACAGCGATTCGGCAATGTGGAACAGCGTGCCCGCCTTGTCTACTCCCTCCACGTGGATGCAGGTCTCAAACAGGTGGCCGTGCTGCATGTTCCACTTCACTGCCACTATGTTGTTGCCGAACTGCGTCTTCAGCCTGGTGGCCTCCTCGCACTCGCGCTTGTGGATGGTAAACATACACTCCCTGTCGTCTACATAGCCCAAAGCGTCGTCGTTGGGTATGGGACGGCAGCAGGGGGCTATGACGCATTTGTCTATGTTGACCTCGTCTATGGAGAAAACCTTCTTCTTGTCAATGGAACTGACAAACTCCTGCAGGTCGGAACTGTTCCTCACGGTCTCGTCGCCACTGCCGCGGTCTTTGTCCTTGCTGCCCACAAACGGGAGCAGCTTGCGCCACGACAGGCGGCCGGTCTTGCCGTGACCGCGTATAAAGGCTATGTCGTCGTCACCCAGAGCCACCGTGCCGTCGGCCACGTCAAGCAGAAGCTGAGATTGGCTCGCACGCTGGTGGAAAACGCGCAGACGCTCCAGCACATTGCTGTTGAACTCTATGCCGTTGTCCTGCAAGAACTTGCGTATCTTGCGCTCGCCGCCCGACTCCTGCACGCGGTCCATCTTGCGCAGACAGGCCTGTATCTTGCTCTTTGCCTTGGCCGTCACTGCATAGTTCAGCCATTCGTGGCGCACCTGCTGGGTGCGCGCCGTGAGTATCTCCACCTGGTCGCCCGAATTGAGCTGGCAGGTGGCTGGCACGAGCTTGTGGTTCACCTTGGCACCTATGCAGTGGGTGCCAAGAAAGGAATGGATGGAAAAGGCGAAGTCAAGGGCCGTGGCGCCCGTGGGGAGCGTCTTGATTTCACCCTTGGGGGTAAACACTATTATCTCCGACGCGAAGAGATTGAGCTTTATGGTGTCAAGCAGGTCTATCGTGTCGGGCTGGGGGTCTTCCAGTATTTCCTTGATGGTGTGTATCCAGCCGTCCATCTTGTCGTCGGAAGACGTTGACAGACCGCTTTCGCGGTTCTTGTATTTCCAGTGGGCGGCCAGACCCTGCTCCGCTATCTCCTGCATGCGCTCCGAGCGTATCTGCACCTCTATCCAGTTGCCCTCGGCATCCATCAGCGTCACGTGGAGTGCCTGGTAACCGTTGGCCTTGGGATGGTTCACCCAGTCGCGGGTGCGGTCGGGATGGGCCTTGTAGATGCGGGTCAGGGCCACGTAGATGTTGAAGCACGTGTTCACCTCGTCTTCGCCGGGCTTGGGCTTGAAGACAATGCGGGTGGCCAGTATGTCGAAAATCTCCTCGAAAGAGACGTGCTTGTTCTGCATCTTCTTCCAGATGGAATATGGGGTCTTGATGCGGGCCGACATGTCGTAGTCCAGCCCCAGGCCGTCAAGGGCCTGCCTTATGGGACCGGTAAATTCGCTGAACACGGTGTCGCGCTCGGCCTTGGTGGCGGCAAGCTTTTTCTGAATGGTGTCGTACTCCTCGGGATGCTCGTACTTGAAACTCAGGTCTTCAAGCTCGTTCTTTATCTTGTTGAGTCCCAGACGGTCGGCGATTGGCGCATAGATGTAGAGGGTCTCTCCGGCTATCTTGTACTGTTTGCCAGGAAGCATCGACGAGAGTGTCCGCATATTGTGGAGGCGGTCTGAAATCTTTATCAGTATCACGCGGATGTCCTCGCTCATCGTGAGCAGGAGCTTCTTGAACGTCTCGGCCTGGAGCGAGGCCCTGTCGCCGAAGATGCCGCCCGATATCTTCGTCAGCCCCTCCACGATGTTGGCTATCTTGTCTCCGAACAGGTTCTTTATGTCCTCAAACGTGTATTCCGTGTCCTCCACCACATCGTGCAGCAGGGCCGCACACACCGATGTCGACCCCATCCCCATCTCGCCGCATACTATCTGGGCCACAGCTATGGGGTGCAGTATGTAAGGCTCGCCCGAACGGCGGCGCACTCCCTTGTGGGCCTGCTTGGCGAAGTTGAACGCGCGCGTTATGATATCCACCTTCTTGCGGTGGTTCGACGCAAGGTAGGTGTCAAGCAGGTGGCGGAACGCTGCGTATATCTGTTGTTCCTCTGCGCTTTCGGTTGTCCTTTCGTCTGTCATGTCGTTGCGCTTATTTCACCCTCAGCTTGCGCCCTGCCCTGATCCTGTCGCCCTTGAGGTTGTTCAGTTTGCGGAGCTTGGCCACAGTGGTACCGTGGCGTGCGGCGATGGCCCCGAGGTTGTCTCCCTGGCGTATGGTCACTGTCTTGCCGCTGCGGGCAGAGCGTTCGCGCCGGCTCTGCCTGCGCCCGACGGTCGCCTTGCGCTTGGCGTGGGATGTCTCCTGCTCCTGCACCTCGCTGTCGTCCGTCGCCGGGGTCTCGTCCACCACGGCAGTGCTTCCGTCAACGGCATCTGTGGCGGAAACCGAACTGCGGTATATGGAATCTTCAACGGCGGCAAACTTCACGCATAGCTCGTCGGGCAGAGCTATGACGCAGCGGCGGCGGCCGCCCGGAACCAGTGAAGTCCTGTACTGGGGATTGAAACCCTTCACCTCGTCTGCGCCAATGCCGCACGCCCCGGCTATCTGCTCCATCGTCATGTCATAATGCACCACGGCTGTGTCAAGCACCACGGGTCTGACAGCCCTGCGCGGCTTGATGTTGTGCTGGCTGTAGTTGTTCATTATGTACAGGGCGGCAATGAACGCGGGCACATAACCGCGGGTCTCGCCCGGCAGATAGGGGTAGATGGTCCAGTAGTCCTTGGAGCCGGCGCGCGCAATGGCGCGGTTTACGTTGCCGGGACCGCAGTTGTAGGCCGCCAGTACGAGACTCCAGTCTCCGTAGGTGTCGTAGAGGTTGCGCAGGTACTTGGCGGCAGCCTCGGTAGACAGGTATGGGTCGTTGCGCTCGTCGACCCAGCTGTTGATGTCCAGACCGTACATCTTGCCGGTGCTCGGCATGAACTGCCACAGGCCGCCCGCACCGGCGCGGCTCCGCGCCCTGGGGTTCACGGCCGACTCTATCACAGGCAGGTAGTTGAGAGCCTCGGGTACGTCGTGCCTGTACAGTATGTCGTCGAAGATGTTGGCATAGAGGTTGTAACGCCCTATCATGCTCGCCACGGAGCCGCGCATACGGGTGGTGTAGCGGTCTATGTAGCTCCGCACCACGTTGTTGTACACGTGGAACTCCTCCGGGCCGGGTATGGCCTTGAGACGCTCCGCGAAATACTCGTCGGGAAAGAACGGGTTTCTGTCGGCAAGTTCCACGTCGTCGTCAAGCGGACTGAGGTAGTTCTTGTCGATATAGCTGTTCGCCTCGTCCTCCTGTGCCTCATACTGCAGGCCGTATGGCATGTCGCTCTCGTCGATACCGTAGTCTTCAATCTGTGCCAGAGCGGGCAGGCTTGCCATCACCAGCCCCGACGCCAATAGTATATGTCTGATTCTGTATGTCATGATTCAACCTTGTGTGTTAGTCTTGCGGAAACCGCCGGCAGCCGGCGCACCGCCTCAGAACTTTATGCTGCACTGCACTCCCAGTGCCTTGCCGCCGCTGCCTATGGCGTTGTGCTGCTCGATCGACGCCGGCTCAAACGACACGCTGAGATCCTTGCTTATGTCGAATGTCGACAGCTGCGCGTCCACGTAGGCGTCGATCACCGAAACGAGATACACCCCGAAAAAGGCGAAGATGCTCATGTCGCGGTACTTGCGGTAGTAGTTGCGCTTGTGTCTGAAAATCTTCTTGAACTGATCCTCGCGCCCGGTTATGTCATAGCCCATGGGCAGCATGTTGGTATAGGAGTGCGTGTTGGGGTCGTCGTCCATGATGTCAAGATAGGCCTGCGAATAGTCGTTGTACATCTGCTGGTTCCACAGCAGGGCGTATGTGCAGCCCAGAAAGCCCCCGTAGATGATGGGCAGTTTCCAGTATTTGCGGTTGTATATCTGGCCTGCGCCGGGCAGCACCAGCGACAGCCATAGGGCGCGGTTGGGGTTCGGCACGAAGACTGATCCGTCCTTGCGCAGCCTGTGTCTGCGTGGCTTGGCGATACAGGCGGAGTCTCCCTGCACCTGTGCCAGCGAATCGGCAGCCGCATACAGCGCAACCATGCCGGAGTCCGCGCTGACTACCGGATCGGCCATGACTCCGCGGGCTTCCGCGTTAGGGACGACAACGGCAACCGCCAGAACGGTCAGTATGGATATCCGGAACATCACTTGCGGGCGTTACGTCAAACCAGTTCGCGGAGCCTGTCTACTACGGCATCCATCTCTTCCGGGGTGGCAAACGACAGCGTGATGCTGCCTTTGCCGTTGCTGTATTTCGCACCGACCTTGGTGCCGAAGGTGTCGGCGAGCTGTTGCCGCAGTTCCGACAGTTCCTTGGGCAGTGCGGAGGCGGAATGCGCTTTGCGTGAGGTCTGGCTCACGGTGACACCCTCGTTGATGTCACGCGCCATCTCCTCCACCTTGCGCACCGAGTAGCCGTTTTTCTGTATCTCGTTGAACAGCCTCACCTGCTGTGCGGGGCTTTGCACGCTCAGTATGGCACGGGCGTGCCCCTGGTCGATTTGTTTGTTGCGCAGTGCCAGCTGCACCGGTGCGGGCAGCTTCAGCAGACGCAGGTAGTTGGCCACGGTAGTGCGCTTCTTGCCCACCTTTTCGGCCACCGCCTCCTGGGTGAGGTTCATGACCTGCTGCATATTGCTGTAGGCCAGGGCTATCTCTATGGCGTTGAGATCCTCGCGCTGTATGTTCTCCACCAGAGCCATCAGGGCCACGCTTTCGTCGTCGGCCTTGCGCACATAGGCGGGCACGGCTTTAAGCCCCGCAAGCTGGCTCGCACGCCAACGCCGCTCGCCGGCTATTATCTGGTAGGTGCCGTCGTCCATCTGGCGCAGGGTGATGGGCTGGACAATGCCTATCTGCTCTATGGAGTCGGCCAGTTCGCGCAGGGCATCGGGATCCATCTCCCTGCGGGGCTGGTTGGGGTTCGCCACAATCTTGTCGATGTCTATCTCGTTGATCGACGATGAGCCCTGAGGGTTGATGTCATCGGTGGATATCAGCGCGTCAAGGCCGCGGCCGAGCGCGTTGAACTTCTTTTCGGGAAATTTCTTGTGGGGCATATCTCTCTGTGCTTGTCTGCGTGTGCGCAGTAGGCGGAACAGCCGCTATTCCGCACCCTTGCGCTGCTTGTTCTTGTTCAGTATCTCCTTTGCCAGCGCAAGATAGCTGCGGGCGCCCTTGGAGTCGGCGTCATACTGTATGGCGGCCAAGCCGTGCGACGGGGCTTCGCTCAGTTTCACGTTGCGCTGCACTACAGTCTTGAACACCAGATCCTCGAAATGTTTCACCACCTCGTTGTAAATCTGGTTGGCCAGCTTCAGGCGGCCGTCGTACATGGTGAGCAGAAAACCCTCTATCTGCAGTCCGGGATTGAGCTTGCGCTTGACAAGCTTGATGGTGTTGAGCAGCTGGGCTATGCCCTCCAGCGCGAAATACTCGCACTGCACGGGAATGATCACCGAGTCGGCCGCCGTGATGGCGTTCACCGTGATGGCACCCAGCGACGGGCTGCAGTCTATGATGATGAACTCGTATTCGGACTTCAGGGGCTGGAGCATCTTGCGCATCACCATCTCGCGCCCTTTCTCTATGGCAAACAGTTCGCGCTCCGCACCGGCCAGGTTCACATGACTCGAGATGATGTCAAGGTTGGGCACGTCGGTCGTGTATATGGCCTCGTGCGGGTCAGCGCCGTTGATGAGGCAGTCGTAGACGGTGCAGTCCACGTTGCCCACCTCTATCCCCAGACCCGACGAAGAGTTCGCCTGAGGGTCGGAGTCCACAAGCAGCACGGTCTTTTCAAGCGTCGCCAAAGAGGCCGCCAAATTGATTGCGGTCGTGGTCTTTCCCACCCCGCCCTTCTGGTTGGCTATTGCAATAATCTTACCCATAGTACGGTGTATCTCGGGCCAAGCCCGTCAAGGCAAGACCACATTCCATGCAAAAGTAGTGTTTTTTTCGGGAATAAGCGGAGGAAAAACGGGGTTTCTGTGCGTTTGCCGCCTACCCTCCAGTATTTGCGCGACTTTTCGCAGGGGGTTTCACCATTGTACTTGCCAATATCCACACTCGCGATACACAGCCTGTTGACTCTGCCTCTTCCACATCACTTTTTTCGTTAAAAGTTTGGAAGTTTCGTTATAATTTACCACATTTGCAGCGTCGTTGCCCACGCCGTGCCATTAGTGAGACGATGTCTATATACATAAGGATGGCGGGACTTTGCAATAGCAGAGATTGACCTTCGGGTCGTGGGCGGGCACTACTTTAATGTTAAAGCGTCACTAACGCTTTGTCTATTGGTCGTTTGAACGTAGGAAATTCAATCAGAGAAATCAAAGACAATGTCAGAAGTGGCTGCTACGGGTATGGAACAACTGTATCCCGGGGTGTGCACGTGAGGGTATTTTGTATTCCCTCATGCACACTTATACGGAGATACGTGCAAATACCGGCGTGGGCAGACACTCTCTCGTCTATTTCTCAAGGCTTTTCCTACGGCCTAAACGACAGACGAGCGGAGGTGGAAGCCCACGTTTTGCGTTCTGGTAGTAAATAAAGTAAGCATATTATGGGTCTGTGGGCTGAGGACGCATCAACTTAAATTACATGGTTTATGTTATACACAATTTACCACAAACCGGTTTCATTAACACCCGTTATGATCTTAGCATTCATTGCTATTTGCAGTTGCAACAATCAGCCAAAGCAACAATCACAGGGAAATTACACAAGAATGAAACGCTAAGAATTTGGTAGTTCCAAAAATTTCCATTTTAACAGAGACTAAGAACAGAGGTTACCATACCTTATTGTATTAATCCAGCGTTGCCGTTTATGAATGGTTCCGCTTTATTTATGACCAAACGAAATGAAACTTTTCAAAGGCTTAATGGCTTTGTTTATCATGCTGACAGTCTTTTCGTGCAAGAACGAAAAGGTTGACATGAGCAGCTACATGCAAGAACGAGACTCCATCATGCAGGAAAACGAAGTAAAGACACAACAACTTGATGAACTCAATGGTGTGTTGGCAACTATTGCCACTGGTTTGGATAGTATTGCCATCCAAGAAAACATCCTTTTCTCCAACAAAGGGCGTGAAGGTGTCATGCTGAACCGCCAGCAGATAGCAGCCAACCTAAAAGGAATGGCGGAGATGCTTGCTCGCCAAAGAACTAAAATCAAAGAACTCCAAGATTCTTTGGCTGCAAAAAAATCATCCCAAGGAGTTGAACGTTTGCAAAAGGTCGTTGAGTTTCTCAATCAACAGTTGGCTGAAAAGGACCAAGTTATCCAGTCTCTGCGTGCAGATTTGAACAACTCAAAGAAAGACATCAACCAACTTCGCGCTTCCTTGTCAACAATGCAAAGCAGGGCTGACCGAGCAGAGAAGAAAACTCAGGTGCTGACAACGGTCTTGTCCAAGCAAGACGAAGTCATCAACGAATGTTATGTGAAGATCGGCACGAAGAAGCAACTTGTGTCGGCGGGCTTGTTGAAAGGCGGATTCTTGCAAAAGAAAAAGGTCAACTATGAGGATGTGGACAAGAGCAAGTTCAACGCCGTTGACATCCGCAAGTTCCGCGAGGTAACATTGCACTCAAGCAACCCGAAGATTCTGACACCGCAACCAAGCAACCGTTCTTTCCATTTTGAGGAGAGTGGCGATGGCAATTGTACGCTTGTCATTACCAATCCAACCCTTTTCTGGAGCGTAAGCAATTTCCTTATTATACAACTCTAAAAACTTTACGACTATGATTAAGAAGATTTTCCTCTCAGTACTTCTCTGTGCTGTCTGTGTGTTTACAATGGCTCAGAGCCAAACCGTTACCCATGTTGTTCAGCGTGGCGAAACTCTCGAAAGCATCGCTGAGTATTACAAGGTGAGTGTCGAGGACATCAACAAGGCTAATCCCAATGCGGGTGGCATGGTGTATGTGGGGATGAAACTGATTATACCAATGTCAGCAAATGTCATTAAAGAAGTTAAAAACGCTCAGTCTGATACAACGTCTTCAACAGCACCGGCTCCAGTCCATTCGACACTGATTTCACAAACCTCCAAGACACAGAGTAACCACTCCACGGAGACACAGAAGAAAGGCACTGTTGAACCCTCAATGCAGTTAATCCCACGTTTCGGGTCATTAAATGGGGACAATGCAGAGCATCTAAAAAGTACTTTTGGAATAAGCGCAGCCTTTGGAGCCAAGTATTTTGTGGCTGACAACATTTTCTTAGAAGGTTTGGTTGGATACAGAGGCCTGATGACATTCTATAAAAAGAAATATGCTGAAGTCATAATGGGAAAGGGGGCAAGCGGCTCGCTTGAAACACACAGTATTTATATTCCATTATATGTAGGCGCAAAGCTGAACAATCTTATGTTAAAAGCCGGTCCATATTTTGACTATATCGTCAGTGGAGCTGACAAAGTGGAGGTGGGGTCGCATAAAATAAAAAATAAGATAACGGATGACCGTTTGTCTGTAGGACTGAATTTCTCAGCCCAATACAAGGAATATGGACTAAATTTCAATATTGGAATAACAGATTATGCTGGGATGAAGAAGTGTAAAGAAATGGCAATAGGCTTGATACTTGCTTTTTAAAATGTTTATTCAGAAAAGGTTATTTGTTGGTATGGCTTTTATGGGATGTCTTTTGGGGACATCTGCCCAAGACGCCATCATTTTCCGTGATGGTCGTGTGAAGTCTGTCAAAATCATACAGACCAACAACGACAAGACCCTCTTCAAGGATTCCGACGAAAAGAATGCGCCAGAGGAATACGTGGAGAACAAGAAAGTGTTTATGCTGAAGTTCAAGAAGCGTGGAAACGTCGTGTTCAACGCCGACGGCGAACGGATTCTTACGACCTCCGAACATGTGCGGATTCCGGTAGATGCCGTAGTGATCTATTACAAGGACGGCAGGGAAGTACCGGCTTATAATCTGACGATGGATACCAACATTGTCTCATTCAAAACGAGCAAGAAGCCAAAGGAACGCCCGGTATTTTCATCCAAGACGGAAGTGTTCATGATAAGCTACCCCGATGGCACACGAGACATCTTGACCAACCTTGCCGTTGAGGAACAGCATCAGCGCGAGGCAGAAGAGGAACGGTTGAAAGCCCAGCGGGAGGCAGAAGAGAAACGGTTGAAAGCACAGCGGGAGGCAGAAATTGCCGACTCATTAAAGACGGCAGCCATAGAAGAAGCGGCATCCGCAACCAATCCCAAAAGGGCAACAATCGTAACCAAGAAAGGTGTGCGGATGAAAGTTTGGGTTTGCAGCGACACGCCAACTATGGTTTCTTACAAGAAAGTCAATTCCGCAAAGGCAGCCATCTTCAATATGAGCAAAGCCAAGATTAAGAACATCATATACTGATTCACAATGTGCCTATGAAAAGATTACATTTGATAATAGTTGCGGTCGCATTTTTATCGTGTTTCAGTTACACAAACAGCTTTGGCCAAGACATCGTGAACTTGCGGCATATAGTGCAACGTGGCGAAACGATAGAAACCTTAGCAGACAAGTATAGGCTTACAACGGATATACTAAAAGCCGTCAATCTCGGCATGGACACATTCTATACAGGCATGGAAGTCTCAGTCCCTGTGGACAAGAAGTATTTACTGCTGACAAAAGCCAAAGCTTACCAAACGGTTCAACAAGCAAGTAGCGGAATGTATGACAAGGAGTTGGGAATAAGTGGTAATAGTTCCGCTGGCCCTAAAAAGAAGACTGCATCTGGCTTTGTATGTTCTATTTGTCGAGATTCTCGCATCTGCCAAACTTGCAATGGCTCTGGCTGGCAAAGTGGTATGGGAGATAACCATGACCACTATGGAGCCGGTATCAATAAAATTCCTTGTGGAAATTGCAGCAATGGACGTTCCAAAGGAGATGGTATTTGCCATTACTGCAAATAAAGGTCAACCTAAAGGTTACTTTTAGAACATTTGATGCATTATCAAGTATAACTTTAAACAAGAATAATGATGAAATCAAATAAATTAGTAGTGCTGTTAATGTCTTTTGTCATTACAGCAATAACACCAATGTTTACATCTTGTAGCAGTGGTGATGATAATGAAGAAGAGAATTTCTCTCCAGATGGAGATAATTCTAACGATGGCAAAAAGCTATCTGGAGTTATAGATGGACATGAAGCCGTAGACTTAGGGCTAAGTGTAAAATGGGCCACTTGTAATATTGGAACAACAAAGTCTGAATGCTCTGGTAATTATTATGGATGGGGAGATCCTACAGGGAAGAAAACATCCTCAAATACAAATCTCTATCCAAATTCAAATCCTCCAACAGATATTAAGAATACCAAATATGATATTGCATACAACAACTGGGGGAAGAAATGGCGTATGCCTACAGATAAAGAAATGCGTGAGCTTATTTCAAAATGTTATTATACCCATAAGGTTGTTAATGGAGTTAGTGGACTTCAATTTAAAGGTTCAAATGGTGGTATTATATTTCTGCCTTTCTGCGGTTACAGAGATTACTCTACAAAAATTAATCAATCCGATTGGGGTAGATATTGGACATCTACGTTAAATGACAAAATAACGTCCAAATGCCTAGGAATAACTTCTGACGGTGACTCTTTTGCGACTATAAGTGAAAGTCTAAGGTGTAGTGGGCTATCTGTAAGGGCAGTGACGGACTATGATTGGGATGAAGATAATGGAAAAGAGGAGGATAACTCTGGTGGAGGCAGCACAGGTGGCTCCACTTCATACGAGAAACCAGACATTGGCTTCAGTGATTTCACAGCATATCAAACCAAGTTGAAAGTCGTTTATAAGATATACAACAAGGATGAGGCAAAGGTGACTTCTGCCAAGGTTTACTACGGAACAAGTTCTAACCCAACAAAGTCTGTATCTGCTACAGTCTCAGGTGTTCTTATCACCGCTAATATATCTGGCTTGAAAAAAGGAACAACTTACTATGTTAAGTGTGTTGCTACAGGAAAAGGTGGTACTACTACGACAAATACCACGAAAGTTATAACAAATTATTAAATTAGAAGTTGCGCACGACACGAACTTAGTGCGATTTTCATGAATAAAATAGTGTTCTTATTTTTGGCGACTATGCTAAGTCTTAGTGTCCAAGCCAAAACTTATTACGTGAAAGAGGGTGCCTCAATCAACTTACAATGCACAGCGACAGCACCTCAAGGCTACATTACGCATGCAGTGTTTGAACTTGCCGATCCTTCTGATGCACAGTACTTGGCATTAACCGACTATAATACAAGTGCCCAAACTGCAACCTTTAAGGGGTTGAAAGCAAAAGCAAACATAAAGATTCAAGTAACATATTACTATTCATTCAGGGGAACGTATAGCAACACTATGCAGGTGGGGCATGGTACATACAACGATTACGTCACGGTTCAAGCCGGTAGCGCAGCAACAAGCATCAAAATCAACCCTTCTGACATAAACATGAAGGTTGGTGAGACCGTAACTGCAAATGTTGAGCTTGTGCCGTCGAATTCATCTTCTACATACAACGTTGGTTATATAGAAACGCTAAGTCCCCCTGGATATTTTGAATGGTCTTTTGAGAATGGTGTTTTTACAATTACCGCAAAAAAGGCAGGAAGTTTGTACTTGGTTGCGCAACTTTCTGAAAAAAAAGCAGGATTCTGCGTTATTAAGGCTACAAATGATGGTGATAATACCACAGAGCCGACAAGTATAGAACTGTCAACGGCAAATACTTCTATGGAGATAGGAGAAACCATGAAGATGTCGTACAGGCTCTTGCCTGTTGGTTCGTCTGCCACAATACGCTGGAGTTCTAGTAATGAAAACATTGCGACGGTGGACTCAAAAGGAATTGTTACCGCTAAAAGCGAGGGCAACGTAACCATTACAGCATCCACAGCCAATGGTATTGAGAAAAGCATAGACTTTACCATAACTCCTAAGGTGCAAAACGTAAGTTTGCCAAGTAAGGTTGAGACTACATTGGGATTTGCCTACCAGCTTGAAGCTAAGGTCACGCCTGCCAACGCCAAGGCCAACAATTGTGTATGGAGTTCTTCAAATAAGGATATTGCTACAGTTTCTTCTACGGGAAAAGTTGTTGGGAAAAAAGAAGGAGAAGTAGAGATTACTGTCAAATACGGCGATGCGATACAAGCAACAACTACCGTGCATGTATTAACCCCAACGGTAATAGACCACATAAATGCCGGATTGAGGAAAGCTGAGATTGACGCTTTGGTAAATCGCACATTGTTCAACATTACAAAGTAAAGCATTATGAAATTGAAATATCGAATCAACTCTATCATCGGAGTGTTAAGTATCTTAGGAATGATGTTTTGTTCAAATTCTTGTTCTCCATCCTCTGACGTTGCCGAAGACTCCTACAACCAAGATAAGATGGATGTTATTGCGGACATTTGCAAGAATTGGACAGCAGGAACAGATGACGTTTTGAACAAAATGGGAAAATATCAAAAGGAAACGCAAGAAGACGAGTATTTGGCATTTTCTCATACTGACGGAACTCTTTTCTCATATACATTCAAGAACAATGGACTGATAGCCGCAGCAGTAATGATACCCACATCAACTGAGGGCAAAATTGCAGTACCTGATAATTATCAGTATATCGGTGATATAAATTCTTCTATGATTTATGTTCAGAACACGAGCAATACGATGATGGCAGCTTTTGACAAGACCGTCAATTCTCAATCTTATCATGTTTATGGCTTTGCTCCTATTAAGTCGGATTTGTATGAAGAGAGAGAGTTACCTTCTGTTACAACTATATCTGCAAGCAACATATCTGCGCATACAGCAACCTTGAAAGCTGAAGTTGCCAATACGGAAGAAGCTAATACTTGTGGTTTTCTTTATGCAGACAATGCTGATATGAAAAATGCCAATTCTGTAAAGAAGACCGTATCTCAAGGTTCTTTTTCCATTGATGTTACGGGGCTATCTATGGGAACGACATATTATTATCAAGCTTTTGCTATAGTTGACGACATATATTATTATGGTGAAATCGAGAGTTTTATGACGGAGACGCTTCCTACATATAAGGTGGGTGATTTATATCCGAACAGTACGAACCCCATTGGTGTAGTTTTCTATACGTCAGCAGATGGTGCTAATGGTAAAATCATTTCATTGGAATCTGGGTGGGCAAAATGGGACAATATGGGCATCTTTAGTTCTAAATATGGATGCACGAGCAGCACAGACGGCAAAAGTAACACAAATAAAATGCCTTCTTCTTCGCCCATAAAGAAATGGGTTTCTAGCCTAGGAACCGGTTGGTATTGTCCTAGTACTAAGGAATGGAAAACGATTGGTTCCAATTACGATGTAGTAAACAGTACTTTTACAAGTCAAGGTTATTCTTTATCAGGCATATATTGGACATCTACAGAGTATAGTGCAAACAAAGCTTTTGTTGTGTTAATCCATTTTGCCAATTATGAAACTGGTTATACAACGTATCATACAAAAGATGGATCAAATTCTATAAGAGCAATAAAGGAGTTTTAGGGGGTCAGATAGGGTCAGAGGGACAGGTACCTCTGGGATCACCCCAAAGGCGGCAAAAAAGCCGCCTTTTTCGTTTAAAATCAAAGAATTACGGAAAAACAAACGTGTTACGGAATTTGTCAAATACCGCCCGTTTCTTCCGGTTTGCCATCCGGCCTGCCAAAAAGGCAGTCCTGCGCGATGCGATAACCGGCAAAATGCACTATCTTTGCACCAAACCTCCCCACACATGAAACCTCTGATATTCATAACCAACGACGACGGCTACACGGCCGGGGGCA
>CAVEQO010000018.1:0-44103 GCA_963617965.1 Anaerovoracaceae bacterium
TGTTTACCCTGTTAGCCACTTCCTCAACAGGTATTCTTCCATTGTCACCCCAGTTAAGATTATAGAAAGTGGTGTAGAAAAAAGACGCTTCCGTTTGATATTGAGGTTCTTTGCCTTGCAGGAAATTGGGTAGTTTCTCCGTAAGCTCCCGCATTTTGCGTAAACCGGAGCCACGTTTCTCCATATAGTCCAACTGTGTGAACATGTCTGCAATGACAGGGTTGCGGCGCATGGACGGCACTTTGTATATGTCACGGTCTTGAATCTGTGTACCGTCAAGCATTGCACCCGGTGATACTAGTTCTACTCGGTCATCGTAAATGTCAATATGTACTTCACCGCCCATCACAGTGTAATCCCGATGGATAAGGTGATTTACCAATCCTTCGAAGATGGCACGGTCTGAATAGTCGGGGAGGTTTAGACGATAATTCGGCATCTTCACCCAACCACTCATGGTATAGTTCTTGATGAAGTCCATGCCGTATTTCAATAGCAATACAAGGTTAGCCCGATGCTCTACGGAACTGATGGCATCATCTTTATAGAGTCCAGTCCAACGGGTACAGAAAATACGTGATTGGAATACGGAACAATTATCCACAAACAGTAATCCGGCATTGGTCAGTTTGCCATCAGGAGTTACCAGTCCAAATGATTCCAAATATTTGTCATTCCATTCCTGATGGGTTTGCTCACGGAATGTATTGGCAAGGATAACAAAAGAATGCTTGCTGGCATCCACTTGGGTAGGCAGTGAATCCCAAGTCATGTGCGTACCTTTCAATACCAATGAAAGAAGTTGTTGCGAATTACACTCCACGCTTTCATTGCCAATTCGCATATATGCGGAACGTGCTCCATCCTGATAGTAATAATAAGGTGTAAGCGTTCCTGTCTTTACTTTCACTTCAAGCAGGGTATGCCCTTCGTATTCTATCGGAATAAGTTGAACTTCCGGCACAGGGTCAAGTCGTGCCTTTATCATTTCACTGATAAAATCAGCATCGGCTTGTGGATTCTCCAACCCTACAATTACGCCGTCATCATTCACTCCATAAAACAAACTGCCACCGTCCGTATTGGCAAAAGCCGACACGGATTTAAGCCACGACTTCACTTTCTTACGCTCCAGCATTTCCTTGAAATCGTAAGCTGAGCATTCCGCTATCAAAGTATTGTTATGTATCTGCATCGTTTTGTTGTTTAGAAGCATCTACTATTTTTATAGATAACTCTTAGATGTCACTTTTGTGAAAATACTAATAACTTCTTCTAATCCAACGTTCCTTTGTTTTCTATAGTACTCCCCATTTTTAGACATGGTTTGACTTTATTTTGCCAACCAAGAGAGCATTGGCTGGTGCAATACCGCAAGCGTTATTTCTATTCCGCAAAAACCGTATATACTGGCAGTTCTTCCGGCAATGCGCTGCGCCCGTGAAGCCCTTCGTCGGTAATCTCAAGGAGAAAAGAGGCATGGATTGCCTTAGGATGAAACTGTCCGACAAGCCTGAGGGCAGCCAAAGCCGTACCACCTGTGGCAAGAAGGTCATCGTGGATCAGTACAACGTCATCCGGACCGATGGCATCTTCTGCTATCTCAATGGTATCTGTTCCATATTCCTTGACATAGGTTTCGCTCCTTGTCTTTACAGGCAGCCTGCCTGGTTTGCGTGCCATGACGATGCCGGAGTTCAGCATCTTGGCAAGAATCGCCCCCATCAGAAATCCCCTTGCCTCAAGGCATACCACCTTCGTTATACCCTTATCCGAATAATGGCGGAAGAGGTCGTCTGCCATTATGCCGACACATGTGGAATCCGCCATCCACGACGAGATGTCGCGGAACAATATCCCGTCTTTCGGGAAATCCTTTATCCTGCGCAGCCGCCGGCTCAAATACTGTCTTTCGTTGTCGTCCATTAGCTTGTCGTTATTGGCTTGCAGCGACTTGTCCGGCAGACAAGTGTCATCTCACCAGAAAACATTTTCCCTTTACGACATAAGCCCCTTTGCCGAGAGAACGGATATTGTCGGGAGAAACCCTTGATGCCACTTTTACGCCCGAAATGTTGTAGACATCTACAAGCTCGTTGTCAGCCAATTCGCCGGCAACAGTCTCCACTCCCGTCATGTTGTAGTCAAGGTGATTGGTATGGAGCGTGTTGGTTGTCTCGCCGCCATTGAGCGTTATGAAGCAGCGTGAGGCAAGGATGCCCTTTGCCACATTGCTTGCATCAACAAAGGTGGCGGAAGAGTTGTCTCTCACGAGAATGCCGTAGATGCCGTCGGAACTGCCCGGTTCTGTCGCGCCGCCGAACACCACTGTCGTTCCGGTATTGTCAGAGAATTCACTCTCTACCTCGCCTGTCGTTACCTGCGCTTCGCCCTGACGTATCTCGCGCACTCCGCTTTCAAGTGTTGAATACAGGATATAGGGAGTATTGGCTTTCAGCCCGTCGGGCTTCACATCCTTAAAATTCAGTTTGGTGGCAGTGCCTGTGCTTTCCACACCTACCAGCGTTTCAAGACGACACTCCTCTCCGAAAATATTGTTGACTTCGTCTTCTGTCAGCGACACGGGCAGGCAGATAGTGTTCCAGCCTTTGTGGATATAACGGAAGATGGAGAGGTCCACAGTCTGTCCGTTGTAAACCGAGAGGTCTTTGGGTGTCACTGTATTGGTGATGACCCTCTGCTGTGCACTGGCTGTAACGAAGACAGCGCACAGCACTACAGCAAGAACAAATTCTTTCAATGTAACCATTTTCATAATGCAATTATTTTTACTTAGCACTTCATTGTTGACTCTTGACACTTTTTAATGACAGCAGGCACGCCCATGGCGATACCGTAAGGAGGGACATCGTGCGTGACCACAGCCCCGGCGGCCACCACAGCTCCCTTGCCGACCTTCACACCCGACAGGATGACAGCTTTGGGGCCTATTGTAACATTGTCTCCGACTGTCACCGAACCGCGGGTGACAAGCTGACGGTCTTGCGGAAGAATCTGAAGGGACTCGAAATCGGTCTTGCCACACTGGTGATCCGTTATCAGCACGTCGCGACCTATCAGCACATTGTTGCCGATGTGTACATCACGTATGGAACTGATGCACACATTGCATCCGACAGCCACATTGTCGCCAACAGTGATTCTGGGAGTGTAGTTCCCGGTAGAGACACTTTGCAGACAAAGTCCAGGGCCAGACCTGAACCCTGTGCCTATCTGTATGTTTTTCCCCTCCACTGTCACGGGAGCCTCCACACTGCATCTCTTGGCCGAACGCACCCTATAGCGAAACCTGTAGGAGACCAGACTGTTGCATAACTGCCGCCATGCCCGTGTGACAACGGTGTTGCATACAAGTATTGTCAGAACAGCCAGAACGGTGGCAAGAATCCTGCGCAGCACCGCAAGCACAAACAGAGCCACACGCCCCCAAACCTTGCCAGACACGCATCTTTTCAATACAGAAACGACAGGACGCCAACCCAGATACTGCCGAACCGTTTGTCTGCACACCTTGGCGTCAAGCCCCTTGCCGGCACTGCGCAGCACGAACAGGCGGACTATCAGCGGCAACAGACAGTCGCTGACACTTGTCTTCATCTTCATAACCGTGGCAGGCGAAAGGCTTGTTGCGGAACTGTCGTCCTCATAGCGGTCAAACACAGTGAGGAGGTTCTTCACATAAGTACGTACAGGATCACGGACTTCCCGTATCGGGTCTGTACACAGATCGTTGAGCAACCTTGGACCATAGACAGCATTCTGCTTGCCGGACAAGGCCACATGCAGCAACAGCGGCACGGCAGGAATCCCGGAACCCGCTCCGAATTTGCGGGGGTTGTAGCCACGTATGAAATCCGTGCGCACAAGATGGCGGTTCATGTCAACAATACCCATTTGCACCACCTGCAGGAAATCGTCGGCATCGACATACTGCACAAGCGGTTTGCGCGCTCTGGCATTAAGAGACAGGTAGACCAAACCAAACTCGTTTTTCTCCAGCACCTGTAGCATCTCGTCAAAGAATTCTATCCTGACCACGTTTCTGGCATCAAGCAGCCAGATGTACTTGCTGCGTACCGGAATTGCCTGATTCAAGGCAAACGTGAAACTGTTGTCATGACTCAGGTTGTCGGTATTGCTTATATACCGAAACGGCACACGCCCCTCAAACTGCTTGACCATGGAAGACGTACCGTCGGAGGAATCGTTGTCAACGACAATTATCTCCATCCTTTCATACACGCCGGGATCAAGCAGTGCCAAACGCTGCAGCTGCTGCTTGAGCATCAAGGCATTGTTGCGTGTCCTTATGCACAAAGTCAGGATTTTGCCGTAATTGAATGTCAGCTGGGGCATGCCGTTTTATGATGTTATGCAGTGTGCGGGCGCACACGAATATGTCTTTTGCCTACAGTAATCAGACCTTATTTTTCCGGTGCATCACTGTCTGCCGTAACCTTGCGGCTGTACAGTTGCCTGTCTACAAGAATAATGTCGGTAGCCTTGATTTTCACAGGGCCGGAAGTCTTTGCCTTGAAACGGACTGTTGCCAGAGTCACGTCGCCGTCAATCAGCCCGGTGTTGTTCGCCCCTACAAATGTAGGATAGAAGGCCCTTGCACCGTTGGTATGGAGACGGTCAAGGCTGAAATTCGTCAGCTGCTTGGCAGCCTGTGGCTCGTTGCCAACATACTGCAGCTGTTTTCCGGAATAAGGTATGGCCAGACTGAACGCATTGACATTGCGCAGGCCGTGTCCCTTTATGGTGACAACAACGTCCTCGCCAGCCTTGTATGAAGACTTGTCCGTGGCAACGGTGATATTGCCTGTCACCTTTTCGTCCAAAGAAACGGCGGAGGGGTACTCTCCTATTTCTACCGCAACATTTGATATGTCGTAGGCATCAATGAGCCCGTTGCCGTTTATGTCGCCTTTGGAGACATAACCTTCAAAGTCGGCATCGCCCCGCCTTAGTCCCGTATAATTCATATAGGATGTAAGGTCATTGCTGTCAAGAACTCCGTCGTTGTTTATGTCGCCCGGCACGTAGAATGCCGAACCCTCCATGCGGAAGATATATAGCTCGTTGCCAGAACCGAAATCGCCGGAGGCTTTCGTGACTTTCAGTTTGACATAGCGGGCCTCGGGATTATCCTTGAAAACAAATTCCTTCAGTTTGGAGTCGCACGCCCAGCTCACACTGCCGGTCTCTGTCCACGTTTCCTTGTCCATGCTTGTAGATACGGAGGCCTCAAGAACAATGCCGTTTGTGCCTGACCGCCGCGGCAGATACTGCAGCTTGTCAAGGATGTTGACAGAATGCATGTCAACCACAAGTTCAAACGGCACCGCCTTTTTGCCGTACTCGGTGTGCCAGCCAGTTTCCGTGTCAAAGTCAAAAAGCTTGGCAAGATTCTCGCCACCTTGCGAGGGTGCGGTGCAGGTCGCGGTCATGCCTTTCACGGCAAACTCAAACGGATCGTTGCTGGTGGTTGCGGCAAGGAGCGTCCAATCGGACACCTTGCCAGGGGCAGCAGAGCGCAGTTTGAATGAGTACCGCGTCTCCGGCTTGAGATCCTCGAACAGGAATCCGTTGTCGCGGATATCAAAATAGTTCATGCCGTTGAACTCTATCTCATACGCCTGCGCACCTTCCACCCTGTCCCAACTGATTTTGAGGCTGTATGGCTTGCGGTCGTCTTCCTTGACTCCGGCATTTGCCGGTGCAGCAAGGGTTGTAGCAGGATTTCCCGCCAGACGCGAAGACACAGTTTTCCGTTCGCCGCGCTGCGCCTTGATCTCTACAGTCACGAGGTTTTTGGTAACATCAGTCTCCGGCAGCTTTATGCTGATGCCGTGGGCTGCCGTCATGTGCAGAGTGCTGTCGCCATCCTTAATGCATGAACTGAAGAAACCGGTATAGTCCACACCGTCTCCCACATAGTAGACAGGTTTGCCGCTTCGTTCAAACTCCTCCTTTGTGCGGACAGCTTTCACCTTGAACTTCTTGCCGCCCAAGGTAGCTGTAATCTTGTCTACGGCAATGAAATTGTCGACTATGCGCAGACGGGTTGCCTTCAGCGGTTCCATTCCAGCAAACTTCCCCTTGGCAGGATTGACGGTAACAGTAATAATGCCGCCGCTGTCCCTTACTCCGACTGCGGTGTTTGAAAACTCTCCACGCAGATAGGCTTGTGTCGTGCCGTCGTCATCGTACTCCACAAAGGCCGTTTCCCCATTATGTTTCGGGTAGATTTCATAAATACGCAGTTTTCTGTTGATCTCGTTGACATTATTGTTTGATGCGGTCATCGGGATGATCGACCCCGACTTGACGAACACTGGCAGTTTCCACAACGGGGCATCGAAGCTGTTGAGTACCGCACCGCCCTGATAGACATTGCCTGTGAAATAGTCAATCCACTCGCCCTCTGGCAGATAAATGTTATTGCGGATATCGTTGCCGAGAGTGTCGGCGGAAGTGTTCTGGTAAACAGGAGCCACCAGAAGGGACGGGCCGTAGAGATATTCGTATTGGGTGGCCTTGCCGAGAGTGTACTCGTTGGGGTCTTCAAGAAAAACGGCACGCACCATCGGTTTGCCGTCCACGGCTTCGCGGGCGATGCTGTATGTATAGGGCATAAACATCGACTTCATTTTCAGATACGCCCGGTTGAGGCTGGTGGCCGGTTCTCCAAGGGCATGGGGATATTTTTCGTTAGACCCCCAGCCATCCATGTTGAGCTGCATGGGAGTGAAAGTCTTCCACTGGAAATCCCGGACATTTACCGCCATATTCTTACCGCCGAAAATGCCGTCCATGTCGGATGTTATGTTGGGCTGCCCCGCAAGTCCGGAGCCTATGTAAGTCGGGATATGAAACCGTATATACTCCCAGTTGCCTCCTGTCTGGTCTCCGCTCCATACGCCCCCGTAACGCTGCGTGCCCGCCCAACCGTCAAGAGTAATGATGAACGGACGCGCATCATTGCCGTACTTGGGCATCGACTCCGCCACATCGGCTATGCCGTTAAGCCCGAACGAATAACCGGCTCCCACCCATGCCACATCGGTCTTGAGCACACGCACACCGGCATCGCGTATTTCCTTTATGATATCGCGCTGCAGCAGAGCCGGTATACTGTCGACCGGATGCAGGTTACTTTGGGTCCACAGCCCTATTTCAACACCGTTATCGCGTGCATAGTCACCGAACGCCTTGAGGTTTGCGATGTTGCCGTCAAGGGTGGAAGTCTGGCCGTAGCCTGCACCGTAGCCGTCGTTGGGCAACACCCATCCGAGCGGCATATCGTGTTTTTTGTAGCGGTCAATCACGGCCCGTGCGGAGAACTGGTAGTTGCCATCCAACTCACCGTTGAGGCTCTCGCGGATTCCGCCGTTGTCCTTTTGTTCCTCTTTGTAGAATTTGCCGTCCTCAAATTTCACCACCATATATCCGGGGTCGGCTGTCTCTTTCCAATAGTCGCGGTTGTAGGCATTGAGGTGTCCCTCGTAAAATCCGAACTTAGGAAGAAGTACGGGATTGCCGGTCAACTGGTAATAGTCGTTAAGAAGCTGCACAGGGGTTTCGTCCACCATCACGAAGCAGTCCAGGTAGTCCGTCTCGTGGGTCAGCTTTACACAGCCGGCATCTTTGCTGCCAAAATCATAACGGCCGGGCTTGAAAGTATAGGCCATGAAACCGTACCCGCCGGTAGACCAGTAGTATGGAGCAGGAGAGCAGACTCCACCGTCCGTCCAACTGTTCTCGTTGACTATGTTGACTGCATTGCCCTTGTGGCTGAACCGTCCGTTCTGTATACCCGCTCCGTAGAAATACTCATCAGGGCGAGCCGCCAGCGACACCGTAACCTTGCCACCGCCTATTGCAGCTGGAGCGGTCTCCGTCATCACGGTGCGGCCGTTGCGGAGATCTTTCACGCTTATCGTTCCGTCCTCTTTTCTCACAACAAGTGCTATGCACGATGTTTTGGCCACAAAGGATTCGTTCTCCGTACTTACGGTGATACCGCCGACGGGCCTGGCCGGATCGGCTGTCAGAATCCGCGCTTCGGGTTTGGTCTCAGGATCGCGGAAGGCAATGCCGTTTTGCGGGTCATGGAATATCCGGAAGATGTTGGGACCGTAGAATTTGATGTATTTCTTCCCCCCTTCGCCCGTCTGCAGCACAATGGTGTTTTCCCGGTTGTCTACTGTACAGGAAACCACTGCGGAGTTTTCGCCGCTGCGGACAGATTCCAATGTTGCGTCAACAGGGACTTCCATCCCCCATTTGCAGGGAACGGCATCTGCTGCCGGTGGATTGAAACCGGCCATAACCATTGCCGCCGCAAAAACAGCCAATGTTTTTTTCATGCCAAAAACGTTTTTGTACTTCTCCTTGCAAAGGTAAAAAAATAATGCTACACAATGCGCACGCCACAAGTGCTTTTTTGCATACGTGACGGGCAATCGCCGTCTGCGTTTTCACGGTCAGCCGGGAATGTCGCCCTCACTTGGAGCTGGATTCGTGTTTCTTTGCCTCTTCCCAGATGGCATCCATCTCCTCAAGCGTCATGTCCTTGAGGCTGCGTCCTTGTTTGAGCGTTTTCTGCTCAAGGTAGTTGAAACGTGAAATAAACTTGCGGTTTGTCCGTTCAAGAGCCGTGTCGGGATTGATATGGTAGAGTCGCGCTGCGTTTATGAGGCTGAACATCACATCGCCGAACTCCGCTTCCATCTTGTCGGCATCCATATGCTCCACTTCTGCCTGGAACTCAAGAATTTCCTCTTTCACCTTATCCCACACCTGCGAGCGTTTCTCCCAGTCAAATCCCACATGACGGGCTTTGTCCTGAATGCGATACGCCTTGATGAGCGACGGCAGCGAGGCGGGAACTCCCGACAATACGGTTTTGTTTCCGTCCTTTTCCTTCTGTTTGATCTGCTCCCACGTATCTTCAACAGCATCTGCCGTCTTGGCCTCTGCGTTGCCATAGATATGCGGATGGCGGAATATCAGTTTGTCACACAGGCGGCGGCACACGTCGGCGAGGTCAAACTCTCCCTTTTCCGCCGCAAACATGGAATAGAAGCACACATGCATCAGTACGTCACCCAGTTCCTTGCACGTTTCCTTCGGGTCTCCGCGCATTATGGCATCGCTGAGTTCAAAGACTTCTTCAATAGTGTTGGGACGCAGCGACTGGCTCGTCTGTTTCGAATCCCACGGACATTTCTGCCGCAGCTCCGCAAGGATGTCAAGCAGACGATCAAAAGATTCCAGTTGCTCTTTGCGTGTCGACATAAAGGCTCCGGTTATTTTGCGAGAGAGGCAAGGGTCTCTTTTATGGCGGAAATCTTCGACTCCGTGTCGGCAAGTTTCTTGCGTTCAAGTTCCACCACCTGAGCAGGGGCATTTGCCACAAAACGCCCGTTGGCAAGTTTTTTCCTTATGCCTTCAAGAAATCCCTCAAGATGCCGGAGCTCAGCTTCCTGCTTCTTCCTTTCGGCCTCCACATCAATAAGATTACCCAACGGCACGGCAAACTCGTCTGTCCCCACCATAAACTTGGCAGACCCTTCCGGGCTTGCAGCATTATCGCTGATGGCGCACAGGTTGGACATCTTGACTATAGCGGGATTGTAGGCCGCATGAGTGTTTTCGCCTGAAACCACAAGTTCCAAAGGCTCTTTCTGCGGAATGTTTTTCTGGTTGCGTACAGCGCGCACACCTGCCACTATTTTCTTCACCGCCTCAAACTCGGCTATAATCTTGTCATCGTCCTTGCCGGGCAAATCCATTGCAAGAGGGCTTACCATGATACTCTCGCCATCTTTGCGGTCGTATATATGCTGCCACAGTTCTTCGGTAATGAACGGCATGAACGGATGTACAATCTTCATCAACAGGTCAAAGAAGCGGAGGGTTTCGTCAAGGGTCTTCCTGTCAACAGGTTCCTGGTAGGACGGCTTTACCATCTCCAGATACCAACCGGAGAAATCATCGGTGAAGAGTCTGAACACCGCCATCAGAGCCTCATTGAGACGGTACTTCGAATACAAGTCGTTTATTTCAGCGGCTGCGACCCTGAGCTTGGCCCCAAACCATCTGACCGCTATTCCGCACACCTCCGGCTGCGGTTGTTCTGCCGTTTCCCATCCCTTTACGAGACGGAAAGCATTCCATATCTTGTTGCAGAAATTACGTCCTTGTTCGCACAAGCTCTCGGCAAACAGTATGTCATTGCCTGCGGGAGCTGCAAGCAGCATGCCCATACGCACGCCATCTGCGCCGTATTTCTCTATCAGTCCGATGGGATCTGGCGAGTTGCCCAGTGACTTCGACATCTTGCGCCCTATCTCGTCACGCACGATACCGGTGAAATAGACGTTGCGGAACGGAACATCGTGCATATACTCCTCGCCGGCCATAATCATGCGTGCAACCCAGAAAAATATAATATCCGGAGCTGTGACAAGGTCGGAAGTGGGATAATAGTACTTTATCTCCCCGTTGCCGGGATTGTTGATTCCGTCAAACAGCGATATAGGCCACAGCCACGACGAGAACCACGTGTCAAGGGCATCCTCATCGCGGGTTAGCTGGTCGGCAGTGAGGTTCTCATAACCGCTGATCTTGCGTGCCTCATCAAGAGCCTCTTCCAGAGTCAGTGCGACAACGAACTTCTCTTCCCCGTCATCTGCCACAGGCAGAAACCAGGCAGGAATGCGGTGTCCCCACCAGAGCTGGCGGCTGATACACCAGTCCTGTATGTTCTCAAGCCAGTTGCGGTATGTCGCAACGTACTTCGTCGGGTAGAACTTTATCTTGCCTTCAAGCACCGGCGGCAAAGCGATGTCGGCAAAATGCTTCATCGACAAGAACCACTGCTTGCAAAGGCGCGGCTCCACCGCCGTGTCCTGGTTGCGTTCCGAATAGCCCACCTTGTTCTCATAGTCCTCCACCTTTTCCAGCAAGGCGGCAGCATCAAGGTCTTTGGCTATCTGCCGGCGCACAACCATGCGATCCATACCGACATACATACCCGCAGCTTCGCTGACAGTGCCGTCCGGATTAAAAATGTCAATGGTGTCCAATCCGTGGGATTTGCCGAGGGCGTAGTCGTTGACATCGTGAGCCGGTGTCACTTTCAGACAGCCCGTACCGAACTCTATGTCCACGTAACGGTCTTCTATCACGGGAATTACACGCCCCACCAATGGCACGGTCACCTTGTGCCCCCGCAACCACTGGTTTTTGGGGTCTTTGGGGTTGATGCACATGGCTGTGTCGCCCATTATGGTCTCGGGGCGCGTGGTTGCCACGACTGCATAGAACCCTTTGGAGTCCTCATGCAGCACCTCGCCCTCCTGCCCCGTAGGCTTCACAGGGTTTTCGGACGTGTCCGCCACATAATATTTGAGGTAATACAATTTGCTTTTCTCGTCACGGTAGACGACCTCCTCGGCAGACAGTACCGTTTGGGCTTTCGGGTCCCAGTTCACCATACGCAGCCCCCGATAGACAAGTCCCTTGCGATAGAGATCCACAAAGACTTTCAGCACGCTCTCGCTGCGCTTTTCATCCATGGTAAACGCAGTGCGATCCCAGTCACAGCTGGCACCAAGCCGGCGCAACTGCTTGAGGATGATACCGCCATGTTCGTCAGTCCAGTCCCATGCGTGCTTCAGAAACTGCTCGCGGGTCAGGTCACGCTTCTTTATGCCCTGTTCGGCGAGGCGGTTCACAACTTTTGCTTCCGTAGCGATGCTGGCATGGTCTGTGCCAGGCACCCAACAGGCATTTTTGCCGTCAAGGCGAGCCTTGCGCACCAGAATGTCCTGTATGGTATTGTTGAGCATGTGACCCATGTGGAGCACCCCTGTCACGTTCGGCGGCGGTATCACAACGGTGTAGGGTTCGCGTCCATCCGGCTTTGAACTGAAAAATTTGTGATCTGTCCAATATTTGTACCACTTGCCCTCGACTTCGGCAGGGTTGTATTTGCTTGCTAACTCCATTTTTTGCCTGTTATTCAGTTTCGTGCAAAATTAACATTTTTCTCTCATGCCGCCTGTCTTTGCAATCCTTTTTCTTGCCAAAAGACACAAACAGCACCGCCACAAGTCCTTGACAAACGGCTTTTCCGGCGGCCGGCTGTTTACGGCCAACGACCACAACAAAAAAAAACCGAGAACTTCACAGTCGTCGGCTTTAAATATGAAAAAATTGTTTTGTCGTTATCTCTGTATTCTGTCTGCGGAAGGCTTTGCGGCATCCGCTTGTTTCCCCGGCCCCTTATGCCGCGGTCCTTGGGCTATATTGCTGAGCATCCTGCGCTCGAAAATTTTCTCGGCAATCTTGATCTTCAACAGTTTTGAAGCACTGACTATCTTGAGGAATCTCTTCCGGTACTTTTCTTCCAGCTCCACAATATCCTCCTCGTTTTCCGCTATAGCATCAAGTATGGCAAGACTCTCTGCATTGCTGAGTTTTTTCCGCCATGCATCCCGCATCATCTTGCCATTCTTGAAACTCAGCTTGCGTTGCCGGTCTTTCATCTGGTGAAACAGCGGGAAAAACGCATTGGCCTCGGCGCGGGTCAGATCTGCCGTATTTGTAATATACTCCATCTCTTTCTGCCGGTATTCCTCGGGCGAAAAACGCGGGCGGCTGCCGTTTTCAGGTTCGTCGCCAGTGGAATGCGCCGTCGCTCCGGCGGCAACGAGCAAGCAAAATACAACGAGAAAGAGTTTTTTGATTAAGTCTCTGCGTATCATATGTGTCAATTTATTCAGACCCGGTCAGGCAAGCCACGATATCATGGCTGTCGGTCATCATGTAGTCGCACGCATCGTTGACATAGGAGTAGATTTCCTCTTCGGAAGCCTCGCCATCCGCCCGCACGTTTCCCTCTGACAGCTGTGCCGTCACAGACTTTTCGCTGAGTATCCTTTGCTGGTATTTGTAGACCCACACTCCGAAATACAGACCGCCGAACATGGCCGCCATGTATATGTAGGGCTTCAGTCTGGCATACGCCTCTGTTTGCCAGAACCGGACTGTCCGCTTGCCTCCGGCAGGATTGTCATCCTCCAAAACGCGCTGCATGATGCGCCGGTCAAGACTGTCAAAATAACCCCGTGGCGTTTTGAACACCCCACGGCCGTCTGTTGAATTGTTCAAGTCTGGTATATTCATATATCCTGTCCTCTCTCTTTAGACACCAACCGCATCGGAAAGTTTAATCCGCTCCGTTGATTATGTCCTCTATTTTTTTTGCGGCTATATGGTAAGAGGCCTTGAGTGCCCCTACCGATGTTCCGAGAATGTCTGCCATTTCCTCGTATTTCATGTTGTCATAGTATCTCAGACAAAAGACCTGACGCTGCTTTGGCGGAAGAGTCCGAATCGCCCTCTGCAAGCTTTTCTGTATTTCGTCTCCGTCAAAATACATGTCGCTCTCAAGCATGTTCTCCAGATTGGCCTCAGCGGAATCAAGGCTTACCGTTTCGGTGCGGTGCTGCAGGAAAGACAGGCTCTCGTTGGCAGCAATGCGGTAAAGCCATGTGGAAAGCATTGAGTCGCCCCTGAAAGAATCAAGTGCGCTCCATGCCTTTATGAATGTGTTTTGCAGCACATCGTCGGCATCATCGTGAAACGTGACCACATAACGGATTTGCCAGTATAGACGCGAACTGTACTTACCCACAATCTTCTCAAACCCCTTGCTTTTTTCCGCAGGGTTCTTGATCATTTCTATCAGCTGTCTGTCGCTCGGGTATTGCGCCATCTGGACTTCGGTTTGCCCGCCGTACGCTCTCCCCACAAGACGGTTGCAACGCGAGAGAGAAGAGCTTCCGGCCTTTTCATATTATTATATTATTATAAAACACAAGGCAACCAGCTGAAAAGTCTGGTTGCCATCTCATACCGTCTGCCGTGCAGGATATCACGAAATAGTGAGTTTGCGAACAAACTTACCGACTTTCACTACATATATGCCCTTGACGAGCTCCGTGGCAACCAGCTGGTCCTCGCTTTCTATGACATAAGAAGCCGCCTGTGTTCCGGTGACATAATAAATCTTCATGGTCATCCTCGCTGCTCCCGTCACACGCAGAGTTCTGCCCGACACGGAAACATTTATCTCCTGCGCCTCCGGGGCGGCAAGAGACATCTGCTGCGATTCTGTCTGCAAAGCCGCCGCAGGAACGGATGCCAACATTACGACCAAAACCACTATGGATGCAACTATGCGATTCACTGTCTCCAAAGTTATTCTTTCTGCAAAAATAAGAACCTTTTTTTACTGCACCAAATTTTGGACACGTTTTTTGCCGTGAACTCACTCTTTTTGCTTTTCTTCACTTTTTCGGACTGCGTCTGCCAATTTTCATCAACGCCAGCCCGATGACAATCCAGATAAGTTCACGCACCCTGGTTATCAGTCCTACATATACGCCAAACGCACCACTCAGCGACAATGCACTTGCAGAAATGGCAAAACCGCCTTCACGGGCACCAAGCTGCATGGGGGAGAAGAAAAAAAGGTTGCCAAACAGCGATGTGAACGCCATAATCAGCACACAGTCAAAAAAACTTACGCTGCTTGTCAATATCCGCAGGATAAAATAGATTTCCAGCGACGTGAGCACCCGTGAAACAAACTCAAAGAAGAAAGACAGGTAGAAAGTCGCCGCATGCTGCGAATGCAGCTCCGCTATCTGGCTGTCCACACAAACAAGATAATCTTTCTTGCGGTCGTAAAGCCGTCTGAAATATTTGCCAATCCACGGAACGGACGACAGCCCGCACAACAGCCGCACTACCATTCCGTGTCTGTAACCCCAGACAAAGAAATACACCGCAACCAGGCAAAATACGGAAACGGCACCAAGAAAAAGGCACATAGACACCCCCGGTGCATACATTATTACATACAGGACAACCGATGACAGCCAAAAGCATACGTGGCTGAAGATATGCATCATGACATAGAGTATCACGCTGCTTACCGCCCTGTCGCTCCCTATCAGTGGACTCAGTTCCATGATGCGGTAAGGCTCGCCGCCCATCAGACCGCATGGGGTGGCATAATTGAGAGCAAAACCCGAAATGGTCAGTTTGTAGACCTTGCCGAAACTTACGGATGCACGGCTTCCCCCACTGCGGATTATCATATACCAACTTGCAGCGTTCAGCAAGTATATCAGCAGCCACACCCCTACGACAAACGGAAACCACCCTCCCGCCCTGCGGATATGCGCCCACAGTTCGGCATAGTCAACGTCAAATGTCAGTAGCATCACCGCAACCGCAGCGACTCCCGCAAAGAAAAACACATTGTTCCACAATTTGCTCATAGGAACAGGCCTTTTCTGCTACACATTGACTACCAGCCCCTCCTCTGCAGCAATAGTGTCGGGGAAAACCCTGCACGCCTGACTGACGAGTTCCGACACATCGTCTACAGTGGCAGAATAGTGACCTATCATCAACCTCTTGACACCAGCGAGTTTGGCTACGGCTGCCGCCTGGCCTGCCGTAGAATGTCCGCGAATGCCCGCTTTCACTTCCGAGCCGTCAGGATATGTCGCTTCGTGATAGAGAAGATCCACCCCCCTGACCATATCCGCCAAACCTGGCAGATAAGAAGTGTCCGAGCAATAGGCATACGACCGCGGCGGTGCCGCTGGCGTGACAAGGCGTGCGTTGGGGACAACAGTGCCGTCATCGCATACCCAGTCCTTGCCCGCTTTTATGTCGTGCAAACGACAAACGGGGATATTGTAGAAGTCTGTCATCTCCCGGTTGATATGTGGCAGCGAGGGCTTTTCCTTGAACAGGAAACCGCAGCACGCCGCCGTATGCTTCAGGGGCAGCGACCACACCTCCATTGTGCGGTCTTCGTAAACGAGTGCGTTTCTGGACGTGTCTACCGTGTGGTACACCACTTCGTATCCAAGCTTGTGACAAAACAGATTGACCTGCGCACGGAGCACCTCCTCCAGACCCTCGGGGGAATACACATGGAAATTCTTTGTGCGCCCCAGCAGACCGAAAGTTGCTATCAGACCGGCCAAGCCCAGGCAATGGTCTCCATGCAGATGAGATATGAATACGTTGCGCAAAGCCATGAACTTGACTCTCCTCGCCCGCATCTGCAGTTGGGTGCCTTCACCGCAGTCCACAAGCGACAGCTTGTCGCGCATGTTTACCACCTGAGCCGACGGATTGTGCCTCAGTGTCGGAGTGGCACTGCCGCATCCCAATACCGTTATCTCGAATTTTTCCACAGTTCCTTATTTTCAGGGGCTTCTCACCACCGTGTCAGATGGACACACAGCCCGACCGCAATACGGTATTTCCCCACGAGTAAAAAAGGGGGAGGAACTTCGCCCAATCTGCCTACGGGCAAGTCCTCCCCCTGTGTAACTAATGCGTTAGCCGCATTCCAGCCGTGCTGACACAACAGCCGGTATTACTCCGCGTTGCTCTGCTCCGCAAGCTTTGCCTTGAGTTCCGCGAGGGCGTCATTGTCAGCAAGCGAAGTGGCAGCAGTCTGGTTCTGCACCTCAGGAGTGTCATTGTTCGGTTTGCGCTGGGCTGACACCTTGCGCTGCTCTGCACGCTGTTCATCCTCAAACACACGGCTGTGCGAAAGGATAATCCTGCGTGTCACCTTGTTGAACTCAAGCACCTTGAACGGCAACTTCTCGTTGAGCTGTGCCTTGGTCTTGTCTTCCTTGACGAGATGCTTGGGAGTGGCGAAACCGTCAATGCCGTATTCAAGCTGAATGACATCACCGTTGTCGTGCTCCTCTATTATGGTTCCCTCATGGATTGAACCTACGGTGAATACCGTCTCAAACACATCCCACGGATTTTCTTCCGTCTGCTTGTGACCGAGGCTGAGACGGCGGCTTTCCTTGTCTATCTCAAGCACCACTACTTCTATGTCGGCACCGATCTGAGTAACCTCTGACGGATGCTTCACTTTCTTTGTCCAGGAGAGGTCAGAGATATGGATAAGACCGTCCACTCCCTCTTCCAGTTCCACAAACACACCGAAGTTGGTGAAATTGCGAACTTTGGCAACATGCTTGCTCCCTACCGGGTAGTTCTCCTCAATCTTCTGCCATGGATCCGGCTTGAGCTGCTTGATACCGAGCGACATCTTGCGTTCCGTGCGGTCAAGGGTGAGGATTACGGCCTCAACCTCGTCTCCCACTTTCATGAAATCCTGTGCGGAACGGAGATGCAGACTCCAGCTCATTTCACTCACGTGGATAAGTCCCTCCACGCTCGGGGCAACTTCTACGAATGCACCGTAGTCAGTCATGACTACCACCTTGCCCTTGATCTTGTCGCCGACCTTGAGATTCGGATCAAGAGCATCCCATGGATGGGGAGTAAGCTGCTTGAGACCAAGAGCGATTCTCTGCTTTTCCTGATCGAAATCAAGGATAACGACATTGATTTTCTGGTCAAGCTCCACAATGTCCTTGGGATCGCTGACACGCCCCCAAGAAAGATCCGTGATATGAATGAGTCCGTCAACGCCACCAAGGTCAACGAATACACCATAAGAGGTGATATTCTTGACAGTGCCCTCAAGCACCTGGCCCTTCTCGAGTTTGGAGATGATTTCCTTCTTCTGTGCCTCAAGCTCTGCCTCGACAAGAGCCTTGTGGCTAACCACAACATTCTTGTACTCCTGATTGATCTTGATAACGAGGAACTCCATCGTCTTCTCCACGAACACATCGTAGTCGCGGATAGGCCTTACATCAATCTGGCTGCCCGGGAGGAACGCCTCGATACCGAACACGTCGACAATCATGCCGCCCTTGGTGCGGGCCTTGACAAAGCCCTTGACAATTTCCTTGGACTCAAGTGCCTGATTGACACGATCCCAGCCTTGTTTTGCACGGGCTTTCTTGTGAGAAAGCACAAGCTGGCCCTTTTTGTCTTCTTCTTTTTCGATGTACACTTCCACCTTGTCTCCAACCTTAAGGTCTGGATTGTAGCGGAACTCGTTGGCAGAAATTATGCCATCAGATTTGTAGCCTATGTCAACGAGCACCTCGCGCTTGTTGATTGAGATTACGGTACCTTCAACCACCTCGTGGTTGCTGACCTGACTGAGGGTCTTGCCGTAGGCTTCTTCAGTCTCTTTCTTGTCAGCCTCTGTCACTGCCGCTCCGTCCGAATACGAATCCCAGTCGAAACCGTCCAGCGGCATTACGTCTTTTAAATTGTTCATTAAAAAAAACAGTTAAATTGATAAGTTAGACATTATGTTGTTCTGTTGTGCAAAAAAATCGGCTGCAAAGTTACGTAATTATTCTCATATCACAGTGTTTCGCAGGTTTTTTCTTGGCTTTGCGAAAAGATTTTCCTGCCATGTGCGGCATTCTTATTTCAGGCTGGATATTTTGAATATGTTGTAGGAGATATTATTGTCGTAAACATCCTCGCCCTCATGCTTCTTCGTAACCCTCACGACACGGATGGTAACCGGCAATACGATGATTTCGTATACTGTCTTCAAAAAGATCTGCCAGAGCATCAGCCACGGCAACTCTGATGCCGGTACGACTCCGCCGAAAGCCAACGGAAAGAAAATGATGCTGTCGCAGCTCTCCCCCACCACGGAACTGAGAATGGCCCGGACAGAGAAACGTTTGCCGCCGTCACGTATTTTCATCACGCTCATCACATAGGCATTGGCAAAGGAACCCACTATGAAAGCTACGAACGAAGCGGCGGCAATACGCGGCGCCAGGCCGAAAATGGCGTGAAACCCGGCATCATGACTCCAGTAAGGAGCGGCCGGGAGAGCATCGCACACGACACCCACTGCCACAAAGAAAAAGTTCATTGCAAACCCCGTCCATATCAGCAGGCGAGCCTTGCCGTATCCCCAGACTTCACATACTACATCGTTGATGATATAACTGACCGGAAACACGATAAGCCCGCCTGTCAAAGACAACGAGCCAATGGCTATTTGCTTTGTTTCCAGTACGTTTGACGCAATAAGACAAACGCAGAAAAGTATGCTGAACAACATAAACAGCACACTCACTTGAGTTGTTTTCCTTTCCATTCTTCTTGTTTTTTACGAGGTTTGTCAAGCACTCGGTTTGTTGCGGCAACCGCACGGCGGCAACTAGTCGTTTATGCGGAAACAGCGGCAAAGGTGTTTCTATTCCAGTCTGCCATATTTCATTTCCTTGCCGTCCTTGTCATACTGTTTGCGCTTGCCTGCGGGAAGCTCGGAAAGCGTAATACGCACCAGTGCGGTTCTGGCTAACGAACGGGCTACACTGCGGTCAAAAGCTTCCATGTGGTGAGGGAGAAAGCGTTGGCAAATAAGCCTTAGACCGCGAACCTTCTCGTCGTCATCTGTCACGACTTCGGCCCTGCCGAATGCAACGGCCGACTTGTACTGCAGGGTGAAACTGCCATCTTCTGGATCAACGGCAGGCGCACAACGGGTCACTGCAGAAAGGCATACGTCCGGGTGTGCTTTGATGGCATCCAGTTTCTTTCCTTCCAAGGCGCAGTGGAAATACCAGTTTACATCATCGCCCGACGCGAGCGACAGGGGCAATCCGTACGCCCGACCTCCTGCATCAATGAAACTCACGGTAATATACGGGGCCTTGTGCATCAGTTCCAATGCCCATCGGCTATCCATGGCCCTTGATTCTTTTCTCATCTTCTGGCCTGTTTCTTTTCTGTTCTATCCTCTATCCCTTACGCCCACACGCAGGAACACCTGCCAAGATGGCTGCAAAGTTAGCATTGTTCTTTGAGAACCGTAAACAAATTCACCATTATTTGGAGATGAGACCAACGGTTTGTTGTCCTGCCCAGTACCTGCCCGTCCGGGAACGGGCGGAGCTAAGGACGCGGCAAGAAACAAGCAACGAAATAAAACCCGGACAGCGAATGCTTTGTGGTACAAAAAGACTATCTTTGCACAAGGAACCGATCCTGTCGCAGGATGGCTTCCTGCACACGCACCCTGCACATACGCAAACACACAACAACGACATAATATGAAAAAAATTCTGCTCTTAGGCTCAGGCGAACTGGGCAAGGAATTCGTCATTGCCGCCCAGCGTCTGGGGCAGCACGTGATAGCCTGCGACAGCTATGCCGGAGCACCGGCCATGCAGGTGGCCGATGAATGCGAAGTGTTCTCCATGCTTGATGGCGATGCTCTTGAGGTTGCCGTGCGCAAACACCGCCCTGACATCATAGTGCCGGAAATAGAGGCCATACGCACGGAGAAGCTCTATGAATTCGAGAAACAGGGCATACAGGTTACCCCTTCTGCCCGTGCGGTCAACTTCACCATGAACCGCAAGGCCATACGCGATCTGGCCGCCGTAGACCTCGGTCTCAAGACCGCCCGCTACCGCTATGCCAAGACTTTTGCGGAACTCCAGGCCGGGGCTGACGAAGTTGGATTTCCATGCATAGTCAAGCCGCTGATGTCTTCATCGGGCAAGGGGCAGAGTCTCGTCAAAACCGCCGATGACCTGCAGCACGCATGGGAATACGGCATGAGCGGCAGCCGCGGCGATGTCAAGGAAGTCATAATAGAAGAGTTTATCAAGTTCGACTATGAGATTACCCTCCTCACCGTGACGCAGAAAAACGGGCCGACCCTCTTCTGCGCACCCATAGGACACGTGCAGAAAGGCGGCGATTACCGCGAGAGCTTCCAACCCATGCCGATGAAAGAGGAACATCTCAAAGAAGCTCAGCGTATGGCCGCCGCCGTGACGGAAGCCCTCACTGGTGCAGGCCTTTGGGGGGTGGAATTCTTCATAAGCAACACCGGCGGCGTATATTTCAGCGAACTGTCGCCCCGTCCGCACGACACAGGCATGGTCACACTCGCCGGCACACAGAATTTCAGCGAATTCGAGCTGCACTGCCGTGCCGTGCTCGGACTGCCAGTGCCGTGCATCAAGCAACTGCGCATCGGAGCCAGTGCCGTCATCCTCTCCGGCATAGCAAGTCCGGACAGACCCGAATACTCCGGCATAGAGAAAACCTGCGAAGAAGATGCCGACATTCGCATCTTCGGCAAACCGTCCACCCGTCTCAACCGCCGTATGGGCGTGGTGATTTGCAACGGACCGCTCGGCGGCAACATAGACGCGCTGCGCGACAAGGCAAAGCGCCTTGCTTCGTACGTGGAAGTCAAATAAAAGCGTGCGAAAGGGACACCCTCTCAGCAACCGTGGGTGTCCTTTCTTTCTGTCCGGCGAAGGAATATGTTGGCGAGCATGGCTCCCGACACGTTGTGCCACACGCTGAACACAGCCCCTGGTATGGTTGCCAGCGGATACTGAGCGAAATGGACTGTGGCAAGGGATGTCGCCAGACCGGAGTTCTGCATACCCACTTCTATGGCTACCGTACGGCATTTCACGGTAGACATCCCCATAAGCTTGCCCGCCCCATAGCCGAGGGCGTAGCCCAAAACATTGTGCAGCATCACCACGCACAGCACTGTCAGTCCGCAAGTCATCAACTTGGCGGAATTGGCACTCACCACCGCACCGACTATGGCCACTATGGCCAGTGTGGACACAAGCGGAAGCACGCTGACGGCACGGCCGGCAAACCCGGAGAAAAAACGGTTTATCACAAACCCGAGCCCTATCGGCAGAAGTACGACCTGTACGATTGACAGGAACATTGACATGACATCAACGTCAACGGTCTGACCGGCATATAGCCATGTGAGCAAAGGCGTAGCCACCGGAGCCATTATTGTAGACGTAGCGGTCATGGCTACCGACAGCGGCACATCCCCCTTGGCAAGATAAGTCATCACGTTTGACGAGGTGCCGCCGGGACAAGTGCCGACCAGTATCACGCCCACCGTGAGTTCCGGCGAGAGACAGAAGCAGTGTGCCAGCACAAAGGCCAGAAGCGGCATGATGGTGAACTGCGCCACGAAACCGATAACCACATCCTTTGGACGGGCAAACACTATGCGGAAATCGCCAGGCTTCAATGTCAGCCCCATGCCGAACATCACAATGCCCAACAGCGTGTTCACATAGCTTGTCTTTATGAAACTCACCGCCCCGGGCTCTATCAGAGCTACAAGAGCCATACATATCACTATGGCAGACATGTGCCTGCTGACAAAATCAGAAACTTTTTTCAGGAAAACCATTGCCAACTATCTCGTTTTTATTCTTTGTTTTGTCGCAAGAATATCCGCGCGGCAATAAACTTTCATTTCATTCTGCTACAGCACACATCACTCGTAGTCCTGCCACGCCTTAATGCTGATGTCCTCAAGGCTGACATTGCAGAACGCCTCGATGAAAGCGCGCGCAAGGCGGGCGTTGGTAATCAGCGGGATATTGTGGTCTATGGCGGCACGGCGTATTTTGTAGCCGTTGGTAAGTTCGCGGGCCGTGTGGTTCTTGGGAATATTGACAATGAGGTCGAACTTATGACCGGCAATGAGGTCCATCACGTTTAGCCCGCCATCGGACTGTTCGTCAGGCCATAGGGCGGCTGTAGCCCTAACTCCATTTTCGTTGAGGAACTTGGCAGTACCCTCTGTTGCATAGAGGGCATAGCCTTTCTTGTCAAGCAGACGCGCAGCCTGAAGCAGGCTCACCTTGGACTTGACCTCTCCGCTCGAAATCATGATTGCCTTGTCTTTTGCCGGTATCTTGTAGCCCGTGGATATAAGGGCATTGAGCAGGGCCTCGTTATAGTCCTCGCCCAGACAGCCCACCTCGCCGGTACTGCTCATGTCAACACCCAGAATGGGGTCGGCATTCTGAAGACGGGCAAACGAGAACTGGCTGGCCTTGACCCCTATGCGGTCAATGTCAAACGCCGACTTGTCGGGACGGTTGTAGGGAGCGTCCAGCATGATACGCGTGGCGGTCTCTATGAAATTGCGCTTCAGCACCTTGCTCACGAACGGGAACGAACGGCTGGCGCGCAGATTGCACTCTATGACCTTTACCTCACGGTCTTTTGCCAGATACTGGATGTTGAACGGTCCGGAAATGTTGAGTTCCCTTGCGATGGCACGGCTTGTCTTCTTGATCTGGCGTGCCGTGGAGAAATATATCTGCTGTGCCGGAAACACCATGGTTGCATCACCGGAGTGGACTCCGGCATACTCCACATGCTCGGAGATGGCATATTCAACAATCTCGCCGTGGTCAGCGACGGCATCAAACTCTATCTCCTTTGTCTCCTGCATGAACTGCGACACGACAACGGGATATTCCTTGCTGACCTCGCTGGCCATCGCAAGGAAACGCTTGAGCTGGTCGTCCGTATGACACACGTTCATGGCGGCTCCCGACAGCACATAGGACGGACGCACGAGCACAGGATAGCCCACCTCCTCCACAAACGAGTGTATGTCCTCAAGCGAGGTAAGAGCCCTCCACTTGGGCTGGTCTATACCCAACTGGTCAAGCATGGCAGAGAATTTGTTGCGGTTTTCGGCACGGTCTATGCTCACTGGCGACGTGCCCAGTACCGGCACGCTCTGGCGGAACAGCTTCATCGCCAGATTGTTGGGAATCTGTCCTCCCACGCTGACGATAACTCCGCGTGGCTGTTCAAGATCAATCACATCAAGCACACGCTCAAACGACAGTTCGTCAAAATAGAGACGGTCGCACATATCGTAATCGGTAGAGACCGTTTCGGGATTGTAGTTTATCATGATGGACTTGTAGCCCAGTTTGCGCGCCGTCTGTATGGCGTTGACCGAGCACCAGTCGAATTCCACGGAAGAACCTATGCGGTAGGCTCCCGAACCAAGCACGATAACCGACTTCTCGTTCTTGTAGTAGTTGATGTCGTACCCCTCCGCACCGTAGGTCATGTACAGGTAGTTGGTGAGGTCGGGGTGCTCGCTCGCCACGGTGGGAATGCGTTTTACTGCGGGGAGAATACCCAGCTCTTTCCTGCGGGTACGCACTGCAAGGTTTTCCTTCTCCATATTGCCCTCGCCGGTCTTGAGCACAAAACGGGCTATCTGGAAATCACTGAACCCGTAAGCCTTGGCCTGGCGCAAATCTTCGGCGGATATTTCCTCCAGCGAGTTGTATGCCTCCAGTTTGTGTTTCCAGTCAACGATGTTCTTCATCTTGCCGATGAACCACGGGTCTATTTTGGTCAGCTCATAAAGGCGTTCCGTGGAATAACCCTGTTCCAGAGCTTGCGCCAGGGCAAAGATGCGGAGATCGGTGGGATTGGACAACTCCTCGTCAAGGTCATCAAAATGGAGATGGGTGTTGCCCACAAAGCCGTGCATGCCCTGGCCTATCATGCGCAATCCCTTCTGCAGCAGTTCCTCAAAAGTCCGCCCTATGGACATTATCTCACCCACCGACTTCATCGAAGAACCGATTTTGCGGCTCACTCCACTGAATTTGGTGAGGTCCCATCGCGGAATCTTGCAGATGAGGTAGTCAAGCGACGGGGCTGCGTATGCCGAATTTGACGTGCCCATCTCACCTATCCGGTCAAGGGTATAGCCCAACGCTATCTTGGCGGCCACGAAAGCCAACGGGTAGCCCGTGGCCTTTGACGCGAGAGCCGATGAGCGGCTCAGGCGGGCGTTGATTTCAATGATGCGGTAGTCATCGGTGAACGAGTTGAAAGCATACTGTATGTTGCACTCTCCCACGATGTTGAGGTGGCGCACACACTTTACGGCAATGTCCTGCAGCTTTCTGACCTGTACATCGGCAAGCGAGCAGGTGGGAGCCACCACGATGGACTCGCCCGTATGAATGCCCAGTGGATCGAAATTCTCCATGGAAGCCACGGTAAAGCAGTGGTCATTAGCATCGCGGATTACCTCGAACTCTATCTCTTTCCACCCCTTCAGACACTCTTCTACCAACACCTGCGGGGCAAAGGTAAATGCACTTTCGGCAATTTGCCTGAACGTCTCTTCATCGGGACACACGCCCGAACCGAGACCGCCAAGAGCATAGGCGGAACGGATCATCACCGGAAATCCTATCTTGCGGGCGGCGGCAAGGGCTTCCTCCATCGTTTCGCAGGCCTGGCTGACCGGAACCTTGAGCTCTGCCTCATTGAGTCTGCGCACAAAGCGGTCGCGGTCTTCGGTATCCATAATTGCCTCAACACTGGTACCCAGCACGCTGACACCGTATTTTTCAAACACACCGTTGTTGTACAGTTCTGTGCCGCAGTTAAGCGCAGTCTGACCACCCCATGCCAGCATGATGCCGTCGGGACGTTCTTTCTTGATTATCTCCGTAACGAAATATGGATTGACAGGGAGAAAATAAACCCGGTCGGCAATGCCCTCGCTGGTCTGTATGGTTGCCACGTTGGGATTGACAAGCACAGATTTGATTCCCTCCTCGCGAAGGGCTTTGAGAGCCTGCGAACCCGAATAGTCAAACTCGCCGGCCTGACCTATCTTCAATGCCCCCGAACCGAGCACGAGCACTTTCCTTAACTGTTGTTTCATGTGTTGGTATGTTTTATTTGTCCTTATTCTTGTCCTGTGTGCAAATATCGTGAAAAAACTTGAATATCCGCTTAGAATGCAACGACTAATAAATAAACCGGACGGCCGCATTGCATTTATGCGGCCGCCCGGCGATTTTTGTCTCAAAAACAGAATCCGCTACCCGGACGGGCAGAGAGCAGTCCCACCCTCCGGCAAAAAACTACAGGCTGTCACCGAAATCCTTACGGAACTTGGCGGCGAGGTCTTCCTGCCAGTGGCCTATTTCCTTCATGCGGCCAAAGAAGAAGCGCAGCACCTTGGGTTCCATAGTCCACTCCAGACCGCCGATAAGCCCGCGGTTGTCCCAAACCCATTTGACACGGTCGGCACAGTACTTGATCTGGCTTAGCGTAAACACGCGGCGAGGCACGGCCAGACGCAGCAGCTCCAGTTCGGCGTAACGCTCTGTGCCATCATCCTCGCGCTGCTCAGACACGGTACCGCGCTCCATACCCCTCACGCCGCCGGCAATGAACACAGCGGCACCGACAGCGGCAGCCGGATACTGGCTGTGTGGCATCTGCGGCACAAACTCCGAACAGTTGAGATGGCAGCCCAGTCCGCCGGCAGGCAGGATTACAGGCACCCCGTAGTCGTCAAGTTCCTTTGCCAAATAGGCAATAAACTCCGGTCCCTGGTTTATGTATTCCATATCCAGCGACTCCAGCAAGCCCTGGGCGGCAGCCTCTATGGAACGCACCTCCATGCCACCGTACGTAAGGAAACCCTCGTAGAGGGGAATGAACTCCATGAGCATGTTCGTCCATTTGGGGTCTTTGGAAATGATGAAGCCTCCGCGGCTGAATCCCAGTTTGCGTGCGGAGAAATATATGATGTCGAAATGATCGGCAAGGGTATGGTAAATTTCCTTGGTCGTCATATCCTTGCACTGCGGCTCGCGCGTCTTCATGAAATAGACGTTGTCCTGCAGCAGCGAAGCGTCAAGCACGCTGACGATGCCGTTTTCCTTTGCGATGGCAGCAACGTCAAGCATGTTGCCAAGCGAAACGGGCTGTCCGCCTATGAGGTTGGTACCCGCCTCCACGCGGATAAAGGCAATCTTCTCCGGAGTGTTCTCCCTGATGCAGCCGCGCAGGGCCTCGAGGCTGAAATCGCCCTTAAACAAATCATCGCTCTGCGGCTTCAGCCCCTTCGGGTCCAAAAGTTCTATAACCTCACCGCCCAAACGGGTGATGTGGGCCTTGGTTGTGGTAAAGTGAAAGTTCATCAGTGCTTTCTGACCCGGTTTTACAAAGCCCTCTGCCAGAATGTTTTCTGCTGCACGCCCCTGATGTACGGGAAGAGCGTTGTCCACGCCGAAGACCTCCTTGAGTGCAGCCTTTGCCCTGTTCCACGTCTCAGAACCGGCATAGGAATCATCTGCTACCAGCATTGCCGACACCTGCTTGTCCGACATGCCGTTGACTCCGGAATCGGTAATCATGTCCATGTAGATGTCGCGGTTCTGCAGGAGGAATGTGTTGTTGCCCGCTTCCTGAACAGCCTTCAGACGCTCTTCCACTGGAAGCAATGTAAGCTTCTGAACCATACGTACCTTATGCATTTCGAGAGGCACTTGGTTCTCCGATTGGTAAAATTTTACTGCCATAGCAATTGTCAATGTGTTCTACATTATTGTCGCAAGAAAAAAGGAGAATCCGGATAAGCCGACATGCAACCACATCGTTTACAATTCGGAAAAACCATGGCTGCAACAAAGTCTTCTATCCAAAGCCTTTTAACTCGGCGGCAAAGGTAACACGTATATTCTTATTAACAAAATTTAAAGCCACAAAAAGTTGCTTTCAGACTAAAGACACAGCTTTTTGCCATGCGGAAACCTCATGAAAAGCATGGCTTTCCCTGACTCTCCCATGAAAGATGTTTGCATACCGCTTCGGCATACTCGCACTTGGTCTCCGGCTCTGCTTTTTGACCTGAGTGCTTTTTTCCGGAAAATTTTCCATTATTTGAAAAAAAACACATACATTTGCAACCGATACAAAGTGTACACGGATATACACCAAAAAACATTGATATGAAAAAAATTCTCTTTTCCCTCTGCCTTTTTGCGGCAGCGTCAATCGGGCAGACCTATGCGGCTGGCAGCCTTGTGGCCGTTTCACAGCAAACCGGCGCAAACGATGATGTCCTTGGCAAAGACCTTAAGGGCAACAAGCGCTTCACCGTGCAGGTAAGCACCGGCGAAGGCGGACAGATTGAAATCATGGGTACCGGAGCCGTTTCCAAGAACTCCACAGCCAGTGCCACCATCAACACCGGTGAGGACGTAACGCTTGTCATCACCACAGATGACGGCTATGAGCTCAAGACCCTCTATGTAGACGGGACAAACGTAGTGGAAAACGTCGGGGAAGGCGGCACATACACCATCACAGCCATCTCGAAGAACATGTCCGTTTCCGCAACATTCGAAAAGAAAGCAGTGAGCGGTGACGTTGACGGCAACGATGAGGTGAACGCAGCCGATGTGGTGGCTATCTACAACTACATCCTTGGCGGAACGGAATCCGGGTTCTCTCTTGAAAATGCCGACGTTGACGGCAACGGCGAGGTGAACGCAGCCGATGCGGTAGCTGTCTACAACATCATCGTAGGCGCATAGTTAAATACAATTTCTCTTACAGGAGATTGGGAGTCGGGGGCTTGCAACTCGACTCCCAATTTTTTGGTGCGCACAAACATCACGCAATCAAATTATTTTTGCTATTTTTGCACACCGTTAAGCATATATGAATACTGTTCCCGTGCGAAGATTCAGACTCGTGACAAAGTCCGTACTGCTTGTGGTGTTTTTGGCACTCGTGTCAGCGACGGATACAGCCTGTGCCCAGTCCCCTGCTGCAGACAGCGAATGGCAGCACATCAAGGACTACACCGATGCCGGTTCAAGGCTCAGTGCCAAGCAACGGCAACTCAAGGAGAGACTGGACAAAAAGGTTTCGGCGGAACTCATCGAACAGGCGGGGAATTCCCGGGAAACGCTTGCTGCAGACAGCATGTCGGCAAAGCAGGACGGAGTCCCGCAGTTGCGGATAAGCCTGTTGACTTGCGGACCGGGCAACGAGGTGTACGAATACTACGGGCACTCTGCCATAAGGGTAATGCGGACTGACAGCACGGGGCTTGACGTCACCTTCAACTATGGGGTCTTTGATTTCAGCACCAGCAATTTCGCACTGAAATTCGCCATGGGAAAGACTTACTATATGTGCGCAGAACTGCCCACCGGGAACTTTATGGACAGCTACCGCCGCAGCGGAAGGTACGTTGACGAACAAGTGCTGAATCTCACTCAGACCGAATGCCGGCGGATATACCGGGCCCTGCTTGACAACGCCAAGCCCGAAAACCGCACTTATCTTTACAATTTCCTGTACGACAACTGCGCTACACGCATAAGGGACTTGATAGAACGGAACATTGACGGGAAACTGCAATACCCGGACAGACCGACAGAACGCAGTTTCAGGGATGCCATACACTTTTTCTGCCGCAATGCGAAATGGGCGGCTTTTGGGCAAGACCTGCTGCTCGGCAGCAAGGCCGATTTGCCCGCCACGGGGCGTGACCTGCAGTTTGCGCCGCTTGTTCTCGCACAAGACCTTGACCGGACGATAATACTTGGCGGTGGGTTCTCGGTACACAATTTCGTATTGGAAAAACACAGGCTGATAGATCCGAAACCGGTCGGAGACACCGCCGGCTCTCCCCTGTCCCCCTCAGTACTTGCCGCTCTGATGCTGGCCACAGCCGTGGCTCTCGGAATTTGGGAGATACGCCACAGACGCATTTTCTGGATTGCCGACACTGTCCTGTTGCTTGTCCAGGGGCTTGCCGGAACTGTGGTCACGTTTGTCTTCCTGTTCTCGGTTCACCCCACCGTAGATTCCAACTGGCTTGTATGGATTCTCAATCCGCTGCCGCTCGTGGGAATCTATTGGCAGATTGCGGGTGCACGCAGACACGACTACAGACAATACCACATCGTAGCCGCTCCCGTGCTTGCTCTGTTTCTGCTCTTTTCGCATACTGTTCCGCAACAATTCAATTCAGCGACGATGCTTTTGGCATTGCTCATGCTTATACGCAGCACAACAAGCATTATCGTGTGGCAGAAATACCGCAAGACGGCTAAAACCAAACAGAAACCCTGACAATGCAACAGCACCGTAAAGACAAGCACGCTTCACCCGTGGAGAAATTTCAGGAACTGCTGAAATTCGCGCCCTTTCTTGCCGTCACCCTGCTTGCCAGCATTGAGGCACAGGCCGACAGGCAAATCCCGCGCATGGTCGTGAATATAGCCGTTGACGGACTGCGTAGCGACTTGCTTGACGCTTTCATGCCCCTGTATGGTGACAACGGCTTCAGACGGCTGTTCAACGAAGGCAGGGTCTACAGCTACGCCCAATACCCTAACGCCAATCTCAACAGGGCTTCTTCCATTGCCACCCTTGCCACCGGCGCTGTGCCTTACGACAATGGCATAATAGACCGTCTGTGGTTCAACCGCAATACCCTGCGCCCGGAATATTGCGTTGCCGATGACACCGTGAGCGGACTGGAAACGGCAGAAAAACTGTCACCGCGCAATCTCGGCGTGTCCACCATCGGCGACGAGCTGAAAGTGGCCACCGAGGGCAAGGCTGCCGTCTACTCTTTCGCCCCGTTCAGCGATGCCGCCATTCTAAGTGCCGGTCACGCTGCTGACGGGGCTTTCTGGATCGACCCCCAAAGCGGGAAATGGGCAGGCACCACCTACTATTCTGCCCAACTGCCGGCATGGGTAGCCATGGCAAACCGCAATGATTTGAGCTCGTCCTTGCCGACCGTTGTCTGGACACCCTGTTCTGAACTGAGCGGCAATTTCTGCTATTTTCTGTCAGGCGGAGTGAAAGAGCCGTTCAGCCACAAGTTCAAGGGCGACCGTGCCTACAGCGCATTCATCACCAGCGCGCTGGTCAACGAACACGTAAGTTCATTGGCCAAACAGTGTATCAAATACACCACAGTGGGGCTGGACGACATTCCGGACTATCTCGCCATCACGTTCTATACGGGAGGGTACGACAACAGACCTCTCACCGAGTGTGCCATGGAAGTTCAGGATGCCTATGTGCGCCTTGACCGTGTGATTGCCGACCTTATTGCCGAAACCGACGAGAAAATCGGCAAGGGGAGGACTCTCTTCGTCGTCACCTCTACAGGCACTACCGACGAAGAAAACAGCGACCTCTCCAGATACCGTGTTCCGTCAGGCAATTTCTACATTAACCGCACCGCCAACCTGCTCAACATGATGCTCATGGCGGTCTACGGGCAAGGCAATTACGTGGAAGCCACCTACGACAACCAGATATATCTCAACCACAAACTCATAACTGACAAGCAGCTCAACTTCACGGAGGTGCTTGACCGCTGCCAAGAACTGCTGCTGCAGTCACGAGGGGTAAAAGACGCATATTCCTCACAGCGTTTGCTGCTCGGGGCATGGACTCCCGGTATCAACAAAATACGCAACAGCTACAATCCGCGGCTGTCCGGCGACATTCTCATACAAGTCGCACCGGGATGGCGGCTTGTCAACGAGACACAGCATCAAGACCGGTTGGTGCGCGAATCATACCTCAATTTCCCTGTATTTTTCTTCGGCAACAACGTCAAGAGCCAAAAGATAGAAACTCCTGTCACTACAGACTGTATCGCCGCCACTCTGGCATCAGTCATGAGAATACGCTCTCCAAACGCCTGCCACTCGGCCGCCTTGAACATCCATTAAGGCAACACTCTCTCTGCAATAATATATATGCCGCCATACAGCGCGGCGCATCACCCATAACCATTGAAATAACACATAGACTAATGAACGTAATCAATATTCTCTCCAAAATCTTCGGCAACAAGGCAACACGCGACATGCACGAAATCCAGCCGTATGTAGAGCTTATCAAAGCTGCCTATGAAGACATCGACAAACTTGACAACGACAGCCTTAGGGCCAAGACCAAGGAGATACAACATCAGGTGCAGCACTGTGCCGATGACATGAAGGAGGAAATCCGGACTGTCAAGGAAAAAATCGAGACTCTCCCCATAGAAGAGCGCGAAGACCTCTTCAACAAGGTCGACAAACTGGAAAAAGACATTCTTGACCGCATGGAGGAGGAACTCAACAAGGTCATGCCCGAAGCTCTGGCCATAATGAAGAGTACCGCCCGACGCTTTGCCGAGGGCAAAGACGTGGTCGTAACCGCCACCGACTTTGACCGCGAATTGGCCGCCATACACGATTTCGTGGACATTGACGGCGACAAGGCCCTGTACCACAACCACTGGACAGCGGGCGGCAACGACACCGTCTGGAATATGGTACACTACGATGTGCAGCTTTTCGGAGGCGTGGTTCTCCATCAGGGCAAGATTGCCGAGATGGCCACGGGAGAGGGCAAAACCCTCGTAGCCACACTGCCCGTGTTCCTCAACGCCCTCACAGGCAACGGTGTCCACGTGGTCACTGTCAACGACTATCTGGCCAAGCGCGACTCCGAATGGATGGGGCCGCTTTACATGTTCAACGGACTCAGCGTGGACTGCATCGACAAGCACCGCCCCAACTCCGAAGCGCGCCGGAAAGCCTACCAGGCCGACATTACCTTCGGCACCAACAACGAGTTTGGCTTTGACTACTTGCGCGACAACATGGCCGTATCGCCGGAAGACCTCGTGCAACGCAAGCACAACTACGCCATTGTCGATGAGGTGGACTCCGTGCTTATCGACGACGCACGTACTCCGCTCATCATCTCCGGTCCCGTGCCGCAGGGCGACAACCAGATGTTTGACGAATACCAGCCCCTCATACAAAGCCTCTACGAGGTGCAGCGCAAATACGCCAACCAGCTGTTGAGCGAGGCAAAGACTCTGATAGATTCCGATGACAAGAAAAAGAAGGAAGAAGGTTTCCTGCAGCTGTTCCGCGCCCACAAGGCCCTGCCCAAAAACAAGGCCCTGATAAAGTTTCTCTCGGAACCGGGCATCAAGACCGGTATGCTCAGGACGGAAGAAATCTATATGGAGAACAACAATCGCCGTATGCCCGAAGCCGTGGAGCCTCTGTATTTTGTTGTCGACGAAAAGCAGAAGAGCGTGGAACTTACCGACAAGGGCAACGACTGGCTGGCCAACGCCGTCAAAAACAGTTCTCTCTTTGTGTTGCCCGACATCGCAAGCCTGATGTCGCAACTCGAGGGCGACGAGACTCTCAGCAACGAGGAACGGCTTGCCAGAAAAAGCGAAATCATGACAGACTACTCCGTCAAGAGCGAACGCGTGCATACCATCCTGCAACTGCTCAAGGCCTACACCATGTTCAATCTCAACGAGGACTATGTGCTCATTGACGGCAAGGTCAAGATTGTGGACGAACAGACGGGACGTATCATGGAGGGACGCCGCTGGAGCGACGGACTGCACCAGGCCGTAGAAGCCAAGGAACACGTAAAGGTAGAGGCCGCCACACAAACTTTCGCCACCATAACCCTGCAGAACTATTTCCGCATGTACCACAAACTGGCGGGCATGACGGGTACCGCCATCACCGAAGCCGGTGAGTTCTGGAACATCTACAAGCTTGACGTGGTGGAAATACCGACCAACCGTCCTGTGGCGCGCAAAGACCTCAACGACCGGGTATACAAGACCAAGAGGGAGAAATACAATGCTGTCATTGACGAAATAGTCAAGATGCGCGAGGCGGGACGCCCGGTGCTGGTCGGCACTACCTCCGTCGAGATATCCGAACTGCTGAAGCGAATGCTTGACCTCCGCAAGATTCCCTGCCAGGTACTCAATGCGAAACTGCACCAGAAAGAGGCCGACATCGTGGCGCAGGCCGGTCAGAGTTCCACTGTGACCATTGCCACCAACATGGCAGGGCGCGGTACCGACATCAAACTGTCTGACGAAGTGAAGGCAGCGGGCGGTCTTGCCATCATCGGTACGGAGAGGCATGAGAGCCGACGTGTGGACCGGCAGCTGCGCGGACGTTCGGGACGACAGGGAGATCCGGGATCTTCCGTGTTCTTCGTGTCGCTTGAAGACCAGTTGATGCGACTGTTTGCTGCCGAAAGGATTTCAAAGATCATGGACCGCCTTGGGCTCAAGGAGGGAGAAGTGATCGAGTCACCGATAATCAACAAGTCTATCGAGCGGGCGCAGAAAAAGGTGGAGGGCAATCATTTCGGCGTCCGCAAGCACTTGCTTGAATACGATGACGTGATGAACAAGCAGCGCACCGTTATCTACGAGAAGCGGCGTCACGCCCTCATGGGCGAGCGGATTGGCATGGACATAAGCAATATGATATGGGATCGCTGCGTTGACATCATCGACAACAACGACTTCCAGCAATGCAAACAGCGTTTCTTTGAGCTTATGGCCATGGAGATTCCGTTCACCGAGGGTGAGTTCAACGGCGACATCGACCGCAACGACCTGTACGAGAAAACCTTCCAGGCTGCCATGACAAACCTGAGGCTCCACACAGACCGCATGACGGAGGTGGCCTTGCCTGTAATAAAACAGGTGTATGAGAACGAGGGGGAACGCTACACCCGTATCGCAGTGCCCATCACCGACGGAAAGAAGATCTACAACATAGCAGTGCCGCTCAAAGAAGCGGTGGAAACCGGGGCCAAATCCCTCGTCAAGCAGTTCGAAAAGTCAATCCTGTTGCAGATCATCGACGATGAATGGAAAGAAAACCTCCGCAACCTTGATGACCTCAAACAGTCTGTGCAGAATGCCAGCTATGAACAGAAAGACCCTCTCGTTATCTTCAAGCTTGAGAGTGCGACTCTCTTCGACTCCATGATCAACAAGATCTACAACCGCGTGGTAAGCATTCTGATGCGCAGCCAGATTCCTATGAACGCACCCGAAGACGTACATGAGGCCGCCCCCGAAGAGCCGCGCCGGCGACCGCAATACACGGAGAGCCGCAGCGATATGGTAGACCCGCACCAGCAGGCCGCAGCCCGTCAGGACACGCGCGCCCAGCAACCGCAGCAGCCTATCGTGCGCGAGAAACTGCCGGGGCGCAACGACCCGTGTCCTTGCGGCAGTGGCAAGAAGTTCAAGAACTGCCACGGCAAAGGTCTCTGACACAACCATACTGTTACAAAAGCCCCGTAGGGACATCCCGACAGGGCTTTTGTCATAGTTCCATATCCGTTGTATACGACCCGTCCCTAAATCCGGATCTATGTTACTGACAGACTGGTTACCTACCACAAAAAAAGAAGCCGACCTACGGGGCTGGTCTCAACTTGATGTCATTATTTTCAGTGCCGATGCCTATGTGGATCATCCCTCCTTTGGGGCTGCCGTCATAGGCCGCCTCATTGAAGACCTCGGACTGCGTGTTGCCATCGTGCCGCAGCCGGACTGGCACGGCGACTTCCGCGATTTCAGGAAATTCGGCCGCCCGCGCCTTTTCTTCGGAGTGGCTCCGGGTGCCATGGACTCTATGGTCAACAAATACACCGCTGCCAGACGCCTGCGATCGGAAGACGCTTACAGTCCCGACGGGCGGCACGACATGAGACCGGAATACCCCACCATCGTATATACCGGCATACTGAAAAAGCTCTATCCTGACACGCCCGTAGTGCTTGGCGGAATAGAAGCTTCCCTGCGGCGCGTGACACACTACGACTATTGGAAAGACTCTCTGCGTCCGTCCGTCCTCGTGGATTCCGGGGCTGATGTCATCACCTATGGCATGGGGGAAATGCCCACCATGCAGCTTTGCCGTCTTGTCGAGGACAAACTGCTCCACCACAAAGAAGAAGCTTTCGCGTCTGTTTCCGGCTTCAAACAGATACTGCGCAAATACCCCATACCGCAGACAGTGACTCTCGAGACTTTGGCAGACATCCCCCACGGCATAACGCCGGACGACATAGTGCTCAATTCCCACGAGGAATGCCTCAAAGACCGCAGGCTCTACGCCGCAAATTTCCGCCACATCGAGGAGGAAAGCAACCGGCTGCAGCCCCAGCGGATCATTCAGCAGACGGGTTCGCAATATGTGGTGGTCAACCCTCCGTTTCCGCCAATGACCACACAGCAGATAGATCACTCGTTTGACCTGCCCTACACGCGTCTGCCTCACCCGAAATATCAGGGCAAGCGCATTCCCGCATTCGACATGATCCGTTTCTCGGTCAACATACACCGGGGCTGTTTCGGAGGATGCGCCTTCTGCACCATTTCTGCCCATCAGGGCAAGTTCATCATGAGCAGATCCAGAGAGAGCATCCTCAGGGAGGTGCGGCAGATAACCGGAATGCCCGGCTTCAAGGGCTATATCTCTGACCTCGGCGGACCTTCCGCCAATATGTACATGATGGGTGGGCGCGACAGGAAAATCTGTGCCGTATGCCGCAAGCCGTCGTGCATTTTCCCGTCTGTGTGCGGGAACCTTAACGCAAACCACAAGCCGCTGACAGATCTCTATCGGGCAGTGGATACCGTGCCCGGCATAAAGAAGAGTTTCATCGGCAGCGGCGTGCGCTATGACCTTCTGATGCACCATTACGATGACGAGGCCTGCAACAAGGCGGCATACGCCTACACAGAGGAACTCATCACGAAACACGTCTCCGGACGCCTCAAGGTTGCGCCCGAACACACCGAAGACCATGTGCTGCAACTCATGCGCAAGCCTCCTTTTGGACTGTTCTATGACTTCAAGGCGGTCTTTGACCGCATAAACTCCCGTTACGGCCTGCACCAGCAGATAATCCCGTATTTCATCTCTTCACATCCGGGCTGCACCACACACGACATGACACAGCTGGCGGCCAAGACGCGCAAACTGGGCCTTCTCACCGACCAGGTGCAGGACTTTACACCCACACCTATGACCGTCAGCACCGAAACATGGTATTCCGGTTTTCACCCTTACACCATGAAGCCTGTTTTCTCCGCCAAGAGTCCGGCACAGAAACAACAGCAGAGGGAATTCTTCGTCACCTCCATGGCAGAATGGAACAACCGCACGAAGAAACATACGGTTTCACGCAACAGAAACACCAAACATTCCAGACAGAAATAGGCTTTTCATCATGCTACGCACAACCGACAATGTATTTCATCTCGCCCGCTACACCATAGCGCGTTTTGTGGTCAACGGTCTTAGGGAAAACACCTATGTCCTTCACGACGGCACAGGCAGGGGCATAATCATAGACTGCGGGGTGCGGCGTGAAACAAAAGAGGCAAGGATTGCCGACTATATTGCCGGCAACGGCATAACGCCGGTATACAGCCTTGTCACCCACTGCCATTTTGACCATATATGGGGTGCGCAATGGATTTTCGACACCTACGGGCTTCCGCCTACCATCCCTCCCGACGAACAGCACAATTACCACACGGCACAAGAACATCTCCACCGGGTTCTTCACCGCCACTTGCCCTTGCCTTTGCCCTCCTGTCCGCTCGTGGCAGACCCTGTGCGCACCTACGGCCCGCTGTCCGTCATGGCCACGCCCGGCCACACTCGCGGCAGCTTGTGTTTCTACAGTGCGGAAGACGGCATCCTCTTTTCGGGCGACACTCTTTTCAAGGGTTATATCGGACTGCCCAAAGAAGACGGCATCACCCTTGGGCAGGTACAGTCTGTCATCGACCGGTGCATCATGACCCTTCCTCCTGAAACATTGGTTTTCCCCGGCCACGGCCCGGAGTTCTTGCTCAAAGACAACTGCATCCTGTAGTCCTCCACACCCCGTCGCGTTTGCCGCCGGAGAAAACCCGTGCCGTTCAACCGTCAGCCGTCACTTGCCTTTCTTCCTTGGAATGGGACGCGAATGGATTTCCTCCGGCAAGAGGGTTTCCACCTGTTTGGCATCACCCGTGCCGTAACGGATACCGGGAGTTGCCGCACGCGACTGCACCGTGTCGGCACGGAGCGAATCCCGCTTGGTGCTGTCCGGCCTGCCATGTTCCATACCGGGCTTTTGCTGCGGAGCTTTCACCTTGTGCATACGGACGAGAGACGGTCTGGAAACAAAAAGATAGCGCGGCAAGGCGTTCCATTCGCTGAGCATATAGATATGTCCGTACACACGCTTGGGAACACGGGAAACGGCAGGCAGAGCCAGAGAATTGTCGCTGTTGCCGTAGAAATGGCGTGTCACGCAGGCCACGGAATCATTGTCGTATTGCACTGCCAGGGTGGCGATGCCGTGCCGACGGCCTTCTCTCTGCAGGAACTCCGCATGGAAATTCAACATGAAACTGTCACCTGTCTTGTATGACGTGTCCGCGGGCACATCAAACACTATGCGGTTGTTGAACCCGTTGCCGCTGAGTTCAAAAAACGAGTTGCTGTTCCACACGTTGGCGGTGTCTCCCGTGGTCGAGAGGGCTGAATAGCGGTTGACTTCATTGGTGGCAATGCCCAGCGAGGCCAGTTCCGAACGGTAGCGTTCATCAATGCGCTGGTATATTTTCTGAAGATATTCCATGTGCTGGCAATACCACACCATGGAACTGTCAAACTCCGCTTCTGTAACTCCGTTTTTCCTCAGGCAGGCCAACACGTATGCCCGTCCTTTTATGCCGGCACTGTCGCCTCCCAACGACACGGCCTGGGCCAGATGGTATTCGTAGAGGATCTTCTCCATCCTGCCCTCGTCAATCACGCCCTTGGGCTTGCTGACCTTGCAGCCGGCCGCCAGCACCACAACGAAAAGGACAAGCAGCAGTCTCATTCTTCAGTGCGGTTAGCCGGACGGGGAGTGTGCGAAAACAACTGGTTGAGCGTTTTGTGGTAGCACGCCACCAGCAGCACGCCGCCAGTGGTTATGCTGGCATCGGCGAAATTGAATATGGGGCTGAAGAATATGAAACGGGTGCCGCCGCACAGCGGCATCCACTGTGGCAGAAACGTGTCAATCATGGGGAAATAGAACATATCCACCACTTTCCCCTCAAACACGCTGCCCGTACCTTGCCCAAGGGCAACGAGACGGGCTGGTTCAAAGAGACTTGAGTCGTCAAAGACAAGACCGTAGAATATGTTGTCTATGATATTGCCCGTCGCACCGGCCAACACCATGGACAGCAAGACCACAAACCCCCATTTGGCAAGCGGACTCCTTGTTATCTTCACCACAAGCCATACCAATGCGCCTACGGCCACAATCCTGAAGCAGCAGAGCATCAGCGTGCCTACAAACTCCAGACCGAAAGCCATGCCCCTGTTCTCCGTGAAGGCGATATACGCCCAGTCCGCAAGTTTTATCTTCTCACCGAGACACATGTTGGTCTTTACCCAGATCTTAATTCCCTGGTCAACGACCAGTATCGCCAGCACTATGGCTGCCGACACCATGCGCATCGTCCTGATGCGGCTTCTGTTGGTAGTGGCAAGGTCTGTCATCTTGTCGTTATGTGAGTCCCGGGACTGCAAGCATAGAGTATGCGGTCTTCCGGGCGTTTCGGTTGTCTGCGGCCTAATCCTTGCGGTTTTTCATCTGCTTTGCCTCGATACTCAGTGTGGCATGGGGCACGGCGCGCAGACGTTCTTTGGGAATAAGCTTGCCCGTCACGCGGCACACCCCGTATGTCTTGTTCTCTATGCGCACAAGGGCACACTGGAGACTGTCGATGAATTTCTTCTGGCGTGCGGCAAGGGTGTTGAGTTCCTCCTTGCTCTGCGTGGCATATCCCTCTTCTGTCACCTTGTAGGTGGGCGACGTGTCGTCCACGGAATTGTTGTCGCGGTGGGTGAGCGCGGCCACAATCTGGTTGTAGTCCGAGCGCGCCACCTCTATCTTATGGAGGATCAAGTCCTTGAACTCCATCAGTTCCTCGTCAGAATAACGTTTTTTTTCCGCCATAATATACAATAGTGTTAGTTGTTTGTCTGCTGTTATAATTTCCCTATCTCCACATCAACGCTGTAACCGTCAAAGTCAAGTTTTTCCGCATCCAGTTCGTCTTTCCACTCAAGGCTGTCGCACAGCACCTGCGTGCAGATATAGTCCTTGAACTGCAGTACGGCGTCCTTTATCACCGAATCGTTCCTGAACGCGATTCTTATGTGGTCGGTTATCTCAAAGCCGTTTTCCTTGCGGTAGGTCTGTATGCGCTTGACAACCTCGCGCGCCGTTCCCTCGCGGCGCAGGTCATCGGTGATTGTCAAGTCAAGGGCTACTGTCAGCGTACCGTCGTTGGCCACGCTCCAGCCGGGAATGTCCTGGTTGAATATTTCCACGTCACTGCTGTCTATGCTTACCTGCCGCCCGTCTATTTCAAAGGTGTACGAGCCTTGCGTTTCCAGACTGCAGATCTGCTCTTGGGTCATTGCGCCCACGAGGCTGGACACAGGTCCCATGAGCTTGCCCAGTTTCTTGCCCAGTACGCGGAAATTGCATTTCACCGTCTTCACGAGGTCTATGCCAGGCACGAACTTGATGTTCTTGATGTTGAGTTCGCTGGTTATGATGGGACTCATTTCCTCTATCGACTGACGCTCTGTCTCATTGCCTACTGGTATCATGATGCACTCCAGAGGCTGGCGCACGATGATGTTCTCCTTCTTGCGCAGCGAGAGACCCATTGAGGTGATTTTCTGGGCTTTCTGCATCTGCGCCTCCAGCCCGGTGTCTGTCAGTGTCTCGTCTGCCACGGGATAGTCCTGCATATGCACGCTGTTGTCCGCACCCTTGAGATCACGGTAGAGCTTGTCGGAATAGAACGGGGCAAGCGGGGCCATCAGGCGCGCCACCGTCTCCAGACACCCGTAGAGGCTCTGGTACGCGCTCAGTTTGTCTGTGTCAAGCCCGTTTTGCCAGAAGCGTTTGCGGTTGAGGCGCACGTACCAGTTGGAGAGGTCGTTGGTCACGAAATCTTCTATCAGTCTGCCCGCATTGGTAAGGTCATAGTCCTCGTAGCAGGCCGTGACGTTCTTGACAAGGGTGTTCAGTGCCGAAACGATCCACTGGTCTATCTTCTGGCGGCGGAACATCTCCACCTGCGGTTCCGTCCCGTCAAAGCCGTCCACATTGGCATACATAGCAAAGAAACTGTAGGTCTGGAACAGTTTGCTGAACAGCGATCGGGTCACTTCCTGCACGCCTTTCTCGTCAAATCTGAGGTTGTCCCATGGCTGCGAATTGGTTATCATATACCACCGCAGGGGGTCGGAACCGTATTTCTCAATGGCGTCAAACGGGTCTACGGCATTGCCGAGTCGCTTGGACATCTTGTTGCCGTTTTTGTCAAGCACCAACCCGTTGGAGATTACCGCCTTGTATGCCACCGAGTCAAAGACCATGGCGGCGATTGCGTGGAGCGTGAAGAACCAGCCGCGCGTCTGGTCGACTCCCTCCGCTATGAAATCGGCTGGGTAGCATTCCCGTTTGTCAAGCTTGTCCTTGTTTTCAAAGGGATAGTGAATCTGGGCATAGGGCATCGCGCCGGAGTCAAACCACACGTCAATGAGGTCTGTTTCGCGTTTCATGGGTTTGCCGCTCGGGCTCACCAGCACTATGTAGTCCACATACGGGCGGTGTATGTCTATCCTGTGGTAGTTCTCCTCGCTGTAGTCGCCGGGCACGAATCCCTTGTCCTTTAGGGGGTTGCTCTTCATGAAACCGGCCTTGACGCTCTTCTCTATCTCGTCATACAGTTGTGCGATGCTCCCTATGCATATCTCCTCGCGCGTGTCGGCGTTGCGCCATATCGGCAGCGGTGTCCCCCAGTAGCGCGAACGCGACAGGTTCCAGTCGTTCAGGTTCTCAAGCCACTTGCCGAAGCGGCCGCTGCCTGTTGATTCCGGTTTCCACCGTATGGTCTTGTTGAGCTCTATCATGCGGTCCTTGACTGCCGTGGAACGGATAAACCAGCTGTCGAGCGGATAGTAGAGCACCGGTTTGTCGGTACGCCAGCAGTGCGGGTAGTTGTGTACTTGCTTCTCTATGCGCAGTGCCTGTCCCGCGGCTTTCATCTCCATGGCGATCTCCACATTGAGGTCTTTGTCCTTCTCAGCCGCCTTGGCGTCATACTTGCCGCCGGCGTTGTATTTCGGGCTGTATGCGTTCTTCACGTAAGCCCCCTCATGGCAGGCGTAGGCTTCCCTGTCCACACAGGCTTCCACAAAAGACCCGGCCAAGTCGGTTGTCAGGCAGTATTTCCCTTGGAGGTCTACCATCGGGCGCGTTTCGCCGGCCTTGTTGATCATATACAGTCCGGGTATGCCGGCCGCCTTGGCCACCTTGGCATCATCGGCGCCGAACGTGGGAGCGATGTGTACTATGCCCGTTCCGTCTTCCGTAGTCACGTAGTCACCGGGTATCACGCGGAAAGCCTCTGCCGAAAGGTCTGCGAACTTGTCCCTGCCATATTCGAACACCTTGTCGGGATTGGCCGCCGCGTATGTCTTCACGAATTCCGGCGACAGGTCATTGACTTTCTCGCAGGGCTTCACCCACGGCATGAGCTGTTCATACCTCATGCCCACAAGGTCTTTGCCTTTGTAGCGGGCCGCTATGCGGTACGGGAGTTTCCTGCCGTCTACCTCGTTTATGTCAAGTGCCTCAAGTTCTGCCAGACTGTGCAGTTCCTCGCCTTGCAGATAGGCCGACAGGCGCGCCTGCGCCAGTACCACCGTAATCTTCTCGCCGTTGTAGGGATTGAATGTCTGTGCTGCCACATAGTCGAACTCCGGTCCCACGCACAGCGCGGTGTTCGACGGCAGGGTCCACGGTGTGGTCGTCCATGCGGCAAACACGGCACTGCCCCACTCCGTCAGTTCCTTCGGAGCGTCCGCAATCCTGAAAAGCCCGGTCACGGTGGTGTCTTTCACGTCACGGTAGCAGCCGGGCTGGTTGAGCTCATGGCTTGACAGCCCTGTGCCGGCGGCTGGGCTGTACGGCTGTATGGTGTAGCCCTTGTAGAGCAGCCCCTTTTCATAGAGCTGGCTGAGCAGCCACCACAGGCTCTCTATGTAGGAGTTTTCATAGGTCACATACGGATGGTCAAGGTCTACCCAGTAGCCCATCTCCTCGCTCAGCTTGCGCCACTCGGCGGTGTATTTCATCACGTCGGCACGGCACTGGTTGTTATAGTCGTCCACGCTGATCTTGTGGCCTATGTCCTCCTTTGATATGCCAAGTGTCTTCTCCACGCTCAGCTCAACCGGCAGACCGTGGGTGTCCCACCCTGCCTTGCGGTCCACGCGGTATCCTTTCATGCTCTTGTAGCGGCACACCGTGTCCTTTATGGTGCGGGCCAGCACGTGATGTATGCCGGGATGCCCGTTGGCGGAGGGGGGACCCTCAAAGAAGACATAGCTCTTCGAGTCCCTGCGTGCCTCCAGACTCTTGCGGAAGAGGTCTTCCCTGGTCCACAGCGACAGTATCTCTTTGTTTATGTCAGACAAATTCAGTTTTGAGTGTAAGTCAAACTTGTTCTTGCTCATGGCCGTGTTCTTTCTGTATTGTTTCGTGGGCGCAAAGTTAATAAAATATAACGACTTGACAGGCTCTTTGCAAAGCTAAAAGTGCCGCCGCAAACACCTTGATACATAGCGGTTAGGCACACCGTTCCGGCTTTTCCCCCTTTTTGTTCTTCCGCATCGGCATAATATTGATACCTTTGCCGTACTAAAAAGGATTGCCGGTCATGAAAAGCATCCTGCCTTGTCTCGTTTCCGCCTTGTTGATGCCCGCCTCTCTCCGCAAACTGCCGGGATACCGGAAATCCACCGCATGAATCGACATAAGGGAAACTCCACGGAGAGGGTGATTCCCGGATTTGGTCTCGCTGCAACAGCGCAAGGACACACAAGCCCCCGGCTGCCATTGGGCAACCGGGGGCTTTCTTCGTATGCGGCAAAACAGCCGCTTATTCCTCATCGAAGAGTCCGCCCCCGAACGCGCTGGAATTGAACCAGAAATTGTCCTTGGTCGTCTCGTCTATGATGTTCTCGCTTTCCTCGTAGGTCTTGACCGACACCGCCGAGCCGGCGCAGATGCCTGCCGGGGCGATGCGCACCGTGTCCATCAGGGGTGTCATGTATGCTTTCTTCATCGTAATGCCGGGTTTGGGGAGGCTACTCGTCGCCGAAGATTCCACCGCCGAAAGCGTTGGAGTTGAACTCGAAGTTGCCGTTCGTGTAGTCTTCTTCCGTTATGGTCGTCCCTTTGCTCTCCCCGTCACTGAAGACGGAAACCGAAGACTGCGCCATCATGCCAACCGGGGCGATGCGCACAATCTCCGCTTCGGGAGCAGTGTATGTTTTCTTCTTTGTCATGTACGTGTGGTTTATGGAAGTCTTACATGGCGATGAACACCTTGCCGTTCTGGATGTACATTCCGCCCTTGCGCGTGGATGCCACCTTGCGGCCCTGGAGGTCGTAGACGGGGGCGTCGCTGTCACTGACGGCCGTTTCGGCTGTCTC
>CAVEQO010000019.1:0-43951 GCA_963617965.1 Anaerovoracaceae bacterium
TAGGGGGCTGCTCGCCCCCTAACCCCTCGGTGTTTTCAGGTATAGATTATTTCGGTTATACCAACACCGAAAATTGCAGTTCTATGTTGAACTTGCGTCCACACAGATTTCCCCAGCACCGTTAAAAAACGTTAAGGCTTAAACCCCGACAGCATACGGGAATCTAAAAACACAGAAACAAGGACATTACAGCCAGACACAAAATGAAGAGACTCTACACCCTGCTGGTCATACTGTGTGCCGCAGCTGCGGCAATGGCCGACAACTACTCCATCTCAGGCAAGATCATTGACAAGCAGACAAACCAGCCCATACCGGGAGTGGGGATAAGACTGATGAACGCCGACAGCTCATACGTGACGGGGATGGCCACCAGCGATCTGGGCATTTTCATCATCAGGCTGGAGAAGGGAGGGAAATACATCGTGAAGATTTCCTCGGTGGGCTACAAGCCCATCTTCCGCGACATAACGCTCACGACAGAAAAGAAGAGCGCAGCCCTCGGCACCATGCCGCTTGAGCCGGGCGACATTACGCTCCAGGGAGCCACGGTCACTGCCAAGGCGACCAAAGTGGAAATAAAGGGCGACACATTCATGTACAACGCCTCGGCCTACAGGGTACCCGAGGGTGCCTATCTGGAAAGCCTTGTGGACCAGTTGCCCGGTGTGGAAATCGACGACAATGGCGGCATTACCATCAACGGCAAGACCGTAAGCCAGATCAGGGTTGACGGCAAGGATTTCTTCAAGGGCGACAACAGCGTGGCCATGAAGAACCTGCCGGCCGACTATGTCAAGAAAATCAAGGCCTATGAAAAGAAAAGCGACTACACCGAGCAGACCGGCATTGACGACGGCAACGAGGAAACGGTGCTCGATCTGGAACTTAAGCAGAAAATCAAGCGGGCATGGAACGGCAACCTGGATCTCGCGGCGGGCAACAAAGACCGCTATTCGGCACAGGGATTCGGAGTGGGCTTCACCGACCAGAGCCGCATAGCCCTCTTCGGCACTGCCAACAACGTGAACAGCCGTGGATTCAGACGCCGGGGAGGCGGTTCCAACGGACTGACCACAAACAAGGGGCTCGGCACGAACCTGTATTGGGACAACGGCAAGAAAAACCTGCAGGAGGGCTACTTCGAAATAGGCGGCGACGTGAGGTTCAACTACTCCAGCACTGACCGCAACAGCTCGCAGAACTCCGAGTCGTTCTTCGGCGACAACAAAAGCAGCTTCTCCAACAGCCGCAGCAAGTCCCAGGGGAGTAGCAGGAACTTCTACACCAACCTCAACGTGAGATGGAATCCCGACTCGTTGACCACCATGCAGTTCAGACCGTCGTTCGGCTACGGCGAAAACGACAGCTACTCAAACAGTCTGTCCGCCACTTTCAACGACGATCCCTACAATCTGGGCGCAAATCCTCTTGACTCCATATTCAGAAACACTATGGACCCCCTTGACACCGACGGGCAACTGAAGGAAATAGCCGTGAACCGCACAAGCCGCACATCGACGTCAGAATCCTCCAACCACAATTTCGGAGGAGAGATGAACGTCACTCGCAGACTCAACAAAAAGGGGCGGAGCCTGTCGCTGAGCCTCAGAGGCAATCTGTCCAAAAGCACAAGCCACTCGTTCAGCCTTTCCGACATATACTATTACCAGACAAGCCAGCGCACCTTCAACAACCAGTACAGCTCATCGCCTTCGAAGAACTGGAACTACTCCGCCCGGCTGAGCTATTCCGAGCCGATTGTCAAGGACCTGTTCTTCCAATCCTCCTACGGCTACGAGCACCGCTTCCAGGACCAGAACCGCAACCTCTACCAGCTTGACTCGCTCAACGGTTTCGGCCACAACGGCATCACGCCTTCGTATCCGTTCGGCTACCTGCCGTCGGCCGACTCGCTCGAAATCGCCAAGAACCTCTACAACAGCCGCTACGCCACCTACCACGACGACATACACTCCGTGAACCTGGGATTCCGTCTCGTCAACTCCACCATGAACTTCAACGCCGGGGTGAACCTCCAGCCGCAGCGCACCAGACTGAACTACCGGAAGGGCGAACTCGACACTATGGTAGTGCGCGACGTGTTCCACGCCTCGCCCTATGTGTTCATGAAATACAACATCACGAAGAGACGCCGGGTAAACCTTCGCTACAACGGCTCGTCGTCAGAACCGAGCATGACCAACCTGCTTGACATAACCGACACGTCCGACCCCCTGTACATCACGAAAGGGAATCCGGGGCTGAAACCCTCATGGACCAACAGCCTCAAAGCCGAATACAACGACTATTTCCAGTCGTCCATGACTTCCGTGGACATTGATTTCAACTACAGCAACACGCTCAACAGCATATCCAACGCAGTGAGCTACGACGAGGTGACCGGCGTCAGCACCACACGCCCCGAAAACATCAACGGCAACTGGAACATGCGTCTCGGGGGCGGCTTCAACACCTCATTCAGCGAAAACAGCCCCTTCAGCCTGTCGAGCCGCACCAACTACCGCTACACCAACAGCGTGGGCTTCGTGAGTCTCAGCAACGCGGGCAGCCAGAAGAGCACTACCCGCAACAGCAACATCTTCCAACGGCTCAAGGCCTCCTACCGCACCGGACTGTTCGAACTGAGCCTCAACGGCAACGTCAACTACCAGCACTCCTCCAACAGGCTGCAGCCGCAGGCCAACCTCAACACCTGCAGCTTCTCGTACAGTGCCAACGTGCAGTACACTTCCGACTTCGGGCTGGGCATATCCACCAACATAGGCATGGACTCGCGCCGGGGTTACGCCGATGCGTCCATGAACACCGACGAGCTGATATGGAACGCACAGCTCTCGCAGTCGTTCCTCAAGGGCAAAAGTGCCGTGGTGACACTACAGATCTACGACATTCTCCACCGCCGCAGCAACGTGAGCCGCACCATCACCGCCTACAGCCGTACAGACAGCCGCACCAATGCCATCAACAGCTATTTCCTGCTGCATTTCATCTACAAGTTCAAGATGTTTGACGGCAACAACGGGCGCATAAAGTCTGACAGCAAACGCGACGGCGATGAACCTCGTGACGGCAAGCGACCCGACGGCGAGCCACCGATGCGCCCGGGCGGATTCGGCGGCGGACCTGGAGGCGGTCCCGGCGGTGGCGGCCCGAGATAAGCCGGCACGCCTGTACGCTTTTCCACCCGCAAATTCCGCCCGTAACAGCAGCCTCGACAAGTTCTTTGGCTATCTGCGGCAAAGTTTAAGGCATTGACCCGCTGCAAATTCGGCTGATATGCTTATATTTGCAGACTGAAAGAACACATCGCCGGCAAGATGCCGTGGCGGTGTTCCCTTTTTCCGCCAAGCACGCCAATGAACACCCTCACCGTAAGACTGAGCCGACAGCGCATCATCTTCTGCACCTACAACAGACTGGTCAACCGAATGCCCGACTACGAGGCATACGGCAATGATCCGGGAATTTCACTCAACGCCAACATACACAAGGCTATCAGAAACTCCCCACTGGCCAGAGAAGCATACGATGCTGTCGAGGTCTACTGTGCGGAACCCGCGACACTGGTGCCGCTGCGGGAATTCGAGGAGGAGGATGCCGCCGACATATATTTCTTCAACTATCCGTCGCTAAGGCAGAGCAACCGGGTTTTCTACGATGCACTGCCCTACCTCAACGCCATACTGGTGTTTTCGGTGGACAAAGGAGTGTGCCACTCACTCCGGGAGACATATCCGCAAGCGAGATTCCACTGCACGCTGACCCCGCTCGTCCTGCAGCACGCATCACGCTATCCGTTTCAGGCCACCAGTCCCCGGCTGTACTGCTACGTGAACGAAGACAGGCTCACCGCCACCGTAATCAGGGACAGCCGGATTTCGTTTATGAACACCTACACGCTCCACCACTCCGCCGATGCCCTCTACTACATAGCCGGCGTGGCGCAGCAGCAAGGAGTGGGCTCCGGCGAGAATGACCTGCTTGTGTGCGGCGACAAGGATATTGCGGCAGACATCGCCGGCAACCTCGGCAAAATAGGGCGGAAAGGATTTCTTATGAAAGATGCCGAAGAACTGAGCCACCACCCTCTGTCGGAAATAGAACAGTTCCCCTACGACTTCAAGGTAATGCTGCTCAAAGCGTTCTGAAAACCGTCAGACATCCTCAAACAGCGCACTTCAACTCCAACCACATCTCATCATGCGGGCGATAACAGGCAAATACAAAGGAAGACGCTTCTGTGTGCCAAAATCATTCAAGGCAAGACCCACCACGGACTTTGCCAAGGAGAACCTGTTCAACGTGCTCAAGGCATACATCGACTTCGACGGCATCACAACCCTTGACCTCTTCGGCGGTACCGGAAGCATCACGCTCGAACTGCTGTCAAGAGGGGCCGGCAAGGCGGTCTGTGTGGAAAAGGACATACAGCACTGTTCCTTTATCAGGCAGGTCTTCAGGACTCTCGGCGACCACAACGCCGTTGTGCTGAGAGACGATGCGCTCAAATTCATCGGCAAGGCAAACGAGCCGTTTGACTTCATATTTGCCGACCCTCCATATGCGCTGACACGTCTGGCGGAACTTCCCGACATGGTCACCGCCTCCGCCCTGATGCGCGACGGCACCGTGTTCGTACTGGAACACGGCAAAAGCCATGATTTCTCCGCCCATCCGCAATTTGCGGAACACCGCGCCTACGGCAGCGTTAATTTCTCCATATTCAGGAAATGACAACCGTTCCGGATCTCCACCGGTTGTCGGGTGTGCTGTCGAGCAGCAGCATGACGGCAAGAACTGTGCAGCCTATGTAGGGGCTGAAGTCCAGCAACAGACCTGACAGATACGGCAGCACCGCCAACAGCACCCACCAGCCGGACCGGCCGGTATCGTGAAGACGCCGCACCGTTACCGACAGCAGCGGCAACAGTGCCAGCAACACATAAACCGCCACAACCACAGTTACGGGCAAATGCTCCACCACACAGGTGTACAGCAGCCGGTGCCAGTACTCGCCCGTGGTGGCAGCCTCGGTCACAGACACATAGTCGCGCCCCATACAGCCGAACAGCGTGAGATACAGCACGAAGCCAACCATACAGTTGAACACCACGAAAGTCCAGAATTCCGAACGGCGCGCCCGGCCTGAGAAATCGCCGTATCTGGTGACGACACGCCACACGGTACGCAGCACACTGAGCGCATAGTCCGGATGCCGCATTTTCGGCCTCGTGTCCCGCAACGCATCTTTTGGGCAGGCACAGACGGGACATTCCGCCAACAAGGCATCATAGAGCGTACCGCAGTCCGGGCACGCCACAGTCTCGCCGCTTACCGGGCAACCGCATTCGGGACACTCCGTTTCGCCGGACTCAAGCGGGCAGGCGCACTCGGGGCAACTGTGCGGCAGCGAATCCGGCCTCTCCCCACACTCTGGACTTGTAACATCAAACGGCATCTCTGTAATAAAAAAAAGACCGGTCACCTTCCGAACGCATGCAGCTGCACACGTTTCGTCCGAAAGATGACCGGTCTGTCATTGTTGTGTTATTTTGTGTATCTGAAAGAATTGCGCAAGTTGAAGTTCCTGACTTTTGACTTGAAATCACCCGTAGCCTGCAGCGGCAGCACGAGGGTCTCGAGAGTCATGGTCTTGCTCTTGCCATCAGTCCAATAGGTACGTCCGGTCTTGGCCTCTGCCAGCTTGCCGTTCACATAAAGGTAGGTGGCCTTGTTGTTTCCCTCTATGCACAGGGTAACCTTCTCCCCGTCGTAGGGGGCAAAGTCAAACGTATACAGATAACCGTCGCGCTCATAGGCAAGGCGTCCGTTGACCGGGTCGGCGAGATACAGTTTGGCATCAGGAGACTGGAGCAGCACCGTACCCTTGGCTTCCTTCACGGCCTCGAGGTCAAACTCAGCTGAATAGTCGTAGCCAGCTTCCACATTGCCGTCGGGCGAGAATGTCTGATTCGGTTCAAGCACGGCGAAAGTCCTGTCGTAGGCAGCCTTGTCCGCCGGTTTGCCGAGCCGTCCGAGCTCGTTGACACCGGGTGCCTCGTGGAGGGTCATCCGTTTCTCGTTGAATTCCGCATACGGCAGCGTGACACCCTTGCCCGTCCAGAACTTGGCGCTGAGGGTCTGCATGGCGGGATACACGCGGTGGTGGATATCCTTCACTGATACACCGTTGCCGCAAACATCGTTCCACACGGCGAACATACCTCCCAGAATCTGCTTGCCGTCATAGGGGAAAGTGTATTTTTCACTGCCCACGATGTTGGGAGTCCAGTGTTCGTAGAGATACTGCGTATTGAGATAGTCATAGTAGTAGCCTGCGTGGGGTACAATATATGTCAGCCCGTCAGGGATACTGATGCCCTTGTAGCCCAGTTGGAGCATTGAGTCGGGAGCGGCATAGCCGTTGGACCACAGTGACATTACGACATTGTCCACCTTGACCGGAGTGCTGCCCTTGGCGTGGGTGAGCGATCCCCACACGCAAGCCTGCTTGCCGTATGACTCCACGTATTTGATAAGATGGTCGGTGAAACCGCGGAAGAGTTCCACCACTTCCTTGTCGCGGTTGGAGTATTCGTCGGTGCCGATATGCACGCGCGGACCTATGAACACGGGGTTGTCGCCTTCCAGATATTCCTTCCACAGAGCGTCTACAAACGCCTGGCTCTTGGGGTTGGTGATATCAAGGTGGTCAACGCCGTACTTGGTGCTGCCCAGTTCGGGATCATAGTGCGTCATGGCCAGGCAGTGGGCGGGGGCATCAATCTCGGGGATTATCTCCACGCCCATCTCCATTCCAAGTTTCTGCAGGTCGCGGAACTCGTTTTTGGTATAATAGCCGTCGCGGGCAGTCAGACCGGGATAGGTGTCACATTCCAGACGGAACGCCGCATAAGTCTTTTTCCAGTCGTTCTCGAAGTACTTCGGGAAGCCGTTGTCGTTGAGATGCACCTGCAGGGTATTCATCTTGTAGTAGCTCATGATTCTGACGAGCTGGCGCAGATATGACATGGGGATATACTTGCGGCCGCAGTCAATCATGAAACCGCGCACGGAGAAATCCGGGCAGTCGCTGACCACGCCCTTTGGCAGTTCGGCCCTGTCCTTGCCGTCAAGCATCTGCAGCAGAGTGCGCGTGCCCCAGTAAAGCCCCGTGGCGGAGGTTGAAGAAACCACAACCTTGTCGGTTATAGAGATGGTGTAGGCTTCCGGATTTTGCTTTTTCTTCTTGTCGGCCACAATCCTGAACACGAGGTCGCCGGGCTGCGGCTTCGCTTTAGTCACGACTGCGGCTTTCATGCCGCACAGCACTCCAAGGTCATCGGCAAAGGCCTTCGCAACGTTTTCCGTCCCCTCGCCCGTCACGACAGAGACCGGAGTCCCCAGAGACATCATACCGTCCGCCCCTTTCCATTCACGGATTTCCGGAATGACAAAAGGCTTCGCGTTCTGGGCAACCGCACACAAAGGCTTCACCGCCAGTGCCAGTGCAAACAGGATCACAACACCCGAAATCTTATTCTTCATCATCAGCATTATTTTATAAGGTTTGTAATTGAATTGCAAATGTAATCCAAATGCACCTAACCTCCAAAAATTTGTCCGCAAATATTGGCCGCCCGTTGGGAGAAAAAGACTAATTTTGCCACAACAGCCGGTTTTCGCCGGATTCCGACAACACAACCATTATGGACACAGGACTATCGCACACAGCGGAAATCACCGTGGAGCGGCGGCACACTGCCGTTGCGCTCGGCAGCGGCGACCTTGAAGTGCTGGCCACGCCGCAGATGGCGGCTCTCATGGAGAACGCCGCCATGCTTGCAGTGAAAGACCGGCTTGAAGACGGATTCACCACTGTGGGAGCCATGATCAGGACTACCCACCTGCGTCCCACTGCCGTGGGTCACAAGGTGAAGGCCACCGCCACCATCACCGCCGCCGAGGGGCGCAAGCTGACCTTCAGCCTCACGGCTCGGGATGAGAGCGGAGTCATAGGCGAGGGGGAACACGTCAGGTATATCGTCGACAGGCGCAAGTTCATGGACAAGCTCTGATGCGCCATGCCCCTTGACAAGGTTTCCCCCGCATTTCTCAGAGAACTGGCACTCCGCTACAACACTGAGGATTTCATCAGCCGCGACCCCGTGCAGTTCCCGCACCGCTACACCGGCAAAAAGGACATTGAAATCTCCGCGTTTGCCACGGCGTGGATAAGCTGGGGCAACCGCAAGCAGATCGTCAGTGCCGCACAACACCTGCACGACTGTATCTTTGAAGACACCCCCTACGGCTTCCTGCAGGGACGCAGATGGGAACAGTTCCGCAGCAGCGCCAAGTGCTTCTACCGCACCGTGCGCTACGGCGATTTCTGCAGTCTCATGGAACGCCTCCACCGTATCTATACACAACATGACGACCTTGAAGACTGTGTTGTCGCCAACTTTGACACCTGCGGGGGCGACCCGTCACTGGCACTCGGCCACATCTTCGGCAACATTGCCGGCATTGCCGACGCAGGCAAGAAGTCACCGTGCAAAAGGCTGTGGCTCTTCCTGCGCTGGATGGTACGCCGCGACGGCATCGTGGATCTCGGGATATGGCAACGGCTGTCGCCCGCCTCGCTTGTCATACCACTCGACACCCACGTACACCACACAGCCCTCAGACTCGGCATCACCTCCAGACGCACGGCCGACATAACAACCGCCCGACAGATTACCGCCCACTTCCGCAACATCTTCCCGAACGACCCTGCCCTCGGAGATTTCGCCCTCTTCGGCTACGGCATGGAAAACGGCATCTGACAACCTCTCCGGCGGTTACCCCGGCGGCGGAAATCCAAGCCCCGCAGACGGCAACGTTTCCCGCAATTGCACACTTTTTGCCGCGCCGGAAAAAACGGTGCTCCACGTCCCTGCAAATTATGCTTAATATCAATGCGATAAGTAACAAAAAAACCGTAACTTTGCACCCTCACACAAAAACACCTTCAGTATGTCGGACACAAAGCAAATAAAGACTGCCCTGATTTCGGTTTTCCACAAAGACGGGCTTGAAGAAATCCTTGCAAAGCTGAACACAGCGGGAGTGAAATTCCTCTCCACGGGCGGCACGCAGTCATTCATTGAAAGCCTCGGCTATCCCTGCACCAAAGTCGAGGACGTGACCACCTACCCCTCCATTCTCGGCGGAAGGGTGAAGACCCTCCACCCCAAGATTTTCGGTGGCATACTGGGACGGCGCGGACTCGAAAGCGACCGCATGCAGATGCAGAAATACGAAATACCGGAGATAGACCTCGTGATCGTGGATCTGTATCCGTTTGAGGAAACGGTGGCAAGCGGCGCAAGCGAAGCCGACATCATAGAGAAAATCGACATCGGCGGCATCTCGCTCATACGTGCCGCTGCAAAGAACTTCAACGACGTGGTAATCGTGCCGGGCAAGGCAGAATACGGCAAACTCAGCGACATCCTGTCGACCGGAGCAGCCACAACCCTTGCACAGCGCAAGGAGTTCGCGGAGCGCGCCTTTGCCACAAGCAGCAGCTACGACACAGCTATCCACGCATATTTCGCCGGCAAGTAGTGGTACGGCGACAGACAATACCGCATATTCACACAAACCTGACAGAAAAAGCAATATGGGATTCTTTTCATTTACCCAGTCACTGGCAATGGACCTCGGCACTGCCAACACCATTATCCTCGACGGCGGCAAGATGATTGTGGACGAGCCGTCCGTAGTCGCCATAGACCGCGACAGCAAGAAGACGCTGGCCGTGGGCGGAAGGGCGAAACTGATGTATGAGAAACACAGCGACAATATAAGGGTGATACGCCCCTTGCGCGACGGCGTGATAGCCGACTTCGACGCCTGCGAGCAGATGATGCGCGGCCTGATCAAGATGGTGAAAAGCGGCGCACGGCTTTTCTCCCCGTCGCTGCGTATGGTCATAGGTGTGCCGTCGGGAGCCACCGAAGTGGAACTGCGCGCGGTCAGAGACTCTGCCGAGCATGCCGGCGGACGTGACATCTACCTTATCTTCGAACCTATGGCAGCAGCTCTTGGAGTGGGCATAGACGTAGAGGCACCAGAGGGCAACATGGTGGTCGACATAGGCGGCGGAACGACCGAGATTGCGGTCATCTCACTCGGCAACATTGTGGCCAACAACTCCATACGTATGGCCGGCGACGAGTTTACAGCCAACATCCAGGAATACATGAGCCGACAGCACAACGTGAAGGTATCGGAACGCATGGCCGAGCGCATCAAAATTCATGTGGGCGCAGCACTCTCCGATCTCCCCAAGGAAGATGCTCCCGAAGAATACACAGTACACGGTCCCAACAAAATCACCGCACTGCCGATGGAGGTGCACATCTGCTACCAGGAAATAGCCCACTGCCTCGACAAGTCGGTGTCACGGATAGAAACCGCCGTGCTCAATGCCCTTGAGAACACGCCACCAGAACTTTACGCCGACATCGTAAAGAACGGCATCTACCTCACCGGCGGCGGAGCCTTGCTGCGCGGACTCGGCAAGCGTCTTACAGATCGCATCAACATCAAGTTCCATGTCGCGGAAGACCCTCTGCACTGTGTGGCAAGGGGAACTGGCATAGCACTCAAAAACGCTGAGCACTTCTCGTTTCTGATGAGATAGGAAAATTCCTGCATCACCCTCCTGCACGTTCCCGCCCTCTCGAGAGGGTGGGAACGTGCAGGAGAATGACCACAGCCGCAAGATGAACAACCTGACAGAATTTCTGAAGAAATACAACCACTGGATACTCTTTCTGGCTCTGGAAGTGGTGAGCTTTGTTCTGCTCTTCAGGTTCAGCCTCTACCACGGGAGCGTATGGTTCACCCAGACCAACAGCTTCGTCGCAACGGCCAACAGTCTCTATACACAGGCAGAATCCTATCTGCACCTTGACGAGACCAACCGGCGTCTCACGAGCCAGAACGCCATCCTACAGATCCGGACAGAAAGGCTCAGACAGCAGCTCAAAGACGCGACAAGGGATACAAGCGGCAACGAACGGCAGATACTCGACACCCTGCGGGGCTACAGGCTCTATGCCGCAAAGGTCGTCTCGTCGTCGATAGTGAAGGACGACAACTACATCGTCATCGACAAGGGGACTGCTGACGGCATCAAGCCCGAAATGGGAGTGGTCGGCGGAGGGGGGGTGGTCGGAGTGATATGCGCCACAAACACCCACTACTCGCTCGTGCTGCCCGTGATAAACGTCAAGTCAAGCATCAGCTGCCGCATCAGGCGGACAGGCTACTACGGCTCGCTGCAGTGGAAAGGCGGCTCCGCATACTACGCCAGACTCGTGGATATGCCCCAGTATGCCAAGACCCGCAGCGACGATGTCGTGGAGACCAGCGGATACTCCACCATCTTCCCGCCCGGGCTTTTTGTCGGCAAAGTGTGCAAGGAGACCGGCAGCCGCGGCAGGATGCAGCATGGATACAAAGTGAATCTCGGCACCGACTTCGGCAACCTGCGCGACGTGTGCGTGTTCGAAAATCTGCACAAGGCAGAGATAGAGGGACTGCACCGCCAGATTGCCGGCGAAAGCGGCAAGGAATGAAACCACCACAAAGCAAGCGTCACAAGACATGAAGAATACACCGTTGGCAAGAATTTCCCTTACAGTAACCGTCATCGCCATTCAGGTGCTGATCCTGAATCATGTCCACATTTTCGGGTATGCCACGCCACTGGTCTGTGTCTATGTCATCATGACCTTTCCGCCCAACATGCCCAAGTATTCCAAGCTGCTGTGGGGTTTCGGCATCGGTGCGGTGCAGGATGCCTTTGCCAACACGCCGGGCGCCATGGCGGCCACGCTGACATTCATGGCCCTCATCCAAGGCACGCTGCTGTCATTCTTGGGGAAGCAAGACAGCGATGAGGAAGACACCGCCCCGTCAACCAGGACTCTCGGCACATACTTCTTCCTGCGCTATGCCGCAGTGACGGTCTTCATACAGACTGCCGTGTTCTACCTGATAATGACTTTCAACTTCTTCAACCCCGTGGACACCGCCATCAACATCATGGGGAGTTCTGTACTCTCGTTCCTGATCATCTGGTTCATGGAAAGCATACGGAGCAGTTCACGGAAATAAACCGCCCCACGATACCGCCAGAAGTGAGAAACCCCGAACTTGAAAAACGGAAATATACCATAGCGGCAATTGCCGTAGTCATCGTGCTGGTATATATCGTGCGCCTTGCAGGCCTACAGATTTTCAGCGACGAATACAAGGTCTATGCCGAATCAAACGCCTTCTACCGCAAGACACAGTACCCGGCGCGCGGACTCATCTATGACCGCGACTCCACCCTTATGGTCTACAATGAGCCGGTCTACAACATAATGGTCATCATGGAGGAGCAGCACGGCATCGACACCCTTGACTTCTGCCGCACCATAGGCATCACCCGGCAGGACTACGCCAACCGCATGGCCGAGATAAAGGACACCCGCAAAAACACCGGATACTCACGCTACACGCCCCAGCTGTTCATAGGGCAGATTCCGGCCGGGCAATACGCCGTGCTGAGGGAGAAACTCTACAAGTTCAACGGTTTCTACGCCGAGCAGCGCACCGTGAGACGCTACTCCACAACCGCCGGAGCACACGTCATAGGCGATGTGGGCGAGGTGAACCAGACAGACATAGACTCCGACACCTACTACCGCCGTGGCGACTATATCGGCAAACTCGGCATCGAGAGCAGCTACGAAAAAGACCTCCGTGGCGAAAAGGGCGTGCAGATACTGCTACGCGATGTCAGGGGACGCATGAAAGGCGCATACCAGAACGGACGCTTCGACAAGGCTGCCGTTCCCGGACGCAACCTCTACCTCTCGCTTGACAACGAGCTCCAGAAACTCGGCGAACGGCTTCTTCGCGGCAAGATCGGCACCATTGTGGCCATAGAGCCTTCCACGGGCGAGGTGCTGTGTCTGGTGTCGTCGCCGAACTACGACCCTCACGTACTCACAGGACCAGACCGCGGCAAGAACTACCTCAAGCTTGCCAGTGACCCCCACAAGCCGCTCTACAACCGGGCCATAATGGGGCAATATCCCCCCGGATCCACGTTCAAGACATCGCAGGGGCTGACATTCCTGCAGGAGAATGTCGTCACGGCCCAGACGGCCTACCCCTGCCACCGCGGCTTCGTGATAGGGAGATTCAGGGTGGGATGCCACGGACACGCCTCCCCCACCCGGCTGCATTTCGCCATACAGACCTCGTGCAACGGATACTTCTGCTGGGGATTCTACCACATGATTTCGAAGAAACGGTACGGGTCGTGCTACAAGGCCCTCACCAAATGGAAAGACTACATGGTGTCCATGGGTTTCGGCTACAAGCTGGGCATAGACCTGCCGGGCGAAAAGAGGGGGTTCATCCCAAACGCCGACTACTATGACAAATGGTACGGACACAACCGCTGGAACGGGCAGACCGTCATCAGCGACGCCATCGGACAGGGCGAGGTGCTCCTCACTCCGCTGCAGATAGCCAACCTCGGGGCGACTATAGCCAACCGCGGGTACTACTACAAGCCCCACGTGGTGCGCCGCATAGAGGGCAAGGATATCGACACGGCCTATACCAGACGCCACTACACCATGGTTGACAAACGCTACTACGACCTCGTGGCCGACGGCATGAGGGCGGCCGTGCTGGGCGGCACGTGCCGTGGCGGAGCCATTCCCGGCATAGAAGTGTGCGGCAAGACCGGCACCGCGCAGAACCACGGGCGTGACCACTCCATCTTCATGGGCTTCGCCCCCAAGGACAACCCCAAGATCGCCGTGTCTGTCTATGTTGAAAACGGAGGTTTCGGTGCAGTGTACGGCGTGCCCATAGGCTCGCTGATAATGGAACAGTACCTTAACGGGAAGCTCTCGCCGTCATCCGAAGCCAAGGCAGCCGCCTTTGCCTCAAAAACGATAAGCTATGGCTCAAGCACAAGATAAGTCCGCAAACGTGTTCCACTCCATTGACTGGTGGACTATACTCCTCTACCTGACCTTGCTGGCACTGGGATGGCTGAGCGTTGTCGGCGCAAGCTACAGCTACGACAGCACCGACATCCTCGACTTTGCCGAGCGTTCCGGCAAACAGCTTGCGTGGATAGGCTGCTCGCTGGTGCTGGCTCTGGTACTGCTGCTTACCGACGACCGCCTGTTCGACACATTCGCCAACGTCGTCTATGCGGCCATGACCGTTCTGCTGCTTGTCACACCGTTTCTCGCCACAAACATCAAGGGGTCATATTCGTGGATTTCGCTGGGGGCAGTCAACATACAGCCGGCCGAATTCGCCAAATGCGCCACGGCACTCGCGCTGGCGAAGTTCATGGGAGCATACAACTTTTCCATTGACAACCGCAAAATGTTCATACAGGCACTGTTGATAGTCCTGACGCCAATCGTGCTGATATTCATGCAGCGCGAGACAGGCTCCGCACTCGTATATTTCTCGCTTATGCTCGTGTTTTACCGCGAGGGCATGAGCGGCAGCGTGCTCTTCGTGGCCTTTGCTGCCGTGGTGTATTTTGTCGTGGGGCTGAAATTCGACACTACGCCCATGCCCGGCGGCGGTATCTCCGTCGGGACATTCAGCGTACTTGTACTGATATGGGGATTCTGCCTTGCGCTACTGCGCGTCTACAACCGCCGCGGCCGCTGTCTGCGCCACCTCATCATCTGCGGGCTGTCTGCGATAGCCGGCGGCTATGCGCTGCAACTTCTCGTCGAGTGGGAACTGCTCGCATGGATACTGCCCGCCCTGTGCATCTACACGGCCGTATACCTTGTAGCAAGCGGGCTGCGCAGCCGCAACAACAAAGTCATGCTCATCGGAGTCTTTGCCGCACTGTCGCTCGTCATGTTCTGCTCCACAAGCTATGCGCTCAACCATGTACTCCAGCCCCACCAGCAGCAACGGGTCAAAGTGCTCCTCGGACTCGAACAAGACCTCAGCGGTGCCGGATACAACGTCCACCAGAGCGAGATAGCCATCGGTTCGGGCGGACTCACCGGCAAGGGATTCCTCAACGGCACACAGACAAAGCTGAAATACGTGCCGGAGCAGGACACCGACTTCATTTTCTGCACCGTGGGCGAAGAACACGGTTTCATAGGCTGTACCGTGGTGCTGCTGCTGTTTCTTGCCCTCATTCTGAGACTCCTATGGGTTTCCGAGCGACAGACATCGCAGAGCGGACGCATCTACGGCTACTGCGTGTTGAGCATCTTCCTCTTCCACCTCTTCATCAACGTGGGCATGGTGATGGGCATCACCCCGGTCATAGGCATTCCGCTACCGTTCTTCAGCTATGGAGGTTCATCGCTGTGGGGCTTCACCATTCTGCTGTTCATCTTCCTGCGCATAGATGCCGGGCGCAACAAATTCAGAAACTGACACGGCTGCGAAGCCACACCGCCAATCATCCAACAACGGCATCCGTGCGGGGAATGCTGTCCCGCACGGATGCCGCTCACGATTATCACAATTCCGGCACCGTCAGTATACGAGCGTACCGATGTCCTCGCCGTCAAGCACCCTCATGAGATTGCCGTAGACATCCATGTTGAACACATAGACGGGCAGGTTGTTCTCCTTGCACATGGCGGTGGCTGTGAGATCCATCACCTTCAGCCCCCTATTGTATACTTCATCGTAGGTAATTCTGGAAAACTTGGTGGCTGCAGGGTCTTTCTCCGGGTCGGCAGTGTAGACTCCATCCACCCGGGTGCCCTTGAGCATCACGTCGGCCCCGATCTCTATGCCGCGAAGCGAAGACCCCGTATCGGTGGTGAAATAGGGGTTGCCCGTGCCGCCACTCATGATGACCACGCAGCCTTGCTCCAGAGCCTCTATGGCTTTCCACTTGCTGTAGAACTCACCTATGGGCTCCATGCGGATGGCCGTAAGCACCTTGTTGCTGACACCCTTGGCATCGAGTGCGCTGCTCAGTGCAAGGCTGTTGATTACAGTGGCGCACATACCCATCTGGTCGCCCTTGACGCGGTCAAAGCCCTTGCCGGCCCCCGACAGACCGCGGAAAATGTTGCCGCCGCCTATCACGATGCCAATCTGCACACCCAATTCCCGCGCCTGCCTTATCTGCTCGGCATAGTCGTTGAGACGGCTCACGTCAATTCCGTAGCCCTGTCCGCCCTGAAGGCTCTCCCCACTCAGTTTCAGAAGAATCCTGTTGTATTTTGCCATGTCGTGTTATGAAAATAAAGGTTTCTGCAAATTTACTGACATAACGGGACTTGGAGAAATTTTGCACCGTCAAACTTTTCCGCAACAAGACCGCCGCACAACATTGCGGCAAGCCCTTGTACGCCATATCAGGCGGATTCATTCACATTCAACCGTGCCGAACAGGTGCTTCACTTCCTTGAACATATAGCGGCGCACTCTCCCGCCAGCGTCGCACAGAATCAAGCGACCGTCAGGCTCCACACCAACCAGACGCGCCACAAACTCACCCCCGGCATCGCGGTAACGGTACAACCCGTCCTTGCGTATCAGCATGTCCCGGTACAATGCGGCAATGCCGCCAACCCCATCGGTGTGCATGAGAGGCAGCATGTCGAGGAACAGCCCCACAACACGACGGAGCAGGACACGGCAGGACACGGGATGTCCCAGAATCCGGCATAGAGAAACGGGATTGGGGGCATCGCCGCGAAACTCCTCCTGATTGGCGTTTATCCCCACGCCCAGAATGCACCGGTCTACACGGTCTCCGCGCCACGTGGTCTCAATGACCGTGCCGCACACCTTGCTGTCCCCGTGGTATATGTCGTTGGGCCACTTTATGCCGAAACCGCCGGCCAACCCGTTGAGTGCGCGGCACACGGCGACCGACATAGCCTGCGACAACACGAACTGGCGGCCCGCAACCACACCATCGGGGTAGAGCAACACGCTGAACAGCAGGTTTCTGCCGCGCTCCGACTCCCAGCGGTTGCCCCGCTGCCCACGGCCTGCCGTCTGGAAATCTGCCGAAACTACAAAACAGCCGTATCCTTCACGTTCCTCCACACCAAGGGCGGAAACCTGTCTTGCGACCTCCAGGTTGGTGGAATCCGTCTCGTCCACATGGAAATATTTCACACCGAGTGCCATCAGCCGTTACTTTTTAAGGCAAAGTTAGTAACTTTGCGCAAAACGCCACTCACGTGTTCGATGACAATCATTTCATGAAGTGCGCCCTGACGGAAGCACAGAAAGCCTTTGACGAAGACGAGGTGCCCGTGGGAGCCGTCATAGTATGCCGCGACAGGATAATAGCGCGGGCACACAACATGGTGGAACGTCTCAACGACGTCACCGCCCACGCCGAGATGCAAGCAATCACAGCAGCCGCAAGCACACTTGGGGGCAAGTATCTCACCGGGTGTACGCTCTATGTGACCGTGGAGCCATGCCCCATGTGTGCCGGAGCCATCGGATGGGCACAGCTGAGCCGCGTGGTCTACGGGGCTGCTGACGACAAGCGCGGCTATACGCTTGTCTCACCCGAAGCCATACACCCCAAAACTGCCGTCACCGGCGGAGTCATGGCAGACGAAGCCGCCGCCCTCATGCGGGATTTCTTCAGAAAGAGGAGATAAAGGAGGCCCGGACACCATCCCATCTGCCGGAACATTTGGCGACCGCCACACGGACAACGCCGGCAAAACCACAAAGATTTCGGCAACACGGCTCTACGCAACCGTATGATGACACGGCACGAACACTTTGCAAAAACGAAAAAATGCGGACAAATCCAAAAGAAATGGATTTGTCCGCATTATACAATTGTACGGGATATGTCCGGAAAAGCCTACGCCTCAGCAGGAGTTTCAGCAGGCGCATCGGCCGGAGTCTCTGCAGGTGCTTCCGCAGGAGCGTCCTGTGCCGCAGCGGCGGCTTCCGCCTCTGCACGTGCCTGAGCAAGAGCCTCTGCCTTGGCTGCCTCAATGGCGGCTTTCTTCTCTGCCACTTTCTGGGCTATCGCTTCGTTGACTTTCTTCTCCGCTTCAAGGCGTGCCTTTGCATCGGCCTTTTTGGCTTCTGCGTCTTCAGCCGTCACCTTGTTGAGTTTGGCTGTCTTGGCCTGTTTCCAAGCATCGAACTTGTCCTGGGCTGCAGCCTCATCGAATGCGCCCTTCTTGACTCCACCACGCAGGTGCTTCATCATGTAGACTCCCTCGCGCGAGAGGATGCTGCGCACCGTGTCGGTAGGCTGGGCACCAGTCTCCACCCAATAGAGAGCGCGGTCAAATTTCAAATCTACCGTGGCAGGATTGGTGTTGGGGTTGTAGGTGCCAATCTTTTCAGTAAACTTGCCATCACGTGGCGCATTAACGTCGGCGATAACGATGCTGTAGAAAGCATAGCCCTTACGGCCTCGGCGTTGCAATCTGATTTTTGTTGCCATAATTCTTCAATAATTTATTAAATAAGGTTTGAAATGCCGCCAACTCGTGACAGCGGACGCAAAGTTACAACTTTCGGAGGACATGACAAGCACAAGACCGTATGTTTTTTGCGGCATGTCTCGGCATCACTCCTTGTCCTTCTTGGGCAGGATGGTATTCTTCACGGTGTCAAGGTTGAGTTTCCCGATATTGTCGCGCATGGAAGTATCTGCCTTGACCTGCTGCAGCTTGTAATAGTCCATGAAGCCCATGTTGCCGTCACGGAGAGCCTGGGCAAGAGCCTTGGGCACTTCGGCCTCGGCCAGTATGACCTGAGCGCGTGCATCCTGCGTCTTTGCCTTGTTTTCCTGTTCAAGGGCAACCGCCATTGCGCGGCGTTCCTCGGCCTTGGCCTGCGCGATGTTCTTGTCGGCGTTGGCCTGATCGATCTGGAGAGTGGCCCCGATATTCTTGCCCACATCGATGTCAGCGATGTCAATGGAGAGAATTTCGAATGCCGTACCGGCATCAAGCCCCTTGCGCAGCACAAGCTTGGAAATGGAGTCGGGGTTTTCGAGCACCTCCTCGTGAGTCTCGGCAGAACCGATGGACGACACGATGCCCTCGCCCACACGGGCCAGTATGGTGTCTTCGCCTGCGCCACCCACCAGCTGCTGTATGTTGGCCCGGACGGTGACGCGCGCCTTGGCTATGAGCTGTATGCCATTTTTGGCCACGGCCGCCACGGGCGGGGTGTCAATCACCTTCGGATTGACGGAAGTCTGCACAGCCTCGAACACGTTGCGTCCGGCAAGATCTATGGCAGTGGCTTTTTCGAACGACAGGTCGATGTTGGCCTTGGATGCCGACACCAGAGCGTGGACAACCCGTTCCACATGACCTCCTGTCATGTAGTGGGCCTCAAGATTGTCGCGCGTGACATTGTCAAGCCCGGCCTTGTGGGCCTCAATGAGACTCGGCACGATAATTGATGGGGGCACATTGCGTATGCGCATGAGGAACAACTGGATGAGCGATATGTGCACACCGCTGACATGGGCACTCAGCCAGAGAAAGAACGGCACGAAATGAAAGAATACCGACAGGCAAACGATACCCGCTATGCCAAGGCAAACATAAATAAAAAACGGATCCATAATTGTTTGTATGTTGAATTAGACATATGCGTCTTCAAACAGTCCGGCTTCATCACTGCGGATTGTCACCGGTTTCAACCGGCACCACGCAGACCTCGCTGAGATGGATTGCGGTGACAACGACCGGTGTCCCCTCATCGATGAACCCTCTGGCAGAACGCACCTCGCACTCCACCCCGTTGATGCTGGCGTTTCCCACAAGGGCCAGACGTGTGAGCGCAACTCCCCGATCGCCGACAACTATCTGCGACAACCGCTCGTTGGCCACGGAGGAATCTATCCTCGCATGGAGGGACAACCGCTCCAGGCGACGCGAATGAATCACCCAGTAGAGCAGCCAAAATCCCACCGCCAAGACCGCGACCGTGAGCGCAAGCCCCACTGCAAGCCCATAGACGGCAAAGGCGACACCCAGCCCAGCCAGCGCACACACTGCGCCCAGCAGACCGCACACACCAAAACCCGGCATGAGGAACACCTCGACCATATACAATACAAAAGACACCACAAAGAGTGTTATGATTATCGTCAGCAACATAGGCAACAGTATTTTTCAATAACCGGAACGGTATTTCCTTTCTTCCTCGTCGTCAAGCATATTGAGATATGAGTTGTAACGCGACATGGCAATCTCCCCGTTTTCCACCGCCGCCAGCACTGCACAGCCCGGTTCGTTGACATGAATGCAGTTACCAAAACGGCATTTCCTGCCGATGGCGAATATTTCGCGGAAATAGTGCGAAACCTCCTCGCGTCCGAAATTGAAAGTGCCGAAGCCCTTGACTCCGGGAACATCTATCAGCGCACCGCCGCCGGGCAAGTCGTACATGGCACTGAAAGTGGTGGTATGAGTGCCTGACAGATGGGCTTCGGAAACGGATGACGTGCGGGCGTTTGCCGTCGGGACAAGCCTGTTGAGCAGGGCAGACTTGCCCACACCGGAGTTGCCGGCAAGCAGTGACACCTTTCCTCTGAGGCTGTCAGCGAGCGGCTCTAGCCCCTCACCGCGCAAAACCGACACCACATAAGTCCTGTAGCCTATCGATTCATACAGACGTGCCATTTCCCACGCCCGCGCCAACCCGGTTCCGTCAAGGAGGTCTGCCTTGTTGACTACAATGGAGACATCAACGGAATAAGCCTCAGCGGTGGCAAGGACACGATCGATGAACACGGGGTACGTGACAGGCTCTTTCAATGTCACGACAAGGAGGCACATGTCAATATTGGCGGCCAATATATGACTCTGTTTGGAGAGATTGGCGGCCTTGCGCACAATACAGTTGCGGCGGTCGCTGACAGCGGAAATGAAAGCCGTGCCCTCCCTGTTCTTTTCAAAACAGACGCGGTCTCCCACAACCACCGGCGAGGTGCTGCGTATTCCCTTGAGGCGAAAATTCCCCTTCACCTTGCACGGAACGACTTCGCCGTCGGCTGTTCTCACATCGAACCAGCTGCCCGTGTTTTTTATTACAAGACCACGCATCTGCACATTACAAGAAGAGACTACAATGTTTTCCGTCCAAAGCCGCACGGCAAATACAGTTCCGGATGGAGGGTCAGACAGTCATGATTTCCTTTTCTTTCTCGTCAAGGATGCTGTCTATCTTTTTCATGATCCTGTCATGGATTTTCTGCAAGTCGGTCTCCGCGTCTTTTTCCACATCTTCGCTCAAACCGTCCTTTATGCCCTTCTTGAGTTTCTCGATTCCGTCGCGGCGCGCATTGCGGACAGCTATGCGCGCACTCTCGCCCTCCTTGGTGCATTTCTTCACGAGCTCCTTACGCCTGTCGGTAGTGAGCGGAGGAATGGCCAGACGGATGACTTCGCCGTTGTTTTCGGGCATGATGCCGACACTTGAGTCGATGATGGCCTTCTCGATGACGCGGAACATCGACTTGTCCCATGGCTTGATGGCTATGGTGCGCAAATCGGGGGTGGTCAGGGCCGCCACATTGTTAAGTGGCACCATGCTGCCATAGGAATTAACCCGTATGTCGTCCAGAATATGTATATTGGCTTTGCCGGCACGTACCTGCGAGAGGGTCTCCTCAAGGTGCATCGCCGCCATTTCCATTCTCTCCTCTTGCTCTGCAAGGCATTGCTTCACGTCAATCATAGTAAATTGTCTTTTAGTTTTTAACTGTGACAAAAATAGTGCTTTTTGCCCGAACCGCAAACCTTTCAAACGCAAAAAAATCATACATTTGCACGGAATTGGCCGTTTTACCGCTACACATACATGTACAAATACGTTTTGCTCGCCACCGGCATCTGTTTGATGCACTTTTGCGCCGCAACGGCACAAGAGGCTGCCGGCAGATTCCGCATTGCGGAGCTCAACTGCGAGAACCTCTTCGACACCCTGCACGACGAGGGTTTCCAGGACAAGGAGTTCCTGCCGCAGTCTGACCGGAAGTGGACACCGCAGAGATACCTCAGGAAACTACAGATGCTAAGCAAAGAGATTGTAAGCATCTCGCCGGTGGCACCACCCGATGCCATAGCCCTTGTGGAAGTGGAAAACGACACCGTGGTGAGAGACCTTACACAGCGCACGCGGCTACGGTCGCTGCACTACAAGTATATTGTCACGCACAGTTCAGACCCAAGAGGTCTTGATGTCGCACTGCTCTATCAGGAGGGAGGGTTCAGACCGCTGTCGGCAAACACCGTAGACTGGGGACAGAGACTGCAACGGCCAGGCCTGCACACCCGCGACCTGCTACACGTAAAGGGCATTGTGAAATCCGGTGACACCGTTGACATTCTTGTCCACCACGCCCCAAGCAGACTCGGAGGGAAAGAAGCGCAGAAACTGCGCAATGCCATACTGGCAAGCCTGAGAGCATACACCGATTCCATCTGTGCGGCCTGCCCCACCGCCAACATAATAATCACCGGCGATTTCAACGACACACCTGACAGCAGAAGTCTCCGCAACAGTCTCGGGACCATTGCCTATGACCCCGACGCCCCGCCAGAACCAGAAGACATTGCGCCGCACCGGCTGTACAACCTGGCCGTCAAGCCGAAATCGGGGAACGGGGTCAGGGCGACTTACAGATACCGCGGTGATTGGGAGATGCTGGACCAGTTTGTTGTGAACGGGCGGCTGCTACAGTCGTCAAACCGCCTGCACACCATACAGTCCCCGTTCAGCATAATCTGCCACAGGTTTCTCCTCGAACCAGACAAGACATACGGCAACTTCAAGCCGTGGCGCACTTTTCAGGGACCGCTCTACAAAGGCGGATTCAGCGACCACCTGCCCACAATGCTCGAACTGGAATTCCGACACTGAGAAACAGAGCCCGGACACTCGCGGCACACGTCCGCCAACAAAAACGGACAAAGCCACACCGTTTCCCGAAAAAACACTAACTTTGCACAGATCAGAAAGACAGCACCGGAAAGGCAATAAACAGGCATTTCGCTGCGTTATATTTGTATAACCGATAAAAACAATACAGAAAACATGACAAGAAGACTCTTTGCCCTTGTAGCTGTGCTTGCGGTGTGCTTCACCGCCGCCAGAAGCCAGACTCTGATGACGGACGAGCAAGTGGCAAGCTACATTGCGTCGGAAATAACCAACGGCACCAGCCAGACAAAAATCATGACCGACCTGTTCAAGAAAGGGGTGACTACCGACCAGCTCAGCCGGGCACGCAAACTTCTCGAGGCACAGAGAGATCCCGTGGCCACGACAAAGAAAGTAGACCGACAGCGCGAGATAGAAAAACACCAGGAAACCGTCAAACCCGAACTTCCGGAATTTGAAACAGTGAACAATGTCAGCCTGCAGCAGTATACCGCCCTCGACTCACTTGAAATGGTTTCGCAGGAGAACGCCCCGCAAAAGAAGATTTTCGGACACGACATATTCAACCAACAGAACCTGACCTTCGAGCCAAACACCAACATGGCCACACCGGCAGACTATGTCCTCGGGGCGGGAGACCAGGTGATTGTCGATGTCTGGGGGGCGAGCCAGAAGACATTTGACACCACGATTTCTCCAGACGGAGTGATAATAATTGATGAAGTAGGGCCCATAAAGCTTGCCGGGCTTTCGGTGGAGAGTGCAAGAAGCGCGGTAAAGAAGAAACTTGGGCAGTACTACGGCGACTGCCGTTTCAACCTGTCGTTGGGCAACATACGCACTGTGCAAGTACAGGTGGTGGGAGAAGTGGTCATGCCCGGCTCATACTCCCTGAGCGGTCTCAGCACCACGTTCAATGCTCTGTATGCCGCCGGCGGCATCAGTGAAAAGGGAACACTGCGCAACATCAAGGTATACCGCAACAACAAGGTTCTCACCACCGTTGATGTCTATGACTACCTCGTCAACGGTAACGGCAGGAGCGACGTGCGCCTACAGGACAAAGACCTCATACTGGTCGGGACTTATGACTGTCTCGTAAAAGTTGACGGACAGGTAAAGAGACCCATGTACTACGAGATGCGCAAGGGCGAGAGCGTAAAGAGGCTTATTGATTTGGCGGGAGGATATGCAAACGAAGCCTACACCAAGAATGTCAAGCTCACCCGCAAGTCGGGAACGGAATACAGCATATACACCGTTGACGAGTTTGAGGCGGGCGGTTTCTCTGTGGCCGACGGCGATGAGGTTATGGTTGATGCGATTATGGCACGATACACTAACATGGTGGAAGTGCGCGGAGCCGTGATGCGCCCGAGCCAATTCCAGCTGAGCAGCAAAATCCAGAGCGTGAAAGAACTGGTAGAGGCAGCCGATGGACTGCGTGAAGATGCATATACAACGCGTGCCATAATGCACCGCCAAAAGGACGATCTGTCACTTGAGATGGTCAGCGTTGACATCAAGGGAATCCTCGATGGCACAAGCGCAGACGTTCCGCTGAAGAAAAATGATGTGCTGTTCGTGGCGAGCAAGAACGAGATGAGAGGGGAATGGAAACTCAATTTGAAAGGAGAAATCCTCTATCCGGGAGAATACCCTTATGCGGAAAACACCTCACTGCAGGACGCGATACTGCTGGCGGGCGGACTGACCGACGCAGGCAGTCTTGCCCAAGTTGACGTGTACAGGAGAATCATAAACAAGACCGCAAAGAGTGACACGAAAAAGATTGCCGAGCATTTCTCGTTTTCCCTTGACGAGAATTTCCGCATTGTAGGCGACACCACATTTTTCCTGAAACCGTATGACGAAGTCGTGATACGGAAAAGCCCGAGTTATGACACGCAGCAGTACGTCAACGTCAGAGGCTGCGTGAACTTCACCGGAGCATATGCCATCACGAGAAAAGACTACCGCCTCAGCGACCTCGTCAGAGATTGCGGCGGCTTCACCTCACTGGCGTATGTCAACGGGGCACGCATGACCCGGCAGCTCACAGATGACGAGAAGGTGCAACGCAACAACGCGCTGAGAACGGCACAGGCAAAACTCTATGAAGAGGAACTGGACAAGGACAATGACAATGACAAGAACAAGAACAAAGACATGGACTTCGCCAAAGCGGACTCCCTCCTTGCCCTCAAGATGGGACTGGGAGATTCATACACGATGGCCATTGACCTGAAAGAAGCCATTGCAAATCCCGGAGGACCACAGGACATCGTGCTGCAAACAGGTGATCTCCTCTCCGTTCCACAATATTCCAACATCGTGAAGATACGCGGCGAAGTGGCATTTCCCGTCAGCATGAACTACAAGAAAGGCGAGAAACTCAAATATTACATCAAACATGCGGGAGGATATGCTGACAAAGCCAAGAAGCGCGGCGTATATATCGCCTACGCCAACGGCTCGATTGCCAAAGCCGACAAAGGCTCGCGCAATACCGTACAGCCAGGCTGCGAGATCATTGTGCCCACGAAAGAGCAGACCGAGAAGCTGAAAGCCGCCGAGATTGTCAGTCTCGGAACCGGGACGGCATCGCTTGCGGCCGTAGTGCTATCCATCCTCAACATTGTAAAAAAGTAAGACCAAAGCCAAACCGTCCGACATGGAAAAACACTCTTCTGACATGGGTATCATCGGTGCCGTGAGAATATTGTCAAGACACAAGAAGCTCCTCGTGCGAAACTGCCTCGTCGCAGGTTTTGTCTTCGGGCTGCTTATGTTGTGCGTACCACGCTACTACAAATGCGAGGTGACCCTTGCTCCGGAATACGACAGCGGAACGTCGTTCGGCTCTTTCACGTCCATAGCATCATCGCTCGGCATAAACCTCGGCAGCAGTATGGGCAGCGACGCCATATCTCCCAGCCTGTATCCGGATCTGGTCAGTTCAAAGGAGTTTCTGGTAAGTCTGTTTGGCGTCAAGGTCACCACCCAAGACGGGAAAACAAGCACCGACTACTATACGTATCTGGAAAAGTATCAGGATGCGCCATGGTGGTCCAAGACAATAAGGGCGGTAACAAGAACGCTGAAGAACTTTTTCCGGGCGGACAAAAAAGACAAGTTCAAGGCTAAGGGCGTTTCCCCTTTCAGACTCACCGAAAAGCAGTATATGATAGCCGAAATCATTGACAGGAAAATTTCCTGCGACGTTGACCAGGTAAGTTCCATCATCACGCTCAACGTCACAGACCAAGACCCGCTGGTCTGCGCGTCAATGGCCGACTCCGTAAGGGAACACCTGCAGCTGTTCATCACACGCTACCGGACAAGCAAGGCCCGGAACGATATGGACTACTACTCCAAGCTAATGAAAGAAGCAAGGGGCGAATACGACAAAGCCATCGCTGCCTACACTGCATACGCCGACAGCCATAAGGGAGTGATCATGCAAAGCTATATCTCACAGCGCGATGAGCTGGAGAACGACATGAGAATGAAATTCAACGTCTATACCGCCATACAGCAACAACTTGAATCGGCAAAGGCCAAGGTGCAGGAAAGCACCCCGGCCTTTACAACACTGAAATGCGCCAGCGTGCCTGTAAAACCGGCAGGACCCAAAAGGGCCATCATGACTTTGCTTGTCATGATTCTGGTATTCGGAGGCACATCGTTTCATATACTGAAAGGCAGGGAACTGCTCAACAAGATTTCAGGCAAGGGCAGTCGCCAGTAATGCGGCAAGACATCCCGGTGTATTTGACAACCACTCTTAACCGTACACTATTGGACACTGTTTTATGCTTTTAGCCGGAGTTTCTGAAACGAAGAAGAAAGTGTTGGGCAACCTTGCGTGGGCAGTTGCCGGAAAGACAGTGAATCTGGCGGGGACTCTCGTTCTCGGGATAATAGTTGCAAGGTATCTCGGTCCCGAACAGTACGGGCTTATGAACTACGTATTCAGCTACGTTTTCCTGTTCCAGATTTTGGCCAGCTTCGGGCTTGACAGCATAGAAGTCCGGGAAGAATCCAAAGGTTGCGTGCCATACACCACCGTTCTCGGCACTGCTTTCCGAATCAAAGTTGTATTGGGGCTTCTTTGCATCGGACTCTCGGTGCTGACTGCGTTAATGATCGGTGAGGACAGCTTTACCGTCACGCTCATTGCAATATACTCCACCTACATTGTGTTCAACGCGTTTGTCGTGATAAGGAACTACTTTACAAGCATCGTGGAGAACAGGTATGTCGTCCTGTCTGAAATATTCAGGACTTTTGCGGGCATTGTCATCAAGGTCGTTCTTCTGCTTCTTGACTGCTCTCTGATGTGGTTCGTGGCAGCTTTTGCCTTTGACTGGCTGTTGCTGGCCGGAGGGTATGTCTCGGCTTACCGCAACCGCGTGGGAAGTCTGCGTGAATGGCGTTTTTCCATGCCTTGCGCCAAATATATGATAAAGGAGTCTCTGCCCCTGCTCATCACAAACGCTGCGGTGATAATATACCAGCGCATAGACCAGGTGATGATCGGACAGCTCTTGCCGAACAAGTCCAACGTGGGATATTTCTCGGTAGCGGCGAAGTTTGTGGAAGTCATGATTTTCATACCAGCCACACTGGCCAACACCATATCTCCCGTACTGGTGAAACTGAGAAACACCACCCCCGGTATCTATAGAGCCAAAAGCCAGCTCTTCATGAACATCTCGCTGTGGCTAAGCATAATAGCCAGTGCCCTCGTGTCTTTGGTTTCCTACTGGATAATACTCTTCACTTTCGGTAAAGAGTATCTCCCGTCCGTTGCCATTCTACAGGTACTGTCGTTCAAGACCGCAGCCACGGCTTTGTCAAACACGGCAGGAGCGATGCTTGTTGTGGAAGGGCTGCAACGCTGGGTGTTCTTCCGCGATTTTCTGGGGTGCGTGGTGTGTGTAGTCCTTAATTATTGGTTGTTGCCGAAATACGGTGCAGTCGCAGCGGCTTTTGTAGCAATAGCCGCCAATCTCACAGCCGGCTATATCGCCGATGCCATAGTCCCGGCTTACCGGCATCTGTTTGTCCAGCAGACAAGGGCACTCTTGCTGGGATGGCGCGACCTCATTCACGTCAGGGGGCTACTGAAAGGTAACGGGTAACGACTAAAACGGAAAGCTATGCCAGTAGATATCAACAACGACATAATTGACCTCAAGACCCTCTGCCGGGTCATCAAGGAGCGCAGGAAAGCGTTCGTTATCCTGCAGGTAGCGGTAATTGCCCTCGTCTCGGTTTATCTCGCTGTCACCCCGAAGGTATATCAGGCACGGGTGGAAATAGCACCGGAAATCTCTTCCGACCAGAACGACAACGTGGCAAATATGTTGCGGCTGCTCACACAAACCAGCTTCGTCAACAAGGAAATTGACGCCATCTATCCCCTCATGTACCCCAACGTGGTGTCATCGGACAATTTCACCGCAGGTCTTTTTGGTGTCAGGATACACACGCTTGACGGTTCGGTAAACACCACTTATTACGACTACCTCAAAAACCATACGCGCATCCCTTTCTGGAAGCTGCCGGCAAAATGGATAAACAGGCTGCTTGGACATGAGAAGCCGAAGAAAGGCGGGGTAACTTCAAAAGGAAGCGGGGCAGTACTTAACCTTTCGACGGAGGAAGAGCGGATCCTGAGAAAAATACAAGACAACACGGTCTGCGTGGTAGACCGTAAAACGGGCATTCTCACTCTTGTGGTTTCGGATCAGGACCCTTTGGTCTGCACAATGATGGCAGACACCATTTCAGAGCATCTGAAAGAAACCATCATACGCTACCGCACAAACAAGGCCCGTACGGACTACAAGTTCTCGGAAAACGTCTACAACGAATCCAGAAAAAATTATGAAGCGGCAAAAAAGAACTGGATAGATTTCATGCGCAACCATGTCAGCGTTGAACGTGCCGACATCATGGCAAAGAAACTGGACCTCGAGCAGGAGATGAAGACGAAACGGACTCTGCTTGAGTCCAACGAGATACAACGTTTCACCATACAATCCAAGATACAGGAAAACACCCCGGTTTTCTCTGTAGTCAAAAAACCATACCTCCCCAACAGGGCGACATATCCTAAAGCCGGACTGGCAATGGTCTTTTCACTGCTGTTCGCCAACATGGCCATGCTGGGATACATATTCCGCAAACGCCTTGTCAAACTCATAGACTGACGGCTCTCTCCGGCAACAGCAGTACCGCCTCCAACCCGTCAACGACCCCGCACACACCATCATGCTACAGACATTTGCCGTATATATCACACTCTCTGTCGTCATGCTCTACCTCAGTTATGTAGGCAGAGCCAAGCAACAGTGGAAATACATGGTCTACGCCATCTTGGTGTATTCTGTCGTCTTCGGCATAAGATACGGTGTGGGAGTCGACTATTTCAGCTACTTGCACAACTACAACGCTTACACCACAACCTCCGGTCACTGGGGCGTGTCGCAGAATTTTGAGCCGGGTTTCGGGCTTCTGACCGGATTCCTCGCCTCAATTCATGCGCACTATACCGTGTATTTCGGAATTATCGCCTTTCTGCAGCTGTTCTTCACCTTCCTGGCTCTCAAGGGCGAATACAGGCTGTACCCGTACCTCGTCTTTTCGTTCATGATAGGGACGTATTGGCTGTCCTACTCCAACTGTCTGAGGCACATTCTGGCCATGGGCCTCTGGATCTGGGCAATCAAGTTTATCCCGGAGAAAAAGATTTGGCAGTATTACCTTGCCATTGCCGTTTCATGCACAATGCACACGTCCGCAATGGTGCTGGTCGTGTTCTACCCTATTTTTCTCTGGAAGCAGGAATGGTTCCGCAACAGATACGTCCAACTATCACTGTTGGCTGGAGCTGTCGTGTTGATGACCATGAATCCAGTACAGAACCTTATAAAGCACATGGATGCGCTCATTGCTCTGGCAGGATATGAAGTCTATCTGGACAATGACCATACCAGCCAGCTGAACGGAGAAGCGACACTGGGACTCGGCTTTCTGGTAAGTCTCACAATAAACATTCTCCTCATCGTTTTCAGCAATAAGACCAAAGACTATTTCAAGTCAAAATACCTGAATATGGCATACGACCTGTTCATCATCGGCATAGTGCTGAAATACATCTTCATAAACAGCATGCTGTTCCTTAGGGCAAGCTATTATTTCATCTACATGATTATCATTGTGGCGGCATTTACCATGTACTATGCCCGGCAAAGGAACAAAGCCCTTCTGTATACCCTTGCCATTCTCTTCGGAATCCTTTTCTTCGGCACACTGCGCAACAGTCCCGACAATACGGCCTCCTACATATTCTTCTGGCAAAAAGATATGTTCTATCTCAAATTCTAGCTCGGTTTGACGTATGTTTATGCCGTTTTTAGTAACTTTGCTATGCAAAACAAGACAAGCCCATGTACAGCATACCTGTACTCTTCATATTCTTCAACAGGAAAGAGATAGCATTGAAATCCTTTGAAAGGATAAAGGCTGCGAAGCCTGCAAGACTTTATCTCGCACAAGACGGGCCAAGGGACAGATATGGAGAGGCAGAGAAGACGGCCATCACCGAAATCCGTTCGACAATAACAGACCTCGTTGATTGGGACTGTGAGGTGCATACGCATTTTTCAGAAAAAAACCAAGGCTGTGCAATGGGCGTGAAAACCGCCATTGACTGGCTGTTCGCGACAGAAGATTGCGGCATTGTCCTGGAAGACGACTGTGTCGTTACAGGCTCTTTCTTTCCCTTTATGGAAGATATTCTGACCCGCTACAGGGATGACCAGCGTGTCGGCATGGTTTCCGGCAGCAACCTGATTACGGCATACAAGGAAACGGAGTCTTCGTATTTCTTTTCCCGCTACAAAAGCTGTTGGGGGTGGGGCACATGGAAACGCGCATGGGAAAACATGGACTTCGCCATGCAGTGGCGCAACAAGCACAGCGACGACATCATAGCCAACAGCGGATACTACGGACGGCATAAAGGAAAATGGCAATACCAGCTAAAATGCATTGATGGAGGATACGTGTCTGCATGGGACTGGCAATGGTATTTTTCTCTTGCGGCACAAAACCAATTGTGTGTGTACCCGGCTCTGAACCTTGTGTCCAACATCGGAAACGGCTCCATGGCGACACACACCTCCTTCGGACGGATAACCTGTGCGTCTTTTGAACTGGATTTCCCCCTGAAAGCCCCGGCTTACGTCTGTCCGAACAGAAAATTCGATATGGCTTTTCTGAAAAAGGAGAACACCATCAAGCGAAGGATTCTGAGAACCTTTCCAAACAAAATCAAGAAGAAACTGAAAGATTTCACAAGAACATATGCGATATATAAAGACAGCCACAGGAAAAACGCAAATCAAAACCAAAGCTTTGTACCTCGGGGCAAAAAGGATTGACAAAGACATCGCAGAAGAGAACCTGCGCATTCTGAAGAGGGTGCTGGACAAGAAAGGACTGAAAACCCCACTCGCCTATGGCACGCTGCTCGGGGTCATACGCGACAACGACTTCATAACGCATGACGAAGACATAGACCTGATTGCAAAGTCAGAAGACAAACAGGCTTTCTTCAACTCTCTTCCGGAACTGGAGGAAAACGGGTTTGATGTCGTCAGATATGACCGGAGAGGTCTGGTCTCTGTCATGAGAAAAGGCGAATATATCGACATCTATTTCTTCCAACCGGACAAGGACGGGCTCAGATACTGCAGCGGTTGCTATTGCCCTGCGGAATTCCTGGACAACATCCGCCTGATTCATTTCAAGGACAACGACTACTGGATTCCGGACAACTACGAGGCTTTTCTGGTGTTCATATACGGCTACGACTGGAAGACTCCCATACAATACAACAACTACAACATGCCAGTCTGGAAAAAAGGGCTGTTCTGCATCAAGGAGCATGTTAAAACTTTGCTTCCGGACTTTGTTTACTTTTACATGGCAAGAAAAGCCTCAAGGAAAAAGGAGCTGCAGTATGTCTCAAAACTTGAGCGGTATCGCAACTACGTTAAGGAACAAAACTCCAATGAACGCCGCCCCTTGTCAGACAGTAGAGTTTTCTGACAAAATAGAATGCGGCAAAGGAAGTCCGGAGCAACTGCATCTTCGAACGGAGAAACCGTGATGCGGGCGACAGGTCAAACTTGGCATAGCGTTCCACCCCTGCGCTGCGCAGGTAACGGTAGCCCAAGCCGGGAGTCCGGGTCGTGTCCTTCACGAGATTAAGGAACATGGTATACATCATGTAGTCCAAGACCATGCGGTTGCCCTTGCCGCCAAGCAGACCGTTGCGGAAATCAGAAACTTTTTTTACTGACTCTATCATTATGTCTATTCGCTTCTTCGAAAAAACGCGTGAAGCACTGCCGTCCCTGTTGTTCACCTCATACAAGTCCACATCCAGAAACCGGGTTCTGTTGGTGCAGTAAAGCGAGTGTAAGACAAATATGGTGTCTTCCGAATTTCTCACGCCCTGAAGAAACCGGATATTGTGACAGGCAAGGAAATCCCTGCGAAAACACACACCCCACACAGCACCGTACAGAAAGCCTCCATTGAGAATTTCTTCACTTGTATAGACTGTGTTCTCCTTGAAAGAGCGGTGCCAATCAAATGCGTAGACACCATTGCGTATGGAATTGCAGATGGTCAAGTCCACTCCCCCGTCAACGCCGTCAAGCAGACGTTTGAGTGACCCTTCGGCAAACCGGTCATCTGCATCCGCAAACAAGACAAACTCCCCACTCGCATGAGCCATGCCGTTGTTGCGGGCCACGGAGACACCCTTGTTCTCCTGTTCCACAAGGACAATGTTGCCATGTTTGGCCATATACTGACGGACTATGTCGGCCGAACCGTCCGGCGAGCCGTCGTTCACACAAACCACCTCAAGCTCCGAATCCTCCACACCTTGTGACAGGACAGAGTCCAGACAGGCTGGAAGGTACGCCTCCACATTGTACACGGGTATTATGACAGACAGTTTCACGGCTTGCGGAATTCAAGTTTAAGTTTGAACGGACACGCAGCAACAAGCTCTTGCGGGGTATAGACAATCTCTTTGTAGTATTTCATCTGCCCCACAAGTTCCGGCAGGACAGTATCACCGTTCATGACAAACGCGGACGTGGTGGTACGGCCTACGCCTGAGAAATAATCCATAAACTTGCAATCGCCGCCGTTTACCCTGTCTGAGATTCTTATCCACAGATTAGGAATCCGGTAAGCGTCTGACAGTATCAGACCGTGAAGCGAAGAAGAAACTATGCATTCGCAACTGCATATCAGGTCTATCACATCGTGCCAGTCTCCGTAGTGTGCAAAATCTATAAGGCACACACTGCTCTTGTTGCGCTCCACGAAATTAACGACAAGGGGATTGTCAAGGTCGTGGATATGGGGAATTATACCCATCTTATACTGTTTGGACACGTCGGGACGATAGAGGTAGGGCAACAGCAATGCAGGGTCGCCATAAATCTCGGGACACTCAATTCCGTTGCGCAACAGGTAGTTCCGCGTTATCTTGCCGCGGACAGCACACACTTTTTTGGGTTTGTACGGCAGCGGAACTTTGTCCGAAAGAATACCGCTGCCCCAAATGACGGACTGTTTGTCGGTGAACCTGTCTATTAGCGAACCTATGACCATATAGTTCTCCTTGGACAGGTGAAACCACGATTTGTATACGCTCACTGGACGCCCCGTCAATTCCTCCAGCATATACACGTTCAGTTCATCGCCGAAATTGCGTTTGCAGACCTTGCCCCGCTTCGACAGAATCCAGCCGTTCACGGTTATCGCATCCTGTACCGTCGGGTGCAGACTGTGGTATATAGTGTTCCCAAACAGATATTTGAACTTTTTCCAATAGCTAAGCAACATCATGGTTTCATCTTTTTGTTTTGGATATGATACCGCAGAGTTTGCCAGTCACAAATTGGCGTTCGCTGACACCGAGTCCAAACAGATATGTGCAGACCGCTACCGACACCACCGACACCAGTATTATAACCACTGCATTGGACAGAGTGTCGCTCACAGTGAAATAGAGTGCCAACGGCAGCAGAACAGCAGTTGCCGTGACAATCAGACCTCTGCCGCAAACTTCTCCAAGATATTCCAGTACGGGAATATCTGTCATCCTTCTCACAAGAAGCAGCCTGACCACAAAAGTGACAGTACAGATGCAGATATGTACCGCAAATACGGAACAGGGGTTACCGCCCATACGCAGCACGGCGTAGGCAACCGGGACAACCAGCAGCTGTATGCCGCCAAGTACAGACTGGTATGTTTTTATTCTGCCTGTAGCGGCGGCCGAGGTCATCAATGGATTGGCGACCGAGTCGATTATAACCACGACAAGCATCAGTCGCAGAAACGACACCGTCCAGTCCGGCACTATACCCAACCACAGGCGCAGTATCACTGGGGTCTCTATCATCACAGGCAATGACAATGCTAACAGCATAAAATAGGAAAACTTGGAACTGCGGAATACAAGCCTGTACATTGACTCCATATCCCTGGCGGCATAGGTCTTTATAATCTGCGGATTGACGGCCATTTGGAAATTGGAGGCAAACAGTCTTATGGCTCCGTCCACTTGATTGGCCAGTCCGCGGGCGGCATTTACCGCAGGACCGAAAAATATATTGAGCAAAACGTTCAAGCCTTGGGAGTACAGGATAACGGCCAGATTTCCCCACAAGTTCCAGCCGGCAAACGAGAACACCTCACAAAACAGTCTTTTCTCAAACACAAACCTGAAACGGCTCTCCCTGAAATTCTTCAGGCAATAGACCATATAGGTCAAGAAGATACCGCACTGCACCAACAGCAACAGGAAACCGTACAGAACGAGTTTGTCGACATTCCCTATGCCAAGCAAAAAGACAATCAGCAGTTTCAGACACACCTCCACGATGGAGATATAGGCAAAAGCCGACATTTTCTCGTGGGCGATTATATCGGCATTGAACGGAATGCTCATCACCGTGGCTACGGTTGATACGGCAGAGAACTGAAACACCCAAAAGGCAGCATCCATACGTCCCTCTGGAATAACCATCTTGTTGTAAAGGAACCACAGACCCACAGACTCCACCAGCACCAACACAATCAATGCCATAAGGGCATGAGTCAGCACGCAGGTGGAAAATACTTTGTTGAGGTTGTCATCGCCCTTGCCCAGTGCAAAGGAGATGAACCTCTGCGTAGTGGAGCTCATTGATGAATTGAGGAAACCGAACATGGCCACCACACTTGCCACCACGTTGAAAACGCCGAAATCCTCAACTCCCAGTTCTCTCAGTACTACCCTGCTCGTGTAGAGGGTGACTGCCATGATGAAAATCATGCGCACATAGAGGAACAGCGTATTCTTGGCCAGTCGCGTGTTGTCTGCCTTGTAGGTCTCCATGGTGTCTTGCTCCTCTGTGCAGGAGGTCAGTATTTACGGAATTTCAGTACAGCCTCATCGCTTCTCAATACCATGTGCTTGCTGTTCAGTTCAATGGCGAAACGTCCGGAGGCGGGCACACCGTACTTGGCAAGATCGGCGACCTGTACCTCTTTGTCCTGTGGACGGGCGTACACCTTGCCGACAAAAAGGGAGTCCCCCTTGTGCGAAAAACGCGCAAGATGGCAATTTGACAGGTCGTTGTCACGACTGAACTTCATCAGGTTCAGCTGGACAGAATAGAATATCGCATCCTCTTTTGTCGCCACGACTGTTCCGTCCGGAACGGCCTTCCATTCGGTCAGTTGCCACATTCCGCCAAGGTCTCCGTTGTCGTCAACCTTGTCGCACGACAACAATGTCACAGCGCAGCATGACAATATCATAGTCTTCAACAGCGTCTTCATTTCTTACTACGGGATTTGTTTTGCATGCAGTTTGACTTTGTACAGGAAGCCCGCCTGCACACCGTTGGAGTTGCCGAAAAGCTTGCCGCCGTTGTGGCCGTAGGCCAGCATCAGTCCGCAGTTTTTCAGCCATGCAGGTCTGTATGTGGCCTGCACAAACACCGTCCAGCCCTCTTGTGGGTCGACAAGGGGCTTGTTGTACGTTCCCCAACTCTTTTCGTAACTGAACAGGAGCTTGTAGTCCAGACCTCTTGCGGGTCGGCCGCTTATGCCCGCATGATGGGCCTGCACCCTGTTGTGTTCAAAACCAATTGCCCTGTCTGCATTATAGCGCGGAGAAACAAGCAGACCGTTGCCCATTCCGAATCCCGCATGTTGCCATGCTCCGTAAAGGGAATGGTTGTAATAGTTGTCAAGAGCGCTTATCTGGTCGGGAATCTGTTGGGTCTTGTCGTGATAGATGGGACCGCTCTGGTCTTTCGTGGTCAGATACTCGTAGAGTACCGTTGAGACTACCGGATTTTCGGGCAGGTTAACCTCCGTTCCCAGCAGGAAGTCTTTCCAGCCGTACTGCCAGAACATCTGGCTCTCGTCCTCAAACATGTGTTGGGCATACAGTCTTGCGCTCCACGCCCTCGTGGGGTTGTCTTCGCTGCCGTGGTATTGCACAGCCAAATGCCACGCCCCTACGGTGTTGCCCTCGCGGTTACTGTAGTCGCCGTCAGTAGCATCGGAACCTCCGGGGACAAGTGCGTTCCAGAAACTGCGCAGACCGGATGGCATACGGACGGTTCCGCCCCTGAAACCGGTTTGGTCGTCAGCGCGCTTTTTGACATTGTAGGCTGTCCCGCCGAACTGGCAGCCCATCTCAAGCCCGCCCGTCAGTGTCACCGGCAGTTTTCTTGGGTTGCCCACTCTCACGAAGCCGGCCTTGGTGTGATAGAGTGAATTTTTCGAATATACGTTCTTCGTGTCTCCTGCAAAATCACGTTGCCATGAGTTGTCCGTATATATGCCGTAGCCTATGTGGCCTCGCAGTGCAAGCCACCCGCCTGTACCCGGAACATCCCAGAAATCGGGCACCTCAAGTCTCAGCTGCGGTATCGGACGGGCATTGGTGCCGTTCACCAGTCCGCCGCTTGACAGTTCCGGGTTGAGCAGCTCCGAAGGACGTTCTTTCTGCCCTGCCGACAGGCGGACTTTCTTGTACTGTACGTCAAGATAGAGCTCCTGCACTACCCATTGCCATTTGTCCGTCACGATATTCGACAGTTCCAGCCCCCATCCCGCCTTCCATTTGCGGCCATCGCCGCCGTAAAGGTCGCGCCTTACGCTCCGGCGCCATAAGAAGGCGTTGTTCTTTTCCGTGGAAAGTCCGTAGTGGTTGTTCGTCATCCAGTAGGGAGCGAAATCTCCGCCACCGAACATGCCTGTTGACTCGTTTCTGAACTCAACGGTATCACACAAGTGCTTCAGCATGGTGTCCGCCTTGCCTACAGCGGACACCGCAACCATGACCAAAGTCAGCAGTAATGTGTGTCTGTTTTTTTTCATCATGGTTTGCTATGTTTCGGAAAAATCCAGATCTTCGGCCAATGGATAAAGGAAATCGTTGTATGGAAACCTCTGCACGTGCAGTTGTCTCACGCAACGGTAGAGCGTCTCGCGGAATTCCGCTATGCCTTCTCTCCTCAATGCCGAGACAAACACGCAGTCCTTGCCCAGTCTCGACAGCCACGACTGTTTCAGTTCCTCCATTGTCATGTTTTCTTTTGTCGCTTCGGTGAGGTCATCTTCATCCTTGGGCACAAATGTATATGCGTCTACCTTGTTGAACACTATCAGGCGCGGTTTCTCCGCACAGCCCAGTTCCGACAGTGTCTTGTCAACCACCGTCATCTGCTCCTCAAAGTCCGGATGGCTGATGTCCACCACATGCAGCAGCAGGTCGGCCTCCCTTACTTCGTCGAGCGTCGATTTGAACGATTCCACGAGATCCGTGGGCAGTTTGCGTATGAAACCGACGGTGTCGCTCAGCAGAAACGGCAGGTTCTGCACCGTCACTTTTCTCACTGTGGTATCAAGCGTTGCGAAAAGTTTGTTCTCGGCAAACACCTCGCTCTTCGACATGAGGTTCATCAGTGTCGACTTGCCCACATTGGTGTAGCCCACCAGAGCTACGCGTACCATGCGGCCGCGGTTCTGCCTCTGGGTATTTTTCTGCCTGTCAATCTCCTCCAGCCTTTTTTTCAGAAGAGATATGCGGCTGAGAATGATGCGCCGGTCCATTTCCAGCTGCGTCTCACCGGGACCGCGCAACCCCACAGAGCCTTTTCCGCCCCCTGAACCCGAACCGCCGCCCTGGCGCTCCAGATGGGTCCACAGCCTGTGCAGACGGGGCAGCATATAGCGGTACTGGGCCAGTTCCACCTGCGTCTTGGCATTGGCGGTCTGCGCCCGCATCGCAAAGATGTCGAGTATGAGTGTCGTGCGGTCGAGGATCTTGGTCTTCAGCTCCTTCTCTATGTTTTTCAGCTGGCGCGCCGACAGTTCGTCGTCAAAAATCACCATACCTACCTCACGGTCGTTCTCTGCCTCGGCCTCGATATACGCCCTTATCTCCTGCAGCTTGCCCGAACCGACATACGTGGTCGTGTTGGGACTGTCTGCCTTTTGTGTGAAACGCCTCACGGTCTGCGCCCCGGCCGTTTCTGCCAGAAACTCAAGCTCGTCAAGGTATTCGCTTGTCTTGCGCTCGGGCTGCAGCGGAGTGACGATGGCCACCAGCACTGCCGTTTCCGTCTGCGCCTGCGACAGGATAAATTCCTTCATTGCTTTTTCAGGGGGTCAAAATCCGTTTACGTCCGACGTTTCCTTATTTCACTGCCACCACAAGATATTTGCTTATGCTCCAGAACAGTGTGGGGTCTGTGATGTGCAGCGTGTATTTTTTGTCGGCGTCTCTCTCCAGCACATAGGAAGACGAGGGATGCGTTGTCAGCAGGTGCGCGCTCTTAGACCCCAGGGCAATGCGTTTCACGGTACGGATATCTATCTCGGTAAGGTAGTTCTTGTTGAAGCCCTGGGGCAGCACGTCGCCTTTCTTCAGTATGTCGTGTTCCTTCAGTTCTTTCTTGGTGCCAAACACATACCAGGCTTTGTTCAGGTCCTTGTCCTGCTGGGTGATGGTGCGGGCCTTGGCATCGTTGGCCTGCGACAGGTTGGCCTTGTCCTGCTGCAGGTTGGTGTTCTCGCTGTTCAGTTTCGATATTTCCGTAGACTGCTCCAGTATCTTGCTGTCCTTTTGGGCCAGTTCTGCCGTCAGCTTCTCTATCTGGGCGTCCTTGTCCGCCACTTGCTGCTGCAGGCTCTCTATGGTCTGGCGCAGGTTCTCGGCGTTGATGTTGGAGTTGTGCAGCTGTCGTTGCAGCTGCTCAATCCTGCTGCGGTTCAAGTCCATCATGCGCTGTATGTATGCGATGTTCTCGCGAATGTCCTCTGTGGCGGAGCCCTCCGCACCCGACTTCAGGGTGTTTATGCGCCCCTGGGCCTCTGTAATCTGGCGCAAACCGTCCTGAATGTCGTTGATTGTGCCCAACAGGTTGTTTATTTCCGCGTCTTTCTGGTTAAGGATTCTGTTTACGGAATCTTCATTGGAATCGTTGGCTGTTTTGTTACCGCCGTTGCCGCATGCCATAAGCACCGGTACAATCGCTAATAGTAAAACTGTCTTTTTCATAATGTGTCCATATTTTTGTTTGTCGTTGTTGGCTGATGTGTTTTGACTGCGTTCTCCTTTGTTCTCGCTCCTACCACTATCACGAACTCGCCCTTTGGTTCCGTTGTCCTGAAATGATCTATGGCCTCGTCAATACTGCCCCTCACTGCCTGCTCGTGGATCTTGCTTATTTCCCTGCACACGGCTACCGTGCGGTCTCCCCCGAAAAACTCCCTGAATTGCTCCAAAGTCTTCAGCACCCTGTACGGAGACTCATAGAACACCATCGTGCGCTCCTCCGCCGCCAGTGTCTTCAGACGGCTCTGCCGCCCTTTCTTTTGCGGCAGGAAACCCTCGAATATAAATCTGTCGCAAGGCAGGCCCGAAGCTACCAGAGCCGGCACAAACGCCGTAGCCCCAGGCAGGCACTGCACCTCAATCCCGTTCTTCACGCACTCCCTGACCAGCAGAAACCCGGGGTCGCTTATTCCGGGGGTGCCGGCATCGCTTATCAGTGCCATGCGCTGCCCGGCCTTCATGCGCTCCGCCAACTGCTCCACAGCCTTGTGCTCGTTGAACTTGTGATAGCTCTGCATCGGGCTGTGTATGTCATAGTGCCTCAGCAGGACACTCGACGTGCGGGTGTCTTCCGCCAGTATCAGGTCTGCCTCCTTCAGCACCCTCAAGGCTCTGAGGGTCATGTCTTCCAGATTGCCTACAGGTGTCGGAACTACGTGCAACATGACTGCAAAAGTAATCAAGTTTCAGTAGAACACGAAATTTTAACTTGCTTATTTTGGATTTCAACAACGTTATCGCTAACTTTGCCAATGGTTTATCACATAAGCAGTTCCCATGCGCAAAGCTATCACTTTCGACTCTTTCATACGCACTTCTGCCGTCATCCTGGGAATTGTTCTGCTTGTCAAGGCCGTTGATTACCTCAGTGCCGTCCTCTTGCCATTCTTCGTGGCATGGTTCGTGGCCTATCTGGTCTTTCCGCTTGTATGCTTCTTCCAATACAGGCTTCGGCTGCGCTACCGCGCGCCCGCCATTGCCGTTACCATGGTTCTGTTGCTGGCGGTGTGCGTATTGCTGGTCTGGCTTGTCATCCCGCCGGTCGTTGAAGACTACAGCAAATTCATTCGGGTGGCACAGGCCTACATCGACAAGACTACCCATCGCAACGGGATAGAGACTTTTGTGGCCCGGCTTTTCAGGGACATCAATATCACGAATTTTCTCGACAACAAGGAACTCGTCGGCATCCTGCGCGGGGTTTTGCCCAGGGTGTGGAACGTCCTGCAGCATGCCGCCGGGGTTGTCATGACAATCATATCATGGGGAATTTCCGTTCTCTACCTGTTCTTCATCCTCTACGACTACGAGCGCATAGCGCAGGGATGGCGCAAACTCGTCCCCGGCCGCTACCACGCCGCCGCCAACACTCTGTTCAGGGATCTCGAACAGGGCATGAACACCTATTTCCGAGGGCAGTTTCTCATTGCCGCCTGCGTGGGTGTCCTCTACTGCATCGGGTTCACGGTTATCGATTTCCCGCTCGCCGTTCCTTTGGGAATACTTGTGGGTGTCTTGAGCTTCATTCCCTATCTCCACGCCTTGGGACTGATACCGGCCTTGCTGCTTTGCACCGTCAAGGCTGCCGAGACAAACCAGAACTTCTGGCTCGTTGCCTTGTCGGTTATTGCCGTGTTCGCTGTCGTACAGGCCATACAGGACATTGTACTCACACCCCGGATAATGGGCAAGGCTATAGGGCTGCCGCCGTTTCTCATCTTCCTGTCGCTGTCGGTTTGGGGCTATGTCCTCGGCATCATAGGCATGATTGTCGCACTGCCTCTTACCACTCTGCTCTTCTCCTACTACAAACGGTATATCTCCAAAACGGAATAAACTTGGCAAAAGCAAAATGAAAAGAATGAAAAAAGCCGTTTTCGCAACACTCTCTCTTGTGTCTTTCTCTCTGTGCGCGTTTGCACAGACTTCGTTAAAAGGCACCTCGTCGGCATACGGCGTAATCAGACGCTTCTGTGGCGACAGCGGCGTTAACCTCAAACTCAAGCGCACCTCTGCGCCGGGATCGGCAACCGACCGGTTTACGTATTCCGTCGACACCAAAGGACAGCTGACCGTTCAGGGCAACTCTCCCGTAGCTCTGTGCCGGGGATTCTACGATTACATACGCACCAACGGCTACGGCATCTGCTCGTGGAGCGGCAACAACGGGGGGGCACCCTGCGTGCCATAGTCCGCAGCACCAACAACTGCGAGTCCTTCGGCAAAGTCGTCATGATACACAAATAACGGGAAAACACATCTCTATATAATAAATATATATATGAAGACATTCAAATCATTCAGGTTCCTTGCCGCCGCCCTCTTGCTTGCAGCGGCGGCTACAACACGGGCGGACTACGTGTCGCTCACAGTAAAGGAAACCGCCGGCACATGGACCTCGTTCGGACTCAATGGACTCAAGGTGACGTTCTCTGCCGACAACATCACGGTGTCAAACCCGGAAATGACACAGACTTTCCCTGTCGGCGATGTCTGGTCGCTGCAGCTCACTGACCTCCCCACTGGTGTCAACGGTGCCGCCGCCCACGGACAGCAGTCAAGCCTTGTCGTCAGCACCGGCCGTGGGCGCATCAGCGTCAGTGCCGCACCCGGAGCGGTCGTCCGCGTCTACAGTGCCACCGGGCAACAGTGTGCTACTCTGCGCATCGGCAGCAGCGGCACGTCTGCCTCTGTGGGCAACCTCGCACCGGGCGTCTACATCCTGCGGGCGGGCAACGAGACACGTAAATTGGTAATCAGGTAAAAAACTTACAGCGTTATGAAAAAGACCATCACAGCATTGCTGCTCGCTTCACTGCCTCTTTTGTCGTGTTTCGCGCAGTCTTTGGCTCTCTATACCAAGAGCGGGCTTACCGTACTCGCCACCGGCGATGAGGCCGGCGAGATGTTTGTCAGCGGAGGGCAACTCACAATGGGAGACTGCACATTCGACATTGCCGGACTCGACAGTCTCAAATATATTGACAGCACTTTCGACCCTCTCAACGTGCAGGTCAACTTCTCGGGAACGCAGAGCAACGTCGTCGTGCCGCTGTCGCTCATGCCGCTGCTGACCGTTGCGCAGGACGGCGCTTATGTCAGCATTGCGTCTGCGGCTTCCGCCGACCCCGAAATAACCTACACCCTTCAGGGCTCCACGGCCGACGGGGCTTTCCTGCTCAACGGCAGCTACAAGTGCGGTGTGGTGCTCAACGGGGTCAGCATCACCAGCCAAAGGGGAGCGGCCATACACGTCAAAAACGGGAAGCGGATCGACGTTGAACTGGCCGACGGCACCGTCAACTCTCTTGCTGACTGCGAGGGAGGCCTTCAGGATGCCTGCTTCCACATCAAGGGACATCCCGAGTTCAAGGGCGGCGGCACGCTCAATATCACGGGCAACACGCGCCACGCCTACAAAAGCGGTGAATATACGCTGTTCAAGCGGTCTGTCGGAGCTGTCAATATCCTTGCCGCCGTGGCCGACGGCATGCACATCGGGCAGTACTTCCAGATGCGCGGGGGACAGATCACCGTCAGCTCCGCAGTCCTGAGCGACGGCATACAGATTGAGAAGAACTCTGACTCCACCAAGGAAAACAACGGAATGGTGTTCCTTGACAGCGGCATCGTCAACATCAACCTCGCGTCCGACGATGTCAGCGGCATCAAATGCGACTCCACCTTCACCTGCAACGGAGGGCAGTACACCGTGGTCGTGAGCGGCAAGGCAGCCAAGGGCATTGACGTGGAACACGATGCCCATATATTTGCCGTGACCTCGACACCCGAATTCAACCTCACGGCCTCGGGCGATTATCTCACCGTTCTGGGCGACAAGAAGAAAAGTGCGTGCTTCAAGGTCGACGGCAGCATGTATTTCCACGCGGGCAAAATAACCACGCAGGCCACAGGCGAAAAAGCCCGGGGTGTCAAGGTCAACGGGGACTACTGGTACGTTCCGTCCAAGGCCGTCCTCACCCCGTTCGAGCCTAACGTCGATGGCGCTATGCGCGTGATGTCGGAATGACGCCGTTTGCCTGCCGGCCTCTCCGGACTTTCAGGATAGGCGGCAGACAATCTGCCCGTGCAAATGACGGAATGGCGGAAAACAGAAAATGAGCGGAGGAATGCCGTATGTGACATTCCTCCGCTCTACTCTTGTCTTGTTGGGATACCCGGACTCGAACCAGGAAAGGCAGGACCAGAATCTGCAGTGTT
>CAVEQO010000020.1:0-41247 GCA_963617965.1 Anaerovoracaceae bacterium
GAGCACAACCTTGCCAAGGTTGGGGTCGCGAGTTCGAGTCTCGTTTTCCGCTCATGATGTGGAGACTAAACCGGTTTGCAAGACCTGTTTGGTTTCTTTTTTTGTTTAACACGGTATTGAAAAGAGTATTATGAATCTGTATGTGAGATTCTATGATGGAGAAGCTGTTGTTTCGTCTGTAGACGAACTGATTGAGAAACTGAAAGATTTTGGCGTGCCGCAATCTTTGTTTGATGACGAATTTGTGGATGAGATATATGACTTCGTCAATTCAAAGGCTGTACATCCACGTCGGTTCAGGGTGACTCCAAGGCAATATTTCATACTGATAAAGACCAATGTCTCGACGCTGGAAGAGTTCAAGTCCAATGCGAAGACTACTGCTGAAAACACTGCCGTTCACAAAGTGGACAAGGTCAGTCTGCTCAATGAAATCAATCCCGGGTGGTACGAGGGGACCATCACGTTCAAGCGTGTCGTCTTTTCCCAGCGGCTAAACAGATTTCAGTACAAGGACACCCTGTTCAAGGCAAGGGTGAAAGCCCAGAGTGGCATTGACTGCTACAATCGCATCGTGGAGCATCTGCAGAACCGTCAGGAAGTAGACCCGCGCAGCCAATTTCCCTCGGCAAAAGGGCGTAGTTTCAGTTACGTGTACATGGGCGATTCCCCCAGCGCGTAATGTTAGTTGCTTGTCATAGTTTCCAGAGATTGCCCGTACACTGATTCCCGTGCTCCAAAGCGAGGTCTGAACCGTGTCAGTATAGCCGCCGGAGTTGTCTTGTGGAACTCTCCCGGAAGCGATGCGGTCTAAATGGCCGACTTCCTGCCGGACATGAATGCGGGATACTGATATATCCTCAGACCGTATTCGGGCAATGTGGCGATGAGGTGTTCCATTATGCCGGATGCGATTTGCTCGTATGCGACAAATTCGGTGACATTCAAGTAAAACCACAGCTGCACCGGCAGTCCGTGTTCTGTCGGCTCCAGTTCTCGTGCCATGACCCAATTGCCGGTACTCACATTGGGGTGATTGTGCAGATACTCCTCCGCATAACGGCGAAAGAGTGACAGGTTGGTTTCGGCATGGCCGGAGCCGGTAAAACGTATGGTACGTGTGTCAACGGGTATGCTGCGCATCACTCTCCGTTTTCCCGTTTCGTGCATGCATCCCCAGTTCTGGAAAGACTCCGAGACGAGAGAGTAGGACGGTATCATGGAAACGGAGTTGTCAAAGTTCCTTACCTTTACGGTTGTGAGGCTGACCTCTTCTACGATTCCGTCAACATTCTTGCCCTCTATGACAATCCAGTCCTTTTTCCTTATCATCTTGTTGGTTGAAATCTGTATTGATGCAACCAGCCCGAGAATGCTGTCCTTGAAAATGAGTATCAAGACAGTGGCTACGGCTCCGAGACCCGCGAATATGGTAAGCGGACTCCTGTTGACCAGACAGGCTATGACTGTTACCCCTCCGAGGACGTACACGAGGAGCTTGATGAACTGCAGGATGCCATCAAGATGATAGTCTTCGAGCTGCTCGTTCTGGTTGACATAGTCCCTTGCATTGTTGAGCGTGGAGGTTATGATCCAGACAAATGTGAGGATCAGGAATGTCTCCGCCAGATGCCGGACAGCACCGTACACAAAAGGCGGTTCGGCAAGGTCGTTGACGCACTGCGGCAACAACTCCACAAACACGAGAGCCGACACCGTCAGACACAGCGCGTTCAGAAATTTCCTGTTGAGGAAGAAATCGTCAAGTTTGCCGGGAGTTTTTACAGTTATTGTATGGATGACAGGTACGGCGACCATCTTGCAGAGCGCATAGACCAGCATGCAAGCCACTCCAAGCATGGCGGCGAGGACAATGAATGAAAGTGCAGAAACACCCGCTGCCCCCAGATGCGCCGAGAGCAGCAGGTGTTCTATAGCGTTCTTTATGTTTCCTATCATCAATCCGTGTGGGACAGACGTTTAGTTTGCACTGGTAAATTCTTCAAGGAACCGCTTGTCGTTTTCCGAGAAGAGCCTCAGATCCTTGACCTGATATTTGAGGTTAGTGATCCGCTCCACGCCCATGCCGAAAGCGTAGCCGGTATACTTTGTGGAGTCAATGCCGTTGGCGTCAAGCACGGCAGGGTCAACCATGCCGCACCCGAGGATTTCCACCCAGCCCGTATTTTTGCAGAAAGCGCAGCCTTTGCCTCCGCAGATGTTGCAGCTTATGTCCATTTCGGCAGACGGTTCAGTGAACGGGAAATAACTCGGACGCAGACGTATCTTGGTGTTTTTCCCGAACATTTCCTGTGCGAAGAGCAGCAAAACCTGCTTGAGATCCGTGAACGAGACATTTTCGTCAATATACAGCCCCTCCACCTGGTGGAAGAAACAGTGTGCACGGGCACTGATTGTCTCGTTGCGATATACGCGTCCCGGACATATCACGCGGATGGGCGGCTGCTGCCTCTCCATCACCCTGCTCTGTACGGAACTTGTATGCGTGCGCAGTATGATGTCGGGATGCGATTCAATGAAGAACGTGTCCTGCATATCGCGCGCGGGATGGTCTTCAGGGAAATTCATGGATGAAAACACATGCCAGTCGTCCTCTATCTCCGGGCCGTCGGCAAGGCAGAAGCCAAGCCGCGTGAAAATATCTATGATCTCGCCTTTCACGATGCTGAGCGGATGTCTTGTGCCCAGCGGGGTGGGGTATGACGTGCGTGTAAGGTCAAGTTTTTCGGTGTCGCCGGATTTTTCCTGCAACCGCTCGCGCAATTCGTTGATGCGGTTTTGTGCGAGGGTCTTCAGCTCGTTTATCGCGATGCCGAGCTCACGCTTGCGTTCAGTGGCTACGGTGCGGAATTCTGCCATCAGCTGCGGCACGAGCCCCTTTTTGCTTATATATTTGATACGTAACTCTTCAAGCTGTTCAAGGCTGTCAGCGTTGAGCTGTTTGACTTCTTCGAGCAGAGCTGATATGTTATCTGTTAAAGCCATTGTTATTGGATAAATAGATTGTTCAATGCAAAGTTAGTGCTTTTTCTCTACCTTTATTTGCTGTGACCTCAATTTTTTGCGCCCGGACGTGTTCTGAAAATATGCGTAGCGTAGTTGTAGCCTCCGAGCCTGAGCATTGAGGTGTCTGCGGCCATGCGCCGGCAGAAACTGCCGAAGTCCTTGCGGTCTTCGGGACTCCATGCCGTTTCGGCGACGGCCATCAGACGCGGAATGGCAAGGTATTCAAGATATGCCCTGTCGCTCACCCATTCCGTCCAGAAAGTAGCTTGTATGCCGCAGTAGTAGCGTTTCAGGCTGTCGGGTACGGAAGATGGTACGGGGCGGTATGAGTAGCACCGCTCCACGGTGTCATCGCCATTGCCGGCACCGAGAGGTTCGCCCGGTTCTTGGGACTGCCGCCGGTTGATATAGTAGCTGCCGGAGTCAGTATGGTATTCGGTGACAATTACGGGCAACTTCAATCCGGCAGCAACGAGAGCCCCCTGCTGGCAAGGGTGCCACGACATGACCGTAGCTCCCGTCCTGCCGATGAGGTCAAGGTCTGCGCCTTGGGCGGTGACGCTTTCGTTCCACACGACAAGCCGTCTGCCCATAGCTGCAACGTGGTCGCTCATCTGCTTGATGAAACGGCTTTGCAACTGGCGATAGGAGTTGAGTCCCAGCCCCGTGAAAAGTTCCCGACACAGGGCGTTGCCTTCCCATGCGGTTGTCGGACATTCGTCACCGCCGATATGTATCAGCCGCGAGGGGAACAGCCTGCAAATCTCCGTGAGAATATTTTTGGCGAACTGCACGGACAGAGGGTCGCCCACATTGAGGATGTCGTCCCAGACACCGCCCTGATGTATCTGTACGTTGTGCTGACCGGCCGGATTGCAGCTGTACTGGGGATAGGCGGCCATTGCGGCAGAGAAGTGTCCGGGCATGTCAATTTCCGGGATTACCTCAATGTGAAGTTCCCGTGCGTAGTTCACGATGTCGGCCACTTGCTCTTGTGTGTAGAAATGTGGGCCGTATTGGTCGTTGAGCCACCATACACCGTTCTTCATGTCGTTCATGCGGCAGTTGTGGCTTTTTGAGCCTATGCTTGTCAGCCGCGGATACTGTTTTATTTCTATGCGCCACCCCTGGTCATCGGTGAGATGCCAGTGAAACCTGTTCATTTTGTAGACGGCCATGAGCCGCAGCAACCGTTTTATCTCATCGGGTCCGAAGAAATGGCGGCTTACGTCCAACATGAACCCACGGTATTCAAAACGTGGTTCATCGTTTATGGTGAGAGCCGGCAGAGAGAGGGAGTGTATGGCAGTGTCGCGTACCCCCATTGCTATATTTGGCGGCAACAGGCGCATGACGGTCTGGAACGCATAGAAGAGCCCGGCTTTTGCAGAAGCCTTGACAACGGCTCTGCGGGGAGTGATGACAAGGCTGTATCCCTCTTTTGGAAAAGACGCATCGTAAACAAGCTTTATCTGCCCTTTGCCTGTTGCAGAGACTACAGCCTGGACTGAGGTTGCGGAACTGACCGCACATGCAAACTTGCGCGCCTCGCAAACAAATGAGTCCGGCAGGTTTTTTGTGTCGATGCCCAAACGGTTTGGCAAGACCAGTGTGCCGCGCCCCAAGGTGAGTTGCCGCGGGACAGGTGTGATGTTGACAGCGGAGGCTGATGTCAGCGGAGCGAAAAGCAATAATACCGCCAACGACAGGATGCTGACGGTCGTGTGTTGTGACTGTTTCATGGAGTTGTCTTTTTTGAATGTCTTCAAAATCATTGCGCCTTCAAAATCGGCTGAAATTCTGGAGGCGCAACGAAACAATGTGAGGGATTATCTCCGGTAAATTCGCCGGACGGCAGCTACAGGATATACTGTGAAGAGATACTCCTGTTGCTCTCTATACGTCTGATGGTCTCGGCGAACAGAGCCGCCACGGACAGCTGTTTCACTTTCGAACACTTCCCCTTGTATGGTATTGAGTCGGTGAACACCATTTCCACCAACGGGGAGTTCTCTATGCGTTCATCGGCCGGACCGCTCATGATGCAATGGCTGGCGATGGCCCTGACAGAGTTGGCGCCCTGGTCTTTGAGCAGCTGGGCAGCCTTGGTAATGGAACCGGCCGTGTCAACCATGTCATCAACGAGGACTATGTCATAGCCCTTTACATCGCCTATCACCTGCATGGTGGCAACCTCGTTGGCTTTGACCCTTGACTTGTTGCACATCACCATAGGACAGCCGAAATATTTTGCATAGGCACTGGCACGTTTGCTGCCGCCGACATCGGGCGATGCTATACATAGATTATGGAGTTTGAGGTTCTCTATATAGGGTATCATTATCGAAGACGCATAGAGATGGTTGACAGGCACGTCAAAGAATCCCTGCTCCTGGTCGGCGTGGAGATCCATGGTGACAATGGACGTGATGCCCGCCACGCTCAGCAGGTCGGCAACGAGTTTGGCTGCGATACTGACGCGCGGCTTGCTCTTGCGGTCTTGGCGCGCCCATCCGAAATACGGAATTACCGCACTTATCGTGTGGGCGCTTGCACGTTTGGCTGCGTCAATCATCAGAAGAAGCTCCATGAGATTGTCTGCAGACGGGAACGTTGACTGTACCAAAAAAACATCCTTGCCGCGGATGCTTTCTTCAAAACAAATTTCAAACTCGCCATCTGCGAAACGTGTTACTTGCATTTTGCCCATGGGCATGCCGAGTTGCTGGCAGATCTTCTCAGTAAGATAGCTTGTACACGTACCCGAGAAAACCATAAACGGATTTTTGAATTCTGACATTGTGTAATGTATATCAGTTAATTAAGCTTGTTAGTGTTGCTGTCTCCAGTGATTCGGGTGCAAATTTAACAAAAAATGGTTAGCCAATGTCCCAACAGGCATGGAAAATGCCGATACTGTGCAGTGCGGGCCGGGGTGTCTGCCAGGATCCTCATCTCCTCCTACTGGAGTTTTCTGCACCAACACCGCCGCGGCTTGATATAACGGGGTTCAAGGTCTTTCCACTGTGAAATTTCTTTGGTGTTGGTCTCAAGCTGTGGGCATGTTTCCGCATATCTGAAGCCGTATTTGCGGCAAGTGTGCAGCAAGTGCTCGAAGAAGAGGCTGTTGACGCCCTTGCCTTGGTAATCAGGTCTTACCCCTATGAGAAGAAGTTCCATGGTATCTTCCCGGTGCCATTTGAGCGAGCGCAACAGGTGAAACCATCCCCACGGAAACAGTTTGCCCTTGCTTTTGCGCAGGGCACCGGAAAGCCCCGGCAATGTTATTGCCACTCCGATGATTTCGCCTTTCCCGTTCTGTACGACAGGCATCATCCCGGTGTTGAGAATCGGCACATATTGCGACAGGAAGAAATCTATCTGTTCCTCGTCAAACGGGGTAAATCCGAACAAAGGCGCATAGGCCTGGTTCAGCAGGTGGAAGACCTCGTGTCCCCGTGCCCCGTAGATTTCCTTTTTTGTGAGGGTAGTCACACGGAGTCCGAACTTATTGCGTATCAGCTGCGCCACCTTGTGAAAGCGCGGCGGCAGTTCGTCGGGAAAGTCAATCTTTATCTGTATCCAGTCGGCCTCTTTCCGGAATCCGAGAGTTTCCATGTGTGACTTGTAGTAAGGGTAATTGTAGATAGTGGTCATAGACCCCTCAAGGTGGTAGTCGCCGATAAGCATGCCCTCCTTGTCGTAGTCGGTAAACCCCATGGGCCCCTGAATGGCAGTCATGCCTTGTTCCTTTCCCCACTGCGCCACGGCTCCGACCAATGCCTTGGTGACCTCGATGTCATCGATGAAGTCAATGTATCCAAACCTCACATATTTGGTATGCCAGACGGCGTTGGCACGTGGATTTACAATTCCTATGACCCGTCCTGCAACCATGTCGTCCTTGTAGGCAAGAAACACTTTGTGCAGACAAAATTTCAACGCCGGGTTTTTGCCGGCGTTGAGCATATTCAGCACGTCTTGCCTGAATTCCGGCACATACTGCGGGCAGTCTTTGTACAGGATGTTAGGGAATTCAATGAATTGGCCGAGTTCTTTCCTGCTTTTAACTTCTTTGATTTTTATCATAAACAGTGGTTGTCCTGAAAAGGTTTTAAACATTTAGTGTACGACAGCCGTCTAAATACAAAAGTAGCAAAATTCCCAGAAAGAAATTCATGTTTCAAGAAAAATACGACATCGTGGCAAGACCGTTTATATTTCTCGGCCTGTGCCGGAGCTTTGCAGTCCTAAAGTGTTAACTTTGCATTATGTTATCCGTAGAAAACCTAAAGGTGGAGTTCGGTGCAGAGCCGTTGTTCAAGGGTGTCTCGTTTGTTGTAAACGACAGGGAAAGAGTATGCCTTGTGGGACGGAACGGGGCGGGCAAGTCCACTTTGCTCAAGATAATAGCCGGTATGGCAACCCCGTCGGAGGGCAGTGTGTCCATGTCGCAGGAAACCACGGTGGGCTATCTTCCCCAGGTCATGAAAACCAGTGATTCCCGGACGGTAATGGAAGAAACCGAGACGGCTTTCGGACAACTTAAAGCATTGCAGGAAGAATACGACAAAACTAACGAACAGCTCTGTGTTTCAACAGATTACGAGTCGGCAGAATACGGCATGCTTATAGAGCGGGCTTCCGTATTGCAGGAACGGCTGCAAATGTCAGGCATAAACAGTATCAAGTCCGACACGGAGCGTACCCTGCTTGGTTTGGGTTTCAAGAGAGAGGATTTCGAAAGACCCACATCGGAATTCAGCGGAGGATGGCGAATGCGTATAGAACTGGCAAAAATCCTTCTGAAGAAGCCCGACTTGCTTCTGCTTGACGAACCGACCAACCATTTGGACATAGAATCCATCCTCTGGCTTGAAAATTTCTTGAGGAGAGAGAGCAGGAGCAGCGTAGTGTTGGTAAGTCACGACCGCGCGTTCATCAATAATGTGACAACCCGCACGTTGGAGATATCGTGCGGTCACATCGTTGATTACAAGGTGAAATATGATGAATACGTGAAACTCAGGGCCGAGCGCAGAGCGCAACAACTGAGGGCATACGAAAACCAACAGAAAGAAATTGCCGACATAAAGGCTTTTGTGGAACGCTTCCGCTATCAGGCGACCAAGGCCGTGCAGGTGCAAAGCAGACTGAAGCAACTGGAGAAAATCGTTCCGGTCGAGATAGACGACGTGGTTCGTTCTTCGCTTCGTTTGCGCTTCAATGTTCCATCACGCAGCGGAGATTATCCGCTCATCTGCAAGGGGCTGACAAAGAACTACGGATCGCACAATGTCTTCCGAGGGGTCAACCTGACCGTGAAGCGCGGGGAGAAAGTTGCCTTTGTAGGACGTAACGGCGAGGGGAAGTCCACTTTTGTGAAATGCATAATGGGACAGGTGGACTACGAGGGCGAGTTGAAGACAGGCCACAATGTAGAAATCGGCTATTATGCTCAAAATCAGGCCATGCTGCTTGATGACTCGCAAACGGTCTATGAAACGATAGACCGTGTCGCCACGGGCGATGTGAGGCTCAAGATCAACGACATACTTGGAGCCTTTATGTTCGGTGGCGAGAAATCGGAGAAAAAGGTGAGTGTGCTGAGTGGAGGGGAACGCAGCCGTCTGGCAATGATAAAACTTCTTCTACAACCAGTGAATTTCCTCATTCTAGACGAGCCGACCAACCACCTTGACATGAACACCAAAGACGTGCTCAAGGAGGCTGTCAGAAAATTTGACGGCACCGTACTGATAGTCAGCCATGACCGCGATTTCCTTGACGGGCTTGTTGACACCGTCTATGAATTCAAGAACCATGGCATGAGGGAACATATCGGCGGTATCAAGGATTTCCTGCCAGGCGAGGCCCCGGACAAGGCGGAAGGCGGCAGAGGCGGTGAAGAAAAGAAAAAGGAATGTTGCCCATGTGACAGCCAACTGACTTACGGGCAGCAAAAAGAGCTGAAGCGGAAAAAAAGCAAGATAGCCAAGCGGGTCGCAGAATTGGAGAACCTCATAGGCGAACTGGAAGCAGACATCAAGTCGCTTGAACAGCAGATGGGAACGCCGGAGGGGGCAGCAGACTTGTCGCTGTTTGAAAAGCACAGGGACAAGTCTGAACAACTGGAGAACAGCCTGCAGCTCTGGGAACAGGCCTCGCAGGAACTTGAGAATATTCCAAAATAGACGCAAAGACCATTTTAACGCAGTTATGTTATACCTTCCAAAATCACACCCCTCGCTTCCAAAACTCGCAAGTCTTGGTATCGGGGCTACGGATGCCGCTCCCGCAGCGGAGGAAAACGTGCGGAAAATAGTGATACTGAACCTGATGCCGCAAAAGCAAGAGGCGGAAGAGGAATACTATACCATGATGGGCGGTTCAAGTGTGCACATCCAGATTGTACTTGCAAAGATGAGCGGGCTGAAATACAAGACCACCCCACAGGAATACATGGACACTTTCTACACAGACATCGTACAGGTGATGAGCAGTCCCTGCTGCTATGACGGTCTGATAGTGACAGGAGCCCCTCTTGAGCAATACGAGTATGAGGATGTGAGATATTGGGGGCAGTTGCACGAAGTGTACAGATGGAGTCTGAACAACGTGCGCTCGACTCTGAATGTGTGTTGGGGTGCTTTTGCGGCATTGAAGATATTCTTTAACATCAACAAATATTGGGCAGACAAAAAACTGTTTGGCCTGTATGAGCATCACTTATGCGGGAGCAGGCCTCCCCTGTTGAAAGGCATATCGCACAAGCTGATGATTCCCGTCAGCCGCCATATTACTTTCAACCGCAGCGAGATTCTGGCAGAACCGAGGATAGGGTTGTTGATAGACCAAGACATTACGGGACCTGAACTGGCCATGGCCTGGAACGGCCGTCAGATTTTTGCAAACGGGCATCTGGAATACGCCGATGGCAGGCTTGCCTTTGAATACCGGCGCGACTTGGCAAAAGGAGAAGACATAGAAAAGCCCCTCAACTATTTCATTGATGATGACCCGTCAAAAGGAATCAACTCTTGCTGGCATATTGCAGGCAAGACCTTTTACCAGAATTGGATTATGGAGTATGTTTGCAACGAAAACCTGGAAATCGTTCCGGTTGACATTGATTTCAAGTCATAGCCGATGGCAAAAAAACTGGAACTGCTGTCGCCTGCCCGCAATGCGGACATCGGTATTGAGGCAATAAACTGCGGAGCTGATGCCGTATATATCGGGGGGCCGGCCTACGGGGCGCGAAGCATGGCTGCAAATTCCGTTGAAGACATCAGGAGACTGACGGAATATGCCCATATTTTCGGGGCAAGGGTTTACGTGGCGCTCAACACTATTCTGTATGATGAGGAACTTGCTCCGGCGCAGAGTCTGGCGGAATCTCTCTCAAAGGCAGGCGTTGACGCGCTGATTGTCCAGGACTATGCTTTTCTCGCCATGGGACTTGACATTCCATTTCATGCAAGCACACAGATGGACAACCGCACCGTTGACAAGGTCAGAATGCTGGACCGGCTGGGCTTCGGGCAAGTGGTGCTTGCCAGAGAGCTGGGGCTGGACGAAATAAGGGAGATACATGCACAGTGTCCGGAAGTGACGCTTGAGGCTTTTGTGCATGGCGCGCTATGTGTGAGCTACAGCGGAAAGTGCTATGCATCGCAGTACTGTTTCGGACGTAGTGCCAACCGTGGTGAGTGTGCCCAGTTCTGCCGTCTTCCCTTTGATCTGGAGGACAAGGACGGCAATGTCATAGTCAGCGACAAGCATCTGCTGTCGCTGAAAGACATGGACCGTTCCAAGCACATTGAAGACATGGCAGACACCGGTGTGCGCTCGTTCAAGATAGAGGGACGGCTGAAAGATCTTGTCTATGTGAAAAACGTGACATCGTACTACCGCAAGATAATTGACGACCTGATATCAAGAAGACCAGATGAATACCAGCGCAGTTCACACGGATGCTGTGAGACCCACTTCGAACCAGACCTCAACAAGACTTTCAACCGTGGTTATACCGGCTATTATCTTTTGCAGCGAAGAGAAGACGTGCTGTCGCAGAATTCTCCCAAATCGGTTGGCGAGCCCGTAGGAAAGGTAGCCAAGAGGGGGGAGGGGTTCATAAAGGTAGACGGGGAGACGGTTTTCCATAACGGTGACGGACTCTGTTTCTTTGACAAAAACGACAAGCTTTGCGGTTGCCGGGTGAACAGGGTTGCCGGCGACAAACTGTTTTTGCATCCTTTTCCAAAGGAACTCAAAGTGCATACCCTGTTGTTCCGAAACAAGAACGTGCAGTTTGAGAATGACGTGGAAAAGAACGGAGGACGCAGGTTTTTGCGAGTGTCTGTCGTTATCAGACCTGTGGAGGGGGGATACCGTCTCTGTGCGGAGACGCAAGGACGGTATACGGCAGAACTGGACGTTGCTGCCGACAAGGAATTTGCGCACAGTCCCCAACGCGAGAGAATCGCGGCAGAACTGCGCAAGTGCGCTTTGCCCTATTTCAGCATTGACAAAGCCGTTGTAGACTTTGACCGAGACTATTTTATCCCAATGTCGGCTTTGGCGCAATGGCGCAGAAAGCTGTATGGCATCCTGGCAGAAAAGATTGCAGCGTGCAACACTCCACAAAAAAAGGCGAAGGCCTTTGACCTTTCCGCTAAAATTGACGGGAGCTGTCTGGAGCCGTATGACTATACCATGAACATAAGCAACAGGCTGGCAAGAAGAGTATGTTCGCAGAAGCTTGGCATAGCAGTCAGTGAACCGGCTTTGGAAAACATTGCGAGAACCGGCATCGACCGTCCGATAGCCTTGATGAAATGCCGGCACTGTTTGCGCTACGCTTTCGGGCAGTGTAAAAGAGACGCAAGGAAAACAGGTGTACAGAAGAAACACTGGCCGCATTTGCCAAACGAGTTGCGGCTTTCTCTTCCTGACGGGCGTAAATTCCCATTGTCCTTTGATTGCCAAAATTGCGAGATGACAGTAAAAAGCTGTTGAACAACAGCGAGACAAACACATGACAAGATGCAGAATATTACCAACAACGTGACAAAAACTCTGATTGTAGTTTGCAGTGTTGTCTGCTTGTGGTGCTGTAAACCGGAAAGCAGCAGTACTCGCAGTGACTGGGTTCTGACACAGGCACAGCGGGACTCAATAGCTTTCAGCAGCATCCACCACTACAATACGGGAACAAACTTCGTTCTCAAGGCAGACTCTCTGGTGCTGTATTCGTACCCGAAAGGGTGGGACGGCAAGGCAGAAACAGCACCGGACAGTTTCGTGCTGGAGGGAGGCAACGATTTTGTGGTGGCGGAAATATACCATTACGACAGCCATGAGGGCACGGGTGCTGACAGTGTATGGCTTTGTCTGGTATCCGACGAGGCACATCCGGGTTGGACAGGCGAGACAACAATGCTTGAAAAGTCGTCACCTGTTTCTCCAATATCGCAGTTCATCTACACTTTCAGCGACACGCGCGTTTATGTGTTCATAACACTGGCAGTGCTCATGGCTGCCGCTGTCTGTTATTGCAAATGCAAGCGTGCGTTGCTATGGTTTGTACATTTCAGGGACATCACATCGTTTTACCCGTGCGCTTTCACTGTGACCATGTCAACAGCGTCAATGATTTATTCCACATTGCAGAAATTCGCGCCAGAAGTATGGACGGCATATTATTTCAATCCCTCGCTGAATCCGTTCAACCAGCCTGCCGCCATTTGCATATTCCTGATTTCGTTGTGGCTGAGCGTCCTGTTTCTGCTGTCTGTGGTATTTGACATTATGGACAGGGAGCCGTTTTTCCAGAGCTTGTCCTATGTGCTGTCATTGATATGTGCGGGCTGTGTGATGTATGTGATACTTGCACTTACAGTGCCATATTATGCAGGATATCTCATTTATGTCTTTTACGTGGTATTCTCCATAGGCAGATTTTCCAAAACCAAGGTGCGCGAAACGGCGAATGCGGCAAAGGAGAGACCGAATTCCCGAAACGCAAAGCCCCATGCGTCTGTTGATCAAAAACTTTGAAAAATGGAAATTAGTTTATAAATTTGCAGAAGATTGTAATGGAAGAAATCATGTGTGACAACAGTACGCCCAATACTCCAAAGAAGAGTCTTAACTTTATAGAGGAGATCATAGAAAAAGACCTTGCCGAGGGAAAGAACGGAGGCAGAATCCAGACCCGCTTCCCTCCGGAGCCAAACGGCTATCTTCACATTGGTCACGCCAAGGCCATTGCCCTGGATTTTGGCATTGCCAGAAAATACGGCGGAGTGTGCAACCTCAGGATGGATGACACCAATCCGCAGAAAGAAGATCTGGAGTTTGTCGAGGCCATAAAGAAAGACATCGAGTGGCTGGGATTCAAGTGGGGAAATATATACTACGCTTCGGATTATTTCCAGAAACTTTGGGATTTGGCCGTGAAACTTATAAAAGAGGGAAAAGCCTATGTTGACGAGCAGACGGCGGAAGAGATTGCGCAACAAAAAGGGACTCCGACAACTCCCGGCCAGAACTCGCCTTACAGGGACAGGCCTGCAAGCGAGAGCCTTGAACTGTTTGAAGAGATGAATTCGGGCAACGTACAACCGGGCAGAATGGTGTTGAGAGCAAAAATAGACATGGCGAATTCCAACATGCATTTCCGCGACCCGATTCTGTACAGGGTTCTCAATGTTCCCCATTGGCGAACCGGTTCCAAATGGAACGCATACCCGATGTATGACTTTACCCATGGACAGACCGACTATTGGGAGGGAGTGACCCATTCCCTGTGTACGCTTGAGTTCGTGAGCCACCGCCCACTATACAGCCTGTTTGTAGACTGGACCAAGAAAGCTGAGAGCGATGATTGTCCGCTTGATGACAACAGGCCAGTCCAGATTGAGTTCAACAAACTGAACCTGACTCACATTCTCCTTTCAAAACGGAATTTGCTGGAGCTGGTCAAGAACGGGGTGGTTAACGGTTGGGATGATCCTCGCATGCCAACCATTTGCGGTTATCGGCGTAGAGGCTATTCGCCCGAGGGAATACTATCCTTTATCGACAAAATCGGCTATACGAAATTTGACGCGCTCAATCAGATGTCCCTGTTTGAAAGTGCCGTCAGAGACGATTTGAACAAAAGGGCTCTCAGAGTCAGTGCCGTGACGGATCCCGTGAAACTGGTGCTGACAAACCTCCCACAGGATACCGTTGAGGTATACAGTGTGGCAAACAACCCCGAAAACCCGGCCGACGGGACACATGAAATTGAGTTCTCCCGTGAGTTGTGGATTGAGAGAGACGATTTCATGGAAGACGCTCCGAAGAAATTCTTCCGTCTGGGTCCCGGCAAGCAGGTGCGTCTGAAGAACTCATACATAATACAGTGCCCTGAGGAAAATTACTGTCGGAAAGACGCCGATGGCAATGTGGTGGAAATATATGCGGAGATTGTTCCCGAAACGAAAACCGGCCAGTTGAACTGCAATATGAAAATCAAAGGCAAAACGATACATTGGGTTTCATGCAGCCATTGTGTCGAAGCGGAGGTGCGGAACTATGACCGCCTATGGCTTGTGGAAAATCCGCGCGATGAAATTGCCGCTTATTCAAAGGAGCACGGCAACGTCAGGGGCATTGAGGCCATGAGGCCATTCTTGAACCCCAATTCCCTCGAAACAAGGAGAGCCTTTGTCGAGAAATGGCTCTTGACACGCAAGCCGTTGGAATATCTGCAATTTCAGAGAATAGGGTATTATACCCTTGACAGTGAGTCAAGCGCAGACCATCTTGTTTTTAACAGGACCGTAAGTCTGAAGGACAGTTGGTCAAGGAAGTGAGAGGTCTTGTTGTTCAGGTTTTTTATAGTCTTTTATATCCGTTTAAGTAGTTATGATGGAGTTTTTTTATAGTCTTGCAGAGCAATTGGACTATTTCTATGTTACCATTCTTATGGCAGTGGAGAGTTCTTTCATTCCGTTTCCAAGTGAAGTTGTCGTTCCGCCGGCCGCCTATATGGCCGCAGAGGGTAGCATGAACGTATATCTGGTTGTCGTATTTGCAACATTGGGAAGTCTCATCGGGGCTATAGTGAATTATGTGCTGGGGTTGTATTTGGGCAGGCCTCTGGTCTATAAATTCGCCGAAAGCAGGGTAGGGCATCTATGTTTGCTGAACAAAAAGAAAATACAGCAGTCAGAGGCTTATTTTGACAGACACGGCGTGACAGCAACATTGATAGGGCGTTTGGTCCCAGGCATACGCCAACTGATTTCCATTCCGGCAGGGTTGGCAAAAATGAATTTCCTTAAGTTCTGCATTTACACCTCTTTGGGTGCCGGTGCATGGAACATTGTCCTTGCTGCAATCGGTTATTATCTTCATTCTGTAGTTCCCAAGGACAAGTTGCTTACTTCCGTGAAGCAATACGAGGAGCCTATCATATACGTGATACTTGCCGCCATCGTTGTTGCAATACTTTGCGCCTGTTTCAAGAGATACAGGGCAAGAACAAAGAAAGATACCTCTTCGCGAAAAGAATAACTGTGGGGTACGTGCGAGTAAAAAATGTGAAATATGATTCAAGTGCAATAAGTGTAGACGCGTGTGTCAACACGGATTTGCCGGAGTTTGCATTTATCGGGCGCAGCAATGTGGGCAAGAGCAGTCTTATAAACATGCTTGCTGACAATGCGCGTTTGGCAATGACCTCTTCCGTTCCCGGGAAAACCATACTCATTAACCACTTCAAGGTTGACAACTCGTGGTTTCTTGTGGATCTTCCCGGATACGGATTCGCGAAGAGGGGCAAAGCACAGCAGGCGCAGCTGAAAAGAATGGTTGAGGGCTACATTCTCAAACGCCGCAATTTGGTCAACTTGTTCCTGCTTGTGGACGGGAATATCCCTCCCCAGAAAATAGACCTTGACTTTGTAACGTTCCTTGGCGAGAATGCGATCCCATTCTGTCTTGTGTTTACCAAGATGGACAAATCGCGCAAGGGATCTTTCGGCAAGAATGTCAAATGTTTTCGGGAAACGCTTTCCCACGACTGGGAAACGTTGCCTCCCTGTTTTTCTGTGTCTTCGCTAAAAAGAGTGGGGAAGGAAGACATTCTCGACTACATAGGCTCAGTCCTATCGTATTCTGACATGAAAGAATAATCAATTTTCCGGAAAATGTACATAAGGAGCAAAACCTCGTCCGTGTTACTGGAGCAAGCCGTAGATGCCTTTAATTCCCTTCCCGGCATTGGTCGGAGAACGGCCCTGAGGCTTGCTCTCCACATTCTCCGGCAGCCAAAAGAAAATGTGGAGTCTTTTGCAAGGGATATTCTTTCCTTTCGCGAGAAGGTGAAACGTTGCAGCGTATGCCACAATGTGTCGGATTCCGATGTGTGCCACATCTGTGCAGATGCAAGCCGTGACAGGAGCATGATATGTGTGGTACAGGATGTCCAGGATGTCATTGCCATAGAAAACACGCACCGGTTCAATGGCTTGTATCATGTTTTGGGCGGTCTCATATCACCTGTGGACGGAACGGGACCTGCGGATTTGTATATAGACAGTCTTGTGGAACGAGTTTTGCACGGCAACATAAAGGAGGTTCTGTTTGCCATCAGTTCCACAACCGATGGAGAAACGACAAAATTCTTCGTCTCAAGAAAGCTGTCGGGGATTCCCGTGAAGATTTCAAGCATTTCCAGTGGTGTGGCTGTTGGTGAGGAAATTGAATATACTGACGAGATGACCCTTGGCCAGTCTATTATGAACCGTGTAAATATAAACGAGCAATGAAAAGACTGATATTGCTGTATGTGACAGCCTGGCTAATTCCCATCGCTCTGTATGTCCATGTGTGGTACGTGGAGGCCGGAGATGCTGCAAGCGGCGAGCAGAGCGGTCTGGCGGATTATGTGTTGTACCTGTGCGCAACGGTCGTTACATTGCTGGTGTCGTATGCCGCCGTGAAGTTTTTCGCCTTTTCCTTTGTCAAGGACAAACTGTCGGGCAAGGAAGGTCTTCCGTATGCAAGATCACATGTCTCGCTAAGCATGTTGCGTCTGTGTATGGTGCTGTTTGCGGAAGTTCTGGACGTGGCGGTGCTATTGGTAGCAGGAGAGCAGTCCGTGTTGTATCTGATGGCCATTCTGGTTCTTGTCCTGTTTTTCTGTCTGCCCACCAGCTGCCAGGGAAGAGAACCGTCATTGCCGCCGGCCGACAAATAATTGTCCTGTTGTCATCAAAAAAACATTAATAAGTTGTGTTGCTTACAGTCATCATAGTAAACTACAATGTCAAGTACTACTTGTTTCAGTGTCTGGAGTCCTTGCGGCGTTCGTGTGACGGACTTGCATGGGAGGTGGTAGTGGTTGACAACAAGTCCACGGACGGTTCTCTGGACTATATTAACCGGAAATATCCTGCCGGCGCATATCCTGAACTTCGTGTGATTGCCAACAAGTCAAACTGCGGTTTCGGCAGGGCAAACAATCAGGCCTACCATTGTTCGTCGGGCAAATACGTGCTGTTTCTGAATCCTGACACCTTTGTCGGTGAACGTACAATAAAAGACTGTCTTGAATTTATGGAGGGTCATGCAGATGCAGGCTGTCTTGGGGTGAAAATGCTGAATGCGGACGGGTCGTTTGCCATGGAGTCCCGCCGCGGAGTGCCCACTCCTTGGGCCTCGTTCTGCAAGATTTCGCGCCTGTCTGTGCTGTTCCCTCTAAGCAAGCGATTCGGGCGTTACTATATGCAGCATCTCCCCGTTGATGAAACGGCGAAAATTGAAATAGTGTCGGGAGCTTTTATGATGATCAGCCGGACGGCCGGTGACCGTATGAACGTATTTGACGAAGACTATTTCATGCACTGCGAGGATATAGACTTGTCTTACCGTATGCTTAAATCGGGTTTGCACAACTACTATCTGCCTACCCCCATACTGCACTATAAGGGCGAAAGTACCAAGAGGTATTCTTACTCATTCGTCAATATCTTCTACAAGGCAATCCTTGTGTTTTTCAGGAAGCACTTCAATCACCACTATTGTCTGCTGCGCGCCATCATTTATGTTGCTTTGTATCTCTTGGGAACATTGTCGTTTGTCAGAGGACAATACAGAAAGTTCACTTATTTCCTCAAAACACTCATCAAACCTGACATTCCGTTTTTTTTGTGTCTTGTCAAACCGGAGAACCGCGAATCCATCAAGCGCATGAGTGAACGTTACGGATTCAGATATGAAACTTGCAGAAATGCTGTGAGTGATATCAGCCAATTGGAAAAAATTCTGCAAGCACGCAGATGCGATTATGTGGTTTTTGACATGGAGCAATACGGTTATCAAGATGTTATTGACGTCATCGGCAGGCAGCACCGCAAAGGCAGGGCTTCTGTCGCTACATTCTATCCGCATCATGGAATCCTGCTTACAGACAAATATATCTTCACGCCATGACAAGCACCCCGCTCTCTTCCCACACAGTCCGTCTGCGTCCCACGGAACCAGAAGACCTGTTGCCGATGTATGCCCTCGAGAACGATGCGGCAATATGGAGTTCTACGGGTATTTTGCAGCCGGTATCACGCAGCGTGTGTGCATCATACCTGTCATCTGTCAGAAATGACATCTACGAGGAACACCAGCTGCGTTTCACCATTGAATTGAGCCAAGAACCCAAATCAGCAGTGGGGTTTGTGGACTTGTTTAATTTTTCGCCCCGGCATCTCCGCGCAGAAGTAGGTATAGGGTTGCTTAAACAATACCGTGGTGAGGGCTATGCAGCAGAGGCTGTACAGTTGTTGGAGACCTACGCTGCACAAGTGCTTTTTATCCACCAGCTCAGTGCGACAGTCATAGCCGACAACCTGCCGGCACTGAAACTGTTTGACAAGAGGCACTACAGCCGTGTCGGAGTATTGAAAGAATGGTTTAAAACCAAGGAATATTTTGCAGATGTGGTGTTTTTTCAAAAAATACTGTAAAATCCGCCACCAAATCTTTGCTGTTCCAAAATAAAGCCCTACCTTTGCGCCGCATTTGTAACAGGATGCAAGGACAAGGAGGTGCGTTAGTTCAGCTGGTTAGAATACATGCCTGTCACGCATGGGGTCACGGGTTCGAGTCCCGTACGCACCGCTTAAAGGCGGGAAACTTTTCAGGGTTTCCCGCCTTTTTACTGCCATAATCACATGTTTTTTGCTTGTCCTTAGGTCTGGTGGAAATTTATAATTGTGGAATTACGGAAAATATTATTACTTTTGCAATTGACAGACAATGGTTTCATTCCTGCCAACAGACTAACCTCTAATAACTGTATTTTTCCATGTATAAGAAAATCTTTCTTTTTGTGATTCTTGTTCCCGTCATTTCAATGGCGCAGAACTTCCGCAAGGGAGCCCTTTATGAAATTTCGCCAATACCATTGGAGTATGAACACCAGTTGCTTGAGCTGTCGGAACTGTCGGGGACATGGAGAATTATAGACCCCTTTACACACCGAGCTTTGCGTATGGCGGATGCCGGGTTGGCCTGGGGTGAGGAAAACGGTTCTGACGAACTGCAGAAATGGGTCGTCAAGCAGGTTGGCGGCAACAAATACACGTTGACTCCAGCGCATTCGCAGAAAAGGCTTGAAAAGAATGTCATACAGATAAAGGAATCACAAAGCTTTGGCTCTGACGAAAACTGCACGTACCGTTTTGTCTGCGCAAATGCTGACGGCATGGTTCTTGGCAACGGTGGCAACGGCGGCAATGATGCCCGCATAAAGCCAGAAGAGAAAGACTCTCTGAACAGGGGGCAATATTGGACTGTCAAAACCCTCGCCCCGAACAAACACGTTGTGCGCAATGCTTTTTTCAACCAGTATTTTGACGACGGCGGTAACAATCCCAACATAGACTTCCTGCTTCAGTGGCCGGCAAATCCGAGCAACTATGGCAATGCGCTGATGACAATCAGACCGGTAAAGGGCAAACCGGGTGTATGCCAGATTGTGAGTTTCAACAAGAACAAGATGTTCACAGCCCGAAATGGTCGTATGGCAATTGCTGACATTGACGAAACCGACCCCGACAGCTGGTTTCGCATAGAAGAGGTGGCAAAGCCCAAAATCAAATCGCCAGTATGGGAAGACGAAACCGTATTCGGGCAGAACAAGTTGCCTGCGGTTGCCGCATACACGGCGTATGCGGACGAGAAAGAGATGCTGTCGGACTGCGGTCATTATGCCAAACCGTGGCTGGAACCACATTCGGTTTCCAGACTGTCTCTTGACGGTGTCTGGGATTTCAATTTCGTCTCGTCGCCGGACAAACGCCCCGATGGTCTTGAATTGTCAAAAAGCGGTAGTTCCACTTTTGAAAACTGGGACAGCATTGTCGTTCCCGGTTGCTGGGAAATGCAGGGATATGACCGTCCCATATACTGCAACGTTGAATATCCCCATTCAAACACCCCTCCCTACATCAACGCCAGAGACGGCTACAACAACAACGGCGAGAACTACGGCATCAATCCTGTGGGCACTTACCGGCGTACGTTCAGCGTGGACAAGGGGTGGCTTTCAAAACGAACGATAATACATTTCGGAGGAATATACAGTGCCGCTTTCGTATATCTGAACGGGCAATATGTGGGTTACACCCAAGGCTCTAACAATGTGGCGGAGTTTGACATAACGGAAAGTATCAGGGAAGGAGAAAACAATCTGGTAGTCCAAGTGCTCAGATGGTGCGACGGTTCGTATCTTGAATGCCAAGACATGTTCCGCATGAGCGGAATTTTCCGTCAGGTGTATATGTACAACATTCCGTCAGCAAGCGTGAGAGACCACTGTATAACAGCGCATTTCAATGCGGACTATACACAGGCCGACATCAATGTAGAGCTGAAGAAAGAGGGGAAGGGAGAAATTGGCAGCATAATGCTCAAGCTGTTGGATCCAGACGGTAAGTTAATAGGGCAGTCGCAGGCTTTCCAGAAGGACTCCGCTGCGTACAAAGCAAAATTTTCCGTAGACAATCCGCAGTTGTGGAGTGCAGAGACCCCCGTCCTTTATACTGTGCATGTCATACAACGCGACAGCAATGGAAACGAGCAGATGGCTTTCAGTACCAAATATGGGCTAAGGGAGGTTTGCATAAGGAATTCCCTTTTGTACCTGAACGGCAAGAGGCTGTTCCTGAAGGGGGTAAACCGCCATGATACAGACCCGGTGACAGGTCGCACGGTTTCTGCCGAATCAATGGAGCGCGATGTCCTTCTCATGAAGCGAAACAACATAAACACCATACGTACCGCCCACTATCCCAACGACGTAAGGATGTTCAGCATGTTTGACTATTACGGTCTGTATGTGTGCGCTGAGGCTGACCTTGAAAATCACGCAAACCAGAGCATCTCTGATATTGCATCATGGATTCCTTCCTTTGAGGACCGAGTGGCCCGTCTTGTGGGAATCTACCGCAATTATCCTTCGGTTGTGATGTGGAGCCTTGGAAATGAAAGCGGTGCCGGCAGAAATTTCGAGTACTGCTACAACAAGGTGCACTCTTTGGACAGCTTGCGCCCCATTCATTACGAGGGAACACGTATAGACAAAGACTATGGAGGTTCGGCGTATTCGGACTTTTATTCCAAGATGTATCCTTCCATGAAGTGGATGGCTAACAACACGTCGAACCTCGACAAACCCATGTTTGTCTGCGAATATGCCCATGCGATGGGAAACGCCATCGGCAACCTTACGGAATACTGGGAGACCATGGAGAACAGCAATTCCACAATAGGCGGATGCATCTGGGATTGGGTTGACCAGGCTATCTATGAGCCGAATGAAATAAAGAAAGGCATTTACAAAATACACACGGGATATGATTTTCCCGGACCGCACCAGGGAAATTTCTGCTCCAACGGTATCATAAGGGCAGACAGGAACTATACGGCCAAGCTCGCAGAGGTTTGCGCCGTGTTCCAAGACCTTGATTTCAAATGTGTCAGCCAACCCCATTCTGCCAACCATGATATAAACATAAGGGTATTAAACAAGTTCTCCTTTAGTTCAACAGAAAACATTGACATAAGGTACGAGTATCTTTCCGACGGGAAAACCGTGGTTTCCGGTGCTGTGCCCATGAAAATAATCCTGCCAGGCGACAGCGCGTTGATCACAGTTCCTGCACTGAAAGGGAAAACGGTGTCAAGCGAGATATTACTCAACATATACGCCGTCTATGCAGCGGCCACAAACTCATGTCCGAAGGGTCATGTGCTGGCAAAGAAACAGTTTGTTGTCAGGGAACGTGCCGGGCTTGCACCTGTCAGGTGCTCCGGGAAAAAACTTGTGGTGGACTCTGCCGGCACAGGCTGCAGAATATTCAACGATGCCATAAGCATGGAGTTTGACAAAACGACCGGACGGTTGAGAAACATGTCATTGCATGGCAGAAATATAATTGCCGGCGGCATGGGGTTTGTCTTTGACAATCACCGGTGGATAGAAAACGACAGATATTCACATGTGTCAAACGGGCTGATTCCCAAGGGGGAAATGTGCATAGAACAAACGGACAAGAGAACGTGCGTGGTGTCAACGAAGCGACGTGGCACCATTGCTGACCAGAAAATAGACTATCACATCTATTCCAACGGCATGGTTGACATGGAAGTCGAGATCCTGCCTCACAGCACAGAACTCAGGCGTGCGGGTTTGGCCTGTGCGATAGACAGTTCTTTTTCGGAAGTAGAGTACTACGCTCTTGGCCCGTGGGAAAACTATTGCGACCGGCAAAGCGGAGTCATGCTGGGTCGCTTCTCTGCAAACGTGGACGAGTTGCGAGAGGATTATGTGAAACCTCAGACAACGGGAGACCGCGGTGAAGTGCGTGAACTCGTTTTAAGGGACACTTCGGGGTGCGGAGTCAAAATTGAGACAGAGGGAAGCGTCTCTTTTTCCGCAAACCGGAATACTGACGAAGACCTGATGAATGCAAAACACCAATGGGAGCTCAAGGACAGGCCTTATGTATACATACATTTGGACGGAGCGCAGAGAGGATTGGGAAATGCGAGTTGCGGTCCCGGCCCAATGGAAAAATACACGATACCGCAAGAGCCTGTAACATTCAAACTGAGAATAAGCGGCATTCAGATTGCTCGTTGAAGAAGTGTGCATAACTAAAAAAATCACTAAATTTGCAAGGCAAAAACAACATCACAAATAATTTTAACTGAAATGAGAGCATTTGTATTTCCCGGACAGGGCGCCCAGTTTTCCGGAATGGGCAAGGATTTGTATGAATCAAGTTCTGTTGCCAAAGAACTTTTCGACAAGTCAAACGATATCTTGGGCTTTGACATAACGAAGATCATGTTTGAGGGAACCGCAGAAGAGCTGAAGCAAACAAAGGTTACTCAGCCTGCGGTGTTCCTGCACTCTGTAATCAGTGCAATTTGCGCCGGCGACAAGGCTGACTATGATATGGTCGGCGGACATTCTCTGGGTGAGTTTTCCGCTCTGGTGGCAGCCGGTGTACTGTCGTTTGAGGACGGTTTGAAGCTTGTCAGCAAACGTGCCCTCGCTATGCAGAAAGCCTGCGAAGCCGCTCCCTCTACTATGGCCGCCATTATCGGTCTTGACGACCGTAAGATAGAAGAGATCTGTGCATCCATTTCCCACCCCGGAAACGTTGTTGTCCCCGCCAATTACAATAACCCCGGCCAGTTGGTTATTTCCGGCAACAACGCTGCCGTTGAGCAGGCGTGCGAAGCGTTGAAGGCGGCCGGAGCCAAGAGGGCACTTGTGCTGCCGGTAGGCGGTGCGTTCCATTCGCCGCTGATGCAGCCCGCCCAAGAAGAACTGCAGGCGGCAATTGAGTCTACAGAGTTTGCCGCTCCAAAGGTCAAGGTGTATCAGAATGTGGACGCAAAACAGCATACCTGCCCCGACGAAATCAAACAAAACCTGATTGCCCAGCTGACTTCTCCTGTAAGATGGACTTACGAGGTGCAGGCAATGGTAGCCGACGGCGCAACGGACTTTACGGAGTGTGGTCCAGGAAAAGCCCTGCAAGGTATGATTGCGAAGATTTGTAAAGGAAACGAAGCCATTTCAATCCACGGTCTGGCTTAACCAGAAAAGGGCAACATAAAAGACACCTCTACGGTCGGGTGACCGTTTTGTATTTTGTATTAGGTGCGACTGGGAAAGTTCCCTTTCTGACATCAGTCCCCAACCTTTACACTGTAAACAAGGGTGGGGGACTGCTTTTTGTCCGAACGTCATCAGTTTGACTTAAACATCACACTATGTCAAAGGTTATTGTATATCAGGTGCTGCCCAGACTTTTTGGCAACGACACCAAAGAACCGATTTTCAACGGAAGCATTGAACAAAACGGATGTGGGAAATTCAAGTCCTTCACCATGAATGCTTTGAGGAAGATAAAGGAACTCGGTGTCACTCATATCTGGTACACTGGCATCATGGAACATTCCACCCAGACTGACTACACAGCTTATGGCATCAGACGTGATCACAGAGCGATGGTGAAAGGTAGGGCCGGCTCTCCATATGCCATAAAAGACTATTATGACGCAGATCCGGATCTGGCGCAGAATGTGGCAAAGAGAATGGATGAATTTGATTCTTTGGTGGACAGAACCCATAGAGCCGGCCTGAGAGTCATTATAGATTTTGTGCCAAATCATGTGGCAAGGGAATACCATTCCGATGCCAAACCCAAAGGAGTCATGGATCTTGGCGAGAACGACAACACCTCCCAGTCTTTCAGTCCTGACAATAATTTCTACTACATTCCGGGTCAGACTTTATCCTGCCGATTTGACATGACAGGCACGGAAACCAAACCATATAGGGAATTCCCTGCCAAGGCTACGGGCAATGACCTGTTCTGTGCTTTTCCGGAAACGGGCGACTGGTATGAAACGGTAAAATTAAATTATGGAGTAGACTACTGTGGCGGTCATATAAAGCACTTTAGCCCTATTCCCGACACGTGGCACAAGATGCTTGATATCCTGCGGTTTTGGGCGGGCAAGCATATTGACGGTTTTCGCTGTGACATGGCGGAGATGGTTCCGGTCGAATTCTGGCAGTGGGCAGTTCCGCAAATCAAGAATAAGTTCCCGCACGTGATATTCATTGGAGAGGTTTACAATCCGTCTTTGTACCGCGACTTTATCTACAGGGGGCATTTTGACTACCTGTATGACAAGGTGGGGCTGTATGATACGTTGAAGTCAGTAACAAGAATGGAGTGCGGTGCCCAGTCCATCACATATTGTTGGCAACAGTTGGATGACATTAGGGCGCACATGCTTTATTTCCTTGAGAATCATGACGAGCAACGAATAGCAAGCCCTTTCTTTGCAGGCGATGCCAAGAAAGGAATTCCTGCCGTGGCTGTGTCGGTATTGATGGGCACGAACCCTTTCATGCTGTATTTCGGGCAGGAGTTCGGTGAAGAAGGTATGGACAAAGAAGGGTTCAGCGGGCAAGACGGACGGACAACTATTTTTGATTATTGGAGAGTCAAAACCATTCAACAGTGGAGAAACAGCGGCAAGTTCAATATGCTCGCTTTGTCGGCGGAAAGCAAGGCTTTGTACAAGGAGTACAAGGCTCTGCTTAATGCGGCGTTGTATGACCCTGTCTTTTCTGACGGGCTGTTCTATGATTTGATGTACGCGAACTATGACAACGTTGATTTTGATGCGAACCGTACGTTTGTCTTTGCCCGTTCCAACCATGAAGCATGTTGTCTCGCGGTATGCAATTTCAGCGACAATGAGGTCTGTACCAAAATACACATACCCAAGCATATGCTGGATTTCTTCAGCATATCGCCAAAAAAGTATGATGCCGTTGACCTGATTACCAGAAAGAGGCAAACGGTTGACCTTTCGGAGAAAGGACGGACAGAAATTGCGGTTTTGCCGTGGAACATCGCCCTGTTGAAATTCGACATACAGCATTGACGCATACAGACAAGACTACTTGGCATGAAAATCAATATTCTTGGTGCAGGAAATGTGGCGTTCCATCTTGCGAAAGCGTTTAAGCTTGCAGGATACCGCACGTCAATATGGAACCACCTTGCGGGAAGCCTCAGAGTATTAGCAGAAGAGGGTGGTCATCTGTGCACTACAGATATGAGAGAACTGCCTGCCGATGCCGATATTTACATTGTGTCGGTGAAGGACAGCGTTGTACGTGAAGTTGCAGAAAAACTGGCAGCTGTCGTTCCCGGCACGAATATTCCAGTTGTGCATACAGCGGGAAGTCTTCCAATAGAAGTCCTAAAACCTTTTTTCAGTAATTGCGGAGTCTTGTATCCGATGCAGACATTCACGAAATCCAAGGCTTTGGATTATTCCCGAATATCCTTTTTCATAGAAGGCCAAGTCTCTGCGTTGAAAACAATGGAGAGAATTTTGCGTCCGATTTCTCCAAATGTGTTTGTGGCAGACAGCCACAGGCGCAAAATGCTGCATCTTGCTTCCGTATTTGCCTGTAATTTCGTTAATCACAACATTGCCATCGCATATAGTATTCTAGGCAGGGCAGGAGTGCCGGAGTCAACAATTCTTCCGCTGATTACGGAAACAGTGGACAAGTTGAAGAGCTGTCAGCCCATAGAAGCCCAAACCGGTCCGGCTGTACGCGAGGACTACAATGTAATAGACGAACAAATGGAGTTGCTTGATGCGTTTCCTACAGAACGGCAGATATACCAACTGGAAACCAAAAGCATTATTGACTACAAAAACAAATATCTAAAGAAAATCCAAAATGATAGACTATGATTTGACTAAGATAAAAGCCGTTTTCCTTGACGTTGACGGAGTCTTGAGCACGTCAACAGTTTTCATGGATGACAATGGTGTCCCTTTGCGTAGTGTTAACATAAAGGACGGCTATGCTATACAGTTGGCGGAAAAGTCTGGACTTCATGTCGCAATTATTACCGGAGGCAATTCCCAGTCTGTAGTGAATCGCTATAAAGGTCTTGGCGTAAAAGAAATACATACTTCTGTCAAAGTGAAAATTGACACGTATGACTTGCTCTTGTCAAAACTTGGTTTGCAATCTTCCGAGGTGGTGTACATGGGTGATGACATTCCAGATTTTGAAGTAATGTCATCTTGCGGCTTGCCTTGTTGCCCGAATGATGCCGTTGCCGAAATACAGCAGATTTCCAGATATATTTCCCCTCTGACTGGAGGCAACGGTTGTGTTAGAGACGTGATAGAGCAGGTGTTGCGCGGAAAGGGCTTGTGGAAACTGGATAAAATGGCCTTTGGGTGGTGATTCGGAAATAAACAAAATTTTCAGGAAAGCAATGTTTGACAAATATAAATTCGCGCTTTTAAGCAAATCCCCAAGGAGAGCAAAATTACTTAGGGAAACAGGTCTTGAATTCCAGATAGTCAAACCGGAGACGGATGAGGTTTATCCTAAGGAACTGTCAGCATTGGAGATCCCCTCGTATTTGTCTGGGCAGAAGGTTCAGGCTTGTCAAGGTCTTGTGAGTAAAGAGACTGTAAAAATTGCCGCAGATACAGTTGTAATTGTTGACGGGGAAATTCTCGGCAAGCCAAAAGACAAGGCTGACGCACACTCTATGCTGCACAAGTTAAGCGACAGGTCGCATCAAGTTGTTACAGGAGTCACGGTTGCGTGGAAGGACAGGCTTTCTGTGTTTTCGGAAATAACAGATGTCAAGTTTTCAAGCCTGTGTGACAAAGAGATAAACTTCTATATTGACAAGTACAGGCCTTATGACAAAGCCGGAGCTTACGGTATACAGGAATGGATCGGGCTGATTGGAGTTGAGACAATACATGGATGCTACTACAACGTAATGGGGCTGCCGGTATCCCGTCTGTACTGCGAGCTGAAGATGTTATTGACCGATTGATCCCTTAGGACTAAATATTAGAGGGCGTTTTTTTGTTGTAAGGCCAGAACGTGTTATTTTTGCACGGAGAACCAAATTGGCTGTGTAATGAAATCTTTAAGTAAATACGTTTTTGCAAGCGCAATCGTCCTGTTGTTGTCATCGTGTAGTGAGGACAAGCAGTACACTTCTTTGCCTGTTTTTGAAATAGGCGTGTCCAACGCTGACGAACTTAGTGTCGGAAACAAAGTGATACTCACATTGACAAACAAAAACAATCCCAAGAACATACGGTACAACTCCTACATATGGGCATGCTCTCCCGAAGTGGATGGACTTGAGTCCGCAACCCCAAATTCAAACAATTTTTTTGTTCCACTGACGAAAGGCAAGCACAAGATAACTGTGCAGATAGACGCTTCAACATTTGCGGACGGTGATATAGCAAATGACGGGAAAACGATAACCGCAGGGGAGACGACAAACACATACAAAGTCAGTGTTCTCAAGACATATATTACGGTGGAAAGGAGTTTTGTGGTAAGATGAAAGCGTTTTTCTCCTCCGTTGTCCTATCGGCACTTGCAATATGCTTGAGAGCCCAGACAGAAACGTTCAGCATCCCGTTGCTGAACAACACATATATAAACGGCAGTACAGTGGGAGAAAAGGGTATTGTTGTTGACGGAGAAGGTCTGACCTTTTTAAAACAGACAAACGAAACCGCCACAACATACGTATTCCTCAGTAAGAAGACAGAATATGACATATCTTTGGAGACAAGAGGCCGAGGGAAGGTCTTGGTGACGGTGAGCAATATCCCCGGCGGTTCGTTTTCAAGAAAAATAAAAACAAAAAGTCACTCAGCCAAAAGCTTCCGCCTGGGGAAACTCGTCACGGAAAAGGACGGTTACGTTCAGATAAAATATGAACTTGTCGGTGACGTGGACTCTCTCAACATCATAAATCTGAAAATCACATCTCCTGCATCACGTAAGCCTGTTTTTTTGAGCGGCGACTTCAACACCCATTTCGGTCTCAGAGGGCCTTCGTGCCACTTGGCGTACAAAACGGATCAATGTGGCAGCGATTTGGAGTGGGCACTGGTGGATGTTTTGGTACCGAAACAGTTTGACAGGGTCGGTTCGTACTATATGGCGTTGGGATTCAACGGAGGATATTTCGGATTTCAAAACAACTCCAATGTTCGGCGACAGGTGCTGTTTTCCGTATGGAACTCTATTGACGATGACGATCCGAACAATGTTGCGCAAGAACACCGCACACAAGTAGTCCGTCATGGTGATGGTGTCACGGCAAAAAACTTCGGTCATGAAGGCAGCGGCAAACAGACATTCATAAAGGTGGATTGGCAACCGGATGTCCCCTATAGGTTCCTGCTCCATGCAAGCAAAACGGACTCGGTCACGACCGATTACAGCGCATGGTTTTATGACACTCCAAATATGAAGTGGATCTTCATGGCAACACTGCGCAGGCCCAATTGCAAGGGCTTGATATCAGGTCTGCATTCCTTTCTGGAGAATTTCAGTCCAAAGCAGGGTGACAAAACCCGCAAAGCCTACTACTATAATGTATGGGTGAAACCCGAGGACGGGAGTTGGAAACCTGTTGACGAAGCGAGGCTGACAAATGACCTTACCGGGAGCAAAGGCATAAGGCTGGATTTCAACGGAGGAACAGACGGCAACAGGTTTTTTCTTATGAACGGAGGATATTTTGACAGGGAGAAAATTGTCAACAGGCATTTGTTGTTGGAAAAAATCTCTGGCGAAACACCGAAAATCAACTTGGAAGACCTCTTGAGACAAAGTTATAACATTCAATAATTTGCAGATATCATGACTCTTATTAAATCCATTTCCGGGATTCGCGGAACAATTGGGGGGAAAGCATCAGAATCCTTGTCTCCTTTGGAAATTGTGAAGATTGTTTCAGCCTACGCCATTCAGCGTCGCAGGGCTTGCAAAATCAAAAGCAACTATATTGTTGTCGGAAGAGACGCGCGCATTTCGGGGGACATGGTAAAACAGATTGTTTGCGGAACGCTTCAGGGGTTGGGCTTTGACGTGATAAACATCGGTTTGGCATCAACGCCAACCACGGAACTGGCTGTCACCATGTCAGAAGCGTGTGGCGGTATAATACTGACCGCAAGCCATAATCCGCGCCAATGGAATGCGCTGAAGCTCTTGAATGAGAAGGGGGAATTCCTGAACCAAGATGAAGCAAACGAGATCGTTCAATTGGCAGAGCGCACGGAAGAATTTGAATATGCAGACATAGACCACTTGGGAAAATACTACAAGGACTTGAGTTTTGAACAGAAACATATCAATCTTGTGAAAAACCTTGAGTTGGTCGATGTTGACGCTATCCGCAATGCACATTTCAAAGTTGCCATAGACTGCGTGAATTCTGTGGGAGGGCTGATTCTTCCAAGATTGTTGAACCAGTTGGGCGTTGAAAAAGTAACCGGGCTTTATACGGACCCCACAGGTTTTTTCGGCCATAACCCAGAACCGTTGGAACAAAATCTGACAGACATAAAAAACCTCATGAAGCAGGGCGAGCATGATGTTGCTTTTGTGGTGGATCCTGACGTCGATCGCCTTGCCCTTATCTGTGAAAACGGCATGATGTATGGTGAAGAATATACGTTGGTAACAGTTGCAGACTATATACTTCAAAACCAACGTGGCAATGCCGTAAGCAATCTCAGTTCCACAAGGGCTTTGCGCGATGTGGCTGCACGTTACGGCGCGTCATATACCCCGGCAGCCGTAGGTGAAGTGAATGTCGTTACGAAGATGAAGGAAACCGGAGCGATTATTGGCGGTGAAGGAAACGGCGGTGTCATTTATCCCGCAGCTCACTACGGTCGTGATGCTCTGGTTGGAATAGCCTTGATTTTGACGTATCTGGCAAAGAAAAAAATGAAGCTGAGCCAGCTCCGGGCGACATATCCGAATTATGTGATTACCAAAAATCGCATAGATTTGAAGCCTGGCATGAATATAGATGCCATTTTGGGAGCGGTAAAGGCTCACTATTCCAACGAGAAGATTACGGACATTGACGGTGTCAAGATAGATTTTCCGACATCATGGGTTCATCTGAGGAAGTCAAATACAGAGCCTATTATCAGGGTCTATGCAGAAGCCTCAACCGAAAAAGAAGCGAACAGTCTGGCGGAAGAAATTATCAGTCAGATTAGAAGCATGATATAGCCAAAGCCATTTTGCCGTTTCCGTATATATAGATGTCGTGTAGAAATCATACAATAGCATTACTGGTGTTCATTCCTCTTGCCTTATGTGCACAGAGGAATGAATTGCTTAGAGGTACGCTCAAGACTCTTGTCGTAAGCAGGAACGGAGAGTGGAATGCCATCCCGTACATATCACTCGGGACAAGGGATTGTCTGCAAGTGTCGTTTGATGACCTTGCGCAGGATTATCGTCGCTACAGATACCGCGTGGAACCCATGACTTGGGACTGGAAACAAAATTCCCGTTTGCTGGCTTCCGAGTTTCTGGCAAAAGGAATTGGCGATGAGGCCATTGAAGATTTTGAAGAGTCTATGAACACAACCGTGTTCTATACGCACTATTCTTTTGTGTTTCCAAACGAAAACACGTTGATGAAACTTTCCGGCAATTACAGGTTAGTCATATATGATGACGATGACGGAGAAGACGTTGCTGTCGTTCCGTTCTTTGTTGTTGAAAACGGGTCTTTGATCAGCGCAACGGCAAGTACTGATACGGACATTGATTTCAACCAAAAGCACCAACAGCTGACCTTGTCCGTCCAACCGGCGCAGTCTTTGAATACCCACAATTTGGACACTGAAATACATGTCGCAATAATGCAGAACCTTTCTCCTCTAACAAGCGTATATAATCCGTCTCCGGATGTTGTCACGCCAAGCGGTTTGCAGTGGCGACACTCAAAAGACCTCATATTTGACGGAGGAGCGGAATTCAACAAAATAGAGATGACAACGCTCAAACTTGGAGGACTGGGGATTGATAATATAAAGTGGTATTCTCCATACTATCACGCCACGTTGACCGTCGACGCCCCCATGACCAATTACGTTTACGACGAGGACTCCAATGGTGCATTTTTGATAAGATCCATTGACAATGCGAATTCCGAAGTGGAGTCTGACTATGTGTTTGTACATTTTACTCTTCACACGGGAAAGCGTCTGAACGGTGATGTATATATTGATGGGGCTTTTTCCAATCATTCCCTGGCTCCGGACTATATGATGGAATTCAATCCTGTGAGCAAGTCTTATGAAGCGACCGTGCTCATGAAACAGGGCTATTATAATTATCAATATATCCTCAAGCAGGAGGGGGCATTGTCCCTTTCTGAAACTGCGGGTAGTTTTTATCAAACGGAAAACAGATATTCGGTATTTGTATATTACTCACAGAAAGGCTCACGACATGACAGAATAATCGGACTGAAAGACTTTCGCTTTATACCTGCAGCCAAATGAAATCCATGTATATCCTGTCTAATGCGAAGATAAATATCGGTCTGAATATTGTCGGTAAACGCCCTGACGGCTATCATGACTTACAGACAGTGTTTTATCCGATACCTATTACGGATGCGATAGAAATAAAGCAACAGGGAAATATCGCAACTCCGTATGAATTTGAATCATCGGGAATTTGCGTCCCTGGTGTCGCAGAAGACAATTTGGTCGTCAAAGTGTTCCTGTCCTTGCAGAAGGAATTTGACCTGCCGCCTGTAAGCATAAACCTTGCAAAGCACATTCCTGTTGGCGCAGGGTTGGGCGGAGGAAGTTCTGATTGTGCATTTATGATGAAGCTTTTAAACGAGTTTTTTTCTCTGGGTTTTTCTGACGAGGAGATGGAACGCAGACTCTCCTCTTTTGGTGCGGACTGCGCTTTTTTTGTACGTAACAGGCCTGTTTTTGCCGAGGGGGTGGGAAATGTGTTCTCGCCAGTATGTGTCTCGCTAAAAGATTACTTCATAGTGTTGGTAAAGCCCGACATCCATATTTCCACGAGGCAAGCCTATTCTGCAGTTGTTCCGGCAGAACCGACAGAAGATCTTAAAAAAACATTGACGACAAAACCTGTATCCCAATGGAAAAACAGGGTAAGCAACGCTTTTGAAAAGTCCGTATTCACGCTATACCCTAATCTTGGAATAATAAAGGAGACGTTGTATGACATGGGAGCTGTCTATGTGTCTATGACAGGTAGCGGCTCTGCAATATACGGCATATTTGACAGACCCGTAACAAATGCCCCAACCGTCTTCCATGACTGCTTTACGTTTTCTCACAAACTGTCATGAAATAATCTTTGGGATACGACGGGTTGTTTGATTATTTATAGCTACATTTGCCTTGGAATTAAACAGGACTGAAAATGAAACAAATATTGATTCTATCTCTGCTGCTTTCATGCATATTTGGAATTTCGCTTAAAGCCCAAGAGCCAAAGGCGGAAATAAAATTCGAGAAAACAGTGCATGATTTCGGAAAATTCACTGAAAACAACTCTGTCATGACTTGCAGCTTCTTGTTTACAAATACCGGAAAAGCTCCGTTGATAATCACACAATGCGTGGCATCGTGCGGTTGCACTATACCCATGTATAGCGACAAACCGATAGCTCCCGGCAAAACCGGCACCATAAAAGTCACATACAATGGCAAAGGCCGTTTGCCCGGACAATTCAAGAAAATAATCACTGTAATGACAAACGCCTCTAACAAATTAACTCGCCTGTATATACAGGGTGAGATGTTGGAGGACAAAGGCAAATAGACAACATCGCAACAATTCACCAGATATGGCAAACAACAACCATGTTGTAATAATGGCAGGTGGCATAGGCAGCCGCTTCTGGCCGATGAGTAACAAGCGGAAGCCTAAGCAATTTTTGGACATTTTGGGTAACGGGCGTACATTAATCCAGATGACAGTGGACAGGTTCTTGGATATTTGCGGGGTCAACAACATTTGGATTGTCACTTCCGCTGATTTTCTCGACATTACACAAGAACAACTGCCGGAGATACCCCGAAGCAACATATTGTTGGAACCGTGCAGAAAAAATACGGCTCCATGTATTGCCTATGTAAGCTGGGTCATAAAATCAATCAACCCTAACGCCAACATAGTGATTTCTCCAAGTGACCATATAATTGCGAATGTCCCTGAATTCCAGAGAGCTATACGCGAATGTCTACAGTTTACGTCATCAAGCGACACAATCGTCACTTTGGGGATGAAGCCAGACCGTCCGGAAACGGGCTATGGCTATATTGAAGCGGATCTGTCATGCTCGACAGTAATCAACAAAAACGTTTTCAGAGTGGACAGCTTTAAGGAAAAGCCGTCGCTTGAAATTGCAAGGGAATATATAACACAACCAAATTATTTTTGGAACTCGGGATTGTTTATTTGGAATGTAAACACGATAGTCAATGCATTTAGGGTATACCAGCCCCAAATATCTTCTTTGTTTGAAAGCATCCGCACATATTATCGTACGGACGAAGAGCAGTGTTGTATAGACAGAATTTATCCCCAATGTCCCAATATATCTGTAGACTACGCAATAATGGAGAATGCAGATGAAATATACGTATATCCCGCAGAATTCGGCTGGAGTGATTTGGGAAGTTGGTCTTCTTTGCACAAAATGTTGGAGAAAGACGAATACAACAATGCCGTAGTCGGTTCTAATGTCAAGGTGTTTGAGACATCCAACTGTATCATCCATGCAGCATCAGATTCGGAAGTTGTTGTCCAGGGTCTGGACGGATATATCGTTGTTGAAGAAAACGGGACACTGCTGATAACAAAGATGTCCGAAGAACAGAGAATCAAGCTGTTCCACGATTAGTCTATGTCCTGTTGCCATACAGGCAGTGTTGTCTGAACATATTGGTGAGAAGAGAATGAATCCGTGATATTACACGCAAAAGGCCGGAAATCTTATTACAGATCTCCGGCCTTTTGCGTGTAATATCACAGTGGTAAACGTGTGTATCTATGATCCTGTGATTGTCTCAACGAAATTGGGGCTGGCAACAGCCTGTTGGCGAATTGCCATTAGTCGCACTGTGCAAGTTTGTGATCAGAGCCGAGGACTTCCGTGATTTTGTGCTCGTACATCTTTGTCATTTCATCGCGTGCGGGACCACAGTATTTGCGCGGGTCAAATTCCCCGGGTTTTTCTACAAAGACTTTTCTTACGGCTGCGGTGAAAGCGAGTCGCGAATCAGAATCTATATTAATCTTGCATACGGCGCTCTTGGCTGCCTTGCGGAGCTGCTCTTCGGGAATTCCTACCGCATCCGGAAGTTTGCCGCCGTATTTGTTAATCATGTCCACATATTCCTGGGGAACAGAAGAAGATCCGTGAAGCACGATCGGGAAACCGGGCAGTTTCTTCATGATGGCATCAAGCACGTCGAAAGCCAACGGGGGCGGAATCAGTTTGCCTGTTTTCGGGTCGCGTGTACACTGTTCCGGGGTGAACTTGTATGCTCCGTGACTCGTGCCAATGGAGATAGCCAGAGAGTCAACCCCTGTCTTTGAAACGAAGTCAATGACTTCTTCCGGCTTTGTGTAGTGGGATTCCGCAGCAACAACATCGTCCTCTACGCCGGCAAGTACACCCAGCTCGCCTTCAACCGTTACACCAAACTGGTGGGCGTAATCAACAACTTTCTTTGTGAGGGCAACGTTTTCGTCGTATGGGAGGCTTGACCCGTCAATCATAACAGAGGAGAAGCCGAAATCCACGCAGCTCTTGCATGTTTCAAAGCTGTCTCCGTGGTCAAGGTGCAGACAAATCTCAGGATGTTTGCAACCAAGTTCTTTTGCATACTCCACAGCTCCCTGGGCCATATAGCGGAGAAGGGTCGGGTTGGCGTAATTGCGTGCGCCTTTTGATACCTGAAGTATCACAGGGCTTTTCAAATCCGAAGACGCTTTGATGATCGCCTGCAGTTGTTCCATGTTGTTGAAATTGAATGCAGGAATGGCATAGCCGCCATTGATAGCCCGTGCAAACATGTCTTTTGTGTTTACAAGGCCGAGTGATTTGTAGTCTACCATGATTTTATTTGTTGATAAATATTGGTTGTTGGTTTATTCCGTTACAAAAGTAACAAATTCTTTTTTGTTGATTGTTTGAGAGGGTGTTATATAGTATGAGAACTGTTAAACTACATATATCTCACAAAGAGGTTTCTTCCGATGTCAGGTTTTATTGCAAACCATACTTGCCAAACATTGTTGTGCCTTTGGATTTCAGTTAAAGAAATTCCACGACAGGCCGAACCTTATAACCATAGGGTTGACCGGATAATGAGGTGCACCAAAGGTAGTCCCTCCCTCCTTGCTATAGTTTATGTGGCTTGCCATCAAGTAGAATCTGGTATGCTTAAGATGGAAATTCACATAGGCGTTTATTATGGGGTGTCCGCCGACTTTTGTAAGGTCGTCCGCCGACTGGTTGGCAAACTGTCCAAGTGCCGGGCTGTATGTGTTGGCATAGTATTTGGAGAAGAACGACATATCTGCGCCAAGTTCTGTATCCAGCACTTTGGCTATGCGGAATTTCAGGTAGACGTTTGTATAGGCTGTAATGGCGGGAAGGGACAGGATTTCTTGGCTGTTGGTTGTTTGCCATATTAAGGAATTTTCCCAATTGAAAATTCCGAATTTGAAATGTTTGTCTACAGCAATGGCAAACACGGATATGTTTTTGGATGCTTGTGATACTTCTGTATTTAAGGTGTGTTTCCCCTCTGATGTACTTTGGATGACGGTATTGAAATACGTGTAATTCGTAATGCTATAAGCGTCACCTCTGAGTCGGAGTGCCAGTTTTTGGCTCTCCAACGTAATGCCGATATTGTTTGTGAACTGCTTGGACAGGCTGTTGTTGTTCCACCACAGGTAGGTGGACTGGTAGTGTCTGTAGAAAAATGTAGGAGTCCTGTTTATTGAGGAAGCCCTGAGCGACAGGTCTACTGAGTCTTTCAGCAGTGCAACGCTAAGGGTGCCGCGACCTCTTAGTTCATATTCCCCCCAGCGGTTTCCTTCGTTTGATGTCTGGACAGCCAGCAGATAATTCAGCAAAGGGCTCTTCTCACGAAAAACCTGTGCGCCGAGACTGATGCGGTTCTCCGTGAAGTTCTCCCTTCCTTGCAGTCCGGGCATTTGGTAGTTGTTGAAGTCGTGTTTTGCAAACAGGCGTATACCTGCTGAAAGATATTTGTTTAGCCCCTCGCTCAGTTCCAGTGCCAGATAGTTTGACACCGAAACGTTGTCAATGTGTTCACTGACAGAATCGCGGTTAAGGTAATTGTAGGTGTAGTAATCGGCCAGCGATTGGTTTGCCAGGAACTTACGGCTGTTTGAGCCTATTTTTACTGTGTGGATGATGCTACTGACAGGAATGAACACGGAGGTGTCTTTCGCGCTTGTTGCTTTGCGCGCCCGTCCATTTCCCTCTCCTTTTTCCATTTCCTTCGCGGATATGGTTCCGTCGGGTGTGGCCTGGACAGCTATGGTACTGCCGTCTTTTTTGACAGCAGAGGAGTCTCTTGTTGTTGCCGTTTTCTTGTTATATCCAATGCTGTACCTGTGGTTGAACTGAATTCCATTTATGTGCATCTTGTTCCATACCTTGTTCAGGTTTGTCGGGATTTCTTTGGTTGTATAGTCGGTCGGGAACTTTTGCGGGTTCTTGACATATTCGTCGTCAGTTATACCTCCGTTCTCTCGTGTTTTCAGATAGTTGGCAAACAATAGCCAGTGGGCCTTGTAGTGGTCTTTTATAACCGAACCGTAGAGGTTGAATCCAAAGTCGGCTGTAGACTGGCTGTCATGGTAGCCTCGCCCGTAAATATAATCCATGTTAAAGCCGATACCGGCATCTTTGTTTATGTTTACGGCGTATTTTGCTGTTACGTAATCTTCACCGTTGTCGCTGTCTCCGCATTCGTGATAGGTGAGGTTGGTAATGGGAGAGTATGTGTTTGTGAAACGAAACGAGCCGATGTCCTTGATGAAGAAATCGTATGGCTGCGTAAAGATATAGTCGGTCATCTCCGGACGGAGGGTATACAGTTTTGATATGCGTGGAGAGCCGAGATTTCCCAAGGAACTGTAAAAATCTTTTTTGCCTGTGGTGAACGATGAGTTTTGGAACAAGTGAAAGGTCGTGTCAACGGCTACGGAGTCTGAAAGTCCGGTTTGCTCGTTAACTGTCCAGGCGCGTATTCCGCGTTTGGCCTTTGTGCGTTCTTCCGTCTTCTTCTCTTTGTCTTTGTCCGGATTGCTTTTTATCACCCTGTGTTCTTCGTCACGTAAAGTCTGGCCGTAAACAATGGTAATGCAGAACAACAAGAGCACCACTGCCATTATTCGTTGCTTTACTGTTGTCGTGTTGTGTTTGGAAAACATATAATCTTCAAATGCCTTTTCTGTCATGACAAAGCATGCCTTTGCGTCATACGGGAAAGACCACTGTACCGTCTTGAGATTGCAAAAATACTAAAAAACGGCATGATTGCCGCATCATTGTGCAAGAAAAAGGGTCGTGCCGATCGGCATAACCCTTTTCTCTGCATATCGCGACCAACAGGTTCCGTTTTCCCTTATTTTGTTTCGGGAGCCTCGTCGATTAGTTCCATGAACTGGTCAAGTTTTGGTGTTATGATAATCTGCGTGCGGCGGTTGCGCTGGCGACCAACGTCCGTGCTGTTGCTTGCAATGGGATTATATTCACCACGCCCTGCGGCGGAAAGCCGTTTGGGATCCACACCATAGGTGTTTTGCAGTGCCTGCACAACGGACGAAGCCCGCAGTGCGCTGAGATCCCAGTTGTTGCGTATGTTCGTGCGGCTGATCGGCACATTGTCGGTATTGCCCTCTATAAGAACTTCATAGTCCTTGTAGTCCATAATGATTTTGGCGATTTTGCTCAGTGTCTCACTGGCGCGTTCATTTATTTCGTAACTTCCGGACTTGTAGAGCATGTTGTCGGCCAACGAAATGTAGACTACGCCCTTGAGGACTTGAACGTCCACTTCTTTCAGCTCATCTCTGCTCAAGGAACGTGTGAGTTTGTTGCTGAGAGCCTGATTCAGGGAGTCACTCTTCGATTTCGCTTCGACCAGATGTTTGATGAAAGCGTTGGATGCATTGATTTCGTCAACGAGTTTTGATATGTTGACATTGCCCTGCGTATTCTGGTTGAGGCTGTTGTCCAGTGATTTCTGGAGTTTTGCATACTGCTGTTTCAGCTCGGCATTCTGTTTTTGGGCATCTTTGAGCCTTTCTTCTATGCTCTTCCCGCTTGTCTGGCTCTTTGCCAAATCAATCTGCGAAGACTGGTATTTCTCCTGAAGAGAGTTATACTCTCTCTGAAGTGAAGCGTAATCGCCCTGAAGACCTTCATAGGTTTTTTTTGACACACAGCTTGAAAGGCAGAATACCATACAAGCCGAAATCGCGACCAAGATTGTTGAATTCTTCATATCGGTTATGTTTTTGATTGTTTTGCAGATATTTTGGTGCAATGTTAGCAATAAATACGGTAGCGTCCAATTTTGTTCGCTTATTTTAGGAATTTATGTTGAATAATTCTGTTTTTTTAATAGACGGTGATCGTTTGGAGGCTTTGTTGATGGCAAACTGTCCGTGGATGTCCGGCAGGATCTTACGTGTTGTTGTTTAGCGACTGCATATAGCTGCGCAGTTTACTCTCGGAGTTGTTGTCTTGGGCTTCCCACAATTTCATGCCTTTCAGTTTGTCCGGCATATACTGTTGTTTTACGTAGTGTCCTGGAAAATCGTGGGGATACTTGTAATCTGCGCCATACCCGGAATCTCTCATCAGCTTTGTCGGGGCATTGCGCAGATGCAACGGTACAGGAGCGTTGCCGGTTTCTTCCACAACCTGCAGAGCCTTGTTGATTCCCGAATAGGCCGAATTGCTCTTTGGTGAACACGCCAGATACACGGCAACCTCTGCCAGCGGAATGCGTCCTTCCGGCCAGCCGATTCTTTCTACCGCCTCAAAAGCGGCGTTGGCAAGCAACAAGGCGTTCGGATTTGCCAGCCCGACATCTTCCGATGCGGACACGACAAGTCTGCGTGCAATGAATGTCGGGTCTTCCCCGCTTTTCACCATGCGTGCCAGCCAATACAAAGCGGCATCAGGATCGCTGCCCCGTATACTCTTTATGAACGCCGAAATGATATCATAGTGCATCTCCCCGTTTTTGTCGTACATTGTTGGGTTTTGCATTATCTGGGTCTTCACGTTCTTGTTGTTGACGACTATCGTCTCGTCGGGAGCACAGGAGGAAACGACGGTGTCAAGTATGTTGTACAGCTTCCGCCCGTCACCGCCGCTGTATAGGAACAGCGCGTCTGTTTCTTCTATTGTGATATTGCGTTCTTTGAGAATCGTGTCACAGGAAATGGCTTTATACAGCATTTTGCACAGGTCGGTGTCATCCAGACTCTTCAGCGTGTACACTTGACATCTTGAAAGCAGCGGGGTGATCACCTCAAAAGAGGGGTTCTCTGTTGTCGCGCCTATCAGGGTCACAGTGCCTTTTTCCACGGCGGCGAGGAGCGAGTCTTGCTGTGACTTGCTGAAGCGGTGGATTTCATCGATAAACAGGATTGGGGTGGGGGCATCAAAAAAGGAACTCCTTGATGCCCGGTCAATGACATCCCTCACGTCTTTTACTCCGTTGTTTATTGCACTCAGCGTGAAGAAAGCCGTTTGTATGGAATTGGCTATGATTTGGGCAAGAGTCGTTTTGCCTACACCCGGCGGTCCCCACATGATAAACGAGCAGACGTGTTTGTTGTCTATCATGCGCCTCAAAGCCTTCCCCTCGCCAACAAGGTGTTGCTGGCCGACGTAATCCTCAAGAGAGGTCGGTCTCATTCTCTCCGCCAAAGGTGTTGCCATTTGCTCTGTCTTCCTATTGCTGTGCAAAAATAGTCATAATTCGGTTGCCCTATACCCTTTTTCTCATTAAAAAAAAGTAATTTTGTACCGTCTTTTCGGATGCGGTCCCATAGCTTAGCTGAATAGAGCGTCAGATTCCGGTTCTGAAGGTCGAGGGTTTGAATCCCTCTGGGATCACCCCAAAGGCGGCAAAAAAGCCGCCTTTTTCGTTTAAAATCAAAGAGTT
>CAVEQO010000021.1:0-40165 GCA_963617965.1 Anaerovoracaceae bacterium
ACAACGTCATATCTTCCGAAACCATTCCAACATCAGATATGCCGCAAGCAGCACATGTAGGATTGCCACCACAGGAACGGCAAACCTGAAAACCGCTTTCCGGGTCTTGTGGCGGAAAAGGCTCATTGCCATCAACGCCCCTATAGCACCGCCGGCAATGGCCACGACGAGCAGCACCGTTTCGGACAGACGCCACAGACCACGTCTGGCGGTGCCCTTGTCGAAACAATACATACAGAAAGCCACAAGATTCAGCAGCAGTATGCCATAGAAAGCAAAAAACTCCATCTGTTGCAAATGTTTTTCAGAACAGCCCGACGGCACAGCCGGCAAACAGCCGTACGCCTATCCGGACCGGGTGTATCCCAACGCCTTCAGCAGCTCCACCACCCTGCCGCACACGTTGCCTTGCAGGATGATTTCACCGTCCTTGGCACTTCCGCCTATGCCAAGCTTGGACTTGAGTTGTCTGCAGAGAGCCACAAGGTCAGACTCCGCCCCCTTGAAGCCCGTAATGACAGTGACGGTCTTGCCTCCGCGCCCGGCACGCTCGAAATGCACCCGCAGCCTCTGCCGACCGGCGGGCAGGGTCTCCTCCTCGCAGGAGTCCTCCGCAGGGTATATGAAGTCGGGGTTGGTGGAATAGACTATGCCCAACTTGGATTTCCAGTCGTTTCCGGTTGCCATGTTCTCAGAAATGCGTAGCGACACCACGGGGTGCGTCCGTCAGAAAACAATGACATTGGACTCATCGGGCGCACTGCCGGACTGCGGAAGCGGCACAGGCTTGATGGACAGGGTGAGGCTGTTGATGCTGCGCAGTATGTCGTTGGTGCGCTTGTAGGTAGGAGTGGTCTCCACCATTGATATTATCTCGTCGTTGTCAAGGCTCTCGGGCGAGAACTTGTATGTCCTGTAAGAGTGGCGCACGCGGTTGGCGTCGGTGTCGTCGTAGTATCTACCGCGCCTCTCGTCGAGTTCCTGGCGGTGCATCTCGTCTTCCTCCGAAAGAGGCTCCTTGGCCTGACCCGCCACATCGCCTATCACATCGTTCAGCATGAAGCCGGTGGCAAGGATGGTCACTTTCACCTTCTTGCCCAGACTCTCGTCGTTGGCAATGCCGAATTTGGTTTCCACATCGGGATCAAAGCGGCTCATGAAATCGTGTATCTCGTTCATCTCGTCCATCATGAGCGACTCGCCCTCGCTGTTTTTGCAGAAAGTGATATTCAGGAGCAGACGCTTGGAGCGGTAGATGTCGGAGTTGTTGAGCAACGGCGAGTGGAGGGCGTTCTGTATGGCCTGGCTCACGCGGTTGTCGCCGTCGCCATAGCCGGTGCTCATGATGGCCACGCCACCGTCTTTCATAACCGTACACACATCGCGGAAATCCAGATTCACGATACCGTGTACCGTTATGATCTCGGCTATGCTCCTGGCCGCCACGCTGAGGGTGTCGTCGGCCTTGCCGAAGGCGTCAAACACCGGCAGGTTGGGATAGATTTCACGCAGACGTTCGTTGTTGACCACCAGCAGGGCATCCACGTATTTGGACATCTCGTCGACACCGTCAAGGGCCTTGTCAATTTTCCTGATGCCTTCGAACTTGAACGGTATAGTGACAATGCCCACCGTGAGGATGCCCATCTTGCGTGCCTCGCGTGCAATCACAGGGGCAGCACCCGTACCCGTTCCGCCGCCCATGCCTGCCGTGATGAACGCCATCTTGGTGCCGTCGTCGAGCATCCGGTGGATGTCGTCAAGACTGTCCTCTGCCGCCTTGCGCGCCCGCTCGGGGCGGTTGCCCGCACCGAGTCCCTCTGCGCCGAGCTGCAGGCGGGTGGGCACGGGGCTGTCGCTCAGTGCCTGGCTGTCGGTGTTGCACACCACAAAACTCACGTCGTGTATTCCTTCATTGTACATGTGTTTCACGGCGTTGCCGCCACCGCCGCCCACACCGATCACCTTGATGATGCAGGGTTTCTGCTTTGGCATCGCGAAATTCAGCACTTCTCCGTCTTTCATATCTGTCATTGTTTTTTGTTCATATAGTTGGTCAGGCCCCGTCCGGCGACGCTCCGCCGTTGAACACGATGGTCTGCCGGGGCGTTTTCTCCCCGGAAGTCTTCTTCTGCCTTGTGATGTCGAACTTCATCCGCAAGTTGCCCACCAGCCGCGAGGAGCGGGCGTAGGCCGGCGAAGCCTCTATCGCACTTATCACGTCGTCGTCGTCAAGCTCGTCAGCGTGGAACTCGTAGAGATTCCACCTGAAAGCAGTGTCCGTATCGCCATAGAAATGGTCAAACAGGGACTTGAGGCGTTGTCCCTGCGTTATCTTGTACATCTCTTCGCCGTAGACGTCAATGTCGTCAGGCTCATCCTCGATGCCGAAGCCCGACGCAAGAATCGTCACCTTGATCCGCTTGCCGAGACTGTCGTCATAGCCTATGGCGTGCTTGCAGTCTATGCGCAGGTCAAAGCGCTGCATGAACGAAGAGATCTCGTTGAGTTCCGTCATCATGAGCGGCTCACCACTGTCAGCATCGCTGCTGGTGAATATGGTCATGAGCAGCCGCTTTGAATTGTAGATATTGTTATTGTTGAGCAGCGGCGTGTTGAGAGCCGCCTCTATGGCATGGTTCAAGCGGTCCACCCCCTCGGCATAGGCAGTGGTTATGATAGCCACCCCTCCGTCTTTGAGCACCGTCTTGACATCGGCGAAGTCAGGGTTGAGTTCGCCGTGCACCTTGACGATGTCCACAATGCTCTTGGCCGCCACGCTAAGGGTGTCGTCGGCACGCACGAAAGCCTCTTTTGCCGTCTTTGTGGGAAACACCTGAAACAGGCGTTCGTTGTTGATGACCATCAGCGAATCCACATTCTGCGAGATCTCCTCCAGTCCCAGCAGAGCCTTGTCTATGCGGTTCATGCCCTCGTAGCGGAACGGTATGGTCACGATGCCCACCGTGAGTATGCCCATCTCCCTTGCCACGCGAGCAATGACAGGAGCTCCGCCCGTACCGGTGCCGCCGCCCAGTCCTGTGGTCACAAAAACCATTCTGGTACCGTCGTCCAATATCCCGCGAATCTCCTCTACGCTGTTTTCCGTTGCGAGCCTGCCCTTTTGCGGATCTCCGCCCACGCCCAGCCCATCGCCGCCAAGCTGCACACGCCTCTCCACAGGGGAGTGGTTCAGCGCGTCGGCATCGGTGTTGCACACGGCAAACGTCACGTCAGAGAAGCCCTGCTCATACATGTGCTTCACGGCATTGCAGCCGCCGCCGCCCACTCCAATCACCTTGATGATGCTGGGGCTGCGCCTGTCAAAACCCTGAAAACCTATAAGGCTGTCTTTGTCCGGCATAGTTCAATGCAATTCAACTGTTCAACAATATCCGATAGTTGCGGTACTCCACGGTTCGGGCCGCACGTTGTCACAACAGGATTTTCCTGACCGCATCGGAAACAGCGCGTCCCTCGGCCTTGCCCGCAAGCTCCCGGGTGGCAACACCCATCACCTTGCCCATATCCTTCATGCCTGATGCGCCGGTCCGGGCCACGATTGCCCGGACAGCCTCCTCCAGCTCCTCCGCCGACAGCTGCCGGGGGAGGTATTCCTCTATTACCGCGACCTGTGCGGTTTCTTCGGCGGCAAGGTCTTCCCGGCCTTTCCCGCGGTAGAGGGCAGCCGTGTCCTTGCCCTGTTTTGCCAGCTTGGCAAGGATCTTCAGAGCCGTCCCGTCACTCAGTTCATCGTTGGCACCGGGAGCGGTCTTTGCCTCTATGAAATATTTCTTTATGTTGCGGAGAGCCTCGAGGCGCACCTTGTCCTTCGCCTTCATGGCGGCGATGATATCCTTGCTTACTTGTTCAAACAAACTCATGATACACTGTTTTTTCTGTCGGGATTGTCTTACTGCAACTATTCTTCCGTGATTTTCTTCACACCTTCGGTGAAGCCTTTTACACACCGCTTCCAGAAACCGGTTTTTTTAGGTTTCCGGGACTCTTCCGTTACCTCATCCCCGGTCTCTACGGCAACATCGGTTGTTTCCTGCCGTTCTTCGGGTTCAAAGATATCCGTCTTGACCGCCTCGAAGTCAGCCGTACAGTTCTGGTTGGCCCCCGCTATCAGTCCCAAAGCGGCAATGTAGCGTGTCTCGCTGTTCTTGATGCCGGGGGGAAGAATGTAGTTCGCCGACTGCGAGTTTTTGCGTATGGTCACCTTGTCGATGCCCACCACTTCCTTGAACACGTTGGTGATATTGGTCATGCCGGCACCGCCACCGGTGAGGAAAGCTCCGGCGATAAGACTGTCGCGCGCATACTTGGATTCGTTGATTTGCTGCTTCACGTTGACCAGTATCTCCGTAAGGCGCGCGTCGATGACGGCACTGAGCGTCTTGCGCCTGATTTCTATCCCGTCGGACGTGGTCTTGACAATAGCCTCACCTTCCTCCTCAGAGAAAGAAGCATACGGCTCGCCGAACTTGCTCACCTTGAGTTCCTCCGCCTCGTCGTGCTCCATCTGCAGGGTCATGATATCCTTCGTTATGTTCTCGCTGCCCAGCGGGATGACGGACAGGAAACGCAGCAACTTGGACTTGTATATGGACACCGTGGTGGTGTCGGCCCCTATGTCAACAAGCAGGCAGCCGGAGTTTTTCTGCGCCTCGTTGAGCAGCTGGTCTGCCATTACGAGCGGAGTCAACCTGTATTCCACCACACCCACGCCGCTCACGTTTTGGAAACAGTTCTCGATGAAATTGCGCAGCTTGGACTTGGCTATGATATTGAGGTAGCGGCCCTCGATGTTGTTGCCCATCACGCCCACGGCATCAAGCAGCTTCTGGGTACCCACGGCATACTCCTGCGGCACGACATCCAGAATGCTCTGTCCCTCGTAGGTGATGTTGGTGTTTTCATTGTCAAGGCTGTCGATGTCTTCCTTGAGGATTTTGTGCTCCTCTTCGTCAAAACGCCGTTTCACCTCATTGTGCACGGAGTGTATGCCCTGCCCCGAATAGCTCACGTAGACCTGGGTTATCTTTTTCTGGAGTTCCTCCTCGAGCTTTGCCTTGATGCCCTTTATGCAGGTCGTGGCGAGGTCGGCGTTGTTGATGACCCCCTTGCGCATGAAAGAGGTGGCATCCTGCTGCACATGGGCCTTGATTTCAATCTTGCCGTCAAGCCGCTTTATGCCCGCCACTCCGATAACCTTTGACGAGCCCAGCTCGATGGCTATGATGTTTAACTCTTCTGTTGCCATATCGTATCGTTTTTTCGTTTATTCTTCATATTTGGTACACACCGCCTGGTTGCCGTACTCCAGATTGATGCAGCGGTACTTGTTCCACCCTACGGTGTTGAGCACTTTCCCGTAGAACAGTTTCAGCCTTGAGAGTTTCACCGCCAGATTGCGAGGCTTGCCCAGTTCCACGATGTGGTTGCCCACGCGCGGTGTCAGCTCCACCCTGCCTCCGGGCGTGAAGTTTATCTGTTCTATCATGTCGTTCCAGAAAACGTCGGCATGGAGGATCTGTCCGAACGTAGCCAGCACGGGCTTGGCTTTTCTGTAGTCCACGCTGCCCGTGACCACCACCACGTCGGCGGGGTACTGCACATGGGGTATCCTGTTGCCCCTGATGTCAACGTAGTAGCCGTCGCCCGTTTCCGGCATCACGCGCATCACGGGGAGCTTCTGGTCCACCTCTATGACGACACTGCCGCCGGGTGTGGCATAGCACAGGCTGTTGAGGACGAACTGGTGTCCGTCGACAGCTCTCTTTATCTTGCCCAGATTGACTTTGTCCATGTTTCTGCCCACGGGGTTCAGTCCGGTGTCTTTCAGTATCTGCCTTATGTCGTCAGCCGACACGAAACTCGCCTTGTCGGAATCAGACACGGTAATCTGCACGTGGCGGCACACTGCACCGTGCCGCCTCTTGTTGAATCTGGCGAAAGCAAACACCAGATAGACAAGCAGCCCCAGAAACAGCAACAGTTTCACGAATGCCTTCATCCTTGCAAAATGTTATGTCGTTTTCCTCTGCGGCACATGCACTCCACACCGCTACCGGTCTCCGCCGGTCACAATGTCGGCAATGCGCCGGGTATAGTCGTCAAGGTCTCCCGCACCCAGCACCACAAGCACATCCGTGGGATGAGTCCTGACAAAGTCAAGCACGGTATCCTTCTCTATCATGTATTTCTCCACTCCGGGACGCAGGTTGTCGAATATCAGCCTGCTGCTCACCCCGTCTATGGGCTTTTCCCTCGCGGGATATATCTCCGTGAGCACCACTTCATCAAACAGCGAGAGGCTGTCGGCAAATTCCTTGTAGAAGTCGCGTGTACGGGTATACAGATGCGGCTGGAACACGGCAGTTATCCTGCGTCCGCCGAACACCTCCTTCAGCGATTCCACACACTGCCTTATCTCCGCAGGGTGATGGGCGTAGTCGCTAAGCACCACATGACTGCTGTCTTTCACCTTGAAGTCAAAGCGGCGTACCACGCCCCCGAAACACGCCATGGCGCGGCGGAGTTCGCCCGCTTCGGCACCGGCCAGTTGCGCCAGTGCCAGCGCCGCTATGCCGTTTTCTATGTTGATGCTCACCGGCACGCCCAGTTTCACGTCGCTAATGCTGCCGAGCGGAGATATGTAGTCGAACACTATTTCGCCGTTGCCTATCCTGACGTTATCCGCACGGAAGTCGCCTTCCCCGCGGCTGTAGGTGTATACTCTCACGCCCGGCCTGACAGCCGGGCGCATCTTGAGGCCCGTGTGCAACACCAGAGCCCCGCCCGGCTGGACAAGCGTGGTGTATTTGGTGAAGCTCTCAAGATAGGCCTCCTCCGTGCCGTAGATGTCCAGATGGTCAGCGTCGGTGGCCGTTATCACCGTTGCCCACGGAGTCAGCTGGTGGAACGAACGGTCAAACTCATCGGCCTCGACAACCACGAACGGGCTGTGGGCATCATACAGGTAGTTGGTGTTGTAGTTCTTCGATATGCCACCGAGAAACGCGCTGCATTTCACGCTGCCCTGTTCCAGCAGGTGGGCGGTCATGGCGGTGGTTGTGGTCTTGCCATGGGTGCCAGCCACGCAAAGGGTCTTGTAGCTGCGCGATATGATGCCCAGTACCTCCGCGCGCTTGTGCACCATGAAACCGTTGGAAACAAAGAAATTCAATTCCCTGTGGTCTGACGGTATGGCCGGGGTGTAGACCACCAGTGTGTTGCTTTTGTCCCTGAACTCGCCGCCGACAAGTTCGGGGGAGTCCTCATAATGCAGTCTGGCACCCTCGGCTTCAAGGGCACGGGTCAGAGCGGTGGACACCCTGTCGTAGCCGCCCACGCAGAGACCTCTGGCGAGGAAATAGCGTTCGAGGGCACTCATGCCTATGCCGCCGGCACCAACAAAATATACGGATTTTATTTCATTCAGTTCCATGGAATCTTATGGTTATCGTGCGGAGATTTGCTTTCTGCCGGCAATCCTGAGGATTTCGTCCACAATCTGCTCCGTGGCGTGGGGTTTGCCCATCTGGAGGATGTTGCTTCCCAGCATGGAGAGCGTTTCCGGATTGCCAACCGTCTCTACAGCCTTGGGTATGAGGAACATTCGTGCCTCGCTGTCCTTGACGCAGATAGCCGCCTTTCTTGTCACCAGCGCCATGGCGTTTTTGGTCTGGTGGTCTTCTGCCACATTGGGCGAGGGCACCAGTATGGCTGGCTTGCCGAGCATCTGCAGTTCCGAGATGCTGCAGGCTCCCGCACGGCTTATCACAAGGTCTGCCGCCTTGTAGGCTTTGGCCATGCCTGTAATGAAGTCGCTCACGTAGAGGTTGGAGGGTTTCACCTTCTCCTGCAGCGCGTCCTTTATTTCCGCGCTGTAGTATTTGCCTGTCTGCCAGATGAACTGCACGTCCTTCTGCTTGCGAATGAGGTCAAGATGCAGCATGACACTCTCGTTGACGGTGCGCGCGCCCAGACTGCCTCCCACAATCATGACGGTGCGCTTCGACGGATCGAGCCCGAACGACTTGACCGCCAGCTCGCGTGTAAGACCGGCGGCCTTCAGTTCCTGCCGCACAGGATTGCCCGTGAGCACCACCTTGGTGTTGGGGAAGAACCGCTCCATGCCCTCATAGGCCACGCAGACCTCTTCCGCCTTTTTCGCCAGCATCTTGTTGGTCACTCCGGCATAGCTGTTCTGCTCCTGCAGGAGCACCGGCACGTGCAAGTCCTCCGCCGCACCCACACACGGGCCGCTGGCATAACCGCCCACGCCTATCGCCACGTCGGGACAGAACTCCCTGATGATTTTGTGGCACTCCGCCTTGCTCCGGATATAGTGGTACGCCACCTTCACATTCCTGAGAATGTTCTTGCGATCCATGCCCATGATTTTCAGACCGCGTATCTCGTAGCCGGCCTGAGGCACGCGCTCCATCTCCATGCGACCCTCCGCACCGACAAACAGAATCCCGGCATGGGGTTTGCGTGCCTTCAGGGCGTTGGCTATGGCTATGGCAGGGAACACGTGCCCCCCAGTGCCACCGCCGGCAATTATCACCTTGAGTTCCTCGTTCATACAAAAAGCTGTAACTAATTCATTTATTTGCGTTTGCAATTTTCCTCAACCCGGTGTGGGACACCTGTGCGTCCGCAACGGTCTATCATTGCGCAAATTTAATAAAAAACACGTTCAGAATAAACGTTGCCGCACATTTTTATTTGCCATCCACAACGGCATCCCCATCTTTTTTACCGACACCAAATGTGCCCCGTTTGAAAAGAAAGGGCTAATTTTGTGAACTGTTTTCCAACAGACAACAAACAAAATGAAAAGAATGTTATGACAAAAATGTTGACTGCCCTCGTCTGCGCAAGTATCGCAGCATCGGGGAGCTCCCAGAACTACACAGCCCTCAAGGACACCGTATGGGGGTGCAGGTATTTCGCTTCCGACCCTGCTACCGGACAGCCGTACTCAACCGGCAACAAGAGCGGCACATACAGTGCCACATGGCCGTCCAAGAACGGTGTGGAAATGAAGTACTATGTGAGGATTCCCGCCGGCCGCTGCCGCGCCGACCTGTTCTATATGCCTTATTACGGCAAGGCTTTGTCCATGGATGTCACCATAACCCAGACCAGCACGGGCAAGGTGATATACAACGACAAGCTCACCACGCAGAGATGTCTTGTGAGAACGGAGCAGAGCGCAGACCTGTTCGGCGACCTGTCATTCCCTTCCGACACATGGTATCAGATCAAACTCTCCGGAGGTGACGGCTGCTTGCGCAGCATCACCAAGATGATTTTCCAGCACGAGGCGCAGGAGAGGGTTGTCACTCCGTCCGTGTTCATGGCACCATCAGCCCACAACAACACGTGGGGCAGCACCGACCCGGGGGCTGTCAAGGAAAACGGCTATGACTGGATCTACGGCGAGTTCCTCTATCCCGAGGAATACGCCTTCCCCAGCCGCTACCTGATGTGTCTGGGCGGCAGCGGATATTACAGCGGCATACAGGTGTGCGGCTCGGAACTGCGCAACACGGCCCTCTTCTCGGCTTGGGACAACGGTGACACAGACAAGAACCCCAACCTGCCGTCGTATCTGCGCTCGGGAGCCATTGACAACAATACCGATGTGGCCATAAACCGCTTCGGCAACGAGGGTACGGGCATCCAGTCCATGATGTCCAACGCCCACTGGAAACGGGGGCATTGGGTACAGTGGCTGATGAACGCACGCCCGGAAACGACAACCATCACGCTCAAGGGCAGCCAGGGGCAGGACTCCGCCATCAGCTACGCCAACACCATACTGACCGCATGGTACAAAATGGCCGACGACCCCGAATGGCACTACATATCGACCATACGGCAAAGCGGCACCACCCACATCTTCGGCAACGCCGGCGAGTACTCGTTTCTGGAATGCTTCACCGACGGAGGCGGCGACAACTACGTGAAATGCTACATGAAGAACCGCTTCTACCGCTCTGTGGCCGACGGGCGGTGGTACAACCGCAACCACATGACACCGGGGCACTACAACTACAACGACGGGGCGCGCGAATGCCGCTATGACTACGGGCACGGGGCCACCGACGAGTACGAAAACTGCTTCTACATAGAGCAAGGGGGCTTCGGACAGGTCAACGACGCCGACATGTACATTCCGCTCGCCACCAACACCGAATGTGTGGACACCATCAACATCGACGACAAGTACAACCGCATCAGCCTGGCTTTCCGCAACAACTATTACAAACAAGTGGCACACCGCGTGGACTCACTGCTCCAGACCGACAACGCACAGCAGGACATCGTCTCGCTGGCCAAAGACTACATTGACAATGCCGGCACGCTGAACTACTTCGGCACACAGGACATAACCGCTATCAGCGAGGCCTACAACGGCGGAACACCCGGCGATATCACGGCACTGGGCAACGCCATAAAGGAAACGGCACGCAACTGCAACACCATACGCTATGCCAACGTGACGGCACGCAACTTCATAGGTACACAGCGCGCCTACTTGCTACAGCAGACGGAGGGCATGGGATTCCTGTATGCGGAAATGCAGGACGGGAAACCCGTCCTCAAGGTGGGGAAGAAAGACCGCGATGACAAGTGCGCCAACTGGATTATATGCCGCTCCACCAAATACAACACCATGTCCGTCTACAACATGGGACTGGGACTGTACCTCAATTTCGACAGCGAAACCCTGCTCAGCAGCGAACCGCAGAACATCGGCTCGTTCGGACGCTACGGATGGGGATTCTATCTCGGAAAGAATACTTCCACGGCAATCAATGTCGCAGCCGACGGAACGGTCAGGGCTGGTGCATACAGTGCCGACGGCTCGCAGTTCTATATCCACGACAACCTGAGCTATACGCCGAGCTGCAAGGCGGTTGAAGACATCATCGCAGACACGGAAGCTCCGGGGGTGTTCAAGGACTACAAGGACAAGGCTGCCCAGATTCTCTCAATGCCCGAAGGCGTGCTGGGCGCATGGACTGACGCCGATGAACTCCGCCAGCTTGAAGAGCTCTACGACAATGGCAATGTCACCGAAGAAAACGCCAGCCGGCTGATAGACCTCATTGACAACGCACAGACCATTTCGCTCGACCCCGACGAGACCAAGGCGTTTACCGTTGTGTCGGCAGCCGCCGAAAGCGAGCAGGATCCCTGTCTCACCATCGATGCCGACAACTACACCTACCACAAGGCAGCCACCAACAAGGCTGACCAGGTGTGGACGGCACGCCCGAAAAACGGCGGTCATGAACTGTCGGCGCAAGGAATGGCGTTGGGAAGTCTCTCCGACAACCCGGGTGTCAACATCACAACGAAAGAGACGGGCAGCGGTGCAGCTTTCTTCATGACACACACCGGCAGCGGGCAGTACACCATAAGCGACATACAGTACGGCCCCTCCTCACTGTCGGGAGTGACCGCCCCTATCAAGACCGCCAGCACCGGGGCAGACGGCACCCGGTGGTATCTGAAACCTGCCCGTGAGATAAAGGTCTCACTCAACTCTGCGGGCATACAGTCGCTGTACCTTGACTTCGGCGCAAAACTGCCAGATGGGCTTGCCGCATACCGCATCACAGGATTCACGTCAGACGGCCCCTCTCTCGAACAGTTCGGCGACACAGTGCCCGCACGCACGCCTGCCATACTCAAGGGCGACGCCTACGGCTCATATACGCTCGGGGTGATACCGTGCCAGAACACCGACGACAACGGGGGTGCCGTATGCGGTACCCTGATGAAGAAGAGCGGAATGAAGAGCCAGACATTCTACACTTTCACAAGCAAGTCCTCGAAACCGGCACTCGCTCTCGCGCTCGGAACTACCGTCAACGCCAACCAATGCTATGTACCCAAGGAAGACATGGATGCTCTCGGACTTGAGGAGACGCAATACATCCTCGATTTCGACAGCGCAACCGCCGTAGACGACATCAAGTCGCAGACCGCCGGCAGTAACGGCAAGGCCTATGATCTGCAAGGGCGCAAGACAAACCCCGACACAAAGGGCATAGTGATAATGAACCGCAAAACCTCACTGAACAAATAGCCACACAGGATGAAACGACTTTTCTTTCCGCTGATACCGGCAGTCCTGTCGCTGGCTCTGACCGCCCTGCCGTCATCCGCCGCAGACCGGGGGAACGTCCGGCAGGATACCCTGTGGGGGGCATACTGCTACCGCGAACTCAACGGCCAGATTTCCGGCGTATCACGCCTCAAGACCCCATTCACCGCTTTCCCCTTGCGCAAAGGCGAAGAAATGGTGTACTACGTGCTGGCTGACAAGTCGGAAGCCACGATATCCCTTGCCGCCGAAACCGTCGGCAAGGCACGGGCATCGGTCAACATAAGGATAACCGAAACCAACACCGGCAAGACGATCTGCGACAAGACAGTCAAGACCGGACACAACAACGGCATAAAACCGATTGCCGTTGTCAGGAACGTCAAACTACCGTCAAAGTCATGGTACCGCATCGGGCTGACCGCCATGGACTGGACATCCCTCAAAAGCGTCAACTATTTCCTGATAGGCAACAACAGTTCCATTGGCGTAAAACCCTCGCCCATCTTCATGGCCCCCTCCGTACACCTCTTGGGCTGGGAGTCCACCGACCCCACTGCCCCCAAAGGCGAAGCCTACGACTGGGCGTACATGGAGGTGATGCTGCCCAAGGAATACGAGCGCAAGAACACCTACATCATGTCGCTCGGAGTGCTGAGCGGCTACATGGGAATCCAGACTGTCGATGACGAGGGTCTGGGCAACTACAGGCACAGGGTGCTGTTTTCCATGTGGGACAAGGGCAATACCGATGCCGACGCCAACCTGCCCGACTACCTGCGTTCGGGAGCTCTTGACAACGGCGAAGGCGTACGTATCAAGCGTTTTGGCGGCGAAGGCACAGGCACACAGTCCATGATTCTCGACTCGCACTGGCAATGCGGCAATTGGGTGCAGTTCATCACCACGTGCCGTCCCGAGAAGCTTGACATCACGGTGAAAGGCAGTATGGGACAGGACTCCACCATAGAGTACACGAACACCCTCGTGTCGGCGTGGTACAAGGAAGCGGGCGAAAAAGAATGGCACTACCTGTCCACCTTGCGCGAGGCAGACCGCAACCACTACATGTCGGGCTGGTACTCGTTTCTGGAGAATTTCACAGATGACGGTGGCGAATTTTACCGGCGGGCCTACTACCGCAACGGGTATCTGCACTCGCTGACCGACGGGAAATGGTACAACCGCAACAAAGTAGGATTCGGGCACACGCAGGGCAAGCCACACGAACCGCGCTATGACTACGGTCACGGGGCCACGGAACTTTACCCCAATTGCTTCTACCTTGAGCAGGGCGGCTACAGTCTCACCGCCAACGACAGTGCGCAAACCGTGCCGCTGGCCACCGACAACACCCCCGTAGACACCATCAACCTCAATGCGCTGTGGGGACGGATGGAACAGGCCATGCGCAAGGAGCATACGCGCGAAATGGACTTGCTCGTAGCCCAAGCTTCCGAGCAGACCGACAAGCTCTCCGCCCTCAAGACTCTGGCAAAGAGACATATCGACAATGCCGGCAAGTTCGGATATTACCGGGCAGAAGACATGACCGACCTCATGGCTGTCTACAACAGCGGAAACACCGCCGATGCTGCCGGGCTGGCGCAGGAACTGCATTTCCTGGCGCACACCGCAAATCCCCTCAAGTATGGGAAAGCCGTCAAGGTTGAACACCTCGGCTGCACGCGCGGATACCAGATACTTACCGCCAAGGGGGCTGTGGCGGCTACCGAAGACAACAATCTGGCATTCACTACCGACAGTGTCGCTACCGACAACCGGCGCAACTGGCGTTTCCTGCGGCAGGGCACCAGTGACAGGTTTCTGGTCTACAACATCGGGGCGGAATTGTATCTTGACCTCTCTTCTGCCACCATGCTCAGCCCAAAACCTGCGGAAATCTCTGTCACCACGCTCGACAAGGAGGGCCGCTTCATAGTCTCTTCAGGCGACAAGCGCATGGAATGCCGACTCATAGACAACTACTTTGTAAAGTAGCCGCAATACGGACAACAACGAGCCATCCGCTCATCGTGCAAACCTCTCCGGCCGCAATGCGGACGGACACAACAAATAGCCTGACAACACCATGAACAGATTTAAAACATTCATCGAGCCGTCAACCCGCTTGTCGTGGTGGGCAGACTGGCTTGTCATCATGCTCGGCTGTCTCTGCACTGCCGCGGGGTTCGTGTTCTTCATCAACCCATACAATCTTGTGCCAGGCGGCATCTACGGCCTCAGCATAGTGCTGCACAACCTTGTGCCGTGGCTGCAGATCGGTACAATAAGCTACACTTTCGAGATTCCACTGCTTGTTCTGGCTCTGGCCTTTCTGGGCAAGAGCATCGGCATACGCACCATAGTCACGGCTCTCGTGACACCAATGATCATGAACGGCATCTCACTGCTGGCCTATCCCACCACCGAAGCTCTTCACAACCTCGATCCGGCTCTCATTGCCGGAGGTCACCTTGACCTGAGCAACCATCTTATGCTTACCACCATAATGGGCGGAGCTCTCATAGGAACGGGGTGCGGACTGGTGGCACGCAACCGGGCTACAGGCGGAGGAACGGACATTGTGGCGATGTTCATGCAGAAATACCTGCACATCAGGTTCTCCAAGTCCATCTTCATTGCAGATGCCCTTGTGGTACTGTCGGGCTTCGTGGTGATAGGGCTTGGCATAGGTACGGACAACAAGGCTACAGATGACTGCTACCTGTCATTCTACTCCCTCATTGCCATCTACATTTCCTCGCGCATTGTCAGCATGGTCATCAACGGCTTCAAGAACGAGCAGATCATATTCATCATCGGTCACGGACGCATGGACAAGTTGCGCGCCTATATCCTCAACGACCTTGAACGCTCGGCCACCTGCATCAAGAGTTCCGGGCTATACAGCGGCGAAGACAAGGACATGCTCTTCCTCGTGGTGAAAGAAAAGGAAGTGACACGTATCAAGCAGATGATAAAAAAGGTGGAGCCGGACTCTTTCATTGTCATAACCGATGCCTACGACACTTTCGGCGAGGGCTTCCGCGACCTGCCCAACACCAATGACATCACGCCGGAATAACCACTATACACAAAACCACACAAACGCAAAACGCACCAATACCTTACAGTCCATGAACAAGAAATCCATTCCCGCCCTGGCCCTTATTCCACTGGCCGTCCATGCGCAGCAACAGCATTGGAACATTGTCTACATCATGACCGACGACCACACGATGCAAATGATGTCGTGCTATGACACGACCCACGTCAAGACTCCTAACCTCGACCGTATAGCACAGGACGGAGTCCGCTTTGTCAACTCGTATGTGGCCAACTCGCTGTCGGGACCGAGCCGGGCCTGTATGCTCACAGGCAAGCACAGCCACAAAAACGGCTTCACCAACAACGAGCACGGCATCTTCGACGGCTCGCAGCAAACCCTGCCCAAACTCCTCCAGCAGGCCGGCTACAGCACCGCACTCATAGGCAAATGGCATCTGGTGAGCACGCCCACCGGATTTGACCACTACGAAATCCTGCCCGGACAAGGCGACTACTACAACCCCACATTCATCACCCAAGACGGCAAGAACCACGTGGAGAAAGGCTACCTTACCAATATCATTACCGACAAGGCTCTCCATTGGCTGGAGGGGCAGCGGAATACCGGCAAGCCTTTCTGCCTGTTCATCCACGAAAAGGCGTGCCACCGCGACTGGCTGCCTGAGATGAAGTACCTGCGCGAGTATGAGGACGTGACATTCAAGCTGCCCGACAATTTCAATGACGACTGGAAAGGACGCCTTGCCGCCCAAAGGCAGGAGATGGACATCGCGTCGGACACCGACATGACCATGGACTACGACATCAAGATGTTTGACCCCAACGTCAAGACACGGCTCACCGATTCATATCTGTCGTTCATAGGCAGGCTTGACTCGCACGACCGCGCCGTCTACGACACTTTCTATGATTCGCTTGCTCTCGATTTCCGCAGCCGACGTCTCACAGGACAGGCTCTGAAGGAGTTCAAGTACCAGCGTTTCATGCGCGACTACGCCAAGGTGCTCAAAACCTTTGACGACAACGTGGGACGCATACTTGACTACCTTGACAGCACAGGGCTGTCGAAAACCACCCTCGTGGTCTATACTTCCGACCAGGGGTTCTACATGGGAGAGCACGGGTGGTTCGACAAGCGGTTCATGTACGAGGAGTCCTACTCTACCCCCCTCGTGATGCGGATGCCGCTCAACTACAACAAGCCGGTGGCAAAAGGTGACATCACCGAACTGGTACAGAACATTGACTACGCCCCCACTTTCCTTGAACTTGCAGGGGCTGCCGTGCCGGAGGACATCCAGGGCGTGAGCCTGTTGCCGCTGCTTGAGGGCAAGCACCCAAAAGACTGGCGGCAAAGTCTCTACTACCACTACTACGAATATCCCGCCGAACATTCCGTGCGACGGCACTACGGTGTGAGCACCGCCGACGGCTGGAAGCTCGTACACTTCTATCCCGCTCCGGGGGAAGATCCCAAGACCGCCGTTGACTCATGGGAACTGTATGACCTCAACACAGACCCCAGCGAGATGAACAACCTCTACGGCAACCCCGGCACGGAGAAACAGACCAAACGGCTCATAAAAGAGCTGCGCAGGCTGCAAAAGCAATACGATGACCCCATTGAAAAACAACTGGAAGCACCGCAACGGGGAGAATAGCCACGAGACTTCCGCAAATCACCTTAATATCACAGACTTTATGCACAAGAAAATTCTGTTTCTAATCGCAGCGGCTCTCATATCATGGAGTTCCACCTTTGCCGATGATTTCAAAATCGAGAACGGCAAGTTCATTCTCAACGGGAAACCCGTCACGCTGTTCTGCGGCGAGATGCACTACCCGCGCATACCACAGGAATACTGGCGCGACAGGCTGATGCGCGCCAAGGCCATGGGGCTGAACTGCATTTCCACCTATGTATTCTGGAACATCCACGAACGGCAGCCCGGGAAATTCGATTTCAGCGGTGAGGCCGACCTTGCAAAGTTTATCCGCACTGCCAAAGAGGTGGGGCTTTATGTGGTGCTGCGCCCCGGTCCGTATGTCTGCGCCGAATGGGACTTCGGCGGATTTCCCTTTTGGCTCCAGAAAAACAAGCACATGAAGTGGCGGAGCGATGATCCCGATTTCCTCGCCGCCTGCAAACGGTATCTTGACCGGCTCGGCAAAGAGGTGGGCAAATACTGCGTAGGCAACGGGGGCAACATCATCCTTGTGCAGATAGAAAACGAGTACGGGTCTTACGACAAGGACCGCGTGTATCTCGGAAAAATAAAGACCATGCTCGAAGAAGCCGGATTCAACGCTCCTTTCATCACCTGCGACGGTGCAGGACAGATGCCCAACGGATACCTGCAAGGCATACTGCCTACTGTCAACGGATCAGTGGGCGAAGAAGTCAAGCGCGCCGTAGACCGTTTCTATCCCGGCGGCCCGTATTTCGTGGCGGAATTCTATCCGGCTTGGTTTGACGTGTGGGGGCAGAACCACTCCAAGCGCGATTTCCAGTCTCCTGCCCGGCAGATTGACTGGATGCTGGACAACGGAGTGTCCGTGAACATCTATATGTTCCACGGAGGGACAAACTTTGCATACACCAACGGGGCAAACACCGTGGGCAAGGGCTACGAGCCACAGCCCACAAGCTACGACTACGACGCACCACTCGGTGAATACGGAAACCCTACGCCCAAATACTACGCTTTCCGCGAAGTGGCCCAACGCCACCTGCCCGCAGGGGAGAAACTTCCCGACGTGCCGCCGCTCAACCCCATCGCGACTTTCGCACCAATACAACTGAACGACAGTGTGCCGCTCAGTGCCGCATTCGGACAGAGAATCAAGGCGGACAACCCTCTCACCATGGAAGACGCAAATCAGGACTTCGGCTATATCCACTACGAAACGACAGTGGACAACGGCGGCAAAGGCACGCTGGTCATACGCAGCGTGCGCGACTATGCCATAGTGTTTGTCAACGGCAAGCGCATCGGTGCCCTTGACCGCCGCCACAACCAGACTAAGATGCAAGCCGACATCCCCTCTGGTGCCCGGCTTGAAATACTGGTTGAGAACGTGGGACGCATCAACTACGGGCCTGACCTGCTCGACAATCTCAAGGGTATTACGGACAGCGTGACTTTCCGCGGCAAGAAACTTGTCGGCTGGACTACCACACCGCTGCCGCTCTACAAACTGAAGCAGATGCCCAAGACCAAAACACCGCATACGAACGAAATGGAGGGCGTGGCTTTACACCGCGGCACGTTTACGCTTGACAGGCAGGGCGATGTGTTTCTTGACATGAGCCGCTGGGGCAAGGGGGCTGTGTGGATAAACGGCCGCAGCATAGGCAAGTTCTGGCAGATAGGTCCGCAGCAGACGCTCTATGTTCCCGGACCGTGGGTGAAAAAGGGCAAGAACGAGATAATCGTGTTTGACATGGAGACAAGGGGCGACTACACTGTTGCCGGGCTGCCTGCCCCGATACTCGACAGCGTTGGCATTGACCGCAACAGACAGACAACAAAGGGACGGGAACTGCCTGTGGGGCAGCCTATAATAGAAAAAGGCGACTGCGTACTGCAAGGCACAATGAAGAACGCTGACGGTGTGCAGCATTTCGAACTTGCCACGCCTGCTACCATGCGCCATATCTGCATAGAGATAGAGTCTTCGTACGACAACAAGAACTCCTGCCTTGCCGAAATAACACTCTACGGCGAAGGCAACAGGGTCATTCCCAAAGACAACTGGAACGTAACTTACGTGAACTCCGAACAGGCTGACGAGGGACCCGCAGAGAACATCTTTGACGAAAGTTCCAAGCAATATTGGCACGCGCAGTGGAATCCCGCCACCACTCCGTTTCCGCACCGCATCATCATCGACCTCGGGGAGATACAGACCGTTACGGCTATAGACCTCCAGCAACGCGGTGCCGGCAGACCCGGCTGCATCAGGGATTTCCGCATCTACGGACGACCACAGTTCTTCCTGTTCAAACAGTAGGGAAGGTACGAGCCTCATAACGCAAAAAGGCAGCAAAACCGGAAAGAAACAGTTTTGCTGCCTTTTTGCGTTTGCAAGTCTTCCGGCTACAGAGAAACGCAAATACAATAACTTCACAAGTTCTGCCGACTTATTCAATATAAAACGCTACATTTGCATATCTGGAAATAAAAACAACATATAACAAACATCTACAATGAAGAAAGCCATACTCTTGCTGACTTTTGCCGCCTTTGCTGCCGGTACCATGGCGCAGACAATCGTAAAAATGAAAACCGGCAAAAGTGTCGGTGAAGATTTTACCATTACAGTAAACGACGGTATGGGATGTCTGATTGACTGGGGCGAAGGCAAGACCGACACGGTGTTCAGCACCGCAGAACCCATAACAGGAACGCTGGCGGGAGAAACTGTCATACTCACGGCAATGGGGCTGACATATCTCGACTGCTCTGGTCAGGAACTGAGCCAGATAACATTTACGGCTGCCTCAAACCTTGAAACGCTGATTTTGTCGGACAACGACCTTGCTGTCTGCAACGTACTCAGCCTTCCCGCGCTCAAGACCCTGTGGATTGACAACAACAGGCTGACAACCCTCAACCTGAGCAAAAACCCGCAGATTGAAAGCCTTATCGCCTCAAACAACATGATTGAGGCTGTCGCAACAGGCTCCGCCGTTCTTACGGACATTGCCGACTGCTGGCTTGACAACAACAAACTCGGCACACTCAGTCTCAACGGCAGTACACGCATCAAGACTCTCAACATAGAAGACAATGCCATTGAATCCCTTACGCTGTCACAGCTTGAGGACAAGGCTCTCGCGGTCTTCATGGGCGGAAACTCGCTTGATTTCACGTCTCTCTGGAACAAAGCCAGCTCGAAAAAATGGTACGGAGTACAGCAGGAGGGTATCAAGTTTGCACAAAACAGCTACAAGACCGGTGAGACATTCACCACATCACGCGACCTGTTCAAGGAGAATCAAGACCAGACGACACTTGCAGCGAGCTCCTATACCTTCACATGGTACAAGTACACGGACGGGGTGAAAGGTTCCAAACTCACCAAAGGAACAGACGGAAGCACCACGAGCGACTATACCGTGCCCAGTGCCACAGACCAGAAAAACGTCTTTACGTTCAACAAGCCTTTTGAAGACATACAGCTTGAAATAATGTGCAACAAATATCTGGGATTCCTCCTCCTGAGCGACCATATCAGTATCACCGACTCTGCCACGGGCATTGATGAAGTGAGCGCAGCCAACAATCTCCGTTGCACCGCAGGCAAAGGCGAAATGACCCTGCAGGCTGACAACCCGACCGACGTAAGCGTCTACAGCATGTCGGGCACTCTGCAATGGAAAGGCGAAGTGCAGGGATCTGTACGCATACAGCTCGGCAAGGGAATCTATCTCGTCAACAACATCAAGGTAGCCATAAAATAACAAACCATAACGCAACAACAATGAAAAGCACAAGGACTGCACTCATTCTTCTTGTCGCGCTCGGTCTCTGCGGCCACGCAAAGGGGCAGACAAGCAAGACTACACAAACCATACTGCCGGGCACAGGCAAGGCGGAACTGACATGGGACGGGAAGGCCGTCTACATACCCGTCAGGGCAAACAACGATTTCAGTATCACGCCTAACAAAACATGGCTCAAAGCCACACGCACCGAAAACGGCAAGGCTCTCGTCATTACGGCCGACGTAACCTCAGAGGGAAAGCCGCGCACGGCTGAAATCGTACTCAAGACAGCCGACGGAACCATGTCGCGCACGATTGAAGTGACTCAGGAAGAAGAAAAAATATACGAAGCGATTGTCGACAACGTTGTCGAACCAAAACTATACGACGCCTCAAGTTCACAAAGCAATCAGGGCATCGGACGGCTCTTCGACGGGAACACGAACACTGTGTGGACAAGCAACTACGGCGTATCGGAAGAAAAACCTGCCGTGGTCACTATGAACTTCAACGGCAAGGAACGGGTTGACTACATTGTCTATACCCCGCGCCAGACCTACAGCAACGCCGGAATATGGCAGAAATATACGGTTGTTGTCACCGCACAAGGCAACACCTACTCGCAGACCGTGAGCAAAGAGGCAGACAAGACACCCGACACCATACGTCTGGAAAAGCCGGTGTCACCCGACAAAATAGAAATACGCATTACAGAAGCCGTCAACAACTGTGCCTCGGGAGCGGAATTGTACTGCTACCGGGCCTGCACAGGCAAGGAAGATCTCGATATATTCGCAGATGAGGTGTATTCCGTACTGAAACCGGGAGTGACGGCAGAAGACGTTGACAAGCTGACCAACACTTTCTGCAAAAGGATAGCCAAAGGCATTTTGGACGGGTCTTATGAAACAGCATACCGTGCTGCTTCCTACCCGTGCCGCCTCTCCTACTACGTGCTGTCCTCCGAATGGAATGCCCCTGGCAAATACTACAGCCAGCTTGACAACCCCACGGGCATCAATTTCCGCTCCGGCACAAAACGGGCGGTCTTCGTCAGCGGCATTCCTGACGACATGACAGCCAAACTGAGTATCGTGGCGTGGTATACCGGCAAGGACGGGAGCAATTTCGACGGCTCCAATCCCAACACTACCGACTACACCCTGCACAACGGTCTCAACATCATCAACTACACCTACGCATGGGACGGGCTGGGATATATCAAATACTACGCCGACACGCGCGAACGCTACGAACAGGGAGTACCCGACATAAAGGTACATTTCATAAGCGGTGAAATAAACGGCATCCTTACCGTTGACAAAACCAATGAGGAGATGTACGACCTGTGCAGGAAAGCCGCTGACGGAGGCAACGTCTGCATTGATGTGCTCGGCAAACGCGTGCAGAGTGTGTGGACCAGTGCAGGCATGCGCGACTACTGCAAGGCCAGCGATGGCACAAGCCTCGGCTACCGGCAGTATATCAACCTGCTTGACTCTCTGGTGACATGGGAGCACCGTATGCTGGGACTCGAGAAATACAACCGCGTTCCCGACAACCACACCATGGCGTTCACCAACTACCAGTACTATATGTACCAGACTACCATGGGGGTAAGTTTCCATCATGACCAGGAAAAGCGCGTGCTCAACTGCAACACTATGATGCTCAAGGACAACGATGCCATCTGGGGATTCTCCCACGAATGGGGACACCAGCACCAGATGCACCCCTATGCTTGCTGGGGAGGACTCAGCGAAGTTTCCAACAACATCTTCTCGTACTACAACGTGCAGCGGCTGGGCTATGTGTTCAACATAGACAAGAACTTCCCCGTACTGTTCTGGCAGCATATCTTCGGGCGCATCTCGGGCTACAATCAGGGCAAGGCGTACTCGCGCCTGCGCAGCCTTGCCTATCAGGCGGCCAAGAGCAACAGCTCACTCTACAGCTACAGCGAAGACCTGCGCAACACCTGCCTTGCCGAGGCTGACAGTCTCATCTACAACATCAACGACAATCCTCAGCGCTCGGTAAACATCCTTGACACCGACCTCTCGATAATATTGGCACCGTTCAACCTCTTGGGCAACTACGCCGCCATCACGCTCAACTACCCGGACTTCTACCCTGACCTCTTTGAAGCACTGCGTCAGCAGAACAATCTGCCGGGCGGTTCCACCGTCGAGAAAAAAGACGGCTTCGACAAATACGAGCTTATCAGCGCAGCGCAGAACAGCAACGTCAACGGGCTGTATACCACATTGGAGGAGCTCTATCCCGGCAGCTGCTGGATAACGCAGAACTACCTCAACAAGGGCAAGGTCACATGGCAAAACAACTCTGTACCGGCCATGTTCTGCTTCGTGCGCAAAGCCAGCCGCCTCTATGGCTACAACCTCTACAATTTCTTTGAACGGGCGGGTTTCTTCCGCATCGGCGCATACAAAAACACGGACTACGGCACAAAGTATCTCATTCTCACCCAGAAGATGCTTGATGAATTCAAAGCCGACATGACAGCCCTTGAGACCGACGGCACCATCAAGCCCCTGACCGATGAAATGATGGAGAAGATCTTCTATATACGCAATTTCAACGAAAGCAATACGGACAAGATGTTCCCGACACCCGACATCCCAAACTGATTGTCCCGAAACCGGGTTCCCAACAGACAACGATGGCGTGCCACCCTCTTATTACCGGTGGCACGCCATTTTGGATTGCCAGGGACTCGTTGCCCAGAGAGCAAGCCTGTCTTCTGAAAGTTCTGTCTTGACCACGAATGGTTGGCCTGACACATCACGCAAAGACAGGTGGCGATTTGCGTAATATAGTACGGTAGCTAAGTCATTGATCAAAGCGAAACGGCTTTGGCGTATCTGTGCTTTGGTACGGGATCTTCCAGATGATGGCACAACACTGGGAAACACGGATACGCACAGACTTACAATAGCCTTATGCCGTTGTCGGTAATCTCAATCAGCCTTTCCCTATAGAGTGCGCCGACGGCACGTTTGAAAGTCTTCTTGCTGACACCGAATGCCTCATATATGTCCTGAGGATCAGATCCGTCATTGAGGGAAGTGAAATGGTTTGGACTCTCTTTGAGGGCTTTCAGCAGCACCACGCTGAAAGCCTCCACGTGCCGCCGCCCGCCTTCCTGCAATACCAGATCTATTTTACCGTCAGGGCGAACGTTCTTGACAAAGGCCTTGACTTTGTCTCCTACGGAAAGGGACCGGAACAACTCGTTGTCGTAGACCATTCCCTCGCAGCCGCAGCCCAACACAACAGCCTTATAGCCCAAGTCGGTATGCTTGAACACCAAAGCCTCAACCTCCTGCCGGGGCTTCAGCAAGCCCGGTCTGTTCTTCAAATGTCTGGAAATGCGTGCGGAACCGACAATCCTGCCGGTAAGTTCATCCACATAGACATAGACCACATAGCGTTTGCCCGCCTGCATCTTGACACCCTGTTCGCGGAATGGCACGAACAAGTCCTTGAGCAGTCCCCAGTCAAGAAACGCTCCGTATTCATTCAGCCAGTTAACCCTCAGACAGGCGAACTCGCCGACCTTGGCCAAAGGCTTCTCCGTTGTCGCCACAGGCTTGTTGGCCTGGTCAAGATAAACGAACACCTCAACCTCGTCACCTGGATGCATTTCTGGGGAAGTGTAGCGCCGGGGCATGAGTATCTCAAAGCCCTCGCCGCCGTCCAGATACGCTCCGCTCTCAACAAAGCGGTTTATGGTCAGCCTGTTGTAGTCTCCTAATTTTACCATGACGGTATATGTTTTACTCCAAAGATATGTTTCTGTATCCAGCGGTATCTCCGCACATGTCCGGCTGTCCCGACGGTTTGTCGGCAATACACGGACTTCCATCGTCAACCTGGCCGTCCTTGAGATGTATCGTCCTGTCCGTCAACGTGGCGAGGCGTTCATCGTGCGTCACTATCACGAAAGTCTGGTTCAGCTTGTCTCTCAAGTCAAAAAACAATTGGTGCAGTTCTTCCTTGTTCTTGGTGTCAAGGCTTCCAGACGGTTCGTCGGCCAGTATTATACGGGGACTGTTCATCAATGCTCGCGCAACCGCCACACGCTGGTTCTCGCCACCCGACATCTGCTTCGGTCTGTGGTCGCGGCGATCTGCCAACCCCAGCATCCCGAGCAACTCGTCGGCACGGCGACCTGCCTCTCTGATGCTCCGACCGGCTATCAGTGCCGGCATCATGACATTCTCGCGCGCAGAGAACTCCGGGAGCAGCTGATGGAACTGGAACACAAAACCAATCTCCGCATTGCGCAGCCTTGCCTGTTCTTTCTGTTTCAGACGTGTAACGTCTCTTCCGCACAACAACACCGTGCCAGAAGTGGCGGAATCAAGCAGACCGACAATCTGGAGCAAAGTTGTCTTGCCGGCGCCGCTGGGCCCCACTATGCTCACAATCTCGCCTTGCTCTATGTCAAGGTCGATGCCTTTCAATACCGCAAGTTCTCCGAACCGCTTGGTCACCCCCTTGACGCTAACTATCGTGTCTGCCATAACTTCTATATGAATGTTGGTTATTTCAAGCCTGTGTTGAATGCCGAAAGACGTTTCTCCATACCGTACTGGTCGGGGTAGATTATCATGACGCTGTTGTCAGCGAAATGCCGTCCCACTATAGAGGGGAGCTTCATCATCATGGGGTGGTACGACGGAGCGCCGCTCCTCGCCGCAATTAACACCACCATGTGGCTTTCGTCTATATCCTGCTTGAGCCCCACTATCCCGGCGTAGTCGTCAAACCGGCGTTGCTGTATCTTCACCTTGCCGTAGTGCTGCTGCTGCCGTTTGCATATACGTGCCCATGTGTCATCGTCGCAGCAGAAGACTGTCTGGCAGTCCAACTGTCTGCCGAGCCTCAGCACGTGATTCAGCCATCTCACGAAGCCCTCCTCTTTACAGGCGTTCTGCGGCACTATCACGTGTATACGTCTGATAGTGTTCAGCGGACGCACAGCGTGCAGGATTATTATCTGGCGGGTTATCGTGGCGAGCATTTCCGAGATCACACTGCCGAAGCCGGTGGCCGCCTTGCCGCCGGTGAGATGGTAGCCCATGAGAATCTCCGAAGCCTCGAAGTCTTTCATAAGATGGAACAGTCCCGTCACCGGGTTCACGCTTGAACGGACAACTTTCTTGAGGCTTACCCCGGCAGACGCTGCTACTACGGCGGCATCGTTGACCATCTGGCGCGCTGCATTAAGCTCACGCTCGTTGCCCACGGCATCAAGCACCAGCCTCACCCCTACCAGCGGTGTGGTACTGCGGTGTGGACGCATCAATATGGCGGAAGTGATGAGGTTGCGCATAGACTCCGACCGCGACAGTGCCACAAGCATTTTGTCTTCCACGCCTTTCTGCTCGTCGTCGCTCACCTCGTTGAGACTTATGCGCCTTGACGCAGCCGAAGTGACAAACGCACTGAACACGCAACTGAACAGTATCAGCATTACCACGGCGTTGAGCAAGGTGTCGTCTACAAGCGGAGCCCCGGAGGGCAGAAGAAGCCTACGCCCCACCATGACTATGGCAAGACCGCCGGCGGCATGGGCTGAAGTAAGTCCCGTCATCATCATGCGGCAATTGGAGTCAAGTCTGAACATGGCGGCAGTCAGCCATGCTCCTATGCATTTGGAAACAAGGGCCACAGCCACCACAACAGCGGTAACAACCAGAGCCTCCTCGCTCGCCACGAGCAGCCGCACGTCTATCAGCATGCCCACGCCTATCAGAAAATAGGGGATAAACAAGGCGTTGCCCACAAAGTCAATGTGGTTCATCAGGGGCACGGAAGCCGGAATGTAGCGGTTGAATACCAACCCGGCCAGAAAAGCACCAAGCACTCCCTCCAACCCGAGACTGTCACTTATGGCAGCACTCAGCAGCACCATGCACATCACGAAGATATACTGTAGCACATCATCGGAAATCTTGCGGAATACAAAGCGTATGATTCTGGGATATATGAATATCACGGCTGCTGTATACACGGCGCACTTGAGTATTATGAACAGCCACGCCAGTGAACCGCCCTTGCCATCGAACGTGGATGCCATAGCGGCAAGCACAAACAGCGACAGTACCAGCGATATCATCGTAGCCACCACTGACAGCGTAACCCCCTTGTGGTGGGCCAGACCGTAACGCGAAGCGATACTGAATGCCACCATGGTGTGACTGGCCAGTATGCACGCGACCAGAACCGAGGCCGCCTCGCTCATGCCCAGTAACCAGAACGAAGACGCATACCCCATGACAAAAGGCACGCCGAAACTCATCAGCCCGAACGTGATCACCAGCCTGCGGCCGGTCTTCAGTGCCGACATATCCATGGACAGACCTGCGGAAAACATGATGTAATACAAGCCCACCTGACCGAAGATGTCAAAGCTGTCGCCCCTCTGCAGGATTCCCAGACCGTGGGGACCGACCAGCACGCCGGCCAGCACCATACCCACAAGAGGAGGAATCCTCATCCGCTCGAACAGCACCGGAGCTCCGAGTATCAGCAACAGGACACAGAACATTATCCAAGTGGGGTCGGTAACGGGAAATATGTCGGTAAACGATATCATTCGGGGCTGCCAGAGCTTTGCACAGCCGCATCATGCGGCAGACAGACAGGAAAAAACAGTCCATGCCGGATTTGCGGTCTTGCCGATTTATTTTGTATAAGGTACAAAATTAACGATTTTAAACCAAATCGGCTCTGTTTTCATTCCAAATCGGAAGTTCCTTGCCGTAATAACGCAACAATGTATACTGCCTTGCCAAAAATCCCCACGGCATACACTGGCATTACGCCCCCTTTTTATTATTTTTGCATATCGGTCGGAAACGGGAACCTCATGTGTGTCTTCCGTCCCGTCACAGAAAACAACATATCAAGACCACAACAAATATTTTCACGCAGATGAACGTAGCTATCGTGGGCGCCAGCGGCGCCGTAGGACAAGAGTTTATGCGCATACTCGCCGAGCGCAGTTTTCCCATTGATGAACTTACCCTGTTCGGCTCAAGCCGTTCCGCAGGCAAACAATACACCTTCAAGGGCAAGTCATACACAGTCAAGGAACTCCGCCACGGCGATGGTTTCAAGGGCATTGATGTGGTGTTCACGTCTGCGGGGGCGGGTGTGTCAAAGGAATACCTTGAAGACATCACCAGATTCGGCGCAGTGATGATAGACAACTCCAGCGCATTCCGTATGGACAGCGATGTGCCGCTCGTGGTGCCTGAATGCAATGCGGCAGATGCCCTCGTGCGTCCACGCGGCGTAATCGCCAACCCCAACTGCACCACCATCATGATGGTAGTTGTACTGCAGCCCATTGAACAGCTGTCACACATAAAGCGCATACACATCTCCTCATACCAGAGTGCGTCGGGAGCCGGAGCTGCCGCCATGGACGAACTCCAGCAGCAGTACAAGGAACTGGTTGAGACCGGCAAGGCCAAGACCATCAGCAAATTCCCGCACCAGCTGGCATACAACGTCATACCGCAGATAGACGTGATGACCGAAACCGATTACACCAAGGAAGAAATGAAGATGTACAACGAGACACGCAAAATAATGCACTCCGATGTGCGCACCTCCGCCACCTGCGTCAGGGTGTCTTCGCTCCGTTCGCACTCTGAAGCCGTGTGGATAGAAACCGAAAAACCGCTTGACGTGGATGCCGTGCGCAATGCCATTGCCGCCGCACCGGGTTGTACCCTCGTTGATGACCCGCAGAACTATGTGTACCCCATGCCGCTTGAATCTGCCGGCAAGGATGATGTCTATGTAGGACGCGTCCGCAAAGACCTCGCCAACGACAACGGCATCACGCTGTGGCTCACCGGCGACCAGATACGCAAGGGGGCTGCCCTCAACGCAGTGCAGATTGCCGAATACCTGATACACACGGGCAACGTCAACTGACGGCGTATATTCTCGCCTTTTTACAATTCCAACAAATAACATAACCGCCGCATTCCGTTCCGAACGCGGCGGTTATGTTATTTGCCGTTCTTTCTCCGTACAACGTGCATCGGAGCAAGACCTTGACGGCTACCCCTATGTGGGGAGATACGGAGCTGGTGACGCAAGCGTGCGCCAGCCCCGTACGTGTGTCAATCCTTGAATTTCGCCGAAATGAACTCGCGGTTGAGACGTGCGATATTGGCTATTGTCTCGTTCTTGGGGCAGACTGCCTCACAGGCACGGGTGTTGGTACAATTGCCGAAGCCCAGTTCATCCATGCGCGCCACCATGGCTTTAGCGCGCTTGGCAGCCTCGGGGCGACCTTGCGGCAAGAGGGCGAGCTGACTGACCTTGGAACTTACGAACAGCATGGCAGAACCGTTTTTGCAGGCTGCCACACACGCACCGCAGCCGATACATGTGGCGCAGTCCATTGCCTCGTCTGCATCCTGCTTGGGAATAAGGATTGCGTTGGCATCCTGTGGCTGACCTGTGCGCACGGAAGTATAACCGCCGGCCTGTATGATTTTGTCAAACGCCGAACGGTCTACCATACAGTCCTTGATTACCGGAAATGCAGCGGAACGCCACGGCTCCACAACAATCACGTCACCGTCATTGAAACGACGCATATAGAGCTGGCACGTAGTGGCTCCTGCAGCAGTCTTGCCGTGGGGAGTGCCGTTGATGTAAAGCGAGCACATCCCGCAGATGCCCTCACGGCAGTCATGATCAAACACAAAAGGTTCCTGCCCCTCCTCAATGAGTTCTTCGTTGAGGATATCAAGCATCTCCAGAAACGATGTGTCATCGGGGATGTTCTTCATCTCGTGAGTATCAAAATGACCCTTATCCTTAGGACCATTCTGCTTCCAATACTTTAGTGTAAAAGAAATATTTTTTGCCATTGTGTTTTAAGGTTTTAAGGGTTAGTTCTTGTAGTTGCGCGTCTGTACCTTGATGATCTCGTATTCAAGCGGTTCCTTGCTGAGCACAGGAGCGGTATCGTCATCGTTTTGGTATTCCCAGCAGCCTACGTAGAAGAAGTTCTCGTCATCACGCTTGGCCTCGCCCTCTTCCGTCTGGTGTTCCTCGCGGAAATGGCCACCGCAAGACTCCTCGCGGTGGAGCGCATCTGTGGCGATGAGTTCGCCCATGAGAATGAAATCGCGAAGATGGATGGCTTTGTCAAGTTCCACATTGAGGCCCTCCTTGGCACCGGGGACAAACACATTTTCGTTAAACTCCTTGCGGATGCCCTTGATGAGTTTGAGCCCCTCTTCAAGACCCTCCTTGGTACGGCCCATACCCACATGTTCCCACATGATATGTCCCAATTCCTTGTGGATGGAATCAACAGAACGCTTCCCGTGGATATTCATGATGCGGTCTATCTCGGCCTGTACTCCGGCTTCAGCCTTCACAAACTCAGGACTGTTTACGGGCAGGTGCGGCCAGATAGCCTGATCTGCCAGATAGTTCTGGATAGTATAGGGAAGGACAAAATATCCGTCGGCCAGACCCTGCATCAGGGCTGATGCACCGAGACGGTTGGCTCCGTGGTCAGAGAAATTGCATTCACCGATAGCGAAAAGTCCCGGGATGGAGGTTTGGAGTTCGTAGTCTACCCAGATGCCGCCCATAGTATAGTGGATTGCGGGGAATATCATCATCGGGTTGTAGTATTCCACTCCATCAACGGTCTTGACAAGTTCGCCGGGATTCACGTCAGTAATCTCCTCGTACATGTCAAAGAGGTTACCGTAGCGTTGACGGATTTCGTCAATGCCGAGACGCTGTATTGATTCGGAAAAGTCAAGGAACACGGCAAGACCGGTGTTGTTCACACCATAGCCCTTGTCGCAACGCTCCTTTGCAGCACGGCTTGCCACGTCACGGGGCACAAGGTTGCCGAAAGCCGGATAACGGCGTTCCAGATAGTAGTCGCGCTTTTCTTCCGGGATGTCACTGCCCTTGATCTCGCCGGCCTGCAGTTTCTTTGCGTCTTCAATGTCCTTGGGCACCCAGATGCGACCGTCGTTGCGCAGCGACTCCGACATCAGGGTAAGCTTGGACTGCTTGTCGCCGTGTACCGGTATACACGTGGGGTGTATCTGCACGTATGAAGGGTTGGCGAACATCGCACCCTTGCGGTAGCACTGTACTGCGGCCGTACAGTTGCAGCCCATGGCGTTGGTGGAAAGGAAATACGTGTTGCCATATCCGCCTGTAGCTATCACCACGGCATTGGCGGAGAAACGCTCAAGCTTGCCGGTGACAAGGTTCTTGGCAATGATGCCGCGTGCGCGGCCTTCTACCAGCACCACGTCTTCCATTTCATAGCGTGTGTAGAGTTTCACCTTGCCGGCTTCAACCATACGGCTGAGCGCACTGTAGGCCCCGAGCAGCAACTGCTGGCCGGTCTGGCCCTTGGCATAGAACGTGCGGCTTACCTGAGCCCCGCCGAAAGAGCGGTTGGCGAGCATGCCGCCATACTCGCGCGCAAAAGGAACGCCCTGCGCCACGCACTGGTCTATGATGTTGTTGCTGACCTCTGCCAGACGGTACACGTTGGCCTCGCGGGCACGGTAGTCACCGCCTTTTACAGTATCGTAGAAGAGACGGTATACGGAGTCACCGTCATTCTGGTAGTTCTTGGCTGCGTTTATGCCGCCCTGGGCGGCAATGGAGTGGGCACGGCGTGGAGAATCCTGTATACAGAAATTAAGCACGTTGAAGCCCATCTCGCCAAGCGATGCGGCTGCACTGGCACCGGCCAGACCCGTGCCGACAACGATGACATCAAGCTTGAGCTTGTTCTTGGGGTTAACCAATCTCTGGTGTGCCTTGTAATTAGTCCACTTTTCCGCTATTGGGCCCTCTGGTATTCTTGAATTTATTGTTGCCATTGTATTTTCGTTTTAATATAGTTTTCCGATAATTATCCTACGCAGTCAGGGCAAAGAGCAAACGCAACCACCACTGCCGCAAACATGAGGATTACGACCGTAACCCATACATTGCCTATCGTCTTCCAGCGGTTGAACCAGATCTTGCCGTTCACGCCTATGGTCTGGAACGCGCTCCAGAAACCGTGGCTCAGGTGAAACCAGAGTGCCGCCAGCCATACAAGATAGATGAACGAGTACACGGGACAGCCAAAGGTCTTCTTTATGTGGTACACTCCGTCAGAGGCATAGAGGGCACTGAGCTCATCACCCGCAAGCTCGGCGAACATCATGTTATACCAGAAATTGTAGAGGTGAAGCAGCAGCCCGAGCACGATGACTATACCGAGGACAAGCATGTTCTGGGAAGCCCACTCAACCTTTGCGGGCTTGTCGGTCACTTCATACCTGCTGATACCGCGCGCCTTGCGGTTCTTGAGCGTAAGAATCACAGCATAGACAAAGTGTATGGCCACCAAAGCCGCAAGTACTGCCGTAGCGGCCACTGCATACCAGTTCGCACCCAGAAACTCACAGATAGCATTGTACCCCTCTTCGCTGATCAAGGCGACCACATTCATGCACGCATGAAATGTAAGGAAAAGAATCAGTGCGATACCCGTGACGGACATCAGTACTTTCTTACCGATTGAAGATTTTGTTAACCACATAGATTTTTTGAATTGTTATAGATATTAGTTAGTATTTTCCGTGACCGCAAAACCCTCACGGGACTTGGCTCTGCAAAATTAGTCGTTTTTCACAAGCCGCACAAAAAAATGCGAACAAAACCCGCAAGGCAGACCTCGTTCTGGCGGGCTGCCGCCACAAGACCCGCCACAGATGGGCTGCACTCACATCAGGACAGCACCGCCCCGCTCTATGTCGTGCATGGTCTTGGGCGGGCGTTTCATCACTTTCATCTTCAGGCTTTCCGACGAGCATTTTTTCCGGACGGTTTTCCGGTTTTCGGCAAACGGGCTGTCAAAGCCGAAGAAGTCGTCAAAGGGCGAGCGATATCTGCTGCGCACGGCCCCGTCAAGGTCTACGTTGTATTTGCGCGGCGGAAAAACAAGGCTGCCCACTCCGCGGAAAGTCACCACGAACTGTTCGGCGACAACAGAATAATACCGTTTGCCGCCGTATGTGGAAACCTGCTGCGTAAGGCGGCGGTTGCTGCCGTAAGGTCTCACATCGGTGTCCTTGAGTTCCGGAACGTCTTTGTCAAGGTTCTCAATCCTGCTGAACGTGGAGTTGGAATAGAGGGTCAGAGTCACTATAACGCTGTCGCCCTCCATCAGTTCCTTGCCCGTGTCTGACAGTGTCGCCACGGCAAACAGCTTTATCCCGTCGTCATCGGTGTTGTCTCCTGCGGCAAACACAGGGAACGAAACAAGAATCATTGCTGTCAGGAAATTGGCGAGAGTCTTCATATGTCACTGTTTTTCGTCTGTTTCTGTTTCCGTATCCGTTTCATCGCCAAGGCCCGACAGCCATTCCGCAGAACTGGCATCGCTCGGCATACGCCAGTCACCGCGGGGCGAAAGCGAGCATGATCCCACTTTCGGCCCGTCAGGCAGACAGCTGCGCTTGTACTGTTGCCTGAAAAAGCGGTCTATAAACACCCGAAGCCATCTCGTCACTGTCTGCCCGTCGTATACACCCTTGAACGCAGCTGTTGCGAGATACTGGATTTTCTTGGTTGAAAATCCGTGACGCAGCAGGCAATACAGGAAAAAGTCGTGGAGTTCATAGGGGCCCACAAGGTCTTCCGTCTTCTGCATGATGTTGCCCTGGTCGTCGGCGGGAAGCAATTCCGGACTGATAGGGGTGTCGGCTATGTCCTGCAGTATGGTGGCACACGGGCTGTCCGCCATACTGTTTGCCGTCCACACCACAAGATGCCGCACAAGAGTCTTGGGTACCGACACGTTCACGCCGTACATCGACATATGGTCGCCGTTGTAAGTGGCCCACCCCAATGCAAGCTCGCTGAGGTCGCCCGTACCCACCACGATGCCGTTCATCTGGTTGGCCGCATCCATGAGTATTTGAGTGCGTTCACGCGCCTGTGAATTTTCGTATATGACATCCCTTACTGCGGGGTTGTGACCCAAATCAAGGAAATGCTGACGGCAGGCATCGGCAATGCCTATTTCGCGGATGGTGACACCAAGAGCCTTCATGAGGTTGGTGGCATTGGTATAGGTGCGGTTGGTGGTGCCGAATCCAGGCATGGTGATGCCCACGATGCTCTTGCGCGAACGCCCGAGCCTGTCACACGCCTTCACGCACACAAGCAGTGCCAGTGTGGAGTCCAGCCCCCCGCTTATGCCGACCACCAGAGTCTGGCAGTCTACATGCTGCACACGCTTGGCAAGCCCCTCCACCTGAATGTTGAAGATTTCCTCACAGCGTATGTCAAGTTCCTTGCCCTGCGGCACAAAGGGACAGGGGTCTATATGGCGCGTAAGCGTTTCATCAAAGCCGGACAGTGCCGCCTGCGGTATACCGAGCACGCTGTAGCCGCACAGGTCTGACTGTGCCGCCGAAGCTGTATATGTCGTGTTTTTACGCCGCTCCGAGCGCAGACATTCCACGTCTATCTCACTCACGACGAGCTGCGGTTCAAGGTCAAAACGCTTGCCTTCAACCAACAGGTTCCCGTTCTCGTATATTATGGCATTGCCGCTGAACACGAGGTCTTGGGTGCTCTCACCGTAGCCGCAACCCGAATAGACATACCCGCACAGGCAGCGGGCACTCTGTTGGGCGAGCAGGTTTTTCAGATATTCATGTTTGCCTACGCTCTCATTGGAGGCACTGAGGTTGAACACAATGTCGGCACCGGCCAACGTGTGTCTGCTGCTCGGGGGAACAGGAGCCCACACGTCTTCGCACAGCTCTATGCAGAAGCGGTAGGAGGTTGTCTCGAAAACTGCCTTGGCGCTGACGGTGACACTCTGCCCCGCCAGATGCACCGTTTCGTTGACCACGCTGTAACCGGAGGCAAACCAGCGCATCTCATAGAATTCGTTGTAGTTGGGCAGATAGGTCTTGGGCACAAGCCCGATGATTTTCCCCTGATGCAGGACTGCCGCACAGTTGAGCAGCATACCGCGGCAACTGACGGGCAAGCCCACTATGACCACGACTTTGAGTTGGCGCGTATAGTCAGCAAGCTGCATCAGCGAAATCTCGGCCTTGTCCAGCAACAACTGCGAAGCAAACAGATCCTGACACGAATACGAGGTGATGCACAGTTCCGGAAAGCAAACCACTTCCACTCCTCTCGATTCCGCCTCAGAAACAAGTTCCTGTATCTTCGCTGTATTGTATTCGCAGTCAGCCACTCTGACAGAGGGGACAGCCGATGCGACTTTCACGAAACCGTAGTTCATTGTTATGTTCGTTTTATGTTCAGTACTTGAAACTGCTGCCGCCCATAAACTCCCTGAGCAACGACACTGGCGGAAGGTCGCTCGTGTCTATGGGATTGATGAATTTCAGAATTTTTCTCAAACGGTGCGCCTCACTGTACTCAGGGCAATCCTCCGGCACTTGCTCAAGCAAGGGCAGAGCCTGCGTGCGCAGTCCGGCAAGTTCAAACAGCAGAGCCGAATTGAACATCACGTCAGCTTCTTCCTGATAGGGAAAAATCCATTTCCGCTCACCCTGACCCACACTGGGCCAACGTCTGATGGTATCTACAGCCGAGTAACCCCTGTATTTGTGGTCGCGCACAATACGGCGCAACAGCCGGTTGTCTGTGGTCGAAATACAGTTCTGGTCATCAAGCTGTATGGTTGTCAGTGCCGACACGTAAATCTTGAACTTCAGCGAATCGCTTATCGTTTCCGTCAGTTTGGGGTTGAGCGCGTGTATTCCCTCCATCACCAGCACATCGTTGGGGAGTAGCTTCAGCGTCTTGCCGCTGCTTACACTCCTGCCGGTCTGGAAATCATAGTGGGGCAGTTCCACCTCTCCGCCGGCAAGCAGCTTTGACAGATGTTCCGCCAACAGCGGCAAGTTAAGCGCGTCTATGGATTCAAAGTCATAGTTGCCTTCGGCATCGCGGGGCGTTTCTTCACGAGGCAGGAAATACTCGTCCATGGAAACCGGGCACGGACGCAGACCGCACACCATAAGCTGGACGCTCAGACGCTTGCTGAATGTGGTCTTTCCGCTTGAGGAGGGACCCGAAACAAGCACCAGCCTTACTGTTCCCTTTGCCTTGACAGCTTCGGCGGTCTGGCATATCTTCTTTTCCTGCAACGCCTCCGACACGTTTATCACATCGTTGGTGTAGCCTTTGGCGCAAGCCTCGTTCAACTCGCCAACGGTACGCAGACAGCCCAGATCCTGCCAGCGGTGGTTTTCGTTGAAGACCTCCAGCATCTTGTCTTGCCTCGTGACGGGCAAGAGCTTTCCCGCACAGGACGGGTCCGGCAACCTCAGCAGGATTCCCTCGTGATACGGCTCCACCCCATAGAGAGAGACGTAGGCTGTTGATGGGCACATGTCGCTGAAATAATATCCCGGATAGCCGTCAAGAGTGAAATATGTGGTATACAGACTGGAGATAGAGCGGAGCAGCCTCGCCTTGCTGGCCATCCCCACGTCTTCAAAGACCTTGATTGCCTGTTCTCTCGGACACACTTCCTTTTTTATCGGCAATCCGGCAGCTATTATGCTGTCCATGCGCTTGCGTATGTCGCCGATGTTCACATTGGCACTGCCGACATGGCGCAGACTGATATAATAGCCGTTTGAAACGGGTGCTTCAACTGCAATATGAACGCCCTCATGAAGGTCCTCCACCGCCTTGGCCAGCACAAACAGCAGTGTCCGCGTATAGGTACGCATTCCCGAAGAGTCTGTAATGTCAAGGAATTCCACATCCGAATTGTCGAACAGGCGCACATTCAGTCCGCACGACCTGTTGTTGACCTTTGCAGAAACGGCGGGATATTTCAGCGGCGGAGCAATCCGGGCGTACAGGTCAAGCAGATTGCAACCCTCCGGTGCCTCATAGGTTTTGCCGTCGTTGGCGCATCGTATTTTGAGCGTAGCGTCCATACAGATGTCACTTTGCCTTGTATCTCTTGTTGAGACCGTCTATCACGTCGCTTGTGATGTCGCACTTGGGGTCTGCCAGAAGGATGTTGTCGTTAGAGCGCGCCAGAATAAGCGTGAAGCCCGCCGTTTTGTTGTAGGACTGGAGAAAATTGTTTACCGAGTCGTGGAGAGCCTCGTTGTATTTGGCCTGTTCCTTCTGGAATTCTTCCGTGAGGTTCTGCTGCAGGGTCTGAATCTGCGTCTGCTTGTTCTGCAACGATGTCTGGATCTTCAAGGCCTGTTCTTCCGTAATGGTTCTCTTCTGGATCTTGTCCTGAAACTCAGCCATTTCCTTTTGCAGGGCAATGCCCTTGTTGTTCAGGGTGTTGTTGATGCTTGCACTCTTCTTTTCAAGCAGCTGGCTACAGTCAAGGTAATACTGGTAGTGTGCCATCAGTGAGTCAAGATCCACAAAAGCGACCGTCACTCCTTTTTCCACCCTGTCCGTATTGGCTGGTTTCGCCTGTTTTCTGTCTTTTTGGCTGTCACTGCATGAGATGGCAACCACCGCCGCAAAGGCCACAAGCATGGCCGCGAGGAAATCAGTCTTCTTCATTATCTTTTTGTGTAGTTGTGTTTTTGTATGAGATTCAAACGGGCGCAACCGTCAGTCGGAATGCTCCTTTATTTTCAGACCGCCGTTGAGTCTCGCCTGACGATCCTGACTCTTCACGCATCCTATGCCTCTGTGCTCCATGTGCGGATTGCCCTCCACATGAGTATGCACAAACTCCTTCTTGCCCAAAAGCAGCCTGACGCACAGCAACAAAACAGCAATTGCAATAATTAACAGTGCCAACGCTATCTCTTTTAGCATTTCTTCGTATTTTTGCCTTTGGTTGTAGACTTGGGAAGCCTGTCTTCTGTCCTTTTAACGGTGCAAAGATAACTTTTTATTGATTTGCAACCCCACATTTCCCATGTTATTTAATCTTAAAACGGCAATTCGGCTTTGCCCTCCGAAAAGAAACACAACAGGCAGCAGAAACAGCAACAAATCAAATTCATTATAATCATGTCAGAAATCACGCTACAGCCCAAAGCCGTATTCGACTTCTTCGCTGAAATCAACAAAATCCCGCGACCCTCGCACAAGGAGCAGAAAATAGGGGCTTTTCTCGTAGACTTCGGAAAGAAGCTCCATCTTGAAACGCTACAGGATGCCACAGGGAATGTCCTGATACGCAAGCCTGCCACCAAAGGGTTTGAATCCCTCAAGACCACCGTGCTCCAGAGCCATATGGACATGGTGTGCGAAAAGGAATCCGGTCTGGATTTTGACTTTGCAAAAGATCCCATCCAGACATACGTTGACGGAGAATGGCTCAAAGCCAAAGGCACGACCCTCGGAGCCGACGACGGAATCGGCGTTGCCATGCAGATGGCGGTACTGGCTGACGATACCATCGAGCACGGGCCTCTCGAGTGTCTCTTCACCGTATGCGAGGAGGAGGGACTCAACGGGGCTATGGGGCTTGAACCGGGCTTCATGAAAGCGGACTACCTTGTCAACCTTGACTCCGAGGACGAGGGTCTTGTGTTTGTCAGCTGCGCCGGCGGAGCCAATACCAAGGTGTCATTCAACACCAATATGGAAGAATCACCGGCAAACCAGTTCTTCTTCAAGATACAAATAAGCGGACTCACCGGCGGACACTCCGGCGATGACATTGAAAAGAAACGCGCCAACGCCAACAAACTGCTCGCGCGCCTGCTCGACGCTTTCAGGAAATACGGCATACGCATAGCCGACATACAGGCTGGAGGCCTTCACAACGCCATTCCGCGCGACGGATATGCCATAGCCTGCGTTCCGCAGCAGTACAAGGAAAGCCTGAGGGTGGACTTCAATGTCATGACCGCAGAGTTCGAAGAGGAATTCTCCGCAACAGAGAAAAACATGCTGTTCAAGCTGGAAAGCACGGAGCCGAAGACCAGAGTGATGGACAAGTCCACCGCCGACAAACTCATAACGGCTCTCGTCAGTGTACCCAACGGCATTCTCGCCATGGACCAGAACATTCCGGACTTCGTGGAAACCTCCTCAAACCTTGCAAGCATACACCTCAACGGCAATACGGTAGACATCGTGACCAGCCAACGCTCCAACATCATGAGCGCACGCAAGAACGCATCGGCAATGGTGCGGGGTGTGTTCTCGCTTGCGGGGGCAAGCGTGGAAACAAGCGACGGCTATCCAGGGTGGAAACTTGACCCTGACAGCCCGCTCCTCAGCATCACCGTAGAAGCCTACAGACGGCTCTTCGGCAGAGATCCCGAAATAAAAGCCATCCATGCGGGTCTGGAATGCGGTCTGTTCAGTCTCAAATACCCACATATGGATATGGTTTCGTTCGGTCCCACGCTACGCGGCGTACACTCGCCCGAAGAACGACTGCTCATACCTACAGTACAGAAAGTCTGGGATCATCTTGTCGAGATCCTCAAAAATATTCCCGCAAAATGACACGGCCGCTCTGCACATGCGGAATGGGCGTGCCGACAACAAGCAACAAACAAAAACACTAACAAATTATGAAAGCAAAATTCTTCTTGACAGCGGTCATGTTCTCGTTGGCCGTATCTGTATCCGCACAAATCCAGTTGCTCTATATGGACTATGGACGCAACGTGATTGACCGAAACAAGAAACTCTACTGGATGGACGGCGATAAAGACCCGTGCTATAACATCAAGAACTACAAAAAGACGGGGAACAAGGAATCGTTCAGACTGGAAAGTCAGGAAATGAACGGATACGGCAAGCCCGACATATGTGATGTCGTGATAACCCTTGACGAAAAGACCCAGCTGCCGGTGCAGATAACCATCAACCACAAAAGCTACGGCGCAAAAACCACAAGTGCAGTGAAAACCACTTCCGGAGACAACGACGAAGACAATCGTCTGTACAAATATTTCGGCGAACTTGCCGGATATCCCGCATCGGAGATCAAACAGACCGGCACGTCTGTACCCACAAGTGCCGGAGATGTTAAGGAAATGGGCACAAATGGCGGCGTGAACAAAGTGAAGGATGCCGCAAAAGGTGCTCTGGGCAAAGTCAAAGGGGTGTTCAAGAAGAAAAAATAGCTGCCGCAACCAAGCCGCGTGGCAACAGGAGTTGTCCGGGCAGTCACGAAACCGGCGGCAGGGATTGCCGCATACGAGAGAAGCCCCCGGCTGCCAATTGGCAGCCGGGGGCTTCTCTCGTATCATGTCCTCTGGAGTCCCGTTCCTCCATGGCACGAAAAAGGGGGTCCCGTGGAATTGCTCCCCGGAACCCCGACCAAAACGGCGGATACCTACTCTCCCGCTTGCGCAGTACCATCGGCGCGGGCGGGCTTAACTTCTCTGTTCGGAATGGGAAGAGGT
>CAVEQO010000022.1:0-39179 GCA_963617965.1 Anaerovoracaceae bacterium
GAGATCAACAGGAAATTCCTTGAGATCAACAGGAAATTTCGCCAGTTCGGCATTTTCAACGTCCGGGAGGCTCTTCGGCGTTGCCATGTGCGGCCGCAAAAAGAAGCCTCCCGGATTCGCATTGTCCGGGAGGCTCTCACTATAAGGCTTCGAGATGATTAGTCGAGAATGCCTGCAGAAGCTTTGAACTTCATTGTGGTCTTTGCCGCAATAGTGATCTTTTCCTTGGTTTTGGGGTTGATACCCGTGCGTGCAGAGCGTTTGCTTGCGCTGAAAGTCCCGAAACCGGGAAGGATGATCTTGTCGTTGGCTTTCACAGCTCCGGCAATGGTTGCAAGAGTGGTTTCAAGCGCGGCCTTGGCGGCAACTTTGGAGATGCCGGCACCTTCAGCGATAGCGGCAATCAAGTCTGTCTTTTTCATAATTCAGAGATTTGTTGGTGAGTATTTCAGTTAATTGTTGTTTTCTCTTGTTTAACAAAGTCTTTGCAAATATCGTAATATCAAAGTTCCCTGCCAAATATTTTTCGTGGAAATAACCAAAAAAAGGTTTTTTTTCTGTCAGCGGAGCGTTTTTTTGTAAATATACCAAGTTTTGCCGTTGCCGAACACCTTTTTGCACGGTCGTTTTGCCACTTTTCAAGACTGCTGTTCTGCAAGTCCCGCAGAGCGGTTATGCCGGGTTAAAATAACGGAAAAGCGGCGGCATGGTGTCATGCAAGCCGCAGCAATTTAAAATATAAGTATTAACTTTGCCGGATAAATTGATAAAAACTTTTGATATCATGTTCAGAATACCACCCATCACCAAAAACCTGCTGGTCATAAACATACTGTTGTTTTTCGCTGCGGGAATATTGGGCAAGAACGGCATAGACCTCAACAACATTCTGGGGCTGCATTTCTTCAAGGCGGACAGCTTCGCCCCGTATCAGCTGGTGACATACATGTTCATGCATGCAAGCTTTGAGCATATATTCTTCAATATGCTTGCGTTCTGGATGTTCGGGAGGATACTGGAACAGGTGTGGGGCCCCAGGCGCTATCTGCTGTTCTATCTGGTGTGCGGTGTCGGGGCAGGGCTGTGCCAGGAACTTGTGCAGTATGTGGAATACGCGAGCCAGGGGCTTGCGCAATACTCCATGGTGGGCGACGGCAACGTGCGGATGCCGATGTCGGCATATCTGGATATGTGGACGACTGTCGGCGCATCGGGTGCGGTGTTCGGTGTCCTGTTGGGTTTCGGAATGTCGTTTCCAAACGAGCGCATCCTGTTGCTGATACCGCCCATGCCTGTGAAGGCAAAGTATCTGGTGATAGGCTATGCCGTCATTGAACTGCTGCTTGGCGTGGGTGCGAGCAACAGTTCGGTGGCGCACTTTGCGCATCTGGGCGGGATGCTGTTTGGTCTGGTGCTGATTCTTTATTGGCGGCGCGATGCCCGCAGAAAGGCATACGGTTTTTCTTCGTGGAGAGAATATAGTCCCGGCAAGCAAAGCTTCTGGGACCGGATGAAGGAAAGGGGCAACGCACACACGCGCCGCAGCCGGAGACCGTCGGAGAGTGCCGCTCCCAAGACAGATCCCATGGCCGAGCGGAAGGCCAAACAGGACGAGATAGACCGCATTTTGGAAAAAGTGAAGAGGTCTGGCTACAGTTGCCTTACCGAAGACGAGAAAAAGACCATCTTTGATTTCAGAAGCCGCCGGTAGCCCCGGCAAGGACAGAGGTTGCGGCTGTACGGGATGCGGGCAGTGCAAACAGGCAGAACAAGTTCGGGTATGGATACCAGGAGAAAAAAGGTGAAGGGCATTTTCCCCAGATTGTTTCTCGCGCTTAACCTCGTGTGTGCCGCGTTGCTGCTTGTCTCGGCGTTTGGCGGGAAGACGAATCCCGGTGTGTTGCCGTGGCTCGTGTCGGTCACTCTGCTCTTCCCGTTCCTTTTTGCCGCCAATTTCATCCTCATGCTCTGTTGGCTGGTCGTGTGCTCGCGCAAGTGGCTGTGGAGTTTCTGCGCCATGCTTGTCTGCACGCCGGCACTGCGCTCCTATTGCCCGGTCAACATCTCCCAGCCCGTGCCCAAAGGCTGCGTCAAGGTGGAATCCTACAATGTTCTCGGTTTTGCCGTGAACGATGCGGAAGAATACAAGTCCATGCTTGAGTTTTTGCGCACTTCCGACGCCAACATCTTCTGTGCGCAGGAAACTTCCTGTGCGCAGCGTTACCGCAAAGAGGTGGAAGATGCCATGTCACACTGGAGATACCGCGACCATTCCGCATCCAATGGCATGACCATCTGTTCGGACTATCCCATTCTGAGCTGCAAGGAGACCGGTTCGCCGTCGGCGAGCCATGTCTGTGCGGTATACCTTATCAGAATAGACGCTGACACAGTGGCAGTAGTGAACAGTCACTTCGTGTCGAACTCCATGAGTGCGAAGGACAAGGAAGACTACCGCGGTATAATCCTGTCGCCCGAGGAAGAACCAGTAAAGGACAACGTGGTGCGCCTGTGCCGCAAGGTGAACAAGGCGGGTGTGGAAAGGGCAGCCCAGGCGGATTCCCTTGCGGAATATCTGGAGACGCTGGGCGACATCCCCGTCATAGTGTGCGGAGACTTCAACGACTCCCCACTGTCGTATGTCCACTACCGCCTGACCCGCAAGCTCAACGATGCCTATGTGGAGTCCGGCAACGGCCCCGGGATTTCCTACCACAGGTCGGGCATGTTCTTCCGCCTTGACAACATATTGTGCAGCCACCATTGGCGGTCGTTCGGTGCGGTCGTGAAAAAGTGTTACAAAATGTCAGACCACTATCCCGTGTCCGCTTGTCTGAAGCGCGTGGAGTGAACGGTTGTCCGCTGTGCCGGAAAACGGCGGCAAGCCTCATCCATGGAGCGGCGTTGTCTTCGTGTCATCGGCTTTTTCCCGCAATTATCCGATTTAAACAGGGAGTATGCCAAACGGGTTGAAAAAAAATGTTATATTTGCACGTCAAATTCATGAGAGACATGGGTTTGGGCAATAGACAGGAAAATAATAACAACAAATAATCAAACAGAAATGCAAAACAAAGGATTTGTAAAAGTATTCGCGGTGCTATTGACACTAGTGTGCGTTTACTATCTCTCTTTTTCTTTTGTGACAAACCACTATGAGGGCAATGCCGCCAAGATGTCGCCGAAGGCAGGGCAGCGTTATCTGGACTCGATGAAAAACGAGAGGGTGTGGATGTTTAAGACACTTCAGGAGTGCCAGGAATACCAGCTTGGTCTGGGTCTTGACCTGAAGGGCGGAATGAACGTGACACTTGAAGTCTCCGTTCCGGATGTCATACGTGTTCTTGCCGCCGACAATGCCGACGATCCCGTTTTCGCCAAGGCCTACGCCAAGGCATCGGGTGAGGCCGATGAAACCCAGGGCGATTTCATAACCTTGTTCATAAAGGCCTATCAGGGTCTTGCCGGAGAGGACAAGCTGTCGTCGGTGTTTGCCACCCAGCAGATGGGTGAGAAGATCAACGTCCGTTCCACCGACAAGCAGATAGAGAGTGTGTTGCGCGCAAAGGTTAAAGATGTCATCGACAACTCGTACAACGTGTTGAGTTCGCGTATAGACCGTTTCGGTGTGGCGCAGCCCAACATCCAGAAGCTTGAGGGCGGCAGCGGCCGCATCATGGTGGAGATGCCGGGAGTGAAGGAGCCGGAGCGTGTGCGCAAACTCCTCCAGACCAGTGCGAACCTTGAATTCTGGGAGACATACTCCTTTGCTGACATATGGCCGGAACTGCAGGCCCTTGACTCCAAACTCGTGGGCGGCGACACGAAAGCCGACAGTGCAGTGGCCGAGGCCGCCAAGAGCGACACCGCCGTGTCGACGGGTCTTGAGTCGAAGCTGAAAGGCGCATCGGCAAAGAGCGAAACGGCAGCCAACGCCGCCGCAGTTGCCGCAAACAAGAAGGCACACCCTTTGCTGTCGATGATCATGCCAGCGCAGAACAGCCGCGAGGGCAGTGCGGTGGTAGGTTACGTTGCTTCGTACGACACTGCCGAAGTCGACAGGATACTCAATTCGCCGGAGGCCAAGTCCACCCTGCGTGCCGACGTGTCCCTCAAATGGGGAGTGAAGTCTTCGGAGCTGTTCCCCAAGGCTGACATCTTCGAGCTTTACGCCATCCGCGTGCCCGCCGACGGCAAGGCCCCTCTTGGAGGCAGTGCCATTGACGATGCCCGTGCTGACTTTGACCAGTACGGCAAGCCCATGGTCAGCATGTCCATGAACAACGAGGGAGCCCGTGTGTGGGCCAACCTTACCAAGAACAACATAGGCAAGGCCGTGGCCATCGTGCTGGACGGTGTGGTCTACAGCGCACCCAACGTGATAAACGAAATAAGTGGCGGCAACTCCACCATCACCGGCAATTTCTCCACAGAAGACACCAAGGACCTCTCCAACGTGCTGAAGGGCGGCAAGATGGACGCTCCTATCAAGATCGTGCAGGACGACACCGTTGGCCCGTCGCTCGGACAGGCTTCCATCAACAAGGGTCTTGTGTCGTGTGCGGTGGCGTTTGTGCTTCTGATGATTTACATGTGCCTGCTTTACGGCTTCAAGCCCGGCATGGTTGCCAACAGTGCGCTGTTCGTCAATATCTTCTTCATCCTCGGTGTGCTGGCTTCGTTCCAGGCGGCCCTGACGATGTCGGGTATCGCAGGTATTGTGCTGACGCTCGGTATGGCGGTGGATGCCAACGTGCTCATCTTTGAACGCACGAAGGAAGAGCTTGCTGCCGGCAAGAAGCTCAAGTCGGCATTGGCTGACGGCTACAGTAATGCGTTCTCCGCCATTGTGGACTCCAACGTGACATCCATAATCACGGGTATCATACTGTTCTATTTTGGCTCAGGTCCTATACGCGGTTTTGCCACGACCCTCATCATAGGTCTGCTGGCATCGGTATTTACCGCCGTATGGCTTACACGTATAGTGTTTGAACATTTCATCAACAAGGACAAGTGGCAGAACCTGACGTTCACCACGGCCATGTCGCGCAATTTCCTGCATGGCACGAAGTACAGGTTCATGAGTTTCTACCATAAGAGCTTCATCGTGTGGGGCGTGGCTCTGGTCGTATGCTTCGTGGGGTACGGCGTGCGTGGTCTGAGCAGCGGCATTGACTTCACGGGCGGCCGCAACTATAACGTCATCTTCGACAATCCCGTGGTGCCGGAGGAAATCCGTGATGCCATAGCCCCCAACGTGGGCGACGCCAACGTGTCGGTGCTGGCTCTGGGTACGGACGGGCGTACGGTACGCGTGTCCACCAACTACAAGATTGACAGCCACGACCCGTCTGTTGACGGCGAGATAGAGCACCTGCTCTACAACTCGCTGAAGGACAAGTTCCTTGCCAAGGACGTGACATTTGAAGTGTTCAAAGACCGCGACAACCAGAAAGGCGGTTCGATAGTGTCTTCGCAGAAGGTGGGTCCTTCGGTTGCCAAGGACGTGACCTATGGTGCCATCCGTGCGGTGATTTTCGCCCTGATCGCCATTTTCCTCTATATCCTTGTGAGATTCCACAACGTGGCTTTCTCGGTGGGTAGCACCGTGGGGCTTGTTTGCGACGCGCTGCTCATAATCGGTGTCTATGCGCTGCTGTGGGGCGTGCTTCCGTTCAGTCTTGAGGTAGACCAGACCTTCATTGCGGCAATCCTGACCTGTATAGGCTACTCCATCAACGACAAGGTGGTGATCTTCGACCGTATACGCGAGTTTACGCGCCTGTATCCCAAGCGCGACCGTCAGGAGTTGTTCAACACGTCCATCAACACCACGCTGACCCGTACCATCAACACTTCTTCGACAACGCTGCTCGTGTTGCTGTGCATCTTCTTCCTCGGAGGAGAAAGCATACGCAGCTTCTCGTTTGCGATGATACTCGGAGTCATATTCGGCACATGTTCCTCAATTTTCATTTCCGCACCGCTGGCATACCTCGTGCTGGGGCATAGGATAAAGAAGGACAGCTCTGCTGAAGCCAAGAAATAATCTGCCGGAAATCCGCAGGGACATCCCGTGCAGGGCATTCAAGAGCGGCAGGACTCCCGGGAGTCCTGCCGCTCTTTGCAATGTTGGCATGCAAAAATGACCGCACAACAGCTTTGCGCTCAAGAAAAAAGTCTTAACTTTGTCCGGGTTCCCGCTCTTGCAGACGATGCAAAGCCTGCAAGGACAGGAGTCCGGACAAAGAAAAATCCATCCTCTTACAAAAAACGACAATGAAAGCAAAGACCTTTTTGGCGTTGGGCATTGGTCTGTCGGTATCGTCCGTATCGTTTGCCTCCGCCGATGCCTTCAAGTCCGCAGGTTCAGTGACATTGCTGGACAGCACTTACGTGACGGTGCAGCCATCGGGTTCCGCCACGTTCAACATCACCCGTAAGCTTACGGTGAAGACCAAGGAGGCGGCACTGAAGAACCACTGTATAGTGTACGACTATGACCCTCTGACCGCATTCGCCCGGTTCAAATATGTGAGGGTGAGCCGCAGCGGAGGCGGGGAGACGGACATCGATGTCAAGACCGCCAAGGACTATGTGGCTCCCGCCCGTTCCATCTTCTGGGGTGCGCGGCAGATAATGATCGAGGTGGGGCATCTGGCTCCCGGCGACACGCTGGTCTATGAGATAGAGAAGAACGGCTTTACCTATGCCTTGCTTGCCGGTGGGGGCGGCACTTCCGGCGCGTGCGGTGGGGCAGAGGTATCCGCTGCAGACGACGAGCGGTTCGTACCGCCTCTGAAGGGGCAGTTCTACGATATCGTGCCGTTCTGGGTAGATCAGCCCACCCGGCGCAAGGTGTATTGTCTCTCCCTGCCTGACACCTGCCGTTTGCAGTACAAACTGTATCAGTACAGCGGTAAATACACGGAACGGAAATCCTCGGCCGGCGGCCGCCAGTATCTTACGATAGCCCTTGACAACCAGGTTCCGTTTGTCAAGGAGCCCAATATGCTTGACCTCTACGACGTGGCTCCCAAGCTGATGCTTTCAACCACAAAGGACTGGTTTGTCAAATCGCGTTGGTTCTATGGTGCGCAGGAAGATTACGGCAGTTTCAGACCGACCCCGGAGGCCAGAGCCAAAGTGGCGGAAGTGCTCAAAGGCAAGAAGACCGAGATGGAAAAGATAAGCGCACTCACCCACTGGGTGGCCGACAACATACGCTATCTCGGAATGCCGATGGGCAAGGGCGAGGGCTACACGCTCCACAGTCTTGACATGAACATGACAGACCGGGCCGGCGTGTGCAAGGACATTGCCGGCACTCTGATAGGAATGTTGAGGATTGCCGGCTTCAAGGCCTATCCTGCCATGACCATGGCAGGCAGCCGTGTGGAGAAAATCCCCGCAGACCATTTCAACCACTGCGTGTGTGTGGTGAGGCTCAAAAACGGCACGTTGATGCCGCTTGACCCCACATGGGTGCCTTTCAACCGCGAGCTGTGGAGCAGCGCGGAGCAGCAGCAGAACTACCTGCCGGGCATCCCAGAGGGCAGCGACTTGCTGGAGACTCCCGTTTCGGCTCCCGAGAACCATTATGTCAGGATAAAGGCCGACAACATCCTTGCGCCTGACGGAACTCTCAAGGGTACGTTTGCCATTGAGGCGGAAGGGCAGTCGGACGCTTCGGTGCGTTCCGTGTTCACCCGTGGCTGGATGTCGCGGTGGGATCAGACCCTTGAGGCGGAACTGCTCAGGGTGTCGCCAAAAGCCCGGCTCCTGTCGGTGGATTACGGCAAAGCCCCCAAGGACTATCAGTCCGCTCCAATACGCATTGTCTATACCTACGAGATTCCCGGTTATGCCGTTGGCGACAGCACGGCGATGGCGTTGAAGCCTCTGGTGATGAACAACCTGTACCGGTCGCTACAGTCATTCCTGTCTGTGGGCAGCTACAAAGACCAGCGCAAATACGGTTTCAAAGACCGCTGTTCGCGCCAGATAGACTTTGACGAAACCATAACTCTGCCAGAGGGCATGAAGATGCAGAATGCCCCGATGAAATCGGATATTTCAAATCCGTCGGCATCTGTTAGGGCAAGCCTTTCGCAGTCGGGAAACAAGATATGTCTCTCGGTCGACGCGAAGTTCAACAAACGGGTCTATGACGCAGGCGAATGGACAGGTTTCAAGGATGTGGTAGACTCCTACAAGAAATACCAAGACTATATTTATATCAGATGAAAAAGAAAAGAACGTTATTCATATCCGTTTGCGTGCTGCTGTCGGCGGCCGCTTTTGCACAGGCAGAGGAAGCCAGATATAACTACTATGACAAGACCATTGTGCGCAATGCCGACGGTTCCACTGATTTCAACGTGAAATTTTCGTTGACACTGTTTACCCATACGGCAATGAATTCCACCTATGGGCAGACCTATGTGGTCTATAATCCGGACTTCCAGAAAGTGACGGTCAACGAAGCCTACACAGTCCAAAAGAGCGGCAGGAAAGTCGTGATGCCGGACAGGGCTCTCGCCGATGTGCTGCCGTCGTATGCGTCCAAGGCTACGGATTTCAACCATCTGAAAGAGAAGATAATCATGCACACCGGGCTTGACATCGGCTCGACCATATATGTTGACTACACGGTGCACTCAGATGCGGGATTCAACAAAAACCTTGATTTCAACGACAGCTTTGATGCCACGTCGCCAATTTCAAGATTTTCGTACACGGTGAAGACTCCCGAGGGAACCCCGCTCAAAATCAGGATGTGTTCACCAAGTGGAGACATCAGCCCCATTGCGGACCGGACAGAAAACGGCCAGCGCACGGTAAGGTATGCGGTTGACAGCATACCCGCACGGTCAAAGGATGCCTTTCAGGTGCGCGACGTAACGAAGCACTACAACTTCTTCTGCACCCTGTCGGATTTCGCAACGGAGATGATAGAGTTTTTCCGTCCGGACACAGACCCCGGGATACAGAAATGGGCAGACGACTATATCAAGGCCGAACCCAACGGGAAAAAACGCTATGATTACATCCGCAGTTATGTGGCGGACAATTTCACCACCGTGCAGATTCCCCTCGCCGCGACCTACGCCATGCGTCCGGTTGACAAGATACGCAAGGGAGCGTACATCACCCCATTCGAACAGGCATATCTGCTCCGGCAGATGCTACAGGCGTGCAACATCAAGGCCGATGTGAGGGCAAGCTTCGACCCGACACTGCCGGCAGAGTTCCGCACCCTCGGCAACGTGCGGAAGTTCTATGTGGCAGAACGTTTCGGTGATGCTGAAAAAACGCTGGATCCAGCGAAGAGTTCCGGCTATGCCGACCCCGTGGTACAGGTGGGATCGGATCGCGAGATCGCCAAGCCGGACAAGGGGCTTGACATCAACAGGGAATACAACCTCGAGGTGAAGAGGTCTGACCTTGGCGACAAGGGTTTCCTCGTGCTTGAACTGCCGGCCAACAGGGACGGAGTGGCCGGCTGGGGCATGGCGGAACTGCCAACGAAGCGCGAGGTGGGCTTTGAAGTCCCGCGCCTCGTGGAAGAGCGTGACATCTACACAGTCAAGGTGGAAGACGGCATAGAGATGAATAAACCGCAATGCACGGAACTCTGCGACAACAGGACAGGCGTGGCAATGTCGGTAACAAGTGAAACGGCCGGCGACGGGATTGTGCGCATAGTGCGCCGTATCTCCATTCCCCAAAAGGTCTTCAGCGTGGATGAATATGCTGCCGTACGCAACATCATAACCGCCTGGCTGGACAGGAGCGCGCTGCTGTTCACCGGGGAAAGGCAACCTTAGAAACGAAGAACCAGCGATTGGGGAAGATGGTCATCTCGTGACATATCAAGGAGAGTAGCGGTACGGGTTAAAATATGCGAATAAATTTTGCCGTTCGCACGTGTATATGTAATTTTGCACTCTGTTTGCAAAATAAATTCCCGCAAGAATGAAAAAATATAATGTAGTCAACAACTTTGTGGGTTGGCTTGTGTTTGCGGTGGCGGCGTTCACGTATTGCTCCACCATCGAGCCGACGGCAAGTTTCTGGGACTGCCCGGAGTTCATCACCACAGGCTACAAGATGGAGATAGGCCACCCGCCCGGGGCCCCGTTCTTCATGCTGTTTGCCAACCTGTTCAGCCATTTCGCGAGCGACCCGAGCCAAGTGGCAAAGATGGTCAACACCATGTCGGCCCTGCTGAGTGCCGGCTGCATACTGTTTCTGTTCTGGACCATCACCCATCTTTTGCGCCGTCTTGTCTGTAAGGGCGGAATAGTGGAGAACACCACCCAACTCATCACTATCATCGGTTCGGGTGTGGTAGGTGCGTTGGCCTACACTTTCTCCGATACATTCTGGTTCAGTGCCGTTGAGGGTGAGGTGTATGCCTTTTCCTCGTTTTTCACTGCGGTGGTGTTCTGGCTCATACTGAAATGGGAGGACAATGCCGACAAGCCCGGTTCTGACCGCTGGCTGATACTGATTGCCTACCTGATGGGCATAAGCATAGGAGTCCACTTGCTCAACCTGCTGTGTATCCCCGCCATTGTACTCATCTACTATTATCACCACAAGCCAGCCGCAGAGGTCAAGGGCTCCCTGTGGGCACTGCTTGTCAGCATGGTGCTGGTGGGAGTTATTCTCTACGGGGTAGTGCCCGGCATCGTGAAGGTCGGAGGCTGGTTTGAGCTGCTGTTTGTCAACACTCTGGGCATGTCATTCAATACAGGTCTGATAATATATCTCGTGCTGCTGGTCGCTACGGTGATCGCCTCGCTGTGGTTCAGCGTCAAGGATGCCAATCTGTTCAGGGCAAAGACATTCTTTGTGCTGTCGGTGGCATTGTTGGGCATTCCGTTCTTCGGCTACGGCGCAGGCAGCATAGTGCTGGGCGTGGTGATTCTCGGAGTCCTGGTGGCGTGTCTGTTCTACGTGAAGAAGATTTCGGGCTATGCCAATCTTCGCCGCGTGCTCAACACCTCGCTGCTGTGTTTCCTGATGCTCATGATAGGGTATTCCACTTATGCTATCACGGTGATACGTTCGACGGCCAATCCCCCCATGGACCAGAATTCCCCAGAGGACATTTTTGCTTTGGGCGACTATTTGAGCCGTGACCAATACGGTTCAACCCCGTTGCTGTACGGTCCCACGTTCAGTTCCCAGCTGGAGTGGGAGATCAGTGCCGACGATCCCAACCGCATGGTGCCGAAACGCAAAGAGGGCAAAGCCCTGTGGCAGCGCAAGGAGAAGACCTTGCCCGGCGAGCCTGACAGCTACGAAAAGGTGGGCAACAAGAATGAGTACATATACGCCCAGAATATGGTGTTTCCCCGCATCTGGGACGACAGCCATGCCTCCACTTATGAGTCGTGGCTCGGCGAGATCCACTACAGGGAAGTTGACTACGATCCGGGCAACGGGCAGATTCAGAAAGTGCAGATCCCGTCTCAGATAGACAACATAAAATTCTTCCTATCATATCAGTTGGGTTTCATGTACTGGCGTTACTTCATGTGGAATTTCTGCGGTCGCCAGAACGACATACAAGGAGCTGGCGAGACCGAGTGCGGCAACTGGATCACAGGCATCAGCTTCATTGACAACCTCCGTCTTGGAGACCAGAGCAAGTTGCCTGATGACCTAAAGAACAACAAGGGCCACAACGTCTATTATGCCCTGCCGCTGCTGTTGGGTCTGCTGGGACTCTTCTGGCAGGCATTCCGCGGCAAGAAAGGCGGCCAGCAGTTCTGGGTGGTGTTTTTCCTGTTCTTCATGACCGGCATCGCCATTGTGCTTTATCTCAACCAGACTCCGTCGCAGCCCCGTGAGCGCGACTATGCCTACGCCGGTTCGTTCTATGCCTTTGCGATATGGATAGGCATGGGTGTCGCCGCCATAACGGAATGGCTGCGCAGGGTGAAGCTCAACGGTCCGGCCGTGGCGGCGGTGGTGAGTCTGGTGTGTGTTCTGGTGCCTGTGCAGATGGCATCGCAGAACTGGGATGACCACGACCGCAGCGGGCGTTACGCCTGCCGCGACTTCGGTCAGAACTACCTCTATTCCCTGGAGGAAAAAGGCAACCCCATCATCTTCACCAACGGAGACAACGACACGTTCCCCCTCTGGTATAACCAGGACACGGAGGGCGTGCGCCAGGATGCCAGAGTGTGCAACCTGTCCTACCTGCAGACCGACTGGTACATAGACCAGATGTGCCGTCCCGCCTACACTTCGCCACGTGTGCCCATCTCGTGGGACAGGGCGGAATATACCACAGGGCGGCATGAGTTTGTGCGCATCCAGAACATGAAAGAGGACATCAAGCAGTTCTACGCACAAGACCCCGAGGGGGCCAGACAGCTGTATGGAGACAACCCGTTTGAGCTGAAAAACATACTGAAATACTGGGTGCGCAACCCGGAACTGAACATCATTCCCACAGACAGCATTGTGATGAAAGTGGACAAGGATGCCGTTCGCCGCTCCGGGATGCTCATAGCCGACACTGCGGGACAGATACCGGAATACCTCACCATATCCCTGGCTGGACGCAACGTTCTATACAAGCCTTCGCTGATGATGCTTGAAATGCTTGCCAACTGTAACTGGGAGCGTCCGCTCTACATTGCGGTCACGGCCCCCCATGACGCCTATATCGGTATGGACAGAAACCTCGTGCAGGAGGGGTTGGCATACCGCTTCACTCCGTTTGATGCCTTTGGCAACAACATGAGCATCGATGTCGACAAGATGTATGACAACATGATGAACAAATTCAAGTACGGCAATGTCGCAGACCCGGAAGTCTATATTGACGAGACTGTGGGTCATATGTGCCAGACACACCGCCGGATGTTGGCTATACTGGCTTCGGCTCTTGTCGACAAGGGAGACTTGAAGCGCGCTGCCAAAGTGCTGGCGAAAGCCGATGAGGTGATACCGCAAACCTGCGTGTCGTATGGTGATGACCTCGGCGGCACCGCCGACATGGCCCGGTCGTGGGTGGCCTGCGGGAACAAAAAGAAAGCAGACGAGGTGCTGACCATCCTTGCCCGCACGGCAGAGCAGTATCTTAACTGGTATGTAAACGTTTCCACCAAGCCGCTGTCAATGAGCGTCTACGGGTGCTCCAAATATATGCGCAACCTTGTGCAGGCGGTACAGGGTTTTGAGATTTCCGGCAACAAGACCCTGTTCAACAGGTACAACGAAGTTCTGGAGGATTACTACAGGAAGATCACCAGTCAGGGCGTGAACGTTGATCTGAACAGTTTCTGAGGCAGTCAGAAGGAATCCAGCCATGATTATAGAACAGCCCTCTCTGTGGATGCGTCTGCTTTATCCCAAAGCCCTGTGGCGCATCAACCCGGCAGAAAGGGCTGTCTACCTTACCTTTGACGACGGTCCCATTCCGGAAGTGACCCCACGGGTGCTTGAGATACTTGACAGGTACGGGATAAAGGCAACGTTCTTCATGGTCGGCGACAATGTGCGCAAACACCCCGATGTGTTTGAAATGGTCAAGAACCGCGGACACCGTCTGGGCAACCACACATTCAACCACTACGGCGGAATCAGGCACACCACAAAGGACTATGTACTCAACATCCACAAGGCCAATGCCTACATCCATTCCGACCTGTTCCGTCCTCCCCACGGCTGGCTGCGCCACAGGCAGTACTATTTCCTGAGGCATCACTACAAGCTGGTGATGTGGGATTTGGTGACGCGCGACTACTCAAAGCGTCTCAATGCGGACGAGGTGTTCGAGAATGTCAGACGATATGTCCGCCCCGGCAGCATAATCACGTTTCACGACTCGCTGCGCAGTGCCCCGAAACTGTGGGATTCCCTCCCGCGCAGCATCGAGTGGCTTCTGTCGGAAGGTTATGAATTCAAGCTGATTCCGTGAAAAGAGCCGTTGTCGTTTACGCAAAGGCAAGAACGTTATCATGTGAGAAAAACCATATTTGCCGTACAACTTAAAAAAGACATAATGACATGGCAGTAAAAATAGACAGCTTAGACCTGAAAATACTAAGCATCATTTCCAAAGACGCACGAGTCCCGTTGTCTGACGTTGCAGAGATTTGCAAAGTGTCGCGTGCGGTAGTCCACCAAAGAGTGGGGAAACTCATTGAGAAGAAAGCCATATTGGGTTCGGGCTACAAGGTAAACCCCAAGATGATAGGATATTCCACTTGTACCTATGTGGGCATAAACCTTGAGCGGGGGAGTATGTACAATGATGTTGTAAGGTGTCTTGAGGAAATTCCCGAAATTGTGGAGTGCCACTATACCACGGGCAACTACACGATGCTCATCAAGCTCTACGCTTATGACAATGCCCATCTTATGACCTTGTTGAACAACCACATACAGCAGATACCTGGTGTGATATCCACCGAAACCCTCATTTCTCTGGAACAAAGCATCAGCCGCTCTCTTCCGATAGCGGTCGACAAAGAATAGAGTTGCACTGATGGAACTGCAGTGGTTAGGTTTGGTCGTGGGACTGAGTGTGTTTGTCATCATAGGGTTGTTTCATCCCGTGGTGATATGGACAGAATACTACACGGGGACACGCCTGTGGTGGGTTTTCCTCGTGGTGGGAGTATTGTCGCTTGTGGCCAGCCTGCTCATTCAGGACGTGTTGTATTCGTGCCTCGCCGGAGCATTTTCCTTTTGCTGCTTCTGGACAATCAGGGAACTGTTTGAACAAAAGGAACGTGTGAGGAAAGGCTGGTTTCCCAAAAGACCAGAAAAGAAGAAGTGATGGATTGGCAAGCTAAATACAGGGAGCAGGCATCCCGGGGCTATTTGGCGGGCAGGAAACCCGTTGTCGGCATAACGGCAAATTTCGGAGAGTATGGCACCCAGCTGGCAGAATCCTACTATGAAAGTGTCAGAAAGGCCGGCGGAGTACCTGTTGTCTTGCCTGCATCGCTGGAAACAGAAGACCTTGACGATTTTCTGCTGAAGACCGATGCCATACTGTTTTCCGGCGGCGGAGACCTCAATCCCCTGCTGCTTGGCGAGGAGCCCGTGAGGGAGTTGCGCGGCATTTGTGCCAAACGCGACCTTCAGGAACTGGTGCTGATGCGGCGTGCCCTTGACAAGCAGATGCCCATATTGGGGATTTGTCGCGGAGTGCAGGTGCTGGCGGCTGCATCAGGCGGCAAGGTTGTGCAGGACATATATTCTTCTGCCCTGTACGACAAGCCGCTTATAAAACATTCACAGGATCTGGGCCGCCAGTTCGCCTCCCATACGGTGAGGATTGAGAAAGGCTCGATACTTCATTCGCTGTTTGGGACGGAAACGGTGGAAGTCAACTCGTTCCATCATCAGGCCGTGTCTGACCCGGGACTCGGGATGAAAATCACGGCAAAGAGTCCTGACGGCGTTGCCGAAGCCATTGAGAGTACGGAGTTCAAGTCCGTACTTGGCGTGCAGTGGCATCCGGAAAGTTTTTATCTGTGTGGGGACAACCCCATGAGTTGCATTTTCGAGTGGCTTGTGGGCGAAGCCCGCGAGTATATGGAGGCCCGTCGCCTGCACCGTAGAATGCTTACGCTTGACTCGCATTGCGACACACCGATGTTCTTCGGGCAGGACATAGATTTCTCCAAAAGGGACGACCGAATATTGGTTGATGCCACCAAGATGCGTGACGGGGGGCTTGACGCGTCCGTCATGGCGGCCTACTTGCCGCAGGGGGAGCGCGATGAAGCGTCTCTGCGCAGAGCCACACTTCAGGCGCACTCTCTGCTTGACGGCATTGACAGCCGCATTGCCTCGGTTGACGGTGCAGGGCTGGCTGTGACCCCTGCGGAAGTCCATGCGCTGAAAGCACAAGGTCGTCTGGCAATAATGAAAGGCATTGAAAACGGATATGCCATCGGGCGCAACCTGCACAATCTGGAAGAATTCAAAAAGCGTGGAGTGGTCTATATTACCCTATGCCACAACGGTGACAACGACATATGCGACTCTGCAGTCAGAACACGCGGCGAGCATGGCGGTTTGAGCGAGTTCGGGCGCAAAGTCGTGAAAGAAATGAACCGTCTGGGCATAATGGCAGACCTGTCGCACGCAAGTGTCGCCAGTTTCTATGATGCCATCGCCACAAGCAGTCTGCCGATAGTGTGCAGCCATGCTTCCTGCAAAGCACTCTGCAACCATCCCCGCAACCTCGATGACGAGCAGATGAAGGCCCTGTGCCACAACGGCGGTGTGATGCAGATAACGCTCTACCATGGATTTCTCCGCACAAGAGGCAATGCGACCATACTGGACGCAGTGGAACATTTGAATCATGCAGTGGAGGTGATGGGGATTGACCATGTGGGCATAGGGACAGACTTTGACGGCGACGGAGGAGTGTCGGGATTTGCCAATGCTTCGGAGGCGGTAAACTTTACCCGGCAGCTTCTGAAAGCACACTATTCGGAAGAGGATATTGCCAAGTTGTGGGGAGGCAATTTTCTCCGGGTGATGTCCCAAGTGCAGCGTGCAGCCGGACAAGGTTCTTGCCCATGAAGGTTTGTAAATCTGTAAGAAAAATGAAGACGGTAAAAATTTTTTCTGTATTGATGTTGGTCACGGCAATGATGACAGCGTGCAAGTCAGGCAAGGCGGCAGATGATGCGGTTGCTGGAGACACGGTCAGTGTTCCGTCGTTTTCAGCAGACAGTGCCATGTCTTATCTGATTAAACAATGCGCATTCGGGGCGCGTGTGCTTGGCACAAAAGCCCACAGCGACTGTGCGCAGTACATAGCCGACGCTTTCAGGGCGCAAGGCTGCGGGGTAACTCTTCAGGAAACAGAGTTCACTCTCTACAATGGCGGAAGGTACAAGGGCTGCAACATCATAGCTTCCGCAAATCCCGATGCCCAGCTCAGAATAATGCTGTGCGCCCATTGGGACAGCCGTCCGTGGGCAGATGCCGATCCGGACGAGGGTAACCGCAAGAAACCCGTCATGGCTGCCAATGACGGAGCCAGCGGTGTGGCAGTGCTCTTGGAACTGGCACGTCAACTGAAAAACCGGAAAGCCAATGTGGGTGTGGATTTTGTCTGCTTTGACGCGGAAGACGCGGGAGTGCCGGACTGGGACAAGACTTACACAGGTTCTGCGGAAGAGGAGGAGTCCACCTGGTGTCTGGGCTCGCAATATTGGGCCGGCAACCCGCACAGGACGGATTTTGCATTCGCCATACTTCTGGACATGGTGGGCGGCAAGGGGGCAACATTCTACAAGGAGCAGTTCTCCATGTACTATGCCCCTTCGGTGGTGGAGCGCGTATGGAGCGCAGCCCGTGATGCCGGCTACAGTTCATCGTTCCCTGACGAGGAGGGCGGCGGCATTATCGATGACCACCTCCCGCTCAACCGCATAGCGCATATCCCGACCATTGACATCATATCGTATTATCCCAACCAACGTCCGGGATTCTGCCCGACATGGCATACCGTCAATGACACACCCGAAAACATTGACCCCAACTCCATGGAAGCTGTGGGTCAGACATTGCTGCAACTCATCTACACCATGTAGCAACAGCCAAGGACTAAAGACGCAAAACAAGTTTTTCACCTCATGACAATAAACGAAGCACAGGAAAGCATTATAGAAGAATTCGGCGAGCTTGATGACTGGATGGACCGCTATCAGCTGCTCATAGACATGGGCAACGAACAACAGCCGTTGCCGAGCGAGGACAAGACGGAGAGCAATCTTATTGACGGTTGCCAGAGCCGTGTGTGGCTGGTGTGTGAGGAAAAAGAAGGTAACCTGTATTTCAGGGCGGAGAGCGATGCCCTGATAGTGAAAGGTATCATCTCGTTGCTCATCAAGGTTCTGTCGGGACACAGTGCGGCAGAAATTCTTTCCGCCGACCTTTATTTCATCCACGACATAGGATTGACGGAACACCTGTCGCCCACCAGATCCAACGGTCTGCTGTCAATGCTTAAGCAGATGCGTCTCTACGCTTTGGCGTACAGTACAAAAAAATGACTGCACGGAACGTTGTCCCGCCGCAGCAAAGAATATTAAGGTAAAAAAAACACAACATGACATTTGAAGAATTAGGAGTTAGCAAACCAATACTTGATGCTATAGAGGAATTGGGCTTTGTATCGCCCATGCCCATACAGGAAGCCGTGATACCGTTCCTGCTGAACGAGAGCCGTGACACGATAGCCTTGGCACAGACGGGCACGGGAAAGACAGCCGCTTACGGCATTCCCCTGCTGCAGAAGATTGACGTGGCGAGGATCGAGCCGCAGGCTGTCATACTTTGCCCAACCAGAGAACTGTGTCTGCAGATTTCCGAAGACCTCAAGGATTTTTCCCGTAACATTGACGGTCTGTATGTACTGCCTGTCTATGGCGGTTCAAGCATAGAAAGCCAGATAAAGTCGCTGAAAAGGGGGGTCCACGTGATTGTGGCAACTCCGGGCAGGCTTATCGATCTGATGGAGCGCAAGGTAGCCGATCTGAAATCAGTGACGCGCATTGTTCTCGACGAAGCCGATGAAATGCTCAACATGGGCTTCAGCGAAAGCATTGACGCCATACTTGAGGGCATTCCGTGCCAGCACCAGACAGAACTGTTTTCGGCGACCATGAGCAAGGAAATAGCCAAGATTGCCGCCAACTATCTTGATGACCCCAAAGAGATCGTTGTGGGTTCACGCAACGAAGGTGCCGAGCACGTAAACCATGAGTACTACCTTGTGCAAGCCAGGGACAAATATCTTGCGCTGAAGAGGGTGGTGGACTTCTACCCCTACGTGTATGCCATAGTGTTCTGCCGCACCCGTATCGAAACGCAAGAGGTAGCCGACGCGTTGATAAAAGACGGGTATAATGCGGAAGCGCTGCACGGAGATCTCTCGCAGGCGCAGCGTGACCTTACGATGCAGAAGTTCAGACAACACAACCTGCAGTTGCTCGTTGCGACCGACGTGGCGGCCCGCGGGCTGGATGTGGACGACCTCACTCATGTCATAAACTATGGATTGCCCGATGATGTGGAAAACTACACCCACCGCAGCGGTCGAACCGGCCGCGCCGGCAAAAAAGGCACGTCAATATCCATTATCCACGTAAAGGAAAAGGGAAAAATCAAACGCATAGAACACACTATAGGCAAACAGTTCAAAGCCAAGACGCTGCCTGCGCCAAAGGATATCTGCATAAAGCAACTGTACAAGGTGATTGACCAGCTGGAGCGCGTAGAGGTGGCAGAAGACGACATTGCGCCTTTCCTGCCGGAAGTGATGCGCAAACTGGACTGGCTTGACAAGGAAGACGTGATAAAACGGCTCGTCATGATGGAGTTCGGCCGTTTCCTCAATTACTATGCCAAAGCCCCTGAAATCAGACAGCCTGATGACAAGCCTGTCAAGAAAGACCAACGCCGCGGCAAATCCTCCGGCCGGGGTGAAGCGGAGTCCGGCTACGTGCGCTTTTTCATCGCATTGGGCAAGCGTGACAATTTCTATGCCCGTGACATTATCGGCATTATAAACCGTTACACAAGCACACCTGTCAACATAGGGCGCATTGACCTGATGACAAATTTCTCGTTTTTTGAAGTACCCGAAGAACAGGCCGGAATCATAGAACGCTCCATGCGTCATGTCAATGTCAAGGGACGCGGTGTCGCGGTGGACAGGGCCGATGCTGCAAACGCAGCCGGAGGCAGGCAGAAAGGGCGTTCCCGGACCAAGGCAGAGTCCGCCGCTCCCAGAGGTGACAGGAAATACAAGAAAAACGACTGGAAACAGTTCTTTGAGACTCCAGAAGACGACAAAAGGAAAAAACGCAGGAAACAACGCGGATGAAGAGAATCCTCACAGTGTTAATGTCGGTTGCCATCTGCATGACGGCAAGTTCTCAGCAAAGCCTTCTGCTGAAAGTCGGTGTGGGCTTGGCCTCTCACTACAATGCCCATACCGAAGATGTCGGCGCATTCTGCATAGGGTTGGGCTATGAATATGAGTTCAACCAGAAAATGTCGGTTTCATCGGGTCTTCTGTATTTTGCCAAGGGGTGGAAAATGCCTGACAGGCAGGTGCCTGCGTATGATGACAGTGGAAACCCTGTGTATGACGAGGAAACGGGTGATCAGATTTTCGGCAGGAAAGGAGTGAAAAGTTTTGCCAATTACCTGCAGGTGCCGGTATTGTTCAACTACTACGTTCACTTGTCGTCACCCCACTACATATCGCTGTCGGCAGGCCCTTATGCCGCGATTGGTGTTGGCGGCAAGACCGAAGTATACGGCGACACCGAAAAACAGGGAAGCCAACGGATGTATTACGAACAGGATACCTTTGGCGAAGCCGTTGGAGCTCACCGTTTTGATGCCGGTTTGACCATTGCGGCAGGTTATGAGTACAACCGTCATATCAACCTTGCTGTCAATGCGGATCTGGGTCTGTTGAGAGTGAGCCGTGAGGGCGGACGGAACCGCAGCTTGTACCTGTCGTTCATGTATAGACTGTAAGCGATGAAGGAGTACCACGAGTATATATTTCCCAACGGTCTGAGGGTGATACACGAGCCCTCGCCGACCAATGTGGTGTATTGTGGCTATATTGTGTTTGCGGGCACTCGCGACGAGGAACCGGCAGACTCCGGAATGGCCCATTTCTGTGAGCACATGACGTTCAAAGGTACAGTCCGCCGCAAGGCGTGGCATGTACGCAACTGTCTGGAGCGTGCAGGTGGCGATCTGAACGCCTATACCGACAAGGAGATGACAGCATATTACGCCACCGTGCAGAAAGAGGATTTCCCACGGGCGGTGGATCTGCTCAGCGACATTGTGTTCCACAGCACATATCCGCAGCGCGAAATAGAGAAAGAGGTGGAGATCATCATCGACGAGATTGACAGTTACAACGATTCGCCTGCCGAATTGATATACGATGAGTTCGAGGAGATGCTTTTCAGAGGGCACAGCCTTGGGCGCAATATTCTTGGCAAGGCAGATCGCCTCAGGGAGTACACTACCCGTGACGCACAGCGTTTCGTCAACAGCTATTATGTCCCCAACAATGTAACCATGTTCATATTGGGGCAGGTGGATTTTGATCAGGCCGTGCGGCTGATAGGAAAGCACACGGAAGGGCTTGTGGCAAAGACCGGGCTTGCCAAGCCACAGCAGCCACTGCCCGAATACGTTGTAGAGGAGAGGGTGTGTGACAGGAATACCCATCAGGCGCATGTGTTGATAGGCAACCGTGGCTGCAGCCGTACAGATGCAGACCAGAAGCCCCTGTTCTTACTGAGCAACATACTTGGCGGTCCCGGAATGAATTCTTTGCTCAACGTCAGTCTGAGAGAGAAACACGGTCTGGTCTATTCTGTGAGCAGCTATATGTACAGCTATCAGGATTCGGGTATATGGAGCGTATATTTCGGGTGTGATGAGTCCAAGGTGGAAAAATGCAGGCATCTTGTGCTGAACGAGCTTTCCGCCTTGTGCGACAAGCCTTTGAGCCCACAGCGTCTTTCAATGGCCAAGAAACAGTTCTTGGGGCAGATTCTCATCTCTGGCGACTGCTTTGAAAGCTACGCTTTGGCTATGGGGCGGCACTATGCCCGCACGGGCAAACACCGCGATGTGGAGAGGCTCTGCGAAAAGATCCGCGCCATCTCTGCGGAAGACATCCAGCGTGTGGCGCAAAGGATTTTCCGCCCGGACAAACTGACAACTCTCATCTACAAATAAGGAGCAACAGTCATGGGCAATTTGGTACAGCTGTATGCAGCGGCTCTCAATGGACTCAAGGCGATACCCGTGGAAGTGGAAACAAATGCCTCCAAGGGCATCAAAACCACTCTTGTCGGATTGCCCGACAACGCCGTCAAGGAGAGCATCGATCGGATAACGGCAGCACTGCAGAACACGGTAGGGATGCCTACGGGGCGCAAGTACACCATAAACATGGCCCCGGCCGACATAAGGAAGGAGGGGACGGCCTACGATCTTCCTTTGGCCATATCCATTCTGGCCGCCAGCGGCGTATTGCAGTGCACCGAACTCAAACGGTTCATGATGGTCGGCGAGTTGGGGCTTGACGGTTCGCTACGACCTATTCATGGTGCGTTGCCCATTGCGATAAAAGCGCGGGAGATGGGTCTTGGCGGATTGATCGTACCAAAAGACAACGTGCGTGAAGCTGCGGTGGTAAACAATCTGAACGTCTATGGTGCCGGCAATGTCACGGAGGTGTTTGAGTTCCTTAACGGCACACGTCGGCTGGAACCGACAGTCATAGATACCCGAAAAGTGTTTTTCGACAGGCAGACGGTATATGACAATGATTTTGCCGATGTCAAGGGGCAGGAGAGCGTAAAGCGAGCCATAGAGGTTGCCGCCGCCGGAGGGCACAACATCATTCTCATAGGAAGTCCCGGATGCGGCAAGTCCATGATGGCAAAGCGTATTCCTTCGATATTGCCGCCGCTCACTTTGGGCGAGAGCCTTGAGACCACACAAGTCCATTCTGTTGCGGGGCGGCTGGACAAGGATTCCACACTCATCGCCCAACGCCCGTTCCGCAGTCCGCACCATACAATTTCTGACGTGGCGCTTATCGGCGGCGGAGTCAATTTCAGCCCAGGCGAGATAAGCCTGGCCCATAACGGGGTCCTGTTTCTTGACGAGCTCCCCGAGTTTTCAAGAAGTGTGCTTGAAACCATGCGCCAGCCGCTGGAAGACCGTAAAATATCCATCTCCAGGGCAAAATACAACGTGGAGCTTCCTTGCTCGTTCATGCTTGTGGCGAGTATGAATCCGTGCCCGTGCGGCTACTACAACCACCCCACTCATTCCTGTTCCTGCTCTCCCGGGCAAATCCAGAAATATATAGGCAAGATAAGCGGTCCGTTGCTTGACCGCATTGACATACAGGTAGAAGTGACACCAGTACCGTTTGATGCCCTTAATTCTGCTCCCGATGGTGAAGCAAGCTGTGTCATACGTGAGAGGGTCATGAGTGCCCGCGCCGTTCAGGCGGAGCGTTTCAAGGGCTATGCCGGGATACACTGCAATGCGCAAATGACACCCCACATGCTCAACAAGTATGCCCGTATGGACTCTGCGGCCTCAAAACGCCTGCATGATGCCATGACCAGATACGACCTTTCCGCACGGGCCTATGATCGCATTCTGAAAGTGGCGCGCACCATTGCCGACCTTGCCGGCAGTGCCGACATCATGCTTCCACATGTCAACGAGGCAGTCGGATACCGCAACCTTGACCGGGGGTCTTGGGGCGAGAAAGGACTGTAAGCGCAAGGAGAAAGGCAAAGGGTTTCTGCCAGAACAGAAAAATGACGCAAAATGAAATACTGCAAGAAAGCTTTGGCGTATGCTGTATGTATGACGGCAGGACTGTGTGACATATGCGCCGTTCCCCGATTTGCGCATGAAGACACCCTTAACATTGAGAACGAGGCAGTGCGCAGCGTCATGACCTTGTCAAATGCCCGGTTTGGAACGATGTCCTGTTCCGTGCCGCAGGACTTCTATGACAGGCCGCGTCCTTACCGTGCCGACTGGCCTGTGGGGAAAGACATAGAGTTCTTTGATGCGACTGCGCGGGAAGTGCAAGTCCGTCTTTTTTCGGACAAGAAACGCAAAAGAGCTGATTTCATCGGGAAAGCAACGCTGGAAGACGGCAAGGGATCGTGGCTTTTCACAAATCTTTTACCTGGCAGGTCATATCATTATGAGGTTGCCGCTTCCGGGGGGCGGATTCTTTCAGAGGGGAATTTTGTGACAACAGGCCAAGTGCGTATGATTGCCGTTGAGGGCGGATTTAATATCCGTGACCTCGGTGGCTGGAAAGGATTGGGCGGCAAATCCGTCAAATACGGCTGGCTGTATCGCGGCGGAAGTCTTGGCGGAACCGACAAGGACGGCAACAGGAGTGACATCCCTCCTGCCGGCAAGGCGGAACTATACAGGTTGGGCATCAGGGCACAGCTTGACCTCCGCGCAAAGACAGACGGCGGGATGTATAGCGGCGAGGGCAGTCTTCATTCCTACAGTGCAGGTACGGCATTGATGCCAGCCATGGATTTCAACAACACGATGACAGATTTCGGGGCTTACAACAAAGATATGTCTGTGGTCTGCGACGTGGCATGGATAATCCATGAACTGAAGAACGGCCGCCCGGTTTATTTCAATTGCCGTCAGGGAGCAGACCGTACAGGAACCATTGCGTTTCTGCTGGAGGGTCTGCTCGGTTGTTATGAATACAGCAATGCTGCCGGCGGCAACCAGATGGCGCTTGACTATGAACTTACAGGTTTTTCGCAGGCCAATCTGGTGGACAATTGGAAAGTCGGCACAAGTTGCCGTCCCGCTTCGGAGGCATATGCCAACACCGCCAAACTGTTCCGCCAGCTTATTGACCTAGAACCTGCGGAACCCGGGATAGAACTGGTTTCGTTGCAGCAGAAATGCTATTACTATCTCAACAGATATGCCAATCCTGAATGGAAAGGCGAAGCACTGCACATTGACAGCGCGGACTTGGACTGGTTCATTGTCCATATGCTGGACGGCATGGATGCAGCTTCCTATCAGCAGTTCAGACCGGAATGGGCTGCCAATGGTGCAGACCTCGGAAAAGTGGCGGAGAAATGCGCGGCCGTAGTGTATTATGCCCGGGATGCGAAGAACAACGTGAATTCAAAGACACGATAATATGGCAGGATTGAAATCGCTTGTAAAGGACACTGCAATATACGGGCTGAGCAGCATTGTTGGCAGGTTTCTGAATTATCTGCTTGTCCCGCTGTATACGGCAAAGATATCGGCAGCGTCGGGAGGCTACGGCGTGGTGACAAACCTCTATGCATACACGGCTTTGATACTGGTGCTGCTCACATTTGGGATGGAAACCACGTTGTTCCGTTTCGCCAACAAGGAGGGCGAGAATCCCGACACCGTGTTTTCTACTGCAATGAGCGTGGTCGTTGCCCTCTGCACAGTGTTTCTTCTGCTGGTTTTCGGCTGCATAGATTCCATAGGAGCTTTTCTTGGCTATGCAGACCGCCATTCATATATACTCATGATGGCCACGGTCGTTGCCCTTGACGCAATACAGGCGTTGCCGTTCTGTTATCTGCGTTTCAGGAAACAGGCGGTCAAGTTTGCCTCTCTCAAGTTGCTTTTCATAGTGTTGAACATAAGCGTAAACGTGTGGTATTTTCTGGTGCTTGGCAAGAGCGACGTGTTCTACGTGTTCAGCATCAATCTGGCCTGCACAGCACTGATAACCGTGTTTTTCATCCCGGAGTTCCTCCGCATAAAATGGTCGTTCCGCGGAACTTTGCTGAAGAACATGCTCGGCTACTCGTGGCCGATTCTTGTGCTTGGCATTGCGGGCATTCTTAACCAGACTGCCGACAAGATCATATACCCTTACGTGAAGCCCGGTCTACAGGGCGAAGTGGAATTGGGAGTCTACGGGGCGTGCGCCAAGATTGCCATGATAATGGCCATGATTACACAGGCTTTCAGATATGCCTACGAACCGTTTGTGTTCGGCAAGGCGGGCGACAGCGACAGCAAATCCGTGTATGCGCAGACAATGAAATTTTTTGTCATATTCACGCTGCTCGCTTTTCTGGTAGTGGTGGCCTACCTTGACATCCTGAAATTTGTTATAGCTCCGGATTATTGGGCCGGGCTGAAGGCTGTGCCGATTGTAATGGTTGCTGAAATACTTATGGGCGTATATTTCAACCTGTCGTTCTGGTACAAGCTTATTGACAAGACGATTTGGGGGTTGTGGTTCTCAAGTGCTGGCTGCATAGTGCTTGTCACCGTCAACATAGTGTTCATTCCATGTTACGGCTATATGGCTTGCGCCTGGGGCGGAGTGGCCGGTTATGCCACAGCCATGCTGCTGTCGTATTTCGTCGGCCAGCGCAAAAATCCTGTGCGCTATCCTTTGGCGAGCATAGGAGTCTATGCCGTGATAGCATCGGCGTTTACGGCAATAATGCTGCTGATGCCAGATGACTGGCCGTTGTTCTGGCGATTGGGTGTCAACACCTTGTTGGTGGCACTGTTTGTTGGGCACATTCTCAGACACGACCTGCCCCTTGGCTCATTGCCGTTTGTGGGAAAACGTTCAGCAAAAAGAAGAGGCAAGTAACGTAAAGACCGTTGGCTGCAACAATCATTGGCAGTCAACGGTCTTTACATCGGCATACACAAAGCCGCTACAGCTGTTCCAGAAATTTTATACGGCTTTCTGTGGAAGGGTGTGTGCTGAACAAGTTGTTGAACCAACTGCCTATGCCGTTGTCCGTGAGAGCCTGCGGGTGTATGATGAACAGTTGTTCAATGTCTTCTCGTCCGTTGCTGACGGAATAGGGGTTGCCACTGATTTTTCTCAGTGCCGAGGCCAGGGCACGGGGGTTCCCGCACATTTCCGCCCCTCCGGCATCGGCCATATATTCGCGTTTGCGGCTTATGGCGAAGCGGGTGAGCAGGGTGAAGAAATAACCTACAGCGGCAAGCACCGCAGCAAGCAGCATGACGACAAGAACCATTGCCCCACCGTTGCTTTTCTTGTTGCGGCTGTTGTCTCCCCCGAACATGAAAGTATACCATATGGCGCGCAGTGCCACCGCCATCACCGTTGACATTATTCCGACAAACACGATGCTGACGATCAGCAGTCTGGTGTCGCGGTTTCGTATGTGTGTCAGTTCGTGGGCTATGACCCCGGCCAGTTCGCCGTCATCAAGCGTTTCGCACAGCCCTGTTGTTACGGTAACGGTATACGTCTTGTTGTCAATGCCGGAAGCAAAGGCGTTGAGTTCCGGCGAGTCAATGACATTGACCTGTGGCATGGACATACCGCAGGTCATGGTAAGGTTCTCCACGATGTTGTACACGCGCGGGTTCTCCCTGCGCTGCAGCGGCCGGGCTTTGGTGGCATGCCTTATCATAGATGTGTTCATCAGATAGGCAAAGGCAAACCACACGCCCACTATGATCAGAGCCCACGGAGCCGTCTCCACAAAATATTGCGCACCGAGGCGGTTCCTTTCGGCATCGCTGTAATAGTCGCCGGCAAGCTGCAGGTAGGCCATCCCATAGCAGAATAGGGCAACCATGGCAATGACTATCACGGGAAACAGTATCAACAGCATTACGGAGCGTGCGTTGTTGCGCCGCTGCTGCGTGTACAGTCCTACATATCCCATTTGGTGAAATTCTCGTTGGAACGGTTAGAAACTTATTTCCGGGGCTTTGTCGAGAGTTTCCCTATCGGCGGCGGCGATCTCGAACATGGGTTCTTTCTGGAAACCGAACATTCCGGCGACGATATTGGCGGGGAAAGTCTGCACGGCATTGTTGAGTTCCTTCGTTGCCGAGTTGAAGAACCGTCGCGATGCCGCCAGTTTGTTCTCGACATCGCTTATCTCGGTCTGCAGCTGGAGGAAGTTCTGGTTGGCTTTCAGGTCAGGATAGGCTTCGAGGCTTACTTTCAGATTCGCCAGAGCCGATGTCAGCCGGTTCTCAGCCTGAATCTTGTCGTTTATATTGCTTGCGCTCATCGCCGCCGAACGGGCAGCCGTCACGTTTTCAAGTACCGTTTTTTCGTGGGAGGCATAGCCCTTTACGGTAGAGACAAGTTGCGGAATGAGGTCGTGCCGCTGTTTCAGCTGCACGTCGATGTTGGCGAAAGCGTTCTCACGGTTGTTGCGCATACGCACGAGTCTGTTGTACAGTCCGATTGCCCAGAATATGAGAATCGCTACAACGGCAATAATAATGATGACAGTCATGGCAGTAATGTTAATGATGGTGTTTACAGATACGTGGGCAAAAGTACAACGAAAATTGTTGCTGCAGGGCTGGTAAACGGTAAAAATCGCAAAAATAGGTTATAAAGTCCTACCTGCCGTTTTTTCCGCCCGCGGCAGGAGCGATTTGAGCCCTTCCGTAATACGGTTGAGACCGTCGGTGAGACGCGTGCGCGGGCATGCCGTATTGATGCGTATGAACCCTTCGCCCTCCTCGCCGTACATGGAGCCTGCGTTTATCCATACTTTGTACTTGTACAGCAGGAACTTTTCAATCTCCGCCGAGGGCGTGCCCAGAGCAGAGCAGTCCACCCAGGCAAGGTAGGTTCCCTCCATTTCCGTTACGGGGCACGAGGGCAGTTGCGCAGCAAAGTGCGAGCGCACTTCCTCGTAGTTGCCGGTCAGGTATCCGCGCAGTTCGTCCAGCCACAGTTCTCCTTGTGTGGAATAGGCAGCAGTCAGGGCTTCAACGCCGAGAGGATTTACATCACATACCTCGTTAATGTTGACAGCCCTGTCTATGCGTTCCCTCACCGTGGGGTCTTTGCATATTATGTTGGCAATCTGCAGTCCCGCGATGTTGAAGGCTTTGGTGGGCGAACAGCATACGACAGCGTTTGCCGCCAGTCTGCCGGGCAGAGAGCCGACAGGCGTGTACTTGTTGTCGTAGAGCGTCAGTTCTCCGTGAATTTCATCTGAAATCAGACGCACCCCGTGCTGTTCGCACAGCGTGGCGACGGCAGTGAGTTCTTCGAGAGTCCATACCCTGCCACCCGGATTATGGGGATTGCACAGCAGCATGAGTCGCGCCCTCGGATGCGACAGTTTCCTATCAAGGTCATCCAGATCCATCCGGTAGCTCCGTGTATTTCCATCGTAGACGAGAGGGTTGCTAACCGTCTCGCAGCCGTTGTTGCGTATGGAAGAGAAGAAACAGTTGTAGACAGGCCCCTGCACTATGACCTGGTCGCCGGGCAGGGTCAGAGCCTTGATGACGGCGGAGAGGGCGGGAACAACTCCCGAGGTATATATGATGTCTTCGGGGGCTATCTGCCAGCCGTGTCTCCTTTTGAACCATCGGCACACCGCATCGTAGTATGCAGGAGGAACGCGGGTGTAGCCGAAGATGCCGTGGTTCACGCGCTTTTTCAGTGCAGCGGTGATGCACGGTGCGGTTTCAAAGTCCATGTCGGCCACCCACATCGGGATAATGTCTGCGTCACCGGTGGAGTCCCATTTGCTGGAATTGGTGCCGTGCCGTTGTGTGAGTTTGCTGAAATCAGTGGTCATGGTTTCCGGGTTGTAATCCGGCAGTCTGCCGGGTCTTTGATATTGCTGTCGATAATGATGTTGCCGTAGCTGTCTGCCACGATGTGTCCGGAGGTGGGGTTTTTCACGCTTTTGATATGTCCGCATATGTCCGCCTGCAGCGTGGAGTATTCAAAGGCGCGATCACATTCGGCATCAAAGGTACAGTTCTCGACAGTCAGGTCGCTGGCGTAGCAGAGCGGCTGCTCGCCGGTGATATGGCAGTTGACGAGCCGCAACCCCCTTGAGTGCCACCCTATGTATTCTCCCTTGAGTTCGGAGTCGTATATGCAGATGTTGTCTACCTCCCAGAAAGCGTCTTTGGTGTCAATGCGTGCATTGTGTATTTCCACGTTCCTGCAATATTGGAACACATAAAGGGAGTCGGTCTCCAGATTGTTTGCCGTTATGCCGTTGCAATGCATGAAAGGATAGGTGCCGCCGTGCAGCACCACGTTGTCAAGAGTCAGTCCGCTGATGCCCCAAAATGTTTCGTCGGCATCGTTGATGACCACGTTTTTGAGCGACAGGTTCTTCATTTCGCGGAAGAATTTCGGAGCGTCTATCACGCAGTCCTCCATATGCATGTTGTCGGAATACCAGATGGCGGAACGCGCTCCTGTAGCGAAACGGCAGTTGCGTATGTCGGAGTCCCTTACGTGCCACAGGGGATATTTGCCCTCAAAGAGACAGTTGCGGCACACAATGCCGCTGCATTCCTTTACGGCCGACTCACCGTCGGTTATACGCACATGATCAAGCTCCGTGTCGCTGATACCGAACAGCGGGCGTTCGCCACCGAAGACTTTGTTTGTGATTTTGTTCATGATATTCGGATTATTATGGTTCTTGGATGTTGTATTGTCTGCAGGGCGGTTTTGTGCTGTTGCCGTTCTTCCATTTGAGCCGTGTCAGCGCGGTTAGGAACACGATTCCTCTGAAGCACAGTTCTATGCACATGGCCAGCCATGCCCCGCGCAGCCCCATGGAGGGGGTGAGGATTGCTATCAGCACTATGCGCACGCCCCAGATGCTGATCAGGTTTATGACGCATGGAACGACAGTCCGGGCAATGCCAGTAAAGACACCGCTGCCCACAATAGCCGCTGCAAACAGCGGTTCGGCAAAAGCCTCTATGCGCAATATTCCCGTGCCAAGCTGCCGTATTTCGTCTACGGGAGTCATGATTGCCAGTGCGTGGGGAGCGCAGACATACATGACCACGCCCGTCAAGGTCATTACCGTCATGCCTGTTGCCACGGAAATCCATGCGAACCGCTTCGTCAGCCTGTACCGTCCCGCCCCGAGGCTTTGTCCCGCCAGGGTCGTGGCTGCATCGGCAATGCCGAACCCCGGCATATAGCACAGGCTCTCCACTATGATGGCAAACGAGTTGGCGGCGAGTGCCACCGTACCCAGCGGCGCTATCATGGCCGTCGTGGCTATGTATGCCGAAGTCATGGCCGCTTGCTGTAGTCCTGTCGGCACACCGATGCGTACGGCGCGCCATACCGTGCTGCGCGTTGGGCGGAAACTCCCGTCGTCCTGGAGCAGGTTGAGTTCCCGGCTACGGCAACACAGGAGATACATTGTCACTGCGGCTGTCGTGATTTCCGCCAGCACGGTGCCTATGGCGGCTCCGGCGACCGACAGTCCCGCACCGGGCATCCACACCTCCAGGCCCATAATACCGACGGTGTGCGACGGAAAGATGAGAAAGAAGTTGAAGACCACGTTGAGTCCCATCATGGCCACGCTCATTATGCCGGGGGTGATCATGTCGCCACTGCTGCGCAGCATTCCGTAGCCGAACATCGTGAACTGAAAAGCCGGAAGTCCCAGAGCTATCGTTGCCAGATAGACAGACGCGGAACGGTTGACGGATTCTGTACCACCCAGCCATCCGGGGAGCACCGGACTGAGTGACAGGGCCACCAGTCCCACCGCCGCACTTACGACAAGCACCGATACCATGCCTTGACGCATGATGCTCCGTGCCTTGTCGCTACGTGCAGCACCAAGCTGATGGCTCACCTGCACATAGAATCCCATTGCTGCGGCCGAGCACAGACTGCCCATTAGCCACGTGGTAGTCTCCACCAGTCCTATTGAGGCAGAGGCTTCGGCTCCGAGACTGCCCACCATGGAAGCGTCGATATATTGCATCATGGTGGTCGTGAGCTGTGCCAGAACAGCCGGGACTGACAGACTGAACACGAGGCGGACTTGCTGTCCTGCGGTCATGGGTGTACCCCGGCGTATCATTCCGAGAAGCCGGTCTTTTGGCGAGATGGCGTTCATGTTCCTGTCCTGCACGGTTTTGCGTGCAAAGTTACTAAACGTGAGTTACAACGGCAAAAAGTTATGCCACAATCCGAAACAAAGGTAAAGCTACCCCGGTTCCGCGTCAGGAAACGGAACGGTTGGCTTTGCCGGAAATATGATGGGGATGTCCAACAAAAAAAACGTTTTTCCTTTCCGTTGTCTTCGGTTTGCGCTAACTTTGCCCGCAAAAACAAGCATACCATGGGCATAACCAGACTGTTGCGACCGGTGTTCGACAGAAGATACGAGAAACTGAGGTACAGCGAGCTACATGCCGCGGAAGAGCAAAAGAGGCTGCTGGCAGATATGGTGCGTCAGGCGCGCGACACTGAATACGGCAGACAGCACGGTTTTGCGTCCATAGGCGGTTATGACGATTTCGCGCGGAGAATACCGGTCAATACCTACGAGGAGCTGAAAGGCAGCATTGACCGAATGCGCCACGGCGAGGCAGACGTGCTGTGGCCCGGCAGGGTGAAGTGGTACGCCAAGTCTTCGGGCACTACCAACGACAAGAGCAAATACATTCCCGTGAGCCGCGAGGGACTCCGCGACACCCACTATGCTGGCGGCGGCTGTGCGGTGACCTACTACCTGCACAACAATCCGCAGAGCCGTCTCTTTGACGGCCGCTCACTGATACTCGGAGGCAGCCATGAGCAGAACTATGATGTCAGAGAAAGCCTTGTGGGCGACCTCAGTGCCATACTCATAGAGAACATCAACCCGTTGGTGAACCTTATAAGGGTGCCTGGAAAGAAAACCGCCCTGCTTGGCGATTTTGAGGTGAAGCGCGACCGCATAGCCAGAGAATCCCGTAGCATGAATGTCACCAATATCAGCGGAGTCCCCTCATGGATGCTGTCGGTGCTTACACGGCTTCAGGAAATCACCGGACAGGACGATATAAGTGCCGTGTGGCCGAACCTTGAAGTGTTCTTCCATGGCGGTGTGGCTTTCACCCCCTACCGCGACCGCTACCGGGAGATTATAAGTTCCGCCAATATGCACTATATGGAGACCTACAACGCCAGCGAGGGCTTTTTCGGGGTGCAGAACGACTTGTCAGACCCGGCAATGCTGCTGTTGACCGGTCTGGGCGTATTCTATGAGTTCATACCGCTTGAAGACGTGGGTAAGGACTGTCCCGCTGCCGTGCCGGTATGGCAGGTAGAGACAGGCCGTAACTATGCCATGGTGATCAGCACCACAAGCGGACTGTGGCGCTACCAGATAGGCGACACCGTGAAGTTCACCGGTCTGAACCCTTACAAGTTCTTTATCAGTGGCAGGACAAAGAGTTTCATAAACGCGTTTGGCGAGGAATTGATTGTCGACAACGCCGAGAGGGGACTCCTGCAAGCCTGTCTGGCGACAGGGGCGGAAGTCGCCGAGTATACCGCCGCCCCCGTATTTATGGATGCCCACGGCAAGTGCCGTCATCAATGGGTGATAGATTTCCGCAGAGAACCTGCCGATTTGGAGCAATTTGCCGCAGAACTTGACTGCGCATTGCAGAAAATAAACTCCGACTATGAAGCCAAGCGCTACAAGGATATAACGCTACAGCCCCTGCAGGTCGTGAAAGCTCCCCGCGGACTGTTTGACCAATGGCTCAAGAGCAAGGGCAAGCTGGGCGGACAGCACAAGGTGCCGCGACTGTGCAATGACCGCAGGATAATAGAAGAGGTGCTTGCCCTGATGCCTGCTGTCTGAGTGGTGAGTGTTCCACGGTTTCACATATGTTCATGAAGAAGCTGCATACAGTGTTTTTGCCGGCGGTGGCCGTTGCCTTGTCATTGGCGGGGTGTGCGCGTCCCGGCAGTCCCGACGGGGGACCTTATGACGAGACCCCGCCGAGGGTAGTGGGCGCAAGCCCGGCCGAGGGGGCTGTCAATGTCCGTCCCCGCAACATAGAGATATATTTTGATGAGTTCGTGAAGCTTGAGAAAGCGGCAGAGAAGGTGGTCATCTCCCCTCCACAGATAAATATGCCCGAAATAAGCGCAGCCGGGCGCAAGATTAAGATAAAGCTGCTTGACAGCCTAAAAGACAACACCACCTATACCATAGATTTCGGCGATGCCATAGTGGACAACAACGAGGGAAACCCCATGGGCAAGTACACCTACACCTTTTCCACGGGGAAAAGGCTTGACACCATGGAGGTGTCGGGCAAGGTGCTTGATGCCAGCAATCTGGAACCGGTAAAGGGCATCGTGGTGGGACTCCATTCCGACACCACGGACACCGCTTTCACTACCAGAGCCTTCGAACGAATGGCGCGCACCAACGGCAGCGGAGAGTTTACCGTCAAGGGCGTGGCTCCTGGCCGCTACCGCATCTATGCTCTTCAGGACGCTGACGGCAACTATGCATTCAACCAGAAAAGCGAGAAGATAGCCTTCAGCCGCCAGATTATAGAACCGCGACACTTTGCCGACGTGAGGAACGACACCGTCTGGCGCGATTCCACGCATTTTGACTCGGTGATGGTTGTACCCTATACCCACTTCGTGCCAGACAACGTGGTGTTGCTGGCCTTTACCGAGTCAACCCTCGATCGCCACCTGCTCAAGACGGAGCGTAAAGTGCCTGAACATTTCGAGGTTTATTTCACGGGGATTTCCGCCAAGAGCCCGGTCATAAAGGGAGTTGGCTTCGACGAGAGCAAGCTTGTCGCCGAGTGCTCGGCCAACAACGACACCATAACATACTGGATTGCCGACACTGCGCTGGTGCATACTGACACGCTTACGGCAAACCTCACCTACGAGGAGAACGACTCGCTGGGCAATTTTGTGGAGCGCACAGAGGAGATACAATTCGTGAGTCGTCTGCCGCGTTCGCGTCAGATCAAATTGGAGCAGCAGGCTTACAGGGAGTGGCAACAGGAGCAGGAGAAACTACGGAAACGCAAATTGCCGTATCTCACCGAACGCCCGCCCGAAATCCTCAACCTGTCGTACAATGGGGGGGCGGCACTTGACCTCTACGACAACATTAGGTTCAGGTCGCCCGAGCCGCTGTTGCAGGCGGACACAGCCAAGTTCCACCTTTACCTGAAGCAGGACACACTCTATGTGCCGGCTCCGTTTGTAGTCCGTAAAAACGCCGGAAGCTCCATGGGGTATACTCTCTACGGAGAGTGGCGTCCGGAGCAGAAATATGCGCTGATAGTGGACTCGGCGGCGTTTACAAGCATATACGGCAAGGTGTCGGAGAAGATAGATTTCCGCTTCTCCATTCCTTCACTTGACAACTACTGCACCTTTACCGCCGTCATTGACGGATGCAGCGATTCCACCGTAGTGGTGGAGTTGCTCGACAAGTCCGACAAGGTGGTCCGCCGTGAGCGCACGGTTGACGGCAAGGCCAACTTCTTCTTCCTGAAGCCCGGAGGCTATTTCATGCGTGCCTTTGTTGACCGCAATGGCAATGGCAGGTGGGACGAGGGCAATTATGCCAAAGGAGAACAGGCGGAAGACGTGTACTACTATCCTTCGCAACTTGTCATGCGTGCCAAGTGGGATCTTGAACAGACATGGAATCTTCATGGCACAGACAGAACGAGGCAGAAGCCCGAATTGATCACCAAGCAGAAGCCGGATAAGGAAAAGACCATACAGAACCGCAACGAGGAACGTGCAAAAAAATGGAAATAGTTCCAGAGGGCTGCGCTTACGAAAGACACGCCAGCATGAATCGCATTGCAAGAATCCTGGCAGGCATCGGGCGGACACCGGCAAGGGGTGTCCTTGCGGTGTGCATGGTATTTGCGGTGGTCGTTGCCGGCGTTGCGGCGAGGGGACAATCGGCTTTCGGGTCAGGCGAGGTGCTGCAGTACAACCTTTACTATAACTGGAAATTCATTTGGGTCAAGGCCGGCAGTGCCACGATGAGCATTGTGCGCTCCACCTATGAGGGTACGCCAGTCTACCGCACGCGTCTGCTTATGAGGGGAACGGGTGAGGCCGATGACTATTTTGTGCTGCGCGACACCCTGCTTAGCTATACGGCCTGCGAAGACCTGCGCCCTCTGTACTATTCCAAGAAAGACACGGAGGGGACATCCTTCCGCTCCAGAGAAGTGTGGTACTCCTACACCGACGGGAAATGCCGGGTCCGGCAGAGCTATCGGCGTAAGGACGGGCGTGTCACCGAACGGGACGAACTTTTTGCAGCGCAGGTCTATGATATGCTCAGCATCATGCTGAAAGCCCGCAATTTCAGCACTTCGGGGTGGAAGCCGGGCAAGCGCATTCGTTTTCTCATGGCCGACGGCAAAGGGGTGGACAGTCAAACGCTCATATTTCGCGGCAGACAACAGGTCAAGATGAAAAACAGCCACAAGACCTATACATGTCTCAAACTGTCATTTGTGGAATCTGATGACCGCAGCAAAGAGAAAGAGGTGATCACGTTCTATGTTACCGATGACGCAAGGCACATCCCCGTGCGTCTTGACATGTTCCTTCGGTTCGGTTCGGCAAAGGCGTTCTTTGTCGGCGGCAAAGGCATGAAGTAAAGGGATGTGGTGATTTTTCGCACACTTTCGGCCCGGAAGTGCATATTTGGGGCGGCAAAAGAGGCGGAACTTGAAGAAAAGCCGTATTTTTGCAACGTATAACAACAAAAATCAGAAAACACACGGAAAATATGTCATTCACAAGGATTACCGCTGCTGAGGCGGCTGCGCTGGTCAAGGACGGGCAGACAGTAGGTCTCAGCGGTTTTACTCCGGCAGGTGCGCCCAAGAGCATACCTGCCGAGATTGCAAAGAAAGCGGAGGCGGAGCACGCCGCCGGACGTTCGTTCAAAATCAATGTTTTTTCCGGAGCCAGTACGGGGCAGAGCTGTGACGGCGAGCTGAGCAACCAGCACGCCATCTGTTTCCGCGCGCCATACACCACCAACGGGGACTTCCGCAAGCATGTCAACGCCGGTGAACTGGCGTACTCCGACATCAATCTTTCCAACATGGCCACCCAGATACGCCAGGGCTATCTGGGTGAGGTGCATTGGGCTGTCATTGAAGCCTGCGAGATAGAAGAGGTTGGCGACAAGGCGCGCATCTATCTCACTGCGGCGGGAGGCATCAGTCCTACAGTGGCACGGCTTGCCAAAAACGGCATTTTCGTGGAGGTCAACGCTTTCCACAGCAAGGCATCCATGGGCATCCACGATGTCTACGAGATAGAAGACCATCCGTATCGCACGCCCGTGATGATTACCAAAGCCAGCGACCGCATCGGCAAGCCGTATGTTGAGGTCGACAAAAATAGAATACTGGGCGTGGTGGAATGCAATATCCCCGATGAAGCCCGTTCGTTCAAAGCCCCCGATCCCATAACCAGTCAGATAGGTCAGAATGTGGCCGATTTCCTTCTGTATAATCTGCGCAAAGGACTCATCCCAAAAACTTTCCTCAATCTGCAGAGCGGTGTCGGGTCGGGAGCCAATGCCGTACTTGGGGCGTTGGGACAGTGTCCCGAAGTTCCAGATTTCAATATTTACACCGAGGTTCTGCAGGATGCGCCTGTGGGGTTGATGAAGCAGGGACGCGTGCTTTCCGCTTCGACCTGCTCGTTGACCGTCACCAACGAATGTCTGCAGGACATCTACTCCAACATGGATTTTTTCAAGGACAAGCTGGTTATCCGTCCCTCGGAAATTTCCAACTGTCCCGAAGTGATTGCCCGCATAGGTGTATGCTCGCTTAACACGGCCATTGAGGCGGATATCTACGGCCACGTCAACAGCACCAAGATATGCGGCACCAAGATGATGAACGGCATCGGCGGTTCGGCAGATTTCACCAACAACGCCTACCTCTCCATCTTCACATGCGGGAGCACCACCAAGGGCGGTGCCATTTCAAGCATCATACCGTTCTGCTCGCACATAGACCACACGAGCCACTTCATAGATGCCATAATCACTGAATACGGCGTGGCAGACCTCAGGGGCAAGTGCTCCATGCAGAAAGCTGATGCCATCATCAGCGTGGCCCACCCGGACTACCGCCCCCTGTTGCGCGAATACCTCAAACATGCCGAGAAATTCGGCGGGCACACCCATCATTGCCTGAGTGCGGCATTCGCCATGCACGACACGTTCCTGCGCAAGGGCGACATGCGTCTCACCGATTTCAGCGAATATATCAAGTAGCAGACCGCCTTGCGGCAACACACACAAACATATACAATGACAAAAAAAATGTTGATATCCGTTGCCTTGTGCGCAACGGTAGCAGCGCCGGTTTCGGCGCAAAAGGAAATAACGCCACAGATGCTGCAGCAGTTCAGGGACAGCTATAAGTCCGTCGGTGCCGACAAGGCATTGGACAACGCCGTTGCGGCCAACGACATCAAGGTGCTTGCGCTCAACAACGAGACCATGGCGCAGTTTGACACCGAGTTTTCCGACAAGGTCAACTCAAAGGGCATCACCAACCAGAAAGGCTCCGGGCGATGCTGGCTTTTCAGCGGGCTCAACGTGTTGCGTGCCAAAATGATAGCCAAATACAATTTGGGTGCTATGGAGTTCTCTGAGAACTTCTGTTTTTTCTATGACCAGCTGGAGAAGTCGAACCTCTTCCTGCAGGCCATTGTCGACAACGGCAAGAAACCCATGGACGACCGAATGGTTGATTGGCTGTTCCATAACCCCATCGGTGATGGAGGCACGTTCTGTGGCGTGGTCGACATAGTGTCGAAATATGGCATTGTGCCGGCAACGGTTATGCCCGAGACTTTCTCGTCCAACAGCACGGGCACCTACTCCATGCTTATCAAGACCAAGCTCCGTGAGTATGGTCTGACACTGCGCAAAATGATTGCAGAAGGCAAGAGCAACAAACAGGTGATGGAAAAGAAAGTTGAAATGCTCGGCGTGGTCTACAAGATGCTCGTGAGGTGCTTCGGCGCACCGCCCCAGAAGTTCAACTATACTCTGCGCAATGCTGCCGGCAAAGTGATAAGTACCAAGGAATACACTCCCAAGTCGTTCTACGAGGAGCATATAGGCATAGACCTTGCCAACAACTACTTCATGTTTATGAACGACCCTTCGCGCGAATACTACAAGACCTATGAAATAGACCTCGACCGCCATGCCTACGATGGTCACAACTGGGTGTTCCTCAATGTGCCTATGCAGGACATGAAGGACATGGCAACGGCCTCTATAAAGGACAGCACAATGATGTATATGTCGTGTGATGTGGGCAAGTGTAACGACTCAAAGCGTGGTTACTCCGATCCCGATGTCTACAACTATGGCGAAATCTTCGGCGTAGACTTCCCGATGGACAAAAAAGACCGTATTTCGACCTTTGCTTCGGCTTCTACTCACGCCATGACCCTTATGGCGGTAGACATTGACGAGCAAGGCAGAACAAAGAAGTGGATGGTTGAAAACTCTTGGGGGCCAACTTCGGGCTTCAAGGGCCACATCATCATGACCGACAAATGGCTCGACGAGTATTTGTTCCGCCTCGTGGTGGCAAAAAAATATGTGCCGGCTAAGTTGGCTGATATGATGAAACAAAAACCAATTATGTTGCCGGCTTGGGACCCTCTCTTTCAACCGGAACAGTAATTAGAGCTTTTTATAGAAAAGGGCAATCGTTCTAAACAA